>CAYUTO010000010.1:0-4694 GCA_964447765.1 uncultured Gammaproteobacteria bacterium | reverse complement strand
CCCCCCCCCCCCCCCCCCCCCCCCCCCCCCCCCCCCCCCCCCCCCCGCCCGCCGCGCTTTTCTTTATTTTTGGAATATGAGAAAATATACGTTAGTCGTACAGTCAGAAGTCGAAGAAAATGGTATTCACTTACGACTTTAGACGATCTCTATGTTTGTTACCCGTATTGAAATTAATGGTTTTAAATCGTTTGCTGAGCAAACGGTTATTGAGTTTCCTAAACCTTTTTCTGATGGGCGCCAAGGAGTGACTGGAATCGTCGGACCTAATGGAAGTGGAAAGAGTAATGTAGCTGACGCTATTAGGTGGGTACTAGGAGAGCAGAGTATGAAGAACCTCCGTGGAAAGAAAAGCGAAGATATTATTTTTGCAGGGGGAGATGGTAAGGGAAAAATGAGTTTGGCATCAGTCACCATGGTTCTTGATAATTCGGATAAGCGGGCTGATGTGCCTTATGACGAACTTGCGATCTCACGTAGATTGTATCGTTCGGGCGAAAGTGAGTATCTCTTGAATGGGAGTAAAGTCCGATTGATTGATCTACAAATTCTTTTGGCGCGTGCGCAATTTGGTCAAGGATCATATTCGGTGATTGGACAAGGAACTATTGATCGACTACTTCTGCAATCGCCTACTGAGCGTAAAGAATTTTTTGATGAGGCTGTCGGAATTAAAGAATTTCAAATCAAACGACATCATGCGTCTCTCAAGCTTGCTCGAACTGAAGAAAATATTACTCAAGCGGATACCATCATGGTAGAAATCGAGCCACGATTGAAATCACTTAAGCGACAAGTGAGTAAACTTGAACAGCGACAAGAAGTTGAATATACACTTCGTGAATTACAGGAAGCATATTTTGGTTCTCAGTATGCGTCACTTCAGAAAGAAATAATTCGAGTAGAAGAAGAGCTGAAACAAGTTGACGCTTCGTATACACGCGAACTTCATGAACTTCAGCATATCCAGACTGAACTTGCACAATTTGCTCAAGAAAAATCTCGAAGTGATGTGTTTGAATCTTTGCAAAAAGAATTATATGAGATTCAACAAAAGAAAAATAAACAAGAAAAAGAACGAGCGATTCTCCAGGCAAAGCTTGAGGGTGAGTATGGAAAAGCAGGTAAACAGAATGTTGCGTGGATTGAAAGTAAACTTATTGAATTTAGGCAGGTAGAAACTGAACTTGCATTGAATAAAGCAGAACAAGAAAAAAAATTGATTGTACTTCGCGCTAATCTGCAGGAGCGAAATCGTGAGATTGAGGAAAAACAACGAAACAAAATTTTATTACAACAAGAACTAACTCGCCTTGAAAATTCAATGCGAGATATTGTGCGTGAGCGGGATTCTTTTTCTCTGGAAGGACTCCGAGCGGTCAATGCAATACTTAATGAACCAGTGAGAACATTCGGTGGAAGAGTGTATGGAATTTTGGCAGAGCTTGCACAAGTGGAGGATAAACATCGCGTAGCGCTCGAGGTTGCAGCAAGTGCACATTTGGCATCACTTGTCGTCGAAAATGATCGGGTGGCTGAGGCGTGTATCGATTTTCTCAAACGAAACCATCTAGGATTTGCTACGTTTTTACCTTTGAATACAATTAAGCCTCGATACTTGCCTCATGATATTGAGTCTCTTCGAACTCGCTCGGGAGTGCATGGGCTTGCGGCAGATCTCGTCACCCATGATTCATTATTTGATCATATTTTTTCATACGTATTTGGGGCGACTCTCATTGTTGAGAATATTGATACTGCGAGACATATTGGTATTGGGAAAGTACGTATGGTAACGAGTGATGGAGATGTTATGGAAACAAGCGGATCAATGAAAGGTGGCTTCCGACATAAACGTACACATGGACTTACATTCGCTGCAAAAGCAGATCAACTACCTATTGTTTCTCTTGACGATGTGACTGAAGAAACAGCAGGAATTCGAACACAGTTGTCCACCCTTGAAATAGAAATTGAACAGATTCGAGTTTCTGCAACTACGCTTCATACTGAATCAGAAATTTTATCGCATTCGCTTGCGGCTCTCGATCAACGAATTCTCGAAAATGCTTCGGAAATTTCTCGATTATCGAGTGAGGAGAAATTACATACGATGACGAAAGAAGAGTATGGTGGCATGATGGAGAGTTTTCTTACTGAACGTGAGGTTCTTGAAGCAGACATACAAACAGTCGACCTCGAAATTACTCGTATTCAGGAAAAGATACAAGCTTTTAATTATGAAGAGGAGGAAAAACGAAAGCGCGTATTTGCACTTCAGGATGATATGCAGAAGAAACAGCAGTCTCTTAATCAGGTGGCGGATCAGAAGCATGCTCTTGAAGTTGAAAAAACAAAACATACGACTCATCGTGATGGGCTTGAGGAAGAGATTTATTCTGAACTCAAACAACCGTTTGCTTCAATTCAGGAAAAAGGTATTCCTCCACTCACCATGACGCTCGAACATGCAAAAGCTGAAATTGAGAAGTTGAAATATACACTTAGTCTTATCGGTGGAATTGACGAAGAAGTGTTGAAAGAGTACGAGGAGACAAATGCTCGGTACGAACAATTGAAAACTCAATTACATGATTTGAAAAAAGCTGCTACTGATCTATACACCATGATTGAGGAACTTGATGTTCTTATGAAAAAGAAACATTCTACAGCGTTTAAGAAAATCAAAAAAGAATTTTCTCGATATTTTTCAATTTTGTTTGAAGGAGGTAAGGCTGAATTGTCTGAGGTTTATGGAGCTCTCGCTCCCGATGAAAAAGAAGAGTCCATTCTTTCTGCTAGTCAAACAATTGAACAAGCTGATGAAGAGGATGATGATGCTAAAACTCAGAAGAAAAAAAATATGTTGGCGGGTATCGAAGTGACTGCGTGCCCTCCGGGTAAAAAAATTAATAATCTTGCTGCATTGTCTGGTGGTGAGAGAACGCTTACTTCTATTGCACTATTGTGCGCCATTCTTCATACCAATCCTTCTCCTTTTGTATTACTTGATGAAGTGGAAGCAGCACTTGATGAGGCAAATACGCTTCGATTCACCAAAATCTTACATGAGCTCGCACACCAATCACAATTCATTATTATCACGCATAATCGGGTGACTATGCATGCTTCTGATGTATTGTATGGGGTTACCATGGGCAATGGGGGAGTGAGTAAGCTTGTCAGCGTGAAGATCTAAATCCCCAGTGGATCCTGTGGGTGCAACACTCTTGACAGAGTGCCTGAGCCGTGATACACTCGAAGCCGAAACTAACCGTCCTAAACGCTCTAACTTAAGACAGTTTTTATCTGAATATATAATTATGTTGACTATTCGATTACAGAGAATTGGAAAAAATAAGCGACCTTCGTATCGTGTGATTGTGTCTGAAAAAGGACGAGATCCACATGCACGAAGTCTCGAAATTTTGGGTTCGTATAATCCACTTGATCCTACAAAAAAGCTTACGGTAGATGTATCACGAGTTCAGTACTGGATTTCAAAAGGAGCACAGACTTCTGACACGATATTCAATCTTTTTTTGAAGAACGAGATTGTAAAAGGTAAGAAGAAGATGTCTGTGAGTATTACCAAAAAAAGACAGACTAAAATTGCTACAAAGAAAGCTGAAGAAGCAAAAAAAGTCGCTGATGCAGCTCCTGCGGTGTAAACTTCTATTACTTCACCACACAAAAACAATTACCCGGTCATTCGACCGGGTTTATTGTGGACAGGTAGTATTATTCTCATTGACGATTGTACCTGGTTTTGGTAAAGTATTTTCGAGAACTTGCCTTTCTGAATTTGAGAGGAGTCGACAGTTTCTCCATTTATTTATTTGTAATTTTTTCATGATATGGCAGAACATCAGGACGAAATATTTACTGAGTTCGTTATCAGAGCGATCGTCAATCATCCAGACAAAGTAAAAGTAACCCGTACCGTAGATGAACGAGGTGTTCTTATTACACTTGATGTAGAACCTACCGACATTGGATATGTTATCGGTCGACGTGGTAATACTGTCCGCGCAATTCGAACATTGCTCAAGGTTGTGGGTGCGAAGAATAATGCATTAGTAAACCTTAAAATTAATGAACCAGAAGGTGGACGAAGAAGTCCTATGAGAGAAGATGCGCCTCATGCACCTCATACGCCTCACACAAGTTCGTTGGGTGATGTAGATACGAGTGCGATTGATGATCTTGGAATTTAACTTGAGTCATTTTATTTTCACATAAAACTCTCCCTAAAGGGGAGTTTTATTATTGACTTTGTATCTCTTTTTCTGGTATTATGTGGTCTACTATAGCTTTTTTAAGGGTTTATAGCTCAGCTGGTTAGAGCGCTACATTGACATTGTAGAGGTCAGAGGTTCGAATCCTCTTAAACCCACGAGTAAGGGAGAATCTTGCAAAAAATTAATTTTCTGCTATACTCTTCTCACGTATTTTGTGTCCTATGGGCATGTAGCTCAGTTGGCTAGAGCGCGTCACTGATAATGACGAGGTCCCCGGTTCGATTCCAGGCATGCCCACCATATAAAAATCCTTCGAATTGTATATTCGAGGGATTTTTTTATTATCTGAATTACCCGCATAGAGCGAGTTGCTACATTTGCAATTTTCCCCAGGAAACGCTATAGTATCGTCTACTTTAAGCATTAGCTATTAGCGTATGTCGGATTTGAATA
>CAYUTO010000009.1:0-29537 GCA_964447765.1 uncultured Gammaproteobacteria bacterium | reverse complement strand
GTGCCGCAGGAGAGACTCGAACTCTCACACCCGAAGGTACGTGCTCCTAAGGCACGCGTGTATACCAATTTCACCACTGCGGCGTATAAATAATTGAAGTGGGTGGGATGGACACCTCAATATATGAGTCGTTGCACTTCACTGCCGTCACTCAAGGAAGAGCTCCAGCTTACAGATATCGGTATCCACCTCACCCGCCCTAACAATACTTAAAAATAACATAAAAGTCAAAACCCCACCGTATGGCGGGGTTTTCCTTATTCAAAATCATTATGGTCTTCGAGGCCCACGACTACTTCCTCCACGAGAACCACCTCGATCATTTCCACCACGTCGTGGAGCAAAACTTCGCTCTTCGCGTGGCTGTTCCACATACCCTTCTGGTTTTGGTAATCGCGCTCTCATTGAGAGATTCACACGACCAAGGTTGTCAATTTCTTTTACCACTACTTTCACCACATCACCAAGTTTCAACACATCACTTGGTTTATTGGTTCGCTCCCATGCAATTTCACTCACATGTACAAGACCATCTTTGCCCGGAAGAATTTCGATAAATGCACCGAAGTCTTCGAGTCGTGCAACTTTTCCTTCATACTCTTCTCCCGCAGTGATTTCGTGCGTCAATTGTTCAACAATCGCCACAGCTTTTTTCATTGCCTCACCATTGTTTGAAGTAATCATGACACGACCGTCTTGTTCAATATCAATCTGAACACCAGTGTCATCAATAATTTTATTAATTGTTTTTCCACCAGGACCAATCACATCACGAATACGCTCTGGATTAATAGAGATCGTTACAATACGAGGAGCAAATGGAGACAAGTCTGGTCGAGCAGAAGAAATTTGGCGAGCCATGACTCCGAGAATTTCAAGTCGTGCAACGCGCGCTTGTGCAATCGTTGTATCAACAATATCCCAGGTAAGCCCGTTAGTTTTAGTATCCATCTGAATTGCCGTAATACCCTCTGCAGTTCCTGCAATTTTGAAATCCATTCCACCAGGACCATCTTCCACATCTTGTAAATCAGTGAGAACTTTCCATTCACCCTGTTCGTTTGATGCAAGTCCCATCGCAATTCCAGCAACCGCTTTTTTGATTGGAACACCCGCTGCCATGAGAGACATGGTTGATCCACAGGTTGAAGCCATTGAGCTTGATCCATTTGATCCCATCACTTCTGATACGACACGAATAGTGTATGGAAAATCAGCTTGTGCAGGTAATACGGGCTCAAGAGCGCGCTCAGCAAGAGCACCATGTCCGATAGCTCGGCGACCAGGACCACGAATGGGAGAAACTTCTCCGTAGGTGTATGGAGCATCATTATAGTGATGCATATAGCGCTTCGTTCCTACTTCTTCCATGCTATCAAGCGTCTGTACATCACCTGGAGCTCCGAGCGTTACGATTGAAAGTACTTGAGTATCTCCACGCATAAACATAGCTGAACCATGCACGCGAGGAATGAGATCAATATCAGTTTGTAATTCACGAATTTCAGTAAGTGATCGTCCATCAAGACGAGTACCATTTTTCAGAATAGTAGCAGTTACTTCTTCAGAAACATATGATTTTACTTGATTGAGCGCTTTCTTAATAGTATCAGCTTCAAAGCCCAAAGAAAGGAGATGTTCTTTTCCACCCTTTTTAAGGGTGTCGAGTGCACCGTATCGATCAGTTCGAGTAATTTTTGGAGAATTGAATACCACACTTTCCACCTGTGAAGCAACATATTCTCTGAACGCTTGTTTTGCTCGATCTGCATCACTCATTTCTCCAGGAGTTGGTACTTCTTTTTCTTTTCCAACTTCTTTTTGAATTTTTGAAATAAGTTCTACCACTGGTCCGAGCTCTTTACTTCCCCATTTCATAGCTTCGAGCACCACTGACTCAGGAACTTCACGCGCAGCAGCTTCTACCATTACTAATTTTTCTGGAGTTCCCGCAACAAACAAATCAAGCATTGAGTTTGCAGTCATCTGTGTTGACGTAACATTCAAAATAAATTTACCATTCTCATCCATTCCAATACGAGCTCCAGCAATCGGACCGTTCCATGGAACTGACGAAAGAGAGAGTACTGCTGATGCTCCGATCATACCCACAATTGCCGCATCATGTTCTCCGTCTACTGACAATGGAGTGATCACAACTTGTACATCAGTGCGCGTTGCATCATTAAACAACGGTCGAATTGCGCGATCAATTAATCGAGCAGTCAAAATAGCATCATCACTTGGCCTACCTTCTCGTTTAATAAATCGAGAACCTTTAATTCTTCCGGCTGCATACAATTTTTCTTCGAAATCTACCATGAGTGGAAAATAATCAATTCCATCTCGAGGTTCAGTACTTCTCATGACGGTTGCAAGAATAAGTGTGTCACCGTATTTTACGGTACATGAAGCAAGTGCCTGAAGTGCAAATCGTCCGGTCTCAATCGTAAGAGTTCTACCACCCCACTCAATTGACCACTGTTTTGGCTGTAACATAGTCGCTATACAATTAGCGAACAATGATCAGAAGGCGATAGATCGAGAAAGTCTACATGGAGACTTGACTGACCTAGATGTCTTCCGACCATCATCCTTAAATAAATGTGTAACACTGGTTTAAACTTGATTACACAGATTAATATGGAATGGATCGCCTGTTCAGCCTACATCCACAGTAATCTGCATAATCAATATTTATTTTATCCGCTTCCGAAAATTGGCAATCAAATACATTTCCTTATTCTCGCTCATATCAATATAATCATCAACCGAATCTCGAAGGAGTGACGAGGTAGTTTCTCCAAATGCGAGAACCTCGACCTGCTTACCCATACTTCGTAAATATTCAACGAGGGGTAAATAGTCCCCATCTCCTGATACAATCACAATTGCATCAAGACTCTGAGAAAGACGGATCGCATCAACAGCAAGACCTACATCCCAGTCAGCTTTTTTCATCCCACTACTGAAAATCTGCAAGTCTTTTTCTCGGGTTTCGATCCCAAGATTGTAGAGAGCCTCAAAAAAAGGCTGTTCATCCTGAGCTTCAGTACGAACCACATACGCAATCGCCCGAATTAGCTTACGCGTTCCTACGGCTTCCTTTACAATCGCTCCAAAATTTACTTTCTGCTGAAATAAATTTTTGGCAGAATAATACATATTCTGCACATCAATAAACACCCCAACGCGCTGATCGGGGTGTTTCAAAGGATTATAGTTAAGCTGTTTTTTCTGGTTCTTCATGTGTTTCTACTTCTACTTCTTCTTCATCTTCGATTTTTTCTATTTCAATAAACTGTTTTGCTTGTTTCAAATTAAGTTTCACCACCAACTGTTCATATGAAGCCATGTTTTCACGCTGCAAATACTTGAGCAATCTGCGACGTTCTCCTACTTTTCGGAGTAAACCACGGCGACTTGAGTGATCCTTTGCGTGTGTTTTCAAATGTGACGCCAATTCCTCGATTTCTGCAGTAAGGATAGCGATCTGTACCTCGGTAGAACCAGTATCTCCCTCATGAGTCTGGTACTTGGTAATTAAACGCTGCTTCTTTAGTTTTGATAGCATACATGCATTCGTTATCGGGCGCGCAGCAGGCATGTCTTTTGCGGTCCGGTCCCGATAAATCGGGATGAATTAATATAAACTCAGTCTATCATAAAAAGGTCAATTCGTCAAGGTAGAGTGGGGGTGTAGATGTAAATGAAGAATCGCACCAGAGAGGTTAAAGCACGACTCTTCGTGCCTAGCTCCTCTGATGCGACATATGTGGTACGGTGTTATAGGAGAGGAACAAACTCGAGCGTACGCTTCTCCAGATTTCCACGAATGGTGCCGCCATTGTGCCGACGAACATGCCGCCAGACTTCAAATCCACTAACAATCGCCTGTTTCCATTCCTTCTTGCCGCGTTCACGAACCTCGAGCCGACGCGTGAGCTGTTTGATATAGCGCAAGAGTCTACGAGGGACATGCGTGGTGTGCTCGAAAAAATGGTGATGCTCCGCCTCCTCGTAGCACAAACGGACGATCGCTTCCTCGATCACGATTGCAAGACCACCATCCTCGACCTCATCGATCACTGGATTGTTCTTGCGCTTACGATGGAAGAATGCTCGAACTACCGGGGACCAGCCGAGAAACACTGCGAAAGCAGCATGGATCACATCGTGAAACCGATAGCCCGAATCCTCACGAGCATTGTCAGTAAGAGTGCTGCCGACCTGTCCACTTTTCGAATCCATGAGCCTGATCTGCGGAAATCCTGCCGAGCTTGGCCCGTTTGGTACGAACTTATACTCAAAAATCCGCGGAAGTCGCTGTGACTCAGGAAATTTCTGATCAAAGAATTGCTTCTCATGCTTGCTCATAATCCTACCCTCCCCAAAGAACGTGGTTTCGTATGTTGTACAATGGATTACCAAAAAAATCAAGTAGAGACACTTGGTAGCGATAAAAAGCAAATGCCGACCGAACCCCTGAGGGTAGCGGCCGGCTAGGATCACATCATTGTCCGAGTGAAATAGTCGCGCAGAACGCGATTACGCTCACTACAGGAACAACGAGGTTATCATCGAACACTTTGGGTAATTTCTCACAGAGAACTTCGGCAAACGCGCCGAGGAAGACCATGATAATTACTCCGGCGAGAAGGACCCTAATCGAGTACTCGGGCGGATAGAGCGGAAAGGACTGATTCAGGACAATGGTCCCAATTCCAATACACAGACCTGAAGCTTCGTACGACCAGAATCCGATCCAGGTCTTGTCGCCCCCTTTCCAGAACTTCTTAGCATATGGATTCCGCTTACCAATCTCTCGAGCGAATGCATCACCACCAGCAAAGGTAGCAACCGCAGGAACGAGAATCCAGATGGGAATCTGGAAGAGAAGCGGCACACCGATGACTGCTGCGAGCTGTGTCGCAGTCGAAATTGCATGTTCTTCTTCGGGACGAAGTACGCGTTTGGTGACGAGCCACGCATTCGCCCTCGAAAATATCGGAAACCTGAAGCGAATCTGATCAAGAACCATGATCAGGGAGCAGAGACCGACCGTAATCCACCGCTTGATAGGATCCTCAACTTGAAGGTGGCCGAGAAAGCAGGCGAGAAATACGATCACCATGTGTATCGTAAACCTGGCCCAACTCGCTGACTTCTTCTGCAGAGCTTGAGACGTAGACTTTTCCATTATAGCTTCTGTCATCGACAGTTTCTCCTTATCAGTTGTGATTGGATGACACGCACACTTGTACCATTTCCAAATCAAAAAAGCAAGGTTTCCCTTGCTCTTTATTTTTTGATTTTCCAATTTTACGCCCCCATTTGTTCCTGTACTTCTGCCACAAAATCAGTCTGTTTCTTTTCGATTCCTTCACCTACTTCAAATCGCGCAAAACGTCTCAAACTAATTTTTTCCCCAATTTCACCAGTTGCAGAAGTCAAAAGCTGTTCAATCGTTTTTTCTTCATCTTTGATAAACGACTGCTCAAGCAAACAAACTTCAGAGTAATATTTCCCCATTTTACCCACCAAAATCTTCTCGATCATCTCCGCTGGTTTTCCTTCAGCTACCAACTGATCACGGTATACTGCAGATTCGCGAGCAAGATCTTCTGCAGACACTTCTTCTCGTGAAAGATATTTAGGATTCATTGCAGCAATATGAAGCGCGATACTTTGTCCAAGCTCCACAAATTTTTCATTTCCCGCAACAAAATCTGTTTCAGAGTTGAGCTCAAGCATGACACCAATTTTTCCAGCACCATGAAGATACGTAAAAATTTTTCCTTCAGCAGCTATTTTATCAGCACGTTTTGCAGCTTTGGCAGCACCTTTTTTGCGAAGCCAGTCAATTGCTGCTTCGAAGTCCCCATTTGTTTCTTCAAGAGCTTTTTTACAATCAAGAATGCCAGCGCCAGTTTGCGCGCGAAGCTTTGCAATGTCAGAAGCGGTAATAGACATAAAACAAAAATTTAAAAGAAAAGAGTGTTAATAGTATACACCAAAAATATATACTATCGAAGAGGAATTTATGAACTTGCAATCACTACAGGCGCTGCTTCAACTTCAACCTTTTTCTTTACTACCGGTTTTGGTTGTGCGGCAATACGTGCTGCATTTGCTTTTTCGAATTCTACATTACCTTCTTTGATCGCATCACGAACGAGTCCTACAATCATTTCGATTGACTTGACTGCGTCATCATTTGCAGGGATTACGTAGGTAGCTTTATCAGGGTTTGCATTAGTATCACACACTCCGATAATCTCAATTCCCATGCTATTTGCTTCGGTTACTGCAGTTTTTTCTCGCTGCATTGAAGGGATAAAGATGACGTCAGGCATACGAGTAAGTGTAGCCAAACCTCCCAAATATCCATCCTTTTTCTCAAGATCTTTTGCGATCTCAAGCTGTTCTTTTTTAGTATAATGTCCGAGTTCGCCTTTTGCTTGTTTGTCCTTCATTTCCACGTAGCGGCGAATAAGTTTTTTGATTTCAGAAAAATTAGTAATCATTCCACCAAGCCATCGCTCAGTAAGAAATGGCATGTTACAATCAAGCGCAGCAGCTTTTACAATTTCACGTGCTTGAGGCTTCGTAGTTACAAACAAAATCTTCTTGCCTTCTGCAGCCATTGCTTTAACGAGAGGCAACACCTCTTTCAACTGTTTCTCAGTCTCCTCAAGATTAATAATATGCACCTGATTGCGCTCCGTAAAGATGAATGGCTTCATCTTCGGATGCCATCGTGAATTCTTGTGTCCGAAGTGAACTCCAGACTGGAGCATTTCGAGAATGCTAGGGTATTTCATAAACATTTTCCTTTAACCTCGCTCGAAGCGCCCAGTGGAATGGCCACCAGAGGAAAATATGCTTCGGCTAAGGGATTAATAAAAGTGTGTAGAGTGTATAAGAAAGAAATGATTTTGTCAACTATGCCTAAGACATACAATACAAAGCCCCGCATGAGTTGCGGGGCCAGAGTCAACGGATAGAGCTCAATCCTAGCAAGCCAGGAATCGATCTCCAGAATCCGAAGACTACTGCCGACGAGTGCGCTTGAGGTTGGTCTTGGCGAACGTACCCACCTTGAAGCCAAGCTCCCGACCAACCTGTTCAGCACGGTCACCAGCTCTCTTCGAGAACTGCTCGAGTCTAACCTTGAGACTGGTCAACGAATCGACCGCACGCACGAGTACCATCTTCATCCGATCCTTCATGGAAACACTCCGTCTTGTTTATTGTCCACCTTATCGAGGCACCTACCGAGACATAGGGACAAAATCCGTGATAAATATGGTATATTTTTGACATTCTGTCAATCCTTGACAATCTAACAGTCTACTGATATACTCCGGCTTACTATTATTTGATTTGAAAAAGGTATGAAACAAAAAACTCATCCAGACGTACACCCCGTGGTATTTATCGATAATTCAGGAAATGCTGAATTTATCACCACCTCGACCCTCAAATCGGAAAAAACCCGAGAAATTGATGGTGTAAAACATTACGAAATCAATATTGAAATCTCATCTGCTTCTCATCCTTTCTTCACCGGTAAGCAGGTATTTGTAGACACTGCTCGCCGTGTAGAAAAATTCAAAGAAAAAGCAGAAAGACAAAAAGCTGCTGCAGAAACTCGCAAAGGAAAGAAAGTAAAAACTGCTGCACGCGCAACTGCACGACAAGCAAAAGAAGACGCAAAACCAAAAGCAGCCTAGCTATCGTAATTAAAAAGACAGGTCATCTTAGGCCTGTTTTTGTTTACTAATTACCGCTATACTAAAGCTCAATAGAATACGGATCGAACAGAATTTCACGGAATCTAAACGTAATTTTAATTCCTTTCGACTTTATAGACTTTCCGACTTTCGACTTACCTAGTATGCTACAAAAATACATCGACTTAAAAACAAAATATCTTTCACTCGAAGCAGATCTGCAAAATCCTACCATTCTTGGTGATCAAAAAAAACTAAAATCAGTATCTCAAGAATATAATGAGCTCCGTTCTACAGTAGAGTATATTACTGAATTGGAAAAAACTGAATCAACAATTGGAGAATACGAAGCGCTCATAAAAGCACAGGAAGATCCTGATCTCGCAAATCTTGCGGAGTCTGAACTTCCCACACTTATCACACAAAGAGAGCTACTCGAAAAAACACTTGCTGAGGCAACTCGACCGACTGATCCAATGGATAAAAAGAACGTTATTGTTGAAATCCGTGCCGGAGCTGGTGGAGATGAGGCCGCTCTATTTGCAGGCGACCTACTTCGTATGTACATGCGCTATGCAGAAAACAAAAAATGGAAAACATTCTTAATTGATGAACACCAAATCGGAATCGGCGGATACAAAGAAGTTATATTCTCAATGGAAGGACAAAATGTATACAAAGACATGAAATATGAAATGGGTGTACACCGTGTACAACGTATTCCTGAAACTGAAAAAAGCGGACGAATCCACACCTCGACAGCGAGCGTTGCTGTATTACCTGAAATAGAAGAAGCCGAAGTAGAAATCAATCCGAGCGATCTTCGAATCGATACGTTCTGCGCAGGCGGAAAAGGTGGACAGAGTGTAAACACGACTTACAGCGCAGTCCGCATCACCCACATCCCGAGTGGGCTCGTAGCACAATGCCAAGACGAGCGATCACAAATACAAAACAGAATCAAAGCAATGAATGTACTCCGTGCACGTCTCTATGAAATGGAGCGGGAAAAGAAACAAGCAGCGCTTGATGCAAAACGCAAAAGCCAAATTGGAACTGGCGACCGCAGTGAAAAAATCCGCACCTACAATATTCCTCAAGACCGTATTACCGATCATCGCATTCACCAAAGCTGGAATAATATTCCAGAAATTATGAATGGAAATGTGGAGCCTGTAATACACGCGATTCGCACTGAAGAATATAAACAACTCGACTCATAATACTAAAACTAAAAGATTATAAGATTAAAAGATTGGTTATAATAAATCTTACAATCTTATAATCTTTATTTTTCTATGACTCGCCAATTTTCTACACTACTCAAAAAAGCTATACAAAGAATAGACCGCTTTGACGCAGAAATTCTACTCGCGCACGTACTCAAAAAGCCTCGTGAATTTATAATTGCACATCCAGAATACCATGTCACCCGAATACAAAACTGGAAAATCAATCGCCTCATCCGCCTACGTGCACAAGGAATCCCCTACGCTCATCTCACTGGACAAAAAGGATTTTACGGATTCGATTTTTTGGTAAACAAATACACACTTGTTCCTCGTCCAGAAACTGAAGTAATGGTAGAAGAAGTAATTACGGAGATTAAAAATAAAAGATTAAAAGATCGTAATATTATTTTATGCGATGTTGGTACAGGTAGTGGATGTATTCCCATCTCAATTCTTAAATCTTCCAATCTTAAAGTCTTAAAGTCTTTCGCTAGTGACATCTCCAAACCTGCACTTAAAATCGCTCGCAAAAATGCAGCACTCCACAAAGTAGACATCACATTTCTCCACGGCAATCTCCTAGAGCCAATAATAAAAAATTCATTGTTCGTTGATAATTGTTTATTGATAATTACTGCCAATCTCCCCTACCTCACGCAAGTTCAATTTGATACCGAACCCACCATCCAACACGAGCCAATTTCAGCTCTTGTTGCAGAAGACGATGGATTAAAATTATATAAAGAATTACTAGAACAAACCAAACAATTGCTTACCACTTACAAATTACCACTTACCACTTTTTTTGAAATTGACCCATCACAAACAACTAAACTTTTTCATTACATTCAAAGTAATTTTCCAAACTCAAAAATAGAAGTAATCAAAGATGGAATGGGAAATGATCGTGTGATTAAAACATCATTCACGATTGACAAATCCTAATATTCACGATATAAGTCTCTTTGACTTAACTCAAAGACTCGATTGAGTAAAGCACCGCAACACCAACAAAAGTGGAACAAAAAATGAAATCCCGCGCTGATGTAAACGAGCAACCCAAGGTACTCACCTACACCCTGAACATCCCTCTGACCGACAGACCTCTCGAGATCAAGAAAGGAGCGAGCAAGAAGCGTCTCGAGGAACAGCTGACGGAATGTATACCTGAAGGAGATGAACTCATCCGAGCACTACTCAAAATCAAAGGTGTTCGTAAGGTGAACATCGGAGGGTACGAAATCGAAGTGATATTCACTGAGCAGTACAACTCAACAACTAGGAGAGATGCAATCACAGCACTCATGAAGGCAATAGGTGGGACTCTCCAAGTTCAACCCGATCATGTAATCGTGACAACAGACGCTTCGAGAGGAATCGACGTTCAGTCTTACGTTGATCCGCCGCTGTACGAAAACTAGCAGTCAGGCCACGGCTTCGAGCGCTGTGGCTTCCATTCAAAAAAACAAACCCGGTCGTATGACCGGGTATTTTTTATATCTTTTTTTTACTTCCACTCCGCATCACCTATTTGATTCACTACTTCAATCCAAATTTTTCCTGGAGTAAATGGAATTTCTATTCCATTAGAATCATAAAATCTCGTTTTACTATCTCTACTTGTTTTCTTCCACGTACCTTCGACCTTATTTCCTTTGGTAAATACGATGGCAACTCCCTCGCCCACTGTGTCCATTTCAATTCGAAGTTCAGCATCCAAAACTACGGTTTTTACATACTGCACGACGAGTGTATTCGCACTAATCTGCGTTCCATCTTGATCTACGTGTGGTTTATTCAATTGATAGCGAGTATATTTTTCAGTCGTAGTTGAATATTTCCATTCTGCTCGATATACAGGCGGAGCAAATGAAGCAACAATCGACGTAGTGCAATCAGTGGTGCACGGCACTACCTCATCGTACAACCAACTTTCTTCTGAAACAGCAAACTCCTCAGAACCAAAATCTTCCCAACCACGAGCCCACTGCTCACTCGAAGTGTAGGTATTATGTGGTGCATAACGATCGCGACTGCGCCAGAAATAACTACCCCGAGAAAATTCATTAAAATCAAAATACGTAATACTCCGAAGTTCTTGAAGAGCATCAGGAGATCCTCCTACATGCATATACATTGGTTTTCCAAATTCGCGTGCCCAATCAAGGAAGTAAGGCCGTGCACTTCTAACAGGTCCAACTTTATCCACTTCCTCACCAAGAGGAAATATTGCCATAAACCTGGAATAATTTCCTTCTACAGGTGCTTCATAAACTACTGCCGCACGAGACAAACCTGACTGAGGTCGAGCATCTAGATGATTCTCGATCATGACTGCAACAAGCTTGGGTTTCTCTTGCCCGGGAGTGACACACACTCCATCAATTACACGTGGGGTACAAAGTATTCGTGCTTCGTCTGGAATAATTTCACTATCGTCTACAAAATGTGAACTTCGATAATTCGCGTGCACAAAAAACCACACCAATAAGGCAATCCCCGAAATAATCAGTGCTCCTGAAGCAATATGAAGCGCAGTGATTTCTTTTTTATCAATAAAAAATTGAGGAAATTTCATAAGCTAATAGAATGCAGTATAACGTATTTAAGAGTTAGACGCGAATACTGTTCTGGAGTTTAAAAACCCTGGATGTGTTATCCAGGGTTTTTGATAGTTCATTATTTCTTGTCGGCAGAAGCTGCTTCTGCATCTTCTTCTTTCTTTCCTTTCTTTTCAACTTCGATTTCTTCAAGTGCAGGAGTTGCAGCTGGGACCGCTTCCATTGCCTTGAGTTCATCTTCAGAAAGTGGAGGAGTGACTTTGGCTACCAACTGTTCTTTGCTATCGACAACAGTGAGTCCTGCCGGTAATTTCAAATCTTCTACAAATATCGCTTCTTCAAAAGACTTCAATACACTCAAATCAACTTCGATCTGACTTACCAAATCTTTAGGAAGACATTTTACCTGTACTTCTCCATGTGGTTTCATGAGTGTTCCACCAAGTTCTTTTACCGCAGGAGCTTCACCCACGAATACGAGCTGTACTGTTGCAGTCATCTCTTCATTCATGTTGATTTCAAGAAGATCAAAGTGAATCAACGATCCTTTGACTGGGTCATATTGTACATCCTGGATAAGCGCTTTTACCGAATCTTTTGCACCTTCCATCATAACATCAATCAGACTAGATTCTCCGGCAGTCGTATGTAATTTACTAAAGTCAATCAATGAAACAGACACAGGCATCGGTTCTCGATGTGGTCCGTACATTACTCCTGGCAAAAGTCCTGCAAGGCGTAATTCAGCAAGCTTTTTTGCTGGGCGATTTTTGAGTGTAAGTGAATACGTCATATAAATACAGTAAACAGGTGAAAAATATATAAAAAATTAATTTCCAAGTAATTGTTTGAGGACTGAAGTTTCTCCCAGTGCTTGATAGCACTCGATCAGTTCATCCTCGGTCAAAGATTCTTTCCGTCGAAATCGCACACTATCATCAAAGCTCAAATCAGATACCATTCCGATAAGCCCAATGCCGAGCTGAGTGCTTCCGACAAGGAAAATAAGCGAGTTTGAACAGATAGAACAAGTTGCGTGCAGTACATGAGATCCTTTGACACTCTCGACTGTACGAATCTGCTCCGGTTCAAAACCCGTAGTACATACAGGACATTCTCGCATTACTTTGAAGTGGGAACGAAGCGAGTCAAGAGAAAATTGTGGTGCTGGTTGACCCATACAAAGCTGAAATACTATAGCAAATGAATAGACTCAAGTCAAGAGCGTGCGCCTACTCGCTCGAGCAGCACTCTCAGCGACTCCAATAAGAAGAAGATTGATAATAAGTGACGAGCCTCCATAGCTCACTAGAGGTAATGTAACACCAGTTACCGGTAAAAGTCCAATCGCAGCCCCCACATTGATAGTTACTTGCAGGAGAAAGATAAGAGCAATACCAAGAGCAATATAAGAAGCAAACTCTCCCCTAGCCTGATGAGCAATCACTGCTAGGCGAAAAAGAAGTACCGCGTATAGTATCAGGAGAAGAGTTGTACCTACAAACCCAAGTTCTTCCCCAATAACAGCAAATATAAAATCGGTCTGGGCTTCAGGAAGAAAATGCAGCTGACTCTGTGAACCAAACCCCAATCCTCGACCAAATATACCACCCGCTCCAATGGCAATAATCGACTGAGTCACATTATATCCAGAGCCTAATGGGTCTCGCTCAGGGTTAAGGAAGGTTAAGACACGATTTTTCTGATAATCCTGAAATAAGAAAAACCATGAAATCACAATAACACTAACTCCCACAAAAACAAGCCCAAAGGTATAGCGTTTGGGAATTCCCGCTAGAAGCATCATACCAAACCATACTCCAACGAGAATCATCGAAGACCCAAGGTCTGGCTGAAGCATAATAAGGCCTGCCAAAAGTCCCGTGAGGATAGTCATAACCAAAAGAAACTGCCAAGTTTGGAACCGTCTCGCCTGCCGATCGATCCGCCAGGCAAGAAAAATAACCAACGCAATTTTTGCAAATTCAGCAGGCTGAAATGAAAATCCAAAAAAACGAAACCACCCTGTCGTTCCACGAATCGTGGTCCCAAAAAACAAAACCAATACTAAAAGAGCAAAGGCAATAATATAAATCACGCGCGAATGCGCTTCATAGAAGGTAATGTGCAATCTCGATAACAATATAAGTCCGGCGAGCCCGATTCCCAATGCCAAAACTTGTCGTGAAAAAAATGAAAGCCCCTCTCCACGAGACAAATCTACACTATAGATTGCCGCAAGTCCGATACATGACAGTACAATTGCAGTAAACAAAAGAATCACGTCGTAACCTCTAAATGTTTTGGTTAAAAAATTAATCATACGAATAAAAAACGATACACGATTCATGGAACAACATACACGATCAATTCGAATGTTATTTTATGTCGTGTTCCATGTATGTTGTATCGTAAGACCCTAAAAAATGCAAACGTCTTAGTTTAAAAAACTTACTTAAGTCAATCATCTCGTCATGAAAATACCTGGATCAAACACATTCACACGTGAAACAAAGGTAACCGAATCGATCGAGGAAACTAAAGAGAGAACACCAAGCGAAACCATGCGCGTTTCTCCGCCCCTAAGTTGAGAAACTACAATAGGTGAATAACCCACAATTTCACCTCCCCGCATAAAACCAACCACACCTGAAAATTCCCAATAATCAAACAATGAATGATTGGTAATCGCAAATTCTACCGTCGGAATCCCCTGCCCCGATAGTGCGGATGCAGGTCTATACACAAAACCATCAACAGATACATCAATACGCTCCATGATATATGACGAAGGATTAGGGATCAGATGCGGATCAATACGCTTCCACGAAACTGAAAGTACACGGAAATCAGCAGAGCTTGGTCGAGTATCTGCAACATGTCCAAAAATCGCAAGTGGCCATTCTTGCTTTGGCAAAAGTACCATTTCGGCTTCGGCTGTTTCCCCATTCGCATATTCAAATCGATAACGTACCGTTGCAATCCACGCATCATTAGGATTTCCCGCAGTAACGAGAAAATCATACCGATTCTCGATACCTGAAAATATTTGTGGAGAGGTAAAAGCAAGAGGTTCTGGCTCAAAGCGTTCAATAACTTCAGGAGAAATATACGAAAAAGATAAATTCTTCAGATTTGCCTGATCTCTCGAATAATCAAAAACAAAATACTTGCCCACAAAAAACAAACTCGTACCAAGTGTCACAGCACTCCACACAACCAAGAATGTCACCAAAATTTTCTTGAGCCTATACTGATGTCGTGCGTACCATGTAGCCATCTGCAAAGACTGATTCGAAAATTCTCCCGTAGGATCTTGGTAGCGACTAAGTAATGAGGATTTTTTATACTGCATAATGTATATTAGTATAACACAAAATTTCAATTTTACTGAACATTTTATTATTCAGCCTTATTCAAAGTAAGCTTGCCTTTCGGGTATGCGTATGCTAAACTAGCCACCAAAGTATTTGTATTTATCTGTGAAATCCCTGCCTGCCGGCAGGCAGGAGTGAAATTAAAATCTGTGGTCTATGACAAAAATAGCAAAAGTAAATTCATCATATAGTGCAAAAAATATCCAGGTTCTTGAAGGTCTGGCAGCAGTCCGGAAACGTCCAGGTATGTATATCGGTTCCACCGGTGCAGCCGGTCTTCATCACCTCATCTGGGAAGTCGTAGACAACTCGATTGATGAAGCCATGGCTGGTCACTGTGACCAGATTACGATCAAACTCCTCCCCGATCACTGGATCGAGGTTACTGATAATGGGCGTGGTATTCCTGTAGATCCTCACCCTATAAAAAAAGTAAGTGCACTCGAACTCGTACTCTCTACTCTCCATGCCGGAGGAAAATTTGGTGAAGAAGATGGAGGATATAAAGTATCTGGAGGTCTACACGGTGTAGGTGTATCTGTTGTAAACGCACTTTCAACCGATCTTACCGCCACCGTTCACCGTGAAGGAAAAATCTGGGAACAAAAATACAAAATTGGAAATCCTCAAGGAAAAGTAAAGCCTGTAGGAACCACCAAAATCACCGGAACCACGATTGCATTCCGACCAGACAACAGTATTTTTGAAACCATAGATTTTGAGTGGAAATATATTGTTGACCACTTACGCCAGCAAACATACCTCAACAAGGGAGTCCGAATTATTATTATTGATGAGAGAAGCGAAGAAGAAAAAAAGAAAGACAAAACAGCGCTTCCATTCATAAAGAATACACATCAATTCTTTTTTGAAGGTGGAATCGAGAGTTATATCCGCCACATCAATAAAAACAAAGAACCCAAACACGAGACCATTTTTTATACAGAAAAAAAAGTAGAAGACGTAATCGTTGAAATTGCACTCCAATATACCGGCGACTTCACCGAATCACTCCATGCATTCGCAAATAACATCATCAATCCAGATGGTGGTATGCATGTATCTGGATTCAGAACTGCCCTCACTCGAACCCTCAATACCTACGCAAGAAATAAAACCATACTCAAAGAAAAAGATCCGAATCTATCAGGAGAAGACGTTCGTGAAGGATTATCTGCTATTATTTCGGTAAAAATTCCAAACCCTCAATTCGAAGGACAGACCAAAGCAAAATTGGGAAATCCTGAAGTAAAACCAGCAGTAGAATCAGTATTCTCTGAACAATTCACTATCTTCCTCGAAGAAAATCCCAAAGACGCTGAAGCAATCATCGGTCAATGCTTGATCGCTGCAAAAGCACGTGCTGCAGCAAAAATGGCCCGAGATACGGTGCTTCGAAAAAGTGCACTCGAAGGATTTACCCTTCCCGGAAAACTTGCTGACTGTTCGAGCAGAAAACCAGAAAACTGTGAACTCTATATTGTAGAGGGAGACTCGGCGGGAGGTTCTGCAAAACAAGGTCGCGATCGTAATACACAAGCAATTCTACCGCTTCGTGGAAAAGTATTAAATGTAGAACGTGCACGATTGGATAAAATCCTTACCAACAATGAATTGAAGTCTCTTATTATCGCAATGGGAACAAACATTGGTGAAATGTTTGAAATCGGAAAACTCCGCTATCACAAAGTTATTATCATGACGGATGCGGACGTCGACGGATCACATATCCGCACACTTCTTCTGACGCTCTTCTTCCGCTATTTTCCAGACCTCATCTACCAGGGGCACATCTATGTAGCACAACCTCCCCTATTTAGTATCAAGAAAGGAAAAGAAATGACCTGGATATACAATGAAGGAGCTTTGGCAACGTATAAACAAAAATATGGTATTACCGAAGAAGATTTACAAGTAGTTGAAGAAGAAACAGATGAGCAAGGTGAAATAATAGTACCTGAAACTCCAAAAGTAGAAGAAAAAACTGCAAAACCAAAACTCAATGTGCAGCGATATAAAGGTTTGGGAGAAATGAACCCAGAGCAGCTCTGGGAAACCACCATGAATCCTGAAAACCGAGTATTAAAACGCATCACGATTGAGGACGCAGAGAAAGCCGCTGAGACGTTCGACATCCTGATGGGCAGTGAAGTTGCTCCTCGAAAAAAATTTATCCAGACTCATGCAAAGAATGTAAAAAACTTGGATATCTAATAAATAAAACAACCGCTTGCGCGGTTGTTTTATTTACAGAATACATTAATCCAAAAAAATATTACAAACATATACCTACCTACGAAAAGATAGTTTATATCTCTTGACAACATACAAACTAAGTGGTAAGATAGTTTATATTCATAAAAAGAAGCAAACTAGATATGAAAATCGAAATTGGTAAAAATATTAAACAAAAGGAAGATTTTAGTGCTTTTATTCCTAGCCCTTTTCCGCCAAAAGGCCTTTTTGACTTTCCTCAAACAATACTCCTAAAAACAGCTGAAGCAGATCGCTTAGTTGGAAAATTGGATGGGATAACTCATACCCTGCCTGATGTGGATTTTTTTCTATCCATGTTCGTTGCCAAAGACGCAGCTTCTTCAGCACAAATAGAGGGGACAAAAGCAACAATCGTCGATGCAATAGAAAGAGGAGCGGGAGTAGCAACCAAAGAGACAGATGCAGATGATATTCTGTATTATGTAAAGGCCCTACATTATGGAATTGAACGTCTTACCGATTTCCCACTCTCTCTGCGTCTAATTCGAGAAATACATGAGCAACTTATGACGGGTGCACGAGCAAGTCATTTTGCTGACCCTGGAGAGTTTCGTAAAACACAGAACTGGATTGGCGGGACATCGCCCTCTAATGCTTTATTTGTGCCGCCGCCAGCAAATGAAATAATGCGTGTACTGGGAGACTTCGAACATTTTTTACATGATGAAAAAAGTGTTCTCCCTTTGCTTCATGTTGGAATAACACATGCACAATTTGAGACAATTCATCCATTTCTCGATGGAAACGGAAGAACAGGTCGTCTGCTCATAAGCATGCTTTTATGTCACCGAAATATGTTAGAGAGACCTGTATTATTTCTTTCTTCATATTTTAAAAAATATCAAAAAGTCTACTACCAAAAACTTAATGATTACCACAGTGGTGATACAGAATCCTGGATTAATTTTTTCCTTGATGGGGTAATTGAAACAGCAAATGATTCAATTCTTATATCTAAAGAAATAACTAAATTACGTGAGGAGGATATGACAAAAATTCAGGCGCTCGCAAAAAGAGAATCAGAAAGTGGTGTTCTAGTGTTACAAAAACTCTACAACCAGCCAATTGTCTCAACAAAAACTATTATGGATTGGACAGGCTTTTCTCGGGTAGGTTCTCAAAAAGTGATTGATCGTTTCATTAATCTGGGAATTCTTGAACAAAAAAATGAAAAAGAGACGTATGATCGAGCCTACATGTATAGGCGATATATCAACATGTTCTTAACGTAAATACGTGGCGTGATAGTTATCAAAAAAACTTGATTATACAGGCCAACTTATTTAGATATTGACATATTGCACACATTTATGGTATAGTATTTCCATCAAATCGGCCCAGAGCCGTTTTTAAAATACTGAAGGTTTTATGAAACTAGTTACCTACGTCAAAGAATCAATCGCTGAATTAAAAAAAGTAAGCTGGCCTACCAAGAGACAGACGATCATGTATACTATTATCGTACTCGTAATGAGTATCGGAATGGCAGTATTATTTTCTATCCTCGACCAGATCTTCAATATCGGTCTCCAAAATCTTATCTAATATTTACCCATTTCAAGCCTTTTTATCCTATGGCAAAGCAGCACAGTAATCTCGGAAAACGCTGGTATGTAATCCATACCTACAGCGGATACGAAGAAAATGTAAAGCACAATCTCGAACAGCGTATCGAATCTTTTGATATGCAAGATAAAATCTTTCAAGTTTTAGTGCCAAAAGAAAAAAAGATCAAGATCAAAAACAGTAAACGAACGGTGGTGGAAGAAAAAATCTTCCCAGGATATGTGCTCGTTGAAATGATGGTAACTGATGACTCATGGTACGTAGTCAGAAATACTCCAAACGTTACAGGATTTATTGGAACAGGAACTACTCCTACTCCAATTGATGCCAAAGAAATGCTGTCGCTTACCAAACGAATGAATGTGGACGACCCGACTCACAAGATCGATGTCGAGGTAAACGCACCTGTTCGAATCGTTGATGGTCCGTTCAAGAATTTCGAAGGAAAAGTAAGCGAGGTAGACAGTTCACGTGGAAAAATCAAAGTATTGGTCAACATGTTTGGCCGCGAAACTCCGGTGGAACTCGATGCATTGCAAGTGAAAAAAATCTAAGAACAATATCAGTAGGTGACTGAAATAAGGGTGGTCCAAAAGACGCTTCTCACCCTGATACAGTCACTTATAGAGAATTGTAAATAATAATATTATGGCAAAGAAATTAACAACCCAGATCAAACTTCAGATCGTGGGTGGAGCTGCAAATCCAGCACCTCCAGTAGGTCCAGCTCTTGGACAGCACGGATTAAACATCCAGGACTTCTGCAGCAAATTCAATGCAGCAACTCAGGATAAAAAAGGTGACGTCGTGCCAGTCATCATCAATGTATACGAAGACCGCACATTCAGCTTCATCATGAAAGTAGCTCCAGCGAGTGAACTCATCAAGAAAGCTGCAAAGATTGCAAAAGGATCAGGAAACCCACTGAAAACCAAGGTAGGTAAAATTACCAAGGCACAAGTACGGGAAATCGCTGAGAAAAAAATGCCCGACCTTAATGCAAACGATATCGACGCAGCAATGAAAATCATCGAAGGAACTGCGAGACAAATGGGAGTGACCATTGAAGGATAATACATCCAAACAAAAAACCGCCACATGATCATGTGGCGGTTTTTTAATTTTCACGATACTCTTTACCTCCGCACTTTTCCTACCCACGAGAACAAATCTTCAAAATTACTCATAATCACCTGGAATACTGACTCTTCTTTACGCGGAGTAAGAATGGTAATAGTGTTTGACAACGTAGTATTACCACTAGAATCAGTACTCTCAACAGCAAATTGATATACCTGACCTGATTCAAAATTAGAAACAACTACGATATGTTTTTTGACGTACCCAAGATCAAGAGTAGTCATCTCGGTAAATGGTGATTCCCCGGTTGCAAATCCTTTGCGATAATATACTCGACTCGTCGAAAGTTCATTGGTGTTCCATGAAATAATCGTCTGAATTTTTTCAGTACTGCCTGGAATAATTGCAGAATCAGTCTGTATCTGGGAAATAATTGGCGACAAATCAGTATCAGTCGTACTGAAACCTTGAATAACTTCTCTCACTGTATTCCCCCCATAATCCACCCCAGACAGTTCAATGTCATACACCACCCCTGCCTCAAGTTCCAAAAGTGTAAGTGAGTGTTGCGTAACAAAACTTGCATCTTTTACAAACTGCTTTGAATTGAGATCGGGAACTCCTCCACGATATGGAGTAAAAGCGACCGAAGAATCGGTAGGCGCACTCGTGACCCACATAACACGAGCTTCATTCGCAGAAATCACATCGAATTTATAGGTATTTATTTCAGTAACTTCAGCAGCAGTCCGGAACGTAAAATCAGCGGATACCGTTTCAGCACCAGCAATCGTACGCGAGATTACGCGATAATGGTACAGTGTATTTGGTTGCAAATTCTTGATCTCAACTCGATGATTGAGAACCATTGTAGCAGCATCTCCCACCGTCTGATCATACTCCCCGTCTAATATCTCAAAAACCTCTTCAGGTGCAAATTTCACCAACGAATTCGAGAACTTATCTGTTGTCCACGATACTCTCGCATAATTCGACCCCACCTCAACTAGTGGCTGCCCTCCAATAATCGGGAGCGGGAGAAGTGCGGATAATTCCTGAATAAACGATGCCTGATCAGTAAGCGTGGTTTCAAGAGCCTCCACTCCTACACGAGTAGACAATGATCGAATAAGTTCACTCGCTTTTTCAATTGAAGAAAGGAATGCCTCTTCCGCCTCTTCTCCAATCAACGTATTATCAGTAGAGGAAACTAATTCATCAACATCTTCGAGCTCTGAAAGCGTGGTAAATGACCCCGTCAACAGATTACTCACATTAAATGATGCATCAGCAGCACTCACGCGATAATAGTACGTAGTGAGTGGATCCAAATCTTGTAAGACAATACGGTGATCCGTCTTGAAAGTAAGAGGCATTGTCACTGCACTCTTCGTATATTCATCAGGTGCCGTGCCAAATTCCATAATACCAACCGATGCTTCATTTGCAGTCCACAATACACTCGCTCGTGATCCTGAAATTTCCGCAGAACTTGCAGCAGAAATAATAGGTGCCGTACGATCTACACTCGCTCCACCTCCGCCACCACCTCGAGAACTTACACTTGAAGAACCTTGCGCGACTCCCTCAGCCCGTGCAACCTCTTCACGAAGCGCGACTTCACTTTCTTCAGAGAGTGTTTCAAGAGTGGTAAACGTATATTCAGAGGACGTAGTAGAGTTACCACTGGAATCAAGAGAAACAACAACATAGTAATAGAGCGTCGAAGTAGTAAGACCACTAAGCGTAATCGCGTGCGCCCGATTGAAAGTAGACACCAAAGTACTTGAAGCAGTATAGAGCGTAGTAGCAGTACCATAGTACACTCGTCCGGTCGCTGCCTCATCAGTTGACCAGAGTATGAGAGCTTCATCATCAGTCACAACAGACGCTTCGACATCAGAAATAACAGGTGCTGTATTATCCGCACTATCAGTAGTAGTCGCTACAAATTCTGTAGCACCCGAACGATTACCATTCTCATCAGTAGCATACAAACGGAAATAGTACAGTGTCCCCGGCAACAAATCACTTATCACAGAAAGATGATCCGTATTATAATTATTATTAGTAACACTGGTTCCATATACATCACTCGTTCCGTATTCAATAGTAGAGGTAGCAATCTCATCAGTCACCCACGATACCGTAATACTATCATCAGTCACACTTACATCATATTCAGCATCAAAAGTAATAACAGGAACAGTCACATCCATCGTTGTGGTAAAAGTGTAGTAGTGCACCTCTCCCTCAACCACATTCTTATCTTGTCCCACACCTGATTGAACAAAGAAATAGTAGGTAACGCCTGGCGAAAGTGAGCCAAGAGTAACCTCATGGTCCTGTACGCTATTTGCAAGCCCTACAAGTATAGAAGAAGTGAAATTAGTACTGGTCGAATAGTAGATATATGAATCACTCGACTGATCAGTAGCCCAGGTAACTGTAGCTTCGGTATTAGAAATGTGTGAGATGGCTACGTCCGTAATCGATGGTCCTGCAAGTGTGGTGAAGGTATAGCCATCTGGATTTTCAACACTTACACCTTCATTAGACTGAGGATCACGAGAACGAACACGGTAATAATACGTAGTCGCAGGCGTGAGTCCAGAAATAGTTACCGCATGCTTCCCAAGACCAGCAGAGCTATCGAGCATAGCAGTAAGTCCAATACTGTCTGCATTACTAAAATCTCCCCCTGTATCAGTCATATAGTCGACTATTGAATCAGAGAGTTCGTCTGTATCCCAAGTAATAGTGACACTTTCCGTCCCAATAGCAGTGGAGGTAACAGAAGATATGGTCGGACCAGTCTCATCACTACCTCCTTGCCCATTGGGTGTATCAGAAACAACACTTGAATATTTTGATATATTATCATCGTCATCCTCTGCAACTACCTTATAGTAATAGGTAGTTTCAGTATCCAAATTCTGATCAAGATAATAATTGATAGTTCGATCTGTCTGTGTTGCAACAGCTGAATAATTGGAACCATCGGTTGATCGGTAAATCGTGTAGTGTTTGAAACCTGCCGACGGTTCGGGTACGACTCCCCACGCAATAAATTCCCACCATTCAGACATTTCTGAATTTGAAATATCTCGAATCACCATATTTATTGGACTAAGAGGTGACAAAGCCGAAAAAATCGCACCATTACTCGAAAAATTATTGTACGCATCAGAAATACTGTAATACACCGTCGAAGTAGGTCCACTTGCAAAGACCCAACTCGAGGTAACAGTATACGGTATCCAGGTACCCGAATCAGAATTGAGTCCATCAGGAGAAAGATCACTATTATTCGATAATTTCACCAAAAGACCAGCAAGTGTATTATCAGTAACAGAGAGGGTTAACGAAGGTTGAGCATCACCCCTAGCATCAATAACAAATGAATTCACCACAGGATCAGTCGTATCAATTGTGAAGATGTTTGATTCAACATAGGCATGATTATTTGCCGCTTCAGAATCATTAGCATGAATACGAATTTTAAAATCAGTTCCATTATACTGATTGTCATACGAAATTTTTGGATCCCATACCAGAGAATACGTGGTAAAATCACTATCATCAACCGCGATTTCAGAACCAAAATTCCCACTAAGTGACGAAGACGCTGCAGTCTCCCACACCTCATTACCTGCGGACGAACAACTGCTCGTACAATATTGCAAATCAATAGATACAAATCCCGGAGTCTCCCCTACTGTCGTATCAATATCCCTCACTCGGTACGACAGAGACACAGTACCACTAGCAGCCTGAGTGATAGGAGTGCTCGTCACCAAAAATACGTCGGGTGGCGCATTCACGACATAGGCCAGGGTTACAGAGGAAAGCACAGGGTAGCTCACACCATCGTCAGTCGAGAGAAATGCACGGTATTGAAACCATTGATCATCCACTGAATCTCCGAGGGATACGGGCATATCCTGAGCCCCAGTTGAATCAGTAAAATACGATCCATTCGTACCATCCGGACCCATCCACGAGGTCCAGCTGGAATTATTTGGACTTGTACGCACCTGGAATGTCACCGCGGTACCTGTAGGAGTAGTAGCATTCCAGGATACCAACCCCATGACATTGGTAGCATCCCCCGTATTATATGGAGATCCGATGAAAGAAAAGGTCCCTGCCTCTACATATCCAATAGTCACATCATCCAGACTCGGAACATAATCACCATCAGTAGTCGAGAGAGTCGCACGATACTGCACATATCTACGTCCATCAAAATTAGCTGAGAGTGCCTGACCTTTTGAAACACTTGTCCAGACCCCATCACTCACATCCACACTATTTCCTGCGCGCGCCTCCATAGTAACCGAGGTATTAGCAGGAAGTGTATCGCCCCACGTAATCGTATCAAACATAACCGTAGCACCGATGTCTACAATAGCTGAGGTAAAAGTTCCGCTCGCAGGATCAGCGGTATGACTCACCGATGGAACACTAATACAAAAAAATACAATATACGTAATAATATGAATCAAGTATTTTTTTATATTATGTTCCATAAATCATGACTCGTAAAAATCCATCAATCCTTGAGACAACGGACAGAATTTCCCCAAACCTGAAAGGGGCGTGCAATACTACTCCGCCATAAATTATTTGGTGACTGGTAAAAAATACGCATCATTACAGTTGAAGATTGACCAATATTAGGACCAGGAGAAGCAAGCCATAGATGACCATACAAACCTAGATTAGCAAACGAATTATTCGAATGGCGATAACCTGCAAGAAGATAATCAAACCCTGAAGAACCACCAGACGCGAGTTTATCCCCAACAACAGAACCACGATATCCAAATGCGTCCACGCATCCTGCTCCAGCTCCCGTACATGCCCCAAGGTAGACTTCCAGAGTCTTCATCTCATCGTCAGTAGGAATATGGAATCCTGAAGGACAAATACCTTGAGTGGGAGGGGTAGGCGTGCATTCTCCAGTAGAGGTAGTGTTACACGTAGGAGGAAGTTGCATTGCTTCTGCCCAAGTATAGAGGGCACCATAATTAGTACAGGAAGCGTCAGAATTATTATAGCACCATTTCTCGATGAGAGAGTTGTTGGAAGGGAAAGTGTTGACTGAGGCTAGTTTAGTACCAACATTAAGACTTTTACCAAACCAGCACTGATCTCCGATCTCAACAAGAGGATAAGTTACCCCTGAGTAGGTCATGGACCAACTGGTAACACAAGGATCAAAACAGGTATTAACTCCTCCATCACAAAGATTAGTAGAACACTCAGAATCGATGGAACAAACAGCCCCACCTGGTTTAAGTAACACAATCGAAGCGCTTGCTCCTGTACTTGTAGTATAGACATTGGACTTGGTGCCAGTATTAAAATCTGTATCCGAAGTATGAATAATAGTTTCAGAATCGAGCGCGAGTGTTATGTCTCCACCAGAGACCACAACCGCCGAGTCTTTTGAATAAAAATAAGTCCAGCTCGACTGGTTGCCAGGATGAGATCCAAATGCAGTTGTCGAGGCTCCACTACCCCAGCCATCCTGTGTCCAGAAATACGTTGCAGTAAGTGCAGGAATAGCATAATTATGAAATACAATATACCCAAGATGTCCAACGACATAAATAAAAACAAACTGCATAAAAACTGCCATGCGAAGTGGACGAAATTCTCTACTCGTGAGTGTCTGCCAGAGCGTACGAAGATTGGTCCAGACATTTACCTCCCCTTTCATATAGGAAGGGGTAAGAAGTTTAAGGAAAAGTATGGGAAACCATAGAAAGTTCTTGAAGTACGTCAAAAAAATTTGCTTACGCAACTTCGCAAGTTCCTGACGATCCTGTTTTGTAGATGGTGCGCGCCTGAGAGTAAGATACTCATACAGCAGCGTGCGCCACGACCAATAAATCGAAAATCTACCTTCAAAAAATCGACGAGAAGGAATGTGAGATGACGCGCTAAAAGAAGATGGTGAAATTTTGATCTTCTCACTCATACAAATCAAAAAAAGTAGACGTCTCTAGAGCATCTACGACAAACAAAAGTGCATGTCTTGCAAATACTGATCGTATTGTGTATTTTTCGAAAAACATGCCAAAAAAAACATGAGTAATACAAAAGTAATTATAACACAAAATATACATGATGACAAAATATCAAATCGAATTTTGAACTATGCGTACAAATAAGCTATACTGTACACATTAATTGCTTTCATATGAAAAAGATTTTTCTTTTTAGCGCAGCACTCATTCTGGTAACAACATTGTTTCCAGACGCAACCAAAGGAGCAACAGTCTCATGCGCACTAAGAGCAAAAACTCCATACAAATCATCGGTAAACACGGAGGTCTATTACATCACAGAAAACTGCACCAAACAGATTTTCCCAAACGAGGCTGTTTTTTTCTCATATTTCAAATCATGGAATAGCGTATACCTAGTTGATGACCTTACTCTTAGATTTATTCCAAGTGACCCTGAAAAATACGTCCCTTTTGAAGGAACCGTGGAAGAAGATGACCTAGATATAAGAATCGACAGCGGAAGCAATAGTGGATCAGGATCAAACAGTGGTAGTAGCGGAACTGAACGACCAACAACTCTTATCGTACGTGATGGATCAGTTATCAAATCCCGTGAACGATCTGAAGTATACCTCGTCATCAACAATGTAAAATTTCATATTGAAAATGGTGACACACTAAAAGAACTAGGTATCCCTGGAAATTGGATCGAAATGGTAGCCCAAAAAACGATAGATGCGATTCCGACAGGCACCTCTCTCAATATGCACCCAAACTCACGTGTTATGAGTGTTGCAGCTCCAAATTTTATGCTCTTCAAAGATAGAAATGGAAGTACGGTATATCGTGTAGAGCCTAGTAGCACAGACCCGAAATACCAAGTACTTAGAAAAATTTCAAATGAGACGGCTCTCCGAAAAATAGGATATCGTCTAGACAGAATTCCCTCAGTATCAATTGCAGAAATACCTGACCTTGCTTTGATTGGAGTAAACACCAAAACTACCTTTAGAATTGGATCAGACCTCGGAAGTAACTCCACTATTTCATATCGAGGAGTCTTTGAAGAAATAGTCGAGGAACGCCAAGCAGCAAAAAATAATGGAGCGTACTTACGAAATGAAAAATACGAACGAGTTTCTTTTGAATACCCCCGAAAATTCAAAATCATACGAGGATTCTCCTATGGTGGAGCATTTCGAGATGAATACTCAGTGGTGTTCATGCCACCACAAGATGATACCTCAGTACTCTATTTAACTGTGTCACCAGTACCAAAAAAAAGCTCTTCCTATACAACACAAGAACAAGAAAAATTAATTTCAGACACCCATATATACCCTACCGGATTTGAACAATTCGACTCCACAGCAACCCTCCAATCCTCAGGAAACACCTATCGCAATGACGGATATGGATACACCCGTGTTACCACCAAAGAATATAGCAATGGTACAACCGAAAAACGAATCACCTTTATCTACAAAAATAATATATTCACTGGATTGATACGACAACGCACCAACAAAGGAACTGAGCTCGAAGATCTCCTGTATTATGTTGCGAGTACATTCAAAAATACCTAAAAATTCTCAAAATGCCTGTTATGAAGCATGTCATTCGACTCACCAGTATTGATTCACAATTCCAATCTCATATTTTGCACTCACTTGAGTCGCATGATATTGCAATTTCTCCGACCACTGTCGAGAATACTCACCTCGACCCGAATACCACCATCCTCGGGGTATTTGTGGACTCAACTATTGGAAAAAGTGTGATTGATTCCATGCCCCACCTCGCACACATCGTGACATTTTCTACAGGCTATGATCACATAGATCTTGCATATGCCAAAAAGAAAAAAATTACCGTCTCAAATGTACCCACCTATGGAGAAAATACGGTTGCCGAACACGCACTCGCACTTCTCCTCTCACTTTCGAGAAAATTATATCCCTCGATCAAACGTGTGAAAGAAGGTCGCTACGATTATCATGATTTACAAGGTTTTGATATCAAAGGAAAAACAATCGGAGTCATAGGAACCGGGCACATCGGCGTACATTTTATGAAACTCCTCGAGGGATTTGACGCACGAGTAATTGCGTATGATGCATTCCCAAATAAAGCGCTAGAAAAAGAATATGGATTTTCATATGTAGAGTTAAATACCCTATTCAAAGAATCTGATATCATCTCACTTCATCTTCCACTTCTTCCCTCTACCACACACTTGATCGATCAAAAAGCAGTAAAAATAATGAGAAAAGGAATCTATATTATCAATACCGCACGCGGAGGATTAATAGAACCTGAAGCACTTCTTCGGGGACTCCAAGATGGCACGATTGCAGGAGCAGGACTTGATGTACTCGAGGAAGAAATGATATTCAAAACTCCAGAAAATATTTTGACCCTCAAGAAACCACAAGATATCCGACAAAGCCTAATTGAAAATGCGGTCATCGATCATCCAAAGACTATCATTACTCCTCACAATGCATTCAATAGTGTGGAAGCCATCAATCGAATTATTACAACTGCAGTTGAAAATATCAAAAATGTTATTGCAGGATCCCCGAGTAACTTAGTGAAATAGGTATATGGCAACACAAAAAAAAGGTCATACCTCTCTCTCACATCTCTACATCTTGGTCCTCGGAATTTCATTAGGGTTCGGTCTAGGATTTCCACAGTACGGAGTATATTTTTTTCCCTATATCACATTCCTCCTCGGATGTATTTTCTTTTTTTCAGCATTAAAATTACATCTCAAAGATGTAAAAGAAAGTACGCATGAAATAAAAACTATTTCACTCGCGGTAATTTTGAAACTGATCATTCTACCAATAGTGGTCTATTACCTCACACTTCTCATAGCACCCTCCCTCGCAATCCCCTTTTTACTTCTTGCCGCCATGCCAACAGCAATGACCGCGCCATTATTTACCACCATGGCGCACGGTAAACAAAGTTTTTCATTGGTCCTCTCTATCGTCACCTCACTCTTAGCACCACTCACCATTCCTCTCGTAATACAATTTCTCGTCAAATCCTCAGTCTCAGTCGATATCGTAGACATGTGCATACGTCTGGTTTTGATTATTTTCCTCCCTATCGCCCTAGCTGAAGGTCTAAAAAAATTCACTCCACAGATTGCAAAAAAAGTTACGTCAGTAGCACGCGCAGGGTCTCTCGGAGCCTTAGGTTTACTCCTCGTAGGCGTTACCGCAGTACATGCGTCAACGATAATAAACACCGTGCTCACCGAGCCTGCGAAATTCCTCATTCCTCTGACCATTTTTTTCCTCCTAACCCATGTGATCGGATACAGTGTATTCTTTTGGCTCAAGTTCAAAAAAAGAGTCGCCGCAACCGTTTCTATCGCCTACATGAACTTTACCTTAGCCATTTACCTCTCAACCGCATTCTTTCCTGATCACAGCGTCCTTATTCCAATCATCATCTCCGCTATCCCCTGGAGTATTGCGATTATCCCTTTCGCAGAAATCGCCGCTCACCACGAACATACGTAAAAACCTCGCGTATTTCCCTCCCCTCTTAGGGGAGGGTTAGGGTGGGGTTGAGGTCAAAAACCTTGACAATTCTCTCTTTTTGAAGTATTCTTTCCCCATTATTCAGGTGGGACCTTTGGCACATCCCGAAGGGTTAGAACCACTAAGTT
>CAYUTO010000008.1:0-37220 GCA_964447765.1 uncultured Gammaproteobacteria bacterium | reverse complement strand
TACTATTTGCATGAATGCTGATGTTCATACGATTCGGATTAAGAATAAAATATTAACTAAAAAGTGTAAATTTCTTCCTCAAGTGTGATCCCAAATTTAGTATAGACCGTTTCTTTGATTCTATCAATAAGAGTGCGAACATCGTGAGAAGTGGCACCACCTAAATTCACAATAAAATTACCATGCTGTTCAGAAACCAGTGCTTGCCCTACTTGCACACCTTTCAATCCCGCCTGCTCAATAAGCCACCCTGCTGATATTTTTCCTAAACTTAAAAACTTCTGTACATGCTCACTATATTTATCAAAATGTTCAATGAGCTGTGGTCGATATTTCCCTACATCAGGATTTTGGAAAATACACCCAGTCGACGCATGACCTTGGGGCTGAGTAGAATTGCGATAATTAAGATACTCAAGCGCTTGTCTGATCAATTCTTTATTCTCTGTCTGCTCCAATTCAAGCGTTACCTGAAGCACTACCCCACCCTTACGTTTAAAAATACTTGATCGATATTCAAAAGCACATTGCTCAATATTAAAGTCCATCACTTCTCCATCTTGATACACCTTTACTTTGGTTACCGAATCTTTCATTTCAAACCCCATCGCACCTGCGTTTCCACGAACCGCGCCACCGATGGTACCAGGCACTCCAACTCCCCATTCAAAACCAGTCAGCTGTTCCTTCATAGAAAATCGAGCAACGGATACGGTCGAGGCTCCAGCATCTGCAATAACTTTTGACCCTTCACGTTTAATTTCTTGATATTCAGGATGAATGACGACACCATCAAAACCAGTATCTGGCGCAAGCATATTACTCCCCCCACCAATAATCACATATGAGACTCCCACACCATCGAGGTACTGCATAAGTTCCACATGACTCTCGAGTGTCTCAGGAGACACAAAAAATCGAGCAAGCCCTCCAATTTTAAATGACGTGTGCTTGGATAAAGGTTCACTTATTTTTACTTTTCCGTACTGTTTCAATTTTGGTGCGAGTGCTTCCATACGTTGCAATTAGAAAGAAAAAATAGTATGCTTGAGTCTAAATTATGAAAAAAGTTGGCAAAAATACAATCATCTATATCACTCGTGACATCGAACGCGCTATCGGATGCCTTACCATTCCGTCTATTTTCATTATCTCAAATGAAACACCGTTTGCCAAGTCAGTTCAGAATACATACCCTGACCGCATACACCTTATAGATAGCCTGAATACACTTGATACTCACGAGCTTCTCGCTCACACAAAAACCGAAAAGCTTTTGAGCACATTTGACTCACCAAAAATCCTTATTTTCAAAAACACGTCGCTCATAGAAAGATGGTGCACTGAAAAAGGATATACACTTCTAAATCCCGCATCAAAATTAGCAAGTTCACTCGAAGAAAAGATTACACAGTTGACGACACTCGAAAAACTACGTGAACTCATGCCACGATATGAGAAAAAAAGAATTGAAGAAATTCAATGGCTAGGCACACCTTTTGTACTTCAATTTAACCATTCTCACACCGGAAGCGGAACAATGATTGTTGAAACCGCAAAACAATTGAATGAACTAAAAAATCAATTTCCCAAACGTGAATCACGAATCGCACCAATTATTGAAGGGCCCGTATTTACCAGTAATATTGTGGTTGCAGAAGACACGACACTAACGGGAAACATCAGCTATCAAATCACGGGCATGAGACCGTTCACTGATAGTGTATTTGCGACTATTGGAAATGACTGGGGAGCTCCCTATCGAATATTACATGAATCAGCACGCACATCGTATGATCTCATGGCACGAGAGGTGGCAGATACACTTCGCGATCTTGGTTGGGTTGGATTATTCGGCATTGATGCAATATGGAGTACCAAAGAAAATAGATGGTATCTCATAGAAATCAATGCACGCCAACCAGCAAGTGCTTCATACGAAAGTGAGCTACAAATGGGTGTAAAAAAAGACGACAACACAATCAGTATTCTTGAAGCACATGTGAAAGCATTACTTGGCGAACCATTGGACGAAGTAACTCTTGTAAAAATTTCTAACGGAGCGCAAATTATTCAACGAGTAACAAAAAAAATAACATCACTCGTACAAGTTGAAGAAGCGTCAAAAAAACTAACAGAAAAAAATTTCAAAGTGATTTCATATAACAATACTGAGCACAATAGCGATCTGTTACGCATACAATCAAAAACAAGTATTATTGAAGTCGATAATGAATTTACTGATACTGGAAAAGAAATTGAATCTATTCTGAACTAGATAACTATGCCGACCCATTCCCTCTCCCCTCAAGCTCTTGCAGTCATCGATTCATACGAGCACCTCAAAATTGGCAACAAAACAATTAATTGCCCTTACTTCAACAATCGCACATCCAATCTTCGCGGAGCGCTTCGAGTACTCGTAGGAAAAGGGACTCCCCTAGAAATTGTTGACGAAGCACGCATTCTCTCGCTTCGAGATAAGTTTGAACTCGATGAATTAAATGAAGATGATCTCATAAAATTTCTTACCGAACACCATCTCGGACTTGATTGTTCTGCTTTTGCATACTACATTCTCGATGCAGAACTTCAATCAAAAGGAAGAACGCTCAAAAAAATATTATCGTTCAAATCAAAAGGATTACTTCGAAGAATAATTGCAAAAATCAGAATTGTAGAAAATACCGGAGTGACCACACTTCATGAAAACTCCACCGAAATTTCTCTCGCTGAGGTGAGACCAAGCGATCTGATAATCTCACTTGGCGGAGGACCTCAACATGATTACAATCATATAATTATTATTACCTCAGTCACTCGTGACAACTCAGAAAAAATACAATCCCTAGAATACGCACATTCATATACCTGGAAAAGCGAAGGAAAATATACCAAAGGTATTAGACGTGGAATAATTGAAATTACCAAGCCAAACGGAACCATTCTCGAGCAAAAATGGACGGAAGATGGAAAGACTGGAGAAAAAAATGAAACATGGACATACTTGAAAAATGCTGATTCAGTACGTTTGACGAGCCTGAATATTTGAGTCATACTTCAAAAAAATCACTAAAATATTTTATATGGCAAAACTCAGAGGTGGTGCAGGAAGTTCAGAAAATTTTCACTCATCAATCATACACACAAACGAGCTGGAAGGATCCAAACCAGACACACACGAAGGAGTCGAAGAATTTAATTTACCTGAACACGAAGAAGTACTTGAAAAAATAGATGAACAAATACAAAAACTTAAAGAGCTTCGAAGTGCTGTGAAAGACATACCAGTACTATTTGATACCAATGATTTTAAAGAACTAATTGATCATCTTAGCCTATTAGAAGAAGCTGGAGTACAACATGTACAAACCATCGCTGAATCTCAAAAAGACGAAACTATCAAAAACCTTTCTATTAAAAAAATCAAAAAACTAATCGAAGAAATCAAAGATGAATATAGCGAACCCAAAACTCAAGAGGCTTTAAGAAAAGGAATAATTGACAGAAACACTATCAAATCAATACTCCTAGACAAAGGTGTGACAAGAAATAAAATTATCTCCACGAAGAGTAGATATGGTTTCAGAGAATGCATAATAAATTGTATAGACTCATTAGTGCAAATACATAACGAAAACTCATCAGAAGAAATAGAAAAAAAAGATGAGGAAAGTAGGACAAAAATGAGGAGAGCAATCGAGGATATGTAGTAACTTGAATTTTTCCCTATTTTACAGTAGACTGGAATGGCTTAATTTAGCCATTCTTTTGTTTTATGGTAATCACTGAATCTTCTCTCGACCTTCTACGCTCAATAATCGGCTATGGACTCCTCTCTTGCCTTGCTGCATTTGCTTGGGCACCACTCCTTACCAAAATTCTCTATCGATACAAACTCACCCGCCGCCCAGAATACGACGCTACTCTAGCAATGGGCGCACGCAAAGGAAAAGCCGGAGTGCCTGTCATGGGAGGCCTATTGGTTATTATCACGGTCGCCGTACTCACCATGATTTTCAATTGGGAGAGAAAATACACCTGGGTACCAATTGGAGTAATGCTTTTATCAGCCCTTCTCGGTGGAATCGATGATGTGATGAATATCTATGGACAGAAGCGCCGCAGCAGAAAACTAAGCCAGGTATTCCGCCTCATTCGCGTACACCATGATTGGAAAATGCGTGTGTGGTATACGATCACACTCCCCTGGTCACTGTTCAAACGAACTTCAGTGTGGCTCTCGAGACATCCTGGTCGCGGTATTCATGTGCACGAAAAATTATTATTGCAGTTTATTGCAGGAGCAATCACTGCGTGGTGGGTATATTTCAAACTAGGTGAAACCTGGAGAGAAATCCATATTCCATTTGATGGGTTTGTAAATATCGGCTGGTGGATTATTCCGCTTATTATTTTCTTTGTCATGTTTACAGCAAACGCAGTAAACGTTGCAGATGGAATGGACGGTCTCGCAGGAGGATCACTTCTCGTTACCTTCTCAACACTTGGAGTATTAAGCTGGCTCCAAGGCTACCAGGAAATTGCAATTCTAAATACCATGGTTGCAGGAGCACTCATTGCCTATACCTATTTCAATATCAAACCTGCACGCTTCCAGATGGGAGATGTCGGGTCGCTCGGTTTGGGTGCATTACTCGCAATTAATACGATTGTGATTAATCACATGCTCCTTCTTCCCCTCTTTGGTTTTATCTTTTTTGTCGAGCTCCTCAGTGTAGTGATTCAAATCATTGGCAGACACACACTGGGTCGCCGCATCTTCTCCATGGCACCTATCCACCACCATTTTGAAATTCGTGGATGGAGCGAGGAAAAAACCGTAATGCGATTCTGGATCGTGCATTCAGGAATGGTGTTACTCGGTCTCTGGATTGCATTATATTAAAAAAATACATACAGTACGTACGTATTTTTTCCGAAAAAAACAAAAGACTATTTCCCTTTTTTCATCATTACCACGTTGTACACCACTGACAATGCACCAACAATAGTCACTGTCCACGCAAGACTCTTTTCTTCCATCATAGCAAGCATGATAAGTCCTACAAACAACACAACACCACTGAACATCAACCGAGTTTTTGTCGGAGGAGCAACAGGATTCTGTTCCATATATACACTATTAAAAATTAAGATGACCAGAGTATAACATACGTTACAAAAAATAAAAAAACCTTAGTCTTATGAAGACATACCTCTCTTGGAAAAAACAAACACTTACTGATTTCTCATCAGAAAAAATCAGCACTTCCTACACTGAGGGTTTTGTTTTTACTAGACGAGGAAAAGGAGAAATGGATCAGACTCGTAGTGTACGAATTGATCTCTCGAAATTCGAACTCTCAAGTGAGAATCGCCGAGTACTCAAAAAAACTGATGAAATGACACTCGTTACCATTCCCCTTCCTTATTCCGACTATCACTGGTCAATTGGTAAGCTTGCCAAAGATTTTTATACCACCAAATTTGGTGATGGAACATTCAGTGCAAATAAAGTAAAAGAATTGTTGACCGACGCAGATAATAGCAATTTTAATCTATTACTCACTTATATATACAACGATGAAGTTGTCGGCTATTCTATTTGTTATACTAATAAAGACATTCTGCATTATTCGTATCCTTTCTACGAACTTACGAATGTGAGCCAATTTACGAATATCGGTATTGGAATGATGACGAAAGCAATTGTATGGGCAAAAGATAATGGGAAAAAATATGTATACCTAGGCTCAGCGCAACGGCCCACGGATACCTACAAATTCCAATTTTCTGGAGCTGAATGGTTTGATGGAGACAAATGGGTAGAAGATATAGAAGAGTTAAAAAATATTCTAAGCGTATGAAAATCCACTTTATTGGAATCTGCGGCGTAGCCATGGGAGGCCTTGCACTCGCACTCAAAAAAGCAGGACACGACGTGACGGGTAGTGACAAAGGATTCTTTCCGCCTATTTCAACATATCTGAAAGATAATAATGTCCCCTACTATCCTGGTTGGCATCCTACCAAAATGTGCGCGAATGGAAATCCTGACCTCGTCGTTGTTGGAAATGTCGCGGCTTCTACCAATCCTGAATGGATGTATGTACAGGAAAATAAGATACCCTATGTTTCGTATCCAGAATTGATCAAGAAATTTTTCCTCAAAGAAAATTCTATTGTCTGTAGCGGAACCTACGGAAAAACAAGTTCAGCAGCACTCCTGTCACAGATTTTGTCTGACGCAAACTATAATCCAAGCTACATGTTTGGAGGATTAAGTATTGATGAAACTCCGTCAGCAGTGATTGGGGACGGTGTGTGGAATGTGCTCGAAGGTGATGAATATAAAACTGCACGATGGGATAATAGTCCAAAATTTGCTCACTACGATCCCACACATCTACTTCTCACAGCCGTAGAATGGGATCACGCAGATATTTACCCAACCGAAGAAAAATATTTTGAAACATTTGAAACACTCGTTCAATCACTTCCTCAAGATGGACTACTCGTGTTATCAGAACGTGCACATACATATACTAAATATGCACCATGCAAAACAGTGACCTATGGACTCAGTGAGCACAATGATTACACCTACTCAAATCTAGTCAGCAATAAAAATGGTATTGAATTTGATATTGTACATGATAAAAAAACCTACCACATACACAGTCCATTCATCAGTGAATACCAGGCAGAAAATATCACGGGATCTTTTGCACTCGCACATTCAATCGGAATTGATCCAGATTCTATTATCGCGTCAATCGCATCACACAAAGGATTGAAACGTCGTATGGAAAAAAGATTAGACACCGCGGTCACTGTAATAGATGATATCGCACACTCGCCTACCAAAGCCGCTTCAGCACTTTCTACTGTCAGAAAAATTACCAAAGGAAAAGTAATCGCACTATTCGAACCAAACACTGGAAATCGCCAACCAAACGCTGCAAAGGGATATGATCATGCTTTCAAAGACGCGGACATAGTTATTATCCCCCGCCTTACCATTATCAAAACAGACAAAGACGCAGACAAACCATTTGACGGAATCGAACTTGCATCAGTAATTAGTAACACTCATGCTAACACACAATATATTGAAGATGATGCAGTATTGATAGAAACCCTTGTTACAAAAGCAAAAAAAGGTGATTCAATCGTATTTCTAGGCAGTCACGGATTCAGAGGAATGATTGAAGAACTAATACATAAACTAAGTTAGAGGTATGGAAATTCCAACAAATGCAAAAAAAGTATTCGAGGGAATTATTTTTGATACCTACCAATGGGAACAAAAAATGTTTGATGGAAGCACTGAGACCTTTGAAATGTTAAAACGACCTCACAGTACACAAGTACTCCCAATTATTGGAAACAAAATTCTCGTAGTAAAAGAAGAACAACCAAACACACCTGAGCAATATGGATTAGTCGGAGGTCAACATGAAAAAAACGAGACAGCGCTCGATGCAATACAACGCGAAATGCTGGAAGAAGTAGGATATGCATCTGAACAATGGGAGCTCTGGAAAACAAAAAATTTATACACTCGAATTGATTGGACAATTTCAACGTTTATCGCACGAAATTGTAAACAGATTGTAGAACCACACCTGGATCCTGGAGAAAAAATAACTCCGTTACTCGTGTCGTTTGATGAATTTATGGAAATAATTCTCGACCCTAGTTTCCGCTCAAAAGACCTAACCCTCGACATACTCACACTTCACCACCAAGGCAAACTAGATGATTTCAAAAAAATGCTATTTGAGTGACCGTGTCATTCCGAGCGACCGAGTCTTCGAGGAAGTCGAGGAATCCCTTGCAATACCAATGACCTAACTTAAATCAATCCATTCCGGATTCATACTCGCAATCAACAATTCTTTCTTATCTCGCCTCCATTTTTTTAACTGTTTTTCCCGTCTAATCGCCTCATCAATAAAATCAAAATGTTCACAATACAAAAGACGGGTACACCCATACTTTTTGGTAAACCCGTCATTTAATGTATTTTATGTTCTAAAACTCGTCTCTTTAAATTATTAGTAACACCAATATAAAGAGTACCGCTTTTACTCCCCATGATATATACGTAATACAATTTGTAATACATACACCTCCTATTATCAAGGGATTCCTCGACTCCGCTACACTACGCTCGGAATGACACGAAAACGAATTCTCATTTCCCCTCATCCACAATTTCTGCCGACACTTCCTCACCTACATCAGTGACAACAAGTGTGATTCCACAGGTGTCGCACTCAAGAACCTGATCAACCGCAAGATTAGGAAATGTTGCAATATCAACTTCATTTTTACATTCTGGACAGATAAGTCTCATACATGGTAGTGTTTACTTCGCCGACCAAGGATAAAAACCTCAATTGGACTGGATTATAAAAAAACTATAACACGATATTTTTCAATAGTCAAAATGTATGAAAACTACCCAACAGTCATATGACAAACTAAACGACGTTCTCGGTACCGAAGTATACCTCAAACGTGAAGATCTCCATGCATTTGGATCACACAAAGGACGCTCAATTCCACACATGATTGAAGACTATATAAAAACAGCAAATAAAACCTCTTTTGTTATATCGTCATCAGGAAATGCGGCCCTCTCTGCAATAAAATATGTGCGATCACACAATCGAAATAATGCCGAAGCCCCACTCAAGCTTACCGTGTTTGTTGGACAAAAAATACAACCAAATAAACTAATGATTCTTGAAACAGAAAAAGAAGAAGACATACACATTACCATTACACAGACTGACCGACCAAAAAAATCTGCGCTGGAAATGCACAAAGCAGGAGCAGCCCTAAACCTCCGACAGTCAACCGACGACTTAGCGCTCGTTGGATACTATGAACTCGCAAAAGAACTCGCTCACATTCCAAATCTATCTGCTATTTTTATTCCCACATCTTCAGGAACCACCGCACAAGCTCTGGGACTTGAATTTGAAAAACTAGACGGACCAAAACCTCAAATCCACATTGTACAGACCGAGCACTGCCACCCGATGGCTGAATATTTTGATACAGATTTTACCCATACAGAATCATCGGTCGCAAAAGCAATCGTCGATAATGTTGCTCATCGAAAAGAAAAAGTAATCGACGTAATAAAAAAATCCGAGGGGTCTGGTTGGGTTGTAAATGATGAAGAAATCAAAAACGCAATCACACTCATCGAGGAAACATGCGAAATTCTAATCTCCCCAAACTCTGCACTTTCAGTCGCAGGATTACAAAAAGCTCTAAGTAAAGGATTAAAATTTGAAGGCCCCGTTGTTTGTCTCATTACCGGAATGTGACAAAAAAACCCAGTGAACTCACTGGGTTTTTATTATATTCCTTACCATCGCAAACACTTTCTCCTGCTCTTCAAGCGAAGAAATTGGTTTTTCCTGAAACAAATCCACCCACTGCGCTTCATGCTGCCGCTCTCCTACAAGTTTTTTTGGATTCAAATCTATCTGTTCCGTAGTGTATAAAAAATAATACATATTCTTCCATTCATCACCAACAAAAGCTTTTCTTTCAGTCTTCATCAAAAAGTACTCATACTTCAATTCACTTATACCAACTTCTTCACTAATTTCTCTTCGTGCCGCTTCTTCCAACATCTCTCCTGGATCCAGGTGCCCCTTGGGAATAAACCAATACTCAGATTTTTCCAATCCAGTGTCACGCTCCAATGCTACTAAATATTTGTCGCCTTCTTTTCGTACCACCACTCCACCAGCTGATGGAACTCCAGTCCACTGATTCCTCACGATGCTCACAATATTATGTCCTTCATTTTTTGTACTCTGTTTTCCTTTTTTTGAATAATACTGTTGCTCTACAATAAATCCTGCGTGAGTAAATAAATCAAATAATTCCGATAATTCATATCCATGATAGTACCGGCTTCCAGGCAGTTTCTCTCCGATAGGAGTAAGCCATGGCACTAATACATCTTGCCGATTATTTTCTACTATTTCCCATTTTCCACGATCAACATATTTCTGAGCATTGTCTGATAATACATTCCAATTAGTCATGAGAATAATCCCACCAGGCTTAAGCACTCGTTTCATCTCACTAAGCGATTTCAATCGTGAATCACGATCAGGCAAATGGTTAAACGTAGCGACACAAATAATTATAGAAAAAGAGGCATCCTCGTACGGAAGCTGGGTCATCTCCCCTACATCAAAATGGACTTCAGGATACTTAGCTTTAGCAATCCGGATGAGCTCTTCACTCTGATCGATTCCAGTGTAGGCTACTTGCAAATTCTCACATAATTGGTATACTCTACCGTTCCCGCAGCCAATATCGAGAACCGTATCACCCTTCGTGATATACTGGGAAAAATCCTTCAAATCTTCCCAGACAAATTGACGGGTACTCGAAAAATACGAAGCAATCGTATTATAGACATCTTTATTTTGAGAAATGAAATCTGGTTTTGACATAATGTATGAATGAAGTCGCAGAAAAACTAATGAAATATATTGTCGATGATAAACCTCTAACCAAGGATGATTTTGACGATGCAAAACGCAGAGGCGCTTCGAAATTGAATATTCGCCAACCTGCAAATCAAGCATTGCTCATAGCCTATCAGAGTCTTATTGAAAAGAAAAGTATTCTACCCGATGAACAGATGGAATTTTTTCTACGCAAAGCAAATGTGAGAACACTCTCTGGAGTCGTAATAATTACGTCTTTGGTAAAACCATACACCTGTCCCGGTAAATGTATTTACTGCCCTACCGAACTTCGAATGCCAAAAAGCTATATTGCCACCGAACCAGCAGCAGCACGGGCTCTCAGGCTTGATTTTAGTCCGTACGAGCAAATGAAAAGACGTCTTGAGATGCTTGAATTGAACGGACATCCAACAGACAAAATCGAATATATCTTAAAAGGTGGAACCTGGAATGCATACCCACTCAAATACCAATATTGGTTTATTCTTGAATCCTTCAAAGCGTGCAATGATTTCAGTCGTGAAGTTCCACTTGGACCTACTACCGAGGAATATTGGAATGATAAATCTATTGCCGATCTACAAGCTGCATTAGATATCGAGCAAACCATCAATGAATCAACCGGACATCGCATTATTGGCTTGACCCTTGAAACAAGACCTGATGCAATTTCTCCGAAATCTATTCATCACATGCGTCTTCAGGGCTGCACTCGAATTGAACTCGGACTTCAGGCAACGGATGACACCATTTTAAAATTAATTAATCGAGGACATACGGTGCAGCAATTCCGTGATGCAATTTATCTACTTCGTGAAGCAGGATTCAAAGTAGATTTACACTTCATGCCAGATCTGCCTGGAACAACGCCCGATCATGACGTTGAAATGTACAAAGAAATTTTTTCAGACCTCGGACTTCGTCCAGACATGATCAAAATTTATCCAAACACGGTAATCAAATCAGCAGAATTATACCAATGGTTCCTGGATGGTAGATACAAATCATATGGAGATGAAGGATTGTTCAAAGCACTCCTTGAAATGAAACTCGCAACTCCTCGATATTGTCGTATCTCTCGATTAATTCGAGATATTCCCGCAACAGAAATTGAGAATGGAAATATCATCACCAACCTCCGCGAAATGCTCGAGTACCAACTCAAAAAAGAAGGTAAGCGCTGTGTTTGTTTGCGTTGCCGAGAGATTTATCGCCAAAAAGACAAGGTAGACCCCGAAGGTGAACCTCACATTTTCGTAGATACCTACGAAACAATCGGAGGAACAGAATACTTTATTTCAATGGAAGATACAAATCGTATTGCAGTATACGGATTCGTCCGCCTACGTATCCCCCACTCAGATGGAATTCCAGATTCTTCTCCCGTAGTTGCGTTGAAAAAAATCCTTCCAGAATTACAAGATGCTGCATTTGTGCGAGAACTACACGTATACGGACAAATGATTGGAATTGGAAAAACAAAAACAATCGGTAGTCAGCACAAAGGATATGGAAAAAAATTAATGGCCGAAGCTGAACGTATTACCAAAGAAAATAACGTACATAAACTTGCCGTAATTTCCGGAGTAGGCGTGCGCGGTTATTATGAAAAAATTGGGTATACAAAAGAAGGTACCTACATGATAAAAGAAATAAAATAAGAAGCTCCTAGTCGGAGCTTCTTTTGATTTCTGAACGGAGACCAGGAACTATACTCGAAGTATAGCTCCCGGCAACCGGAGGTAAAGGGTCAGACTGTTGTATCCGACCATGATTGATGAGTGCCGAGCTGCTCGGACGATGCACTAGCGCACTGGCGATCGGACACTAGATCCGGTTTTCCAGTATGCACTTCGGCGCTTTCTACGATCAGCTTCGACGAAATCCTTCGAACGTCAACTCTTACCCTGTTGCTTCTGCGATCGCGACCACTTCCTTGTAACTCTGACATGATCCTTTCTCCACGATGTACGTGTCAGGGACTGCGGTCAGACCGCGGCGAATTGACGGGAGGCGAACTATCGGGCGACGAACTCGCTGCACGATTAGCTTGGACAGCCTTGCTCAGCTGATGCGGGTACGATTCTTCGAGTCGTTCTTCCAGACTCTTGAGGTCACCAGTACGCACAGGCAGGGCTTCTATTACATTCCACACTACAGACATCATTCCTCCAGTGATGGCCAGATTCGACACACTCTTATACTCTTTGAAAGTCGAATCAAGCACCGGAACAGGATACAGGAAAAATTACATTTAGTCAAGTCTGTGTATAAAAAAATAAGCTCTATTAAGAGCATTTTATAATACAGTATGAGATAGATCGAGAGGCCGTGCGTTTGCACAGCCTCTCGAAAACGTCACTGCCACTTACCGCGACCGCGCTGCTGATGCTTGGAGGTACGGAAAATCTCGTACGACTGGTGGTCCTGAGCGACGGACTGACTTCGCTGCCGAGACTTCGGTCGATGCTTGGACGATCGCCCAGTCGGGCGCAGGTCAGGAGTGCTGAGGATGAGAGGATCATCATTGCTGGTGGCGTTGAAGGGCTTCTCGGGCTCGACTTCCGACTCCTCGTGGAGCATAACCTGCTCCACGGCAACAGAAGGTGCGAGGCCAGAAAGATACCACAAAATCCAATACGAGTTCATGAATTCTCCTGTGTGACGGGTTTGACCAATTCCCAAAGAAACAGGTCCGGTAAAAAATATCATATATTAGACAAAAGAGTCAATCCTCCACTGTCACTTGAGATATTTACACTTCTTGGCTACAATACCCCTATATGAATCTCCCCGCCCAAACAATCATTGCCTCAGGACCTGTCATTATCGAAGATGGTAAGGTGTTGCTAAATAAAGAACAAAAAGATGATGGACGGATTACTCCCTGGCTTTTTCCTGGAGGAGAAGTCGAGTCTTTTGACATTTCACTCGAAGACGCATGTAAGCGTGAAGTGATGGAAGAAATGGGAATTGAAATTGAAATTATACAACCCCTCAAACCAATGCTCGTATTTCGTCCAGACCAACCAGAAAAATTAGTGATTCTTATTCACTATCTTGCAAAACGAATTGGAGAAATAAAACCTGGGTCTAATATTGTAGAATGGGAATGGTTTGATATTAACAATCTCCCTGAAAATTGTGCCCCAAATGTAATTGAAGTTATCAAAGAATACAAACAAATTAATACATTAAATTAGTATGTTGTAATTTAGGTTATATTTTCTTTCTTACTCATCAGTTACGACTAACTATTTTATGAACAAACAAAAAATTAAAGATTTTGACCCTTCGTTATACGAAGCACTCGAACGCGAACGAAACCGACAGGAGACCGGACTGGAAATGATTCCGTCTGAAAATTTCGTTTCTCTCGCAGTACTCGAGGCACTCGGATCAATCGCTACCAATAAATATTCTGAAGGATATCCAGGAAAACGATATTACGGTGGATGTGAATTTATTGATGAAATTGAAACACTCGCCATTGATCGTGCAAAACAATTGTTTGGTGCCGAGCATGTGAACGTGCAGCCATTATCCGGAGCGCCTGCAAATATTGCAGTATACTTCGGGTTACTCAATCCAGGAGACACAATTCTCGGCATGGACTTGTCACACGGCGGCCACCTAACTCACGGACATCCGGTCACACACATGACCAAAGTGTTTAACTTTATTAGATACAAAACTAATGCCGAAGGAAAAATCGATCTGGATAATCTTCGTGCAATGGCGATAGAACACAAACCAAAAATGATTCTCGTTGGCTACAGTGCATACTCACGTGAAATCGAATACGCTGAAATCAAAAAAATTGCAGACGAAGTAGGAGCACTCACGATGGCTGATATCGCACACATTGCAGGACTCATTGCTGGTGGAGAAATGAATAATCCAGTTCCCCTATTTGACGTCGTTACAACAACCACACACAAAACACTTCGTGGACCTCGAGGCGGAATGATTATGTGCAAAACAGAAATTGCAAAAGCGATTGATAAATCCGTCTTCCCTGGATTCCAGGGCGGTCCACATGAAAATAATATTGCAGCAAAAGCAGTAGCATTCAAAGAAGCACTCGAGCCAGCATTCAAAGACTATGCAAAACAAATCAGAAAAAATGCAAAAGTCCTGGAAAGTGAATTTAATGACCGAAATTACAAGCTCATGTTTGGTGGAACTGACAATCACCTACTCCTGATTGATGCAGTAACCAGTAAAGGAATAACAGGTGCTGAGGCAGAAAAAGCTCTCGATATCGCAGGAATCACCGTAAACAAAAACATGATCCCTGATGATGCCCGCAAAGCTATGGACCCAAGCGGAATTCGCCTCGGAACTCCAGCATTAACTACACGAGGCTTTAAGGAAGAAGAAATGAAATTAGTTGCAGAATTTATTGATCGCGCACTTACCCATTCAAACAATGAAACAATACTCAGTGAAATAAAAGCTGAAGTAAAAAAACTTAATGAAAAGTTCCCGCTGTATCCTGAGTTACATAATCAATAATTGTACATAACTCATATGCAAACCTTTATCTCCCACTCAGCACACGAAACCAAAGAAATCAGCAAAGAGCTTGCTCGAACGCTTGAAGGTGGAGATATTATTATTCTGAAAGGTGAGCTGGGCGCAGGCAAAACCGCATTTACCAAAGGAATTGCCGAAGGATTGGGAATTGAAAAAGAAGTAATGAGTCCTACCTTCACACTCATGAGCGTCTATCCTGTAAACCATGAAACAATTAAAGAATTAGTGCATGTCGACACGTACCGGCTGGAAACCTACGAAGATCTAGTGGAAATTGGAATTGAAGAATATTTGGGCAGATCAGACACACTCACCATAATTGAGTGGCCCGAAAAAGTAGAAAAACTACTTGAAAATAGAAAATTGACGGTAGTTACCCTAAAGGCCGGAACTACAACTGAGCGAACCATCACGATTGAGACTATTTAACCAAAATAGTCTCTTTTTTTTAATTCAGAAGGAAAATACTCTTGATCCACTGATTCTTTGTAATCTGGATTATATTTATAATCCTTTCCATATCCAATATCTTTCATAAGCTTGGTCGGAGCATTACGAAGATGAATCGGAACTCCCAGGTGCGATGTATTCCGTGCGTCAGCTACGGCCAGTCCATATGCTCGATATAATGCATTTGATTTTTTCGACTTCGCGCAATATACCACTGCCTGGGCGAGATGAACCGAACATTCTGGCATACCAATCTTGTGGCACGCGTCATATGCTGCATTTGCCTGGATCATAGCCTCACTATTTGCCATACCAATATCCTCACTCGCAAATCGGAGTACACGACGAGCAATATAGAGCGGATCTGCTCCGCCCTCAAGCATACGTGCAAGCCAATAGAGCGACGCATTCGCATCACTCCCCCGCATTGATTTGTGCAAAGCAGAAATAAGATTATAAAATTCCTCACCTTTTTTATCAAAAATAACATGCGTCCGTTGCAAAGCTTCTTTGATATCTTTTTCAGTAATAACAATTTCACCATTTTTTTTCTTAACCCCAGACTTCGAAACATATGCAAGCTCAAGTGCGTTCAGCGCTACTCGCGCATCACCTCCTGAAATAAGTGCAATATACTCGGGTACTCCTGCCTCGAGCTTGATATTCATTTTTCCTAACCCCCTCTCCTCATCTTTCAATGCACGATCAACAATCGTGATAATATGTTCACTCTCCAAACGCTCAAGAATAAATACTCGGGTGCGTGATAATAACGGTGAAATAATTTCAAATGATGGATTCTCTGTCGTTGCACCAATAAGAATAACTGTCCCTCGCTCTACATAGGGCAATAGCGCATCCTGTTGAGCCTTATTCCAACGATGAATTTCATCAACAAAAAGAATCGTGCGTTTACCTTCTTTCTGAAATAGCTCTTCTGCCTCGCGAACAGTCTCAGTCAATACCTTCTTCCCACTCTCAACTGCTGAAAGCGTTACAAAAGGCAATCCTGCGACTTCTGAAATGAGCGAAGCAAGACTGGTCTTCCCAACTCCTGGAGGTCCCCATAGCATCATCGGAGGCACCACCCCGTTCTCAATCATGGAGCGCAAAGAAGATTTGCCGCCTGTAAGTTTAACTTGCCCTACATATTCATCAAAATTCCTCGGTCGCATGCGGTAGGCCAATGGCTCGCGAGTAAATTTTTTATCAAACGAAGACATACTTTTTCTAAATCTAATATGAGAAAAATTAAAGATTGAAGATTAAAAAAATACTCCTATCTCAATCTTAAATCTTCAATCTTTAATTTTTTTATTTCACATCAAACCAATATGCATACAATTTTTGAGCCACTTTCTCCTTGAACCGCGCCCACTTCCCGCGTTTTCTCCATTCGTCACGATCAAGCTCATCTGCGTCTTCAATCCATTTTTCGACCACTCCCTTGACCTCAGCAACCGCTTTTTTATCAGTCATCGACACATTTACTTCTTGATTATAATCAAAACTAGAATGCTCCAAATTACTTGTTCCAACAAATGCCAGATCATCATCTACGACAATACCTTTTCCATGCATCATATTCTTGGTAAGATGCACCTTCACTCCACGCTTAGTCATGAGGGCAAACCATCCATATGCAGCGTATGTAGCAAGACGCACATCAGTGCGGAATGGAATCAAAAGATCAATGCGAACATTTTTTTTACGCGCAGCCCAGAGTGCTGCCAAAAAATGTCGATCAGGAAAATAGTACGGAGAAAATAAAATCACTCGTTCACGTGCTTTATAAATAGCATCAAGATATCGTCGCTTTATCTTTGACTTTGTACGATCAATATCATCATAGACAAAATCAAAGGTATCACGTCGAACACGGTAACGGAATTTGAACATATGTCGCACCTCATCCTTATTTCCTCCACATCTGATATAAAATTTTGCAAACGATCGAAGAAGCGAACGTACCGGCTTGCCTTGTAATTTCACGACCAAATCGTCCCACTGCTCAAAATTCTTATGTACATTCACTCCCCCAACAAAACCAATTTTTTCATCGATAATCAGAATCTTGCGATGTGTCCGGCGCATCAACCAATCTTTGAATCTAAAGAACGGATTAATACTTGGCCGAAACATTCTAATATCAATACCCACCGCTCGAAGTTCTTGGATCTTTTTATTGGATAACCAAAAACTTCCCCAGTAATCAATGATAATTTTGATACGCACTCCTTCTTTTGCTTTCTTAATAAGGAGATCAAAAAATCGATTACCTGCATCATCGTCAACCAAAATATACATCTCCCAGTAAATCGAGTGCTTAGCTTCAGCAATAGAGAGAAGCATGGCTTCCCATGCTTCTCTCGTTGTGTGATAAATGTTGTAATTTGCAGTATCCATACTAGGATCCACTATAGCACTCCGACATCTAGGTGTGAAGAGCAGCTTTGATGAGCCCAACAAAGAGTGGGTGTGGTCGCATGGGACGAGATTTGAACTCAGGATGGAATTGTACCCCAACAAAATAAGGATGATTCTCGAGCTCGACAATTTCTACCAAATCGGTCTCTGGATTAATACCAACTACCTGGAGTCCAGCTGCATCCATTTCCTCTCGATATTCATTGTTAAACTCATATCGATGGCGATGGCGTTCCGAAATAACAGCTTCTCCATATGCCTTATACACTTTAGTATCTTTTCGTAGAGCACAGTCATAAGCCCCCAATCGCATAGTCCCTCCATATTTCTGTTCACGAACATTACTAGCTTGCATTGGATTGATATGAATAATCGGATTTTTTGTTTTTGCATCAACTTCTAGAGTATGCGCATCTGTTTTTTTCAGAACATGGCGTGCGAATTCAATGGTAGCAAGCTGCATACCATAGCACAATCCTAAATACGGAATATTATTTTTTCGAACATATTCAATTGCAGAAATAATTCCCTCAACACCACGAGTTCCAAATCCACCAGGAACAATGACTGCATCAAAATTACTTAAATTTTTAATTGATTTTGGATCTTTTTCAAACTCCTCAGAATCGACCCACTCAAGAATTGGTTTTACGGACTGATTCCACGACGCATGTTTAATAGCTTCAATCACTGAAATATAGGAATCTGCAAGCGTAAAATTTCCGGTACCAAAATATTTTCCCACAACAGCAATCTTCACTTCACGCTTCCCATTTCGGACACGCCCTACCAATTTATTCCACGCACTCAAATCAGTTTTTCTTTTCGGGAGACCGAGCAATACGAGAAGCTTATTTCCAATGTCTTGATCTTCCATCTTGATTGGTATCTCATAAATACTAGAAACATCAGGAGCTGAAATACAATAATCTTTTTTCACTCCACAAAATATTGCAAGCTTTTCTCGACGTGGTGCATCCAAATCAGACGGTCCACGTGCCACAATCATATCAGCCTGAAGTCCAACACTGTTTAGAGCTCGTGATGCATGTTGGGTAGGCTTAGTTTTCATCTCTCCCAAATGTGAAGGTACAGGCAAATAGCTCACCAGAACCAACGCAATGCTCTCGGGATCCCGAAGTTTCATCATACGCGCTGCCTCAAGAAACAAAATATTTTCATATTCACCAACAGTTCCACCAATTTCCACAATACTAATCTCAGCATTGGCAGCTGCAGCTGCGGTCTCAATACGTTCAATGATATGCTCAGGAATATGCGGTACTACTTGCACACATTTTCCTTTATATTTCATCGCACGTTCTGCTTCGATAACACTGAGATATACTCGTCCCGTCGTCATGTAATTCAAACTTGAAAGATCAACGTCCAAAAATCGTTCATAATTCCCCATATCCTGATCCGTCTCATCCCGATCATCAGTCACAAAAACTTCTCCGTGCTCGACAGGATTCATCGTACCCGCATCCACATTTACATACGGATCAATTTTCAATGCAGTAACCGAAAAACCTTTTGCTTTAAGAATTGCCCCAATTGATGCAGATGTAACACCTTTTCCTACTCCCGAAAGCACACCTCCAACTACAAATATAAATTTACGTTTGACAGGTTTTTTCATAAAAACTAAATATTCAAAAAAATAAAAAGTAAAATCCTCCGAAAAAGGAGGAAGATTCTTAATCAAGAGCTTCAACGATAACGTTCATTTTTGCCTTGAGATCTTTACTACAGACAACTAAAATTTTGTGTGTTCCGACGATTTTGAGTGGTGTTTCGATTACAATATCTGCTGGGTCAATTTCGACCTTATAGACTTCTTCGAGTTCTTCCGAGATAGTCGCAGGAGATACAGCTGAATACAGTGTCGTTCCTCCAGCAACTTTAGCAGGAATAGTAATACTTCTACCATTGAGCGCCGAGAATACCTTACGATGGCTTTTTTCTACCTCTGCCTTCACTTTATCCGCTTTTCGCTTACGAGAATCAATCATAGAAAGCGTTTTTGAGGTCGCAATCTCTGCTAATCCCTGGCGGATGAGAAAATTCCGAGCATAGCCTTCGGAAACTTCTTTGATCTCTCCCTTTTTTCCAAGCGTCTTTATATCGCTCAAAAGAAGTACTTTCATATGGGAATATGATACAGCATCCTTGTTTTTTAGGCAATAAGGTGATATATTCTTCCTATTAACCAGATAACCAATGCAATAGGCAACTAGAAAACCATTATGAAATCAGGCTTTGCTATCCTAATCGGACGCTCAAATGTAGGAAAATCCACCCTCTTAAACACCCTCGTAGGAACCAAAGTTTCAGCTACGAGTTTTCGTGCACAGATGACCCGAAACGTCATCCATGGGGTAGTAAACACTCCCGAAGGTCAGATGACATTCGTCGACACTCCAGGTATCTTCAAAGACCGCAAAAGCTCGCTCACAAGCAAGCTCATCCAGCGTGCAAAAGAAGCTCTCGAGGGAGTAGACCTTATTATCTATGTTGTAGACCCTAGCCGTGAAATCGGCGATGAAGAGCGCTATGCATTCGGACTGATCCGCCACATTGATCTTCCAAAAATTCTAGTGATAAACAAGAGTGACCTGCCAGAACGTGACCGAAAACACCAAAGAGACTACGAATTATTAGGAAAAGATTTCAATGGTGTTTTCTCACTCTCAGCACTTCGCGCAAGCCATATTCAACCTCTCAAAGAGAAGGTAATGGAATTGATGCCTGAAGGCGAACCAATGTACACCGATGGACAACTAACCAATGTACATGAGTATTTCTTTATATCAGAACTTATCCGTGAAAAAGTGTTTTCAGTATTTGATAAAGAAATCCCCTACTCAATGACTGTTGAAGTAGACAACGTGGAAGAAAAAGAAGATATTTTTGTGATCACTGCAAGAATTTTGACCGATGAAGAACGATACAAAAAATTAATTATTGGTGCAGGAGGAAAACGTATCAAAGAAATCGGACAAATGGCTCGTCGTGAATTGGAACAAGCCCTCGCAAAAAAAGTATATCTCGAACTTGAAGTAGTCGTAGATAAGCATTGGGTGGAAAGACTGTAAATAAAGTTTAATAAAAATTCACCGAGAGGTGAATTTTTATTAAACTTTACAGCAAATCGGTTATTTTTTTAAATTAAGTAAGGAGCCTGCTGCTTTCCCAATATTATTATAAAAAATATCTAAAGTTCTATTCACCCAATCATGGGGAGCAGACTTAGAAATAAGTAAATGCGGGGTAAAAATTAAATCACCAACTGAAGTTTTGTAGGAAAAACAACCATATTGATCAATAATTTTTTCAATTTTAGAGGCTCCTGACTCCATATGAAATACAGGGATTCTCTTCCATGTTTTATCTTCCAAGTTATACCCTGCATACGTACTTGTATTTTGTTCAAAAGAAAAAATAATCGTGCGATCTTGTAAACCAAGAATTTGATAAAGTGTTGAACTGTTTGTATTCCTAGACTCGCATACAAAAGAATCACAAAATGCAGTCTCATTAGGAGAATATTCTTTTGGTATGTCAATTTCTTGAATATCCTTCATCGCCAATTCAGGTTTTATTTCAAACAGTCCTGAAGACTGAAAACCTAAAGACAGTAGAAAATAGCTTTCATTATAACCTACACCTGTAGTGTATTCATCAGTTTTCCACAGAAGGTCATTAATCTTTCCTGTTATAGTGGTGATAGGAAAGATGCCTAAATTATCATCTTTAGGTTCAATTATTTCTGACACACCTACACCCCCCGCTGGTCCAACTCCATTCATTTTCTCCTTGTTCTCTTTCTCATACTGATATATATCTCCACCAGAATTAAATTTCTTAACCGCAAAAATACCTTTAGTATTAAGTATCAAATTTTTTGATACATTGGTTTCAACAGGAATCAAATTTTCAATATTAAAACCTACTGAAGAATTAATAATATCAAAACGAGCATCAACAGCCGGACAAAAAATATCTTTCTTTTCATCCAAAACCTGATCGTTAGTAGTAACTATTTGTATAGGAGATTTTGACTGAGCTATTTTCTGAGATGGTATATAATATAAAAAAACTGCAAAAATGATTACTAGTAAAAAAATACCTAGTACTACGAACCATGACTTACGAGAATACATGGATTTTATTTGATCATCCATAAAAATAGAATCTAATAATATTTATTATACCACCACATATCACTTCCCCAACACTTCTCTTACGAGCTCAACATCATTCTTAATTTTTTCAATCAATTCATCAGTAGTGTCATAACGCTCAATTTCACTCACCTTTTGCAACACCTCAAGTTCAATGTGCTTTCCATAAAATTCTTTTCCCGCGTAATCAAGCAAATGAGCTTCAGCTCGATCAAGAGTAGTAGGAATAAATACGGCCGCCTTATACCTCTTTTTTCCAACCACTGCCCAACCCGCAAAAATTCCAGGCGTTACATATAGTTTTTTCTTTTTGATATCAATATTTGCTGTAGGAAAACCCAAAATACGCCCACGCTTCTCTCCTTGGACAACGATACCGGTAATATGAAGCATAGAAAAATGGGCTTATTTTTTCTGCAAAAGCTCTAAAGCTTTCGCAAGTCCAATGTCGTCAAAATGATCAGGTGATGTTCCATCAGTTCCTTCTTTTTGCACAAACATTTTTTCGATCTTAATGTCAGGTTCGATTCCTAATTTATTAATCTGTCGCTCATGAGGAGTGAGCCATTCTGCAATAGTAAGCTTCAATGCTGATCCATCTGGGAAATATTCAAAATCCTGTACCGATCCTTTCCCAAACGTCTTATTTCCAACCAATTGAGCAACGCCATAGTCCTGAAGTGCTCCAGACACAATCTCAGCTCCCGAAGCAGTTCCTTCGTCTACCAGGATAACCGTAGGAATACCCACAAATCGATGTTTACCCGAGTCTGCAGTAAACTGATCACGGTACCCATCATTTAATTTTTCATACACAATCACTCCAGAAGATATCCATTCACTTGCAACTTTGACCGATGTATCGAGGTATCCTCCTGGATTACTTCTTAGATCAAGTACAATTCCCTTTGCCTTCTTGTCAGTAATTTCTTTTGCTATTTTATCAAATTCTCCCCACGTCGTATCATTGAAATAACTAACACGAAGATACGCAATATTTCCTTCCTTCATACTCCAGGTGGCAGTTGGCACCGTAATCACATCACGTGTAATCTTTATTTCAGTAGCGGTTGCTGCTCCTACTTTTAATATAGTGAGAGTAACGACCGTACCTTTAGGTCCTCTGATCTGTGTAATTACTTCGTCAATTCCTTTTCCTGAAACATCAGTACCATCCACCATGATAATTACGTCTCCTGCTCGTAATCCTGCTTTTTCTGCAGGAGATTTGGGCAATGGGGCAATCACTGTCACCTTATTATCTTTGAGTCCCACCTCAGCACCAATACCAAAAAACTCACCAGATAAATCCTGTCTGAATTCCTCAGCTTTTGCTGGTGGCATATATACAGAATATGGATCACCCAATGACTGTACAAGACCAATCATAGATCCATAAAAGAGGTCAGTATCTGCTACAGGCTTATACACATATTTTTCCTGAATTTTCCTCCACACCGTCCAAAACTGATCAAAAGAAACACTTGTATTTTGTGCAGGTGAAAATAAACTCGTAATGCTATTTACAGCAGAAACATCGTCACCTCGAATTATCGCTCGCATTCCATATGAAGTACCGGTGAGAACTCCTGAAACAAAAACACCGAGGATGAGTGCTCCGGTTACAATATATCGAGTAACATTATTTTTCTTTGGTTCTTCCATAACAAAAGTTCTTTGTTAATTATTCAGTTCGTGTAATATCTACCCCAATACTTCGAAGTCTCGTCTCAAGATCTTCATACCCACGCTCAATCACATATATGTCACGCAATTTTGACGTTCCTTTTGCAGCAAGCATACCTACCAAGAGCGCCATTGCAGGGCGAATTCCATCAGGAGCAATGATTTCTCGTGCGACGAGCGGAGTAGCACCTTCTACAAACACTCGATGTGGATCAAGAAGTGTCACTTTAGCTCCTAATTTTTGAAATTCAAGATAATAAAATGTACGATTTTCAAATACCCAATCATGAATCAATGTTCTTCCTTTTGCAGTCGTCGCAATCGGTACAAAAAATGGAACATTATCGATGTTAATTCCAGGGAACGGCATGCCATGGATTTTATCTGGAAGAGCTACTAGTTTCGAAGGAGTAATTTCAATATCCACGATAGCAAATTTTCCATTCTTAGATTTTCTCTCTTTGTGTAGGGAAAACTGCTGTCCCATTACTCGTAGTTTTTCAAGCTCAAGTTCAAGAAAATCAATCGGACAATTTTCAATTACCAAATGAGACTGTGTCGTAATTGCTGCTGCAATAAATGCCATTGCATCGATCGGATCAGGCATTACCGAATACTCAATCTTTGATTTGAATTTCTTGATTCCTTGTATCGTGAGCGTCTGAGTACCAATTCCAGAAATCTTCACCCCAGCTTTGACGAGGAAATAACACAAGTCCTGTACCATATAATTCGCCGAAGCAAATTTAATAGTAGTCGTACCTTCGGCACAAGCTGCAGCCATGATCGCGTTTTCGGTAGGAGTATCCCCTGCTTCATACATTACTACATACGCGGCCTTTAATTTCTTACTTGCAACAACTTCATAATGTTCTTCAGTGGTCGTAATGTCTATACCAAATTTTTCAAGTGCATAAAGATGAGGTCGTACCGTGCGCTCTCCGAGCTTACACCCGCCTGAACGATACAGCCGGTATGTTGGCACACGTGAAGCAAGGGAGCCTAGTAATAAAAGTGATGAACGAATTTTCGAAGAAGCGATCTTATCAATCGTTTCCAAATGTAATTTTTCTGAACTATCAATAACAAGAGTATGCTCATCTTTCCATTCGCAAAAAACATTGATACTCTGAAGCATCTCAATAAAACGATATACCTCTTCAATTCGAGGCATATCTTTGAGGGTTACTCTGCCAGCCACCATTACAGAAGCGGACAAAAGCCCCAACGCGGAATTTTTTGCGTTTCGAACTGCAATAGAACCATGCAGCTTCTTACCCCCATTGATTACGTACGTTGCCATACAATAATTGAATTTAAACCAAATTTCGCTTATAATGATACCAAATAATACCAATTTAAGCAATTTGTGAATAAATACCCAAAAACCCATAAAATAGGCCATATTTTCACCCGCCCCGTACGAAGAGTGTTTATGCTTTGCCTATGGGTGGCATTTTTTATCATCGCCCCATCGGTCATCCTCTATACTGCGGGATATCGATATGATTTTGTAAAAAAACAAATCAAACAGACAGGAGTATTAAGTGTTGATGTGGAACCACGAAATTCTCTCGTAAGTCTTAATGGAATTCAGATTGAACGAGATATTCCGATCAAACTCACCAATCGCGCACCGGGAACGTATTCATTAAAAATAGAACGTCCTGGCTACAAAACCTGGGAGCGCGACATTACAATCGAGAGTAATAACACTACCTATATCAAAGGGGTGACACTCATAAAAGATGCATTACCTGTACCCCTATTTGAGACAGACGAAACAGTATTGGGTGTAAAAGGATATAACGATACCTTGTTAGTTTTAAAAAAAATAAATGAGCTCTACGAATTACATGTAATCAATGCCACAACAGACAATGATACACTTGTATACCGCACACTCAATGCAGTTGAGCCAATTATCGAAGTTTCTCCCTATGCATCACTCGCTTATAGCCGAGTACCTGGAGCAAACGAAGATACACTATATCTAATTTCACTCACCAATCCAGAAAACACTAATATTACTCCAATCAACAATGATGCAGTCCTCACATGGAATCCAATCAACCCTACCGAGCCTCTGTATATTTACCAAGATAAAAATATTCTCATACACTCTCTAACACGATCAGATCGAATTGCAGGTATAGTATCTAGTAGTGTCTGGTATCGAGATGAAGATGGTGGAATCTGGGAAGCACAAGGATATACAATCAAAAATCCTCAGACACAAACAGTGTACAGTCTAACTGACGAGATAGACTCAATTATTCATGCCAACAATTCAAGAATTATCGTAACACACAAAGACAAAACTATTGTTGCAAAAATAGCAAATAATGGAATCGAATCAATCCAGACTATCAACGGAGTCGATGCACATTATAATAGAAGAACTGAAGAATGGCTCATATGGTCTCCCTGGGAACTCTCCAGTGTGTACGCTGACGGCGGAATAAGCCTGCTGAATCGAAGTGGTGACAGAATCAAGCAAGTTTCTCTTCTCGATCAAAATGGAGTCCTCTTACTTGCAACTGAAAAAGAATTATCCGCATTCAACCCAGGCTACTATGTAAGGCACACACTCGTATCAATAGATTCATACACCATTGTTTCCATAAACATGACGAGACGGACTCTCTATTTCTTTGGTAGTTTCGCCGGACGAGTAGGAGTCCATTCTTTAGAGTATTAAAAAAATATTGGAATAAGATTCCAATATTTTAGATTCATCAGGAAAAAAATTACAGCTCTACACTAGTTTTATCTCCAATAATCATTGACCGACCGCCCTCGGTATTTTTTTTGGTCAATTTTACTTGTTTGCCGATAATACTATGTGTAATATGCATATCGATATTAATACTCGCATTATCAAGGATAATTGAATCATCAATTCGAGCCTTCCGAATTTCACTCCCTGAACTAACCGTCACATACGGACCAATAGTACAATTCTCCAAAACCACATTTTCCCCAATAATGACTGGTCCATTTAACACAACCCCTTCTCCAATTTGTGAACCATTTCCAATATGTACAAGCCCACTAATTTTCGCATTTTTTGCAATTTCCGGAGTGTAAGTAAAATAATCTGGTTGAGCTTGATCAAGCAACAATTTATTTGCAACAAGTAGATCGTCCATCTTTCCGGTATCTTTCCACCAACCAGTAATTTCCTTATATCCAACTTTCTTTCCCTGTTTCAAAAATAGTGAATGGATAGTCGATATCTCATATTCTCCACGTGCGCTTTTTTCAATATTCTGGAATGCATCAAAAAAAACACGTGGTCCATACAAGTAAATCCCCGTAACTGCAAAATTATTTGGTGCCTGTTCAGGCTTTTCAATCACATCAATCAATTCTTTGTTATCATTAAACACAGGCACACCAAAACGTTCAGGATCCTGTACTTCTGACAATGCAAGCATACAATCATAGGTCCCTGTACTAAATTCATCAAACATCCCGTTTAGATCCCCAAGCAACACATTATCAGAAAGATAAAACATAAATGGCTCGTCGCCAATAAAGTCTTTAGCTTCATTCACCACATGGGCAATTCCCTGAGGTCCTCCCGTCTGCTCAAAAAACTTAATCGTGACTCCCCAGTGACCTCCATCCCCAATCATAGCTTGCAGCTGAGTTTCTCCGGGATTCGTATTGATAAAAATCTCCGTCACTCCAGCCTGAACAGCTTTTTCAATTGCATGAAAAATCATCGGCTTATTCGCAAGCGGAAGTAAATGCTTATTAATGGTTGTAGTGATTGGCTGCAGTCGTGTTGCACGACCTCCACCAGTCAAAATCGCTTTTCTTATACGCATACGCTATATATTTTGGAAGACACAGAATCTTATCATAAAGATAAAACTTTTTCAAGACTACCACCAGATCATACCTTTTACCACAACCCACCAATACAATTTCATAATAGGATTACCCACATACACGAGAAGCGGATTATCCATTTGTGAATCTTGAAAATAAATACCAGGAACAGAATATTTCAATAATTCACGGTCACCGACGATGCGCTCTTTCTGAATTTTTCTGCGTTTTGCGAGCCATATATCCCAATTTTTTTTCTTGGTCCAATACCGATACATTTCCAAACGCTTACGACCATTCTTTGCTTTGATTGCAAAAATCCAAAGTCCAATTTCAAGAATCAGATTCATAGGAAGAAGTAAAATCAGAGTAGGAAGTTTGAAAAACATAATCATAACAGCTACTCGATTCCGCTCCATAAAAAATAGCTTTTCGATACTTCGTCCAAATTGATATTTATGATAAAACAATGAGTCCCGTACCAATACCGAACGATACCCGAGGGTTCGCAAACGAAACGACCATTCCAAATCTTCATGATACATGAAAAAATCACTGTCCCACGCACCATGTTTCTTAATCAAATCACTACGCACAAATAGTGCCGCTCCGCTCGTATAATCTACATCCTTAATCGGAGGAAAAGACAAATTTTTAATATCCACTCGATATTGGTCGCAATATCCAAAACCTAAATAATGAAAAGAATTTCCCGCACTATTAAGTAAATTAGTTTCAGGGTGAAGCATCACGAGCGACTGCGCAAGTCCGATAGTCTGATCAGCTTCAAGCACACTGACCAGTGGCTCAAACGCACTAGTCGCAACAAATCCATCATTATTATGAAAAAAAACATACTCACACCCATGTTCGACTGCCCACTTTGCTCCAATATTATTCCCTCCAGCAAATCCCAAATTAGTCTTCTGTGGCAAGACCGTTACATGGGGAAAATCTACTCCGGAAAGTGGAACGACGGTTGAGTCTATATAATGCATAAATGACCCATCATCCGGATGTTCGTTTGCCACAATAATAAGCTCCAACCTATCCTTCGGATAGGTAATCTTTTTCAAAGCCGAAACAACATCATCAATATATGATTCATTATGATAGTAGAGTAAATACACGATACCAATTTTTGGGTAATTACCAGTCATAGTTAATATTTTTCAACGTAATACTTATACGCATTACGCCATTTCCACATATACGTAAGCCAACTAACAAAATGAATACGTGCTAATTTATTCTTAAAAAAACCTTTAATAATACCTGGAATCTCTGCAGACCCGCGTCGATGAGTGTGCGTCAGTATAATATCATGCACATAATAGACTGCCCACTTTTTTTCCCACATTCTAAGACACCAATCTGTATCCTCAAAATACATGGTGAATTTTTCATCAAATCGTCCCACGTGTTGTATTGCTTCTGCTCGTACAAACATGGCAGAACCCATGACTACATCGACTGGCCGAGTGGAATTATGGTCAAAATCTTTCATGAAGTAGTGATCTGAAATTTTCTTCCCTCTCCCTTTGTGCCCCAACACCGTACGACTGAACACGGGCTGAAAAAAAGTTGGGAATCTCCAACATGAAGACTGAAGCGTCCCATCCTCATTAAGTAATTTAGGACCTGCCATACCAACATGTGGATGCGTCTCCATAAAATCAAAAAATTTTTCAAGCACCTGCCCTCCCGATCTAAAAAACGTATCAGGATTGAGTACAAAATAATATTTTGAATCAACACTTTTCATACCTATATTTTGTGCCTGACCAAAACCTTGATTTTCCTCAAGTCCAATATAATGTACACTCGGATATTTCTCTTTCAAAAAAAACTCAATACCGTCACTCGATGCATTATCCACCACCACTACTGCGACCTGTAGATTGGATGAGGTAATTTCAGGAAACAAAGAAGAGAAACATTTTTCAATATGTTTTCTCATCTTATAATTTACTACAACAATCGTAATATCTTTCATATGTTATTTCCACCACTCGCGGATATCCTGCCACGAAATTTTCCTTATTTTTTTAACCCCACTCCTTTTCTTCTGAATTTCACTGCGCCCAGTCCATATCTCACCCAAACCCTTCAAAACCAAGCGGTCAAATAGTAAAAAGTATATAAACTTCTTTAACTCATACCACAAAATCCATGGAAAATCAAGGATGGTGTTCTGCCAATACTCATTCTTATAGAGTGTGACAAGCTGATTTTTATAACTATGATATTTAACAAAGGAAGACTGTGTTTTCTTATTTTTAGCAGCAATTCGGTCTCCCACACGATCAGCACCAGATGCACTTCGATCATGATACGCAACGGAATCAAGAAGTACACAGGAATGAAACCCTGCAATTCTCAATCGATACGCGAGATCCACATCCTCCTTGTATGAGTGATAACTGGTATCAAAAAAAGTGTGATCAGCAAAGCTTACAATATCAAGACAACTCCGTCGAAACATAGGAAGAGCTCCTGAAACCCCAAAAACTTCCATAACATCATCATGAGTTCGAAATGATAATTCAAGCTTCGACTTCTTTTCGTCCCAGACTTTTCCCGCATACTTTTCGATCACCCGACGATTTCGAAATACTCGTAGCCCAAGTGAATCAATAGAAAAACTAAAACTCTTTTCTACACCCTCTTCCGCTTCCGCAAAATTCCATCGCATCAATCTAGGACTCGCTGCGGCAGCATTCTGATTAGAATCTAAAAATTGTACCATTTTTTTAATACATTCTGGGGTAAGATAAATATCTTGATTTAATAAAAGTATATATTCAAAACTTTCGACTTTCGACTTTCGACTTTCGACTTTATAAATTTGATTATGCCCTCCCGCAAAACCAACATTTTTTTCATTCTTTTCAAACGTATATTCAACGTGAAAATTCTGCAGTTCTTTCTCAATTAACTCTTGTGTCCCATCAGTAGAACCATTATCAAGAATAAAAAGATGGAAATCTGTAAAACTTTGTTTCCGCAAAGAATCAAAAAGATATGGGATATACTTTTTTCCATTCCACGTCACCAATTGTATAAGCAACTTCTGCATAAAAGTATGTTGAATTTACTTTCGACTTTATGACTTTCGACTCTCGACTCTACCAAACCCCCATTTTCTAAAATACACACTCATTGAGGTGATAAATTGTTTTTGTTTCCACCAAGTGGTGCGTTTTTTGAAACTTTGTCCACTGTAATCAATCGCGCTTATCACTGGAGTATACACGACGGTAAATCCGAGCCTATACGCTTCCCTACAGAGATCCACATCTTCAAACCAGATAAAATATCGGGGATCAAATGCATATCCCAATTTCTCAATCAATTCTCTCCGCACCAACATACAGGAACCCTGCACTGAGTCGACTTCTTGTTCCCTACTACTATCAAACCCCTTCATTCGATATGCATCAAGCAATCCAGGGAACAAATGTGGTAATTTCAAAACAATCGCAAGCTGTTCCCACACTCGCGGGAATCGACGCGGTGAGGTATCCCGATTAAAATTTCCCTGCTTGTCGAGTAATCGAGGACTTGCAACACCAACACCTGTATTGTTGTCCATCCACTCGACAAACATATCAAGCGAACCTGGGTGGAGCACCATATCAGGATTAAGGAATAATACATACTCCCCTTTTGAAATAAAAACCCCCTGATTATTCGCCACACCAAACCCAGCATTCTCTTTGTTTACAATCATCCGAACTTCTGGAAATTTTTCTGTAATTACTTCAACTGTTCCATCAGTAGAACCATTATCAACAATAATTTGTTCAATTGAAATATTCTTTGCCGCATCTTTTACAGATTGGACCTGTTTAACAATAAAGTCCCTACTATTCCACGTTACAGTGATGACAGATAAACGCATAATTTTATTTCCCCATTTCCTTTTTAAAATAATCAACAAATGGAATCGCTGTCGGATCAATTTTTTTCAACAATCCAGAATAGTAGCTCACATAACTAAAGAATACGAGACACTCGCATACCTGCAATAGCCGATCACTCTCTCGAGTAACGTACGATGCATGTGTAATGCTATTTTTTTCAAGCACTTTTTTCGTAACACTATAGCGTTTTTGTACTCGCTCATAATACAGCGATGATTCAAGAAGTACGAACAATAAATTACCTACATTCCCTTTCGGATACATCATCCCTTCCAACAAATGATGATTCAACTCAGGTAATACAAAATACCCACTCAATCTTTTTGCGTTCTCATTCATCTGATTTGCTGCAATATGTGCACTTCCGAGCAAATGCTCACTTCCCACAAACCAGACACTTCGATCGATAGTTTTTCGAGCAAGCTGTTTTGCAGGATTTTCTTTTTCAGGTGTAAGTACACCATACGAAGTATCATATGCGGCAATAGTTTTGACCACTTCTTGAAGTTGTTTTTTTGAAATTTTCAAAACACCAAGCTTTGAAAAAAGAATCAGTTGCCCAATAATCGAATACCCAAGCCCCATTCTAGGAGAACCACAAGGATTATTATCTGTAGAAAAAATCAGCGCTGGATATTTGTTTTTCTTTGCAACCTCCGCCAATGCCCCGCCAGCAGAAATAACCACGATTTTTGCTTTTCGCGCTCGTGCCAATTCAGCCACAAACAAAACCTCTTCTGTAGTTCCTGAATAACTAGATAAAATTACCAACGTTTTGGAATTTACGTATCCTGGCATTTCATACCCATTGATAATTTCAAGCGGATATTTGAGTTCCTTTCGATATACGGACTGAATGACCTGACTTCCTAATGCCGATCCACCCATACCAAAAACTACAATTCGATCAAACTTTTTGTAAGACGAAGGTATAGTTAAATCTTCTGCAATGAGAGCAATCTCATCCACTTGTTTATGAAGCATCTGGAGACTACCAAGCATGTTTTCAGTATCGATTTTTTTGATTTGAGTAAGTGAATCTAGCATACAATAGGCTATAAAACTAAATTATAGAGATATATCGAAGCTTAGCAAGAATTAAACGTTTTGTAAAACAAAAAAGCCCTTATTTAAGGGCTTTTAACAATATAAGAAATTTTAACTATTCTTTGCCTTTGCGTATGCTTTCATAACGTCCTTCACTGCCACATGTATATCTCTCATTTCTATTCCCAATTCAGCTAGGCGTGAGGAACGCATAAAATTATTTGACCGCTTTTTTACCGCAAGTCCCTGACGAACCAAATCTTCTTCTGTGATCCATTCATTATGATGAGTTGAATCAACCAATTCTTCATACAATGAAATAATCTCTCGATGGCGGATGGTGCCGGGATTTACACAATGAAAAATTCCAACCCCCTTCTTTTGAAGTAATTGATAACACGCATGCAATAAATCAGGTACCACAGTAACACTATTTTCAACATCAACAACTTTTGGATACGTAGTTATTTTATCAATCAAATTTTGAGGACACGGACGATCATCAATGGGCATGCGTAAACGAGCTATACCTACATTCGACAGAGTAGAAAGTACCAAATCTGCAGCGTACTTACTTCTACTATACACCGCCACAGGATTTCCAAAATCATCCTCATTCCACACACCATCTTCATGAGGAGATTTTCCGTAAAATATACATCCAGTTGCTAAATGCAATAAATAAACACCTGCTTCTTCTGCAGCTTGCGCAATTAAAATAGGAACAACTGCGTTACCTAAGATAGTTTCAATTTGATGGGACTCACACCAATCAACATTTGGTTTACCAGTCACTCCTGCAGCATTAAAAATAACGTCAGGTTTATGTACATGAATTAAAGTACGTACATCTTCGACAGTAGTAATACGATCAAAAGCAAGTACAGCTTCATCCCCCCACAGCTCTTTAGCTCGATTACCAATGTACCCGTTTCCTATAATAAGTATTTTCATATAATTAACGGTCAATATACTGTTTCGCATAATACTCTCGGTACACCCCACTCTTACAATTATCTAACCAATCTCGGTGCGAGAGATACCATTCTACCATTTCTTTTAACCCTTGTTCAAATGAAATACGAGGCTCCCACCCAAGATCATTCTTCGCTTTCGTAAAATCAATTGCATATCTGCGGTCATGCCCAGGACGATCCTTCACATATTCAATATAGGACTCATCTTTATTCATATACTTCAACAGCAGCCGAACTACCTCCAGGTTTGTTTTTTCAGAATTTCCGCCAAGACAATAGGTCTCCCCTATTTTTCCTTTATTCAGGATAAAATCAATTCCACGAGAATGATCGTCCACATGAATCCAGTCACGGACATACAGACCATCACCATAGACTGGCACTTTTTTATCTTCCATCAGATTTGAGATAAATAATGGAATGATTTTCTCAGGAAACATGTATGGCCCGTAATTATTTGAACAATTGGAAATAGTCGCCTCAATCCCAAAAGTATGTTGATACGCACGGACCATATGATCTGATGCCGCTTTTGATGCAGAATATGGGCTTCGGGGATCATACGGAGTCTCTTCATTGAACGAAGGATCACCAATCTTTAGTGCGCCAAATACTTCATCAGTCGAAATATGATGGAATCTTTTTTTATGCTCTTTCACAGCATCAAGTAAATTTTGTGTTCCAATAATATTAGTTTTTACAAACACCATTGGATCCATGATTGAACGATCGACATGGGTTTCAGCTGCAAAATGCACCACCACATCTACATCCTTTACTGCAGAAAACACCGCTTCACGATCACAAATATCAGCTTTTATAAATGTATAGCGTGGGTCTTCGGCAAATTCTTGCAAATTCTCAAGATTCCCCGCATAAGTCAAAACATCAAAATTCACCACAGAATCAACTGGGTAAGTATTAAGCCAATAACGTATAAAATTTGATCCAATAAATCCTGCACCACCAGTGACTAATAGTTTCATATGCACAAATTAACAAACCTTATACATAATACCGCGCCACTGCCCATGTCGCAAGGGTCTGCCCATCCCAGATTTCATTATTCCGAATCAACTGCTCAACTTCATCTGGTCGACGCAACAATATTTCAATAAATTCTGTCTCATCACCCTTTGGCTCATGAGTGTCTATCTGAGAAATTTGTTTCGCAATAAAGACATGTGTCGAATCAAGAAATAATCCATTATGGGGTTCAAAATTTGAAATATTAATAAATTCCTCAGCAGTAAAACCTGTCTCTTCCATCAACTCTCGTTTAGCAACAACCGATGGTGCTTCTCCTTTTTTCATTCCCCCACCCGGAAATTCAATACTATATTTGTCATTTAAATACCGATATTGTTTTACCAAAATCAATCGTCCGTCCGGTAAAATGGGGACCACGATGGACATCCCATACGTTTCTCCATAATAATAACTCCCCTCTTTGCCATCAGGAAAAGAAAAAATATCATGCTTATATCTCCACCACGGATTTTCATGCAACAGTTCTTCTGAAACTTTTTTTAATGGTGACGGCATAAATATTATATATGAAAAAGCTTTGAAACATCCTCAACTGTACGCATACCATCTTGACGAACAATCGAATGCATACTCCCTCCACCATCACCGTGATATCGGGGGATAATATGTAGATGAAGATGAGGTACGCCCTGCTTTGCAGCTTCTCCATGATTCAACCCAATAGAAAATCCATCGGGATGTAAAATTTCGTTCAATCTTTCACTTGCTTTTTGAGCACCTTTCATAAGCTGACCGAGAACTTGCTCACTAAAATCAAGAATTGTTGCACCATGTGCTTTTGGAATAACTACCGTATGCCCTTCAACAGTGGGATGAATATCAAGAAACGCCAAAACATTCTCATCTTCATACACGGTATAATTAGAAACCTCTCCTTTAATTATGTTACAAAAAATGCAGTCCATAGTAGTAAAAAGATTGAAGATTAAATACAAATAATCTTAATTCTTAAATAATGAAAATAGGGTCGAATCAAGGTTGTTCACCAGAGTCAATGACAAATCTTAATACCGACCTCAAACCTCATCCTATCTCATCGGTACTATTTTTTCAACCCTATCTCTCTAAGCTGGAGATTATCTGAGTCTACAACAACATCACCAAGAACCAGTCCGTGTGTACGCAATAATTCATCCAGTTCTTCTTGCTCTTCGGATTTCAATTCCAAATCATACCACCACACAGGCATACCAATTTCTAACAATTGTTTTACTGAATATGCCCAGATAGTTTCTTCTGTTCGTATCATCACTTTTCTTCCTGGAAATATATATTTGTCTCCATACCGAGTCACCACCAATCCATATTCAGGAACGTGTGCGTAAATTTCGACTTGCTTCTCTACATTTCCATGTAACGTATTTTTAATTGTTACGAGCCCTTCAGGTAGGGATTTGAAAACAGCGCTATGCGAAGCGAGTGAAAAAACGAGAAGTAATACACTGATCGCAAGAATTTGTCTGGTACGCGAGAATGTTATAAGAATTCGATCACAAAAATACGCAATCAAGGGAACCATGCCAATATAAATCGGCATAAAATATCGCGTCTGTGAACTGCCTACAGAAGGAACACCTAATAAATTATCACTAAAACTCCATGAACCATACCACAAAACGAGGTACACACTGAGTATGCAATATACTACACTATACTTCCTAATTGTTTTTTCACCGCGTGCCAAAATAAACAAAAATGATACAAACGCCCACAAAACCCAGGAATTAAATAGTAGAAAAAAATAGTGATATACGGTTTTTACCGCAGTCATAATGTCGATACCAAAAGGAAAGAAAAAAGCACGGAAAAAAGAAATTCCCTGACCACCCGCAAGCACACTACCCGCAACACCTTCGGCAGAAGGTTTTACATACCCGCTCGCAAAGGGACTTCCATAAAAAGCATCTTGTACCACAAAAAATAACAGAGCAACAAACGCAATCGTCCCACTCCAAGCAATGATCTGCTGTTTTGAAATCTGCGCTCGAATCAAATACACGATATACCCATATAGTCCTACCACCCATATAAGTTCAGTGGGGCGAATCGCCAATGCACATGAAATTCCCAAAGCACTCACCACGGCATAGCACCATTTCTCACGTACAACTTTGGCACCCTCTATTCGCAACAATCCATATAAACCAAGGAGTACAAAAAATATAAACGGAATCACATGTTGAAAGGGGCGACTCGCCCAATACCACCACGAAGGTAGTAGAAATAATAATATTGAACTAATCAAAGCCACTCGTTCATTCCACATCCTCCTCACCATCTCATACAGCAAAAAATTCGATGCCACAGCAAGCAAAGGCACCAAACTAATGACGAGTATATTAAAAAAACTGGTACCAAAAATCATCGTCGGCACAAACGCAAAGACAGAAACCAATACAATAAAAAAGGGAAATCCAATGGGCTCGAGTCGTGCATTAATCACCGTCATACTACGTGCATGCACCTGACTAGACACAATTTCATTCAAAGGTTCATACCAACCAAACGAATGATCAATCACTAATTCTTTGATAAAAAAATAATTAGCCATTTCATCTGGCTGATTTGAAATAA
>CAYUTO010000007.1:0-37864 GCA_964447765.1 uncultured Gammaproteobacteria bacterium | reverse complement strand
GCTATAGTATCGTCTACTTTAAGCATTAGCTATTAGCGTATGTCGGATTTGAATACAGAGCCTCAGAATATCGATAATTCAAATGATGAAGTCTATGAGCGAGGGCTCTTGAGTAAAGTGGGCTTATTTTTTCTTGAAATTATCAAAATTTCCATTTTAGCTGCGATTACCATTATATCGGTTCGGTATTTTTTGTTTAAGCCATTTTATGTAAAAGGTCAGTCCATGGAGCCTACGTTCCATGAACGTGATTATCTGATTATTGACGAAATTTCCTATCGTTTTCGAGTTCCTGAGCGTGGAGAGATTGTAGTATTCAAATCTCCTATTAATACAGATTTTTATCTCAAGCGTATCATTGCTCTTCCAGGCGAGCGTGTAAAAGTGGAGAATAATACGGTAATTGTCTATAACGAGGAAAATCCACGAGGTTGGGTGTTGCCAGAAGTATATCTCGAAGAAGAGACCCCAGGATCCATTTCTCTTACTCTTGCGGAGGACGAATATTTTTTACTGGGCGACAATCGTGATTCTAGTTTTGATTCCCGTAGATTTGGGGCAGTGAAAAAGGATGCTATTGTCGGACGTGTATGGTTTCGAGGGTGGCCGTTTAGTCGTTTTTCGACATTTTCGTTACCTGAATATATTCCTGAATCAGCCTTGTCACCACAAAATTCTTAAATAGACTCTTTTGAATCATCAATGAATAATCTTATTACCTATGTCCTCGAAAAATACAAAGAAAAAAAATGTTACTGTACGACCTAAGCAAAAGACTGTTTCAAAGGCTGTTCGTCCTGCTGTTGCAAAAAAAGTAGTCACTGTTCCGAAATTGAAAGCCGAAGAGAAAGAATCTCAAAAGAATACGCCTTATGCCACTCTTCGTGGAATGAAAGATATTCTTGCTCGTGAAGGAAAAATGTTTCAGCGTGTACATCAGGTATCTCAGACTATTGCTCAGGCTTATGGATTTTCATACGTTGAAACTCCTATTCTTGAACAAACCTCGCTTTTTGTTCGCTCAATTGGAAAAGGGACTGACGTGGTAGATAAAGAAATGTATACGTTTGAGGATAAAGATGGGGCTAAAGTCTGCTTGCGACCTGAGGGTACTGCTCCTGTGGCACGTGCGTATGTGAATCATGGAATGCATACGATGCCACAACCAGTGAAAGTGTGGTCCTGGGGACCAATGTTCCGACACGAACGACCACAGGCTGGTAGATATCGTATGTTCCATCAGTTTGGATGTGAGACTATGGGTGAACATTCTCCGGTGATTGATGCAGAGCTTATTTCTGTTGCGTATAATACTCTCAAAGATTTAGGTATTAATACGTCTGTTCGTATTAATAGTATCGGGACTCCTGAAGACCGTGAAAATTATTTGGTTGAATTGGTGGGATACTTTAGAAGTAAACGAAGTTACTTGAGTGAAGAATCAAAGAAACGATTGCTTAAGAATCCGCTTCGTATATTAGATTCTAAAGATGAACACGATCGCGCTATTGTTGAGGAGGCTCCACAAATTGTTGATTGGCTTTCTGAAAATTCTAAAAAGTTTTTCATGTCTGTTCTTGAATATTTGGATGAAGCTGAGATTCCATATGTGCTTACCCCGACTTTGGTCCGTGGACTCGATTATTATACTGATACGGTATTTGAGCTTATTGAAGACGGTGTTGAAGAAACCCAACAAGGTGCACTTGGTGGGGGAGGTCGATATAATGGATTGATTGCCCAACTCGGAGGACAGGCGACTCCAGCTGCTGGTTTTGCTCTCGGTGTTGATCGTATCATTCTTGCTCTCAAAAGACAGGAAGAAGAGGCTCGAAAGACGGGAACTTTTGTGGATATGCAGGATCAGCCCAAAGTATTTTTTGCACAGCTTGGAGAACAGGCTCGCAAACGTTCGCTTTTGCTTATTGAGAGACTTCGAAGATCCGGAGTGCTTGTGGCTCACAATCTAGCAAAATCATCAATCAAAACACAATTAGAAATTGCCAATAAAATTGGAGCAACTCACACTCTTATTCTTGGGCAAAAAGAAGTGCAGGATGGTACTATTATTACAAGAAATATGGAGTCGGGTATCCAAGAAATTGTAGATCAGAAAAAGATTGAAGCTGTGGTGCGTAAATTGTTATCCACTTAATTTGACTTTTCTTTAATTTTTGTGTATATTTAGCTTACTTAATTTTTTAATACACCTTGAGGAGGTGAATTACTGTGTCAGAATTAAAACGTAAAAAAAATGAATCTTTTGAAGGATTCATGCGTCGTGTAAAACAACAGTGGCAGCGTTCAGGTACTATTCTCCAAGCTCGAAAAACACAATATTTTGAGCCGAAGAAAAGTAAGAATGTACTGAGAAAATCAGCAATCAAATATGCAAACAAGATCGCTAAAACCGAATTTTTGCGAAAGATTGGCAAATTGCCTCAGGAAGAAATGAAGAAACGTGGACCTAAGCGTTAATTTTTTGCTATGTCGCTTTTTGAACAATTGCAGCAAGCGTCTCTCGCGGCGCGTAAAGAGCGAAATCAAAGTACGCTTGATACGTTTCAAATGCTTCTTTCTCAGGTCAAAAACGAAAAGATTAATCTGATGAAGAAAGAGGAATTAACAGATGAAGAAGTGGTCAAGGTCTTGAAAAAGTTCATCAAGCAGCTCAAAGATGCTTTGGCTGACTTTGAAAAGGCTGGTAGACAAGAACTTGTTGAAAATGCAAAACGTGAAATCGAACTTGTGAGCCATTACTTGCCCGCGCAAATGAGCGAGTTGGAAGTTGAAGCTATGGTAGTTGAAGCTATAGCTGAGACGGGAGCCACGAGTGAGAAAGATTTCCCCCGCGTGATGGGTATTGTAGTGAAAAAAGTTGCAGGGCGTGCTGATGGATCGCTCGTGCAATCTATTGTGAAGAAAAAATTACCATCACATTAATTTATTTGAGTATTCGGTTTTCCCATGCTCCCGAAGACTCGACTGACAATTGATAGAAAATTAAAAGTTGCCGTATGGACCCTTCGTGCGGTTGCTTTTGTTTTTTTATTTCTTTTTTCTTTCTATAATTCTGCTCCAGTAACACATGCTACAAATACTGATCAATTTGGAATTGTAGAGGTGGGGGAGAATATTTCTATTCCTGCAAATCCAGATGCTGATATTAGGGTTATTATTGTTCGGATTATTAATGTCCTTTTGACTTTCCTTGGTATTGTGGCGGTAGGTATTGTGCTCTATGCGGGGTATCTGTGGATGACATCCGCGGGGAATGATGAACAGGTTGCGGCGGCAAAGAAAATGCTTATTAATGGAGTCGTCGGGATAGTTATCATACTTTCTGCTTTTGCAATTACTAGTTTTATTCTTCGATCGCTTATTGCTGCTATCAATGGGCAGGCAGGTCCTGGTGATGGTGGGCGTCCTGCTGTTTCTACCTATTCGTTTTCTGGTTCTCTTGGTAGTGTTATTAAGGATCATTACCCAAAGCGAGATCAGCAAGAGGTTCCACGAAATACGAGTATTGTGGTAACTTTTGGAGTGCCAATTAATCCTGCAACACTGATTGAAAATATCAATCGAACTTGTTGGAATTCCGATGGGACCGGTCCTACTTTGACGTGTAAAACTATTTCAGGAGGGGATGTGCAATCAGCTACTCCTCTAAATGACATTGCAAATCCTTATTATGGTGATTGTGTTGATAGTAATAACGATACTATTATTTCTACGCAAGGTGAGTGTGATCGTCTTATGACTGATCGAGTAGTGATTGATGATCGTGCTAAATTTGGAGCCGTACTTCCTGAAGGTCAATCTCTTGGTCGTAGTGCTGCTGCGCTTACGACATATGATTTAGAACAAAATGCATTTACCTTTGTGTTTAGACCGTATGAATATTTAGGTTCACCAAATGAAGATATTGAACATCGTGTGCTATTGTCACCAGAGATTATGCGTGCGGACACTAGTAGGAGTGTATTTGAAAATCAATTTTCAGATGGGTATCTGTGGGATTTCACCACTAGCAATATTCTTGACTTGACTGCACCGCATGTTGTTGATGTATATCCTGAGGCGGGTTCTGTAGTTCCAAAAAATTCTATTATTCAAATCACGTTTGATGAACCGATTGATCCAACAACGGTTGAGACTGTGATTCTCGATAATCCAACTAATTTTTCTTCAACGCTTCTCAATCAGCTTGTTGGTGAAACACGACGTTCAGTTTCTGGATCGTGGAGATTGTCAAATGGGTATACTACTCTTGAGTTTATACCGAGCACAGAGTGTGGAGTCACTAATAGTTGTGGAGAAAAAATGTTTTGTCTCGAGGTCGAATGTACAGGTGTCGGATGCACAAATTCGTATGACGCGCTTCTTCGTACTGCTGAATGGACTAAAAATGAACAAGCACCATTTGAATCTGTTCCTTTTTCAGGGATATATGATCTTGCTTTTAACGGACTTGATAATGAGGTCAATAATGCTGAAAGCAAAAACCTTACTAAACCTGATCCAAATACTTCTCCTCTTATTGTTGCTGACGAAAAAAAACCAGATAACTATTGGTGGAGTTTTAAAGTAGAAAATAGAATTGATCTTACTCCTCCCTATATTGAAGAAATTTTACCTGGAGTCGATGCAGAAGATGTTTCTGGAAATATGCCAGTGTCAATACTTTTTAGTCAACGAATGATGTCTCGAAGTATTCAGGGTTCAGGTGAGGATGCTGGTGTGTCACTTCAAGAGTATCCAAAAAATGTATGTGCTGACGCTGTAGTTGATACGGAAACTCCGAATGAGTGTTCATCTGAAGAAAAGCTTGATGATTTGTGGTTTAGGGTTGGAAGTTTGGTTGTAGATGAAAAGACACAGGCCACTTTTGATCATCGTGAGTTTGGCCCTAATAGTCTTGATCTCTACTACAATCCGATTGTTCCTAGTAGTGTAAAAAATGTGACACAGAATTGTATGTATCCAGGGGCTGGTCCGTGGGCTGGGCAACCTGCACTCCCTGATGCTCCATCTACGTGTACATTAACACATGATGCTGAGGGTAATGTGGTGTCAGGTGTTGGGTGTGTTGGGGTAACACATGCTGCAACAGCAGATACAGGCTGTGTATATACTCTTGGATCTGGTTACTCCGGAAGTGTTTCTGATGACCCATTGTTTGTAGCTGCTAGTACGGAAGCTTGTATTGATCGATTACAGACTGAAGGTGTGTCTCCTAGTTCATATTAATAATTATGAAACGTCTACTCGCCTCAATTTTTAAAATATCAATTGGAATCAGTATTCTTTTTCTGTGCCTTGGTTTTGCTGGCACCGTATCTGCTCAGACAAATACTTCTGATACCTTCGGATTAGAAACGGTAGGTGAAGAAATTTCTATATCGACTGAAACCACTGATTTGCGGGTTACGGTTGTGCGTATTATCAATATATTTCTAGGCTTTTTGGGGGTTATTGCTGTATGTATCGTTTTATATGGAGGATATTTGTACATGACCTCGGGTGGGGATGATGAAAAAATCGGAACTGCAAAAAAATTACTTATTAATGGGGTAATTGGTCTCGTTATCATACTTTCTGCATTTGGAATAACCACTTTTATTTTTTCTAGGTTACAGGATGCGATTTCTGATACACCACCAGATGACGATGAGGACATGTGGGGATCGTGTGATGACGTGACTTCCCCTTATTATGCACAATATGCGACTACTCGATGTGCGCAATTTTGTGATGATCATCCTACTCAATGTGCTTCTTCGCAATATTTTATTGTAAAGAGTATTACTCCCCACACACCAGAATCGACTGATTCGACTGGTATGAATAATTCGGTTATCCGCGTATTGTTTAGTAAGCAGCCGGCAGGTGATGTCCTCAATGTATTTAAAATATATCGCAAAGAAAATGGTCAAGATGTTGATATTAGTAATCAGTTTGATTTTTCTTTTGAAGAAGGTGGAGTCATTGTTGCTGCAGCCTATAATCAGGGTGCTGAGTGTGTCTCAGGGGTACATTGTGTCCCAAATGGTGAATATGAGGTCCGGGTGAATGAAAATTTGCGTGACATCCTTGATCGTGAATTGACTCTTGAGGTCTCATCTCAAACATACCCTCGAATTGCGTTGTTCCGCACTGGAATTACTGATGCGACTCCAATTATTGACACTGAGTTTTCTTCTTTCGCGCCAATTTCCATTGGTGGCTACAGCGGTGATGACACATATCGTGTTGTTCGTGGAGAAACGTATGTAATTAAGGGTGAATTGGAAGATACTCATGGAAATGCGTATGCGTATTTGAAAGTGTACCGCGAGGGGGTTCCTAGTTCGAATATCGTAGGATATTTAGGTGGTCCTCCTGTACGTGCGAATAGTGGGTCTACCTCGTTATTTGATTTTGAATATGCACTACGGATTGAAACAAATAAATTTTCACCAGGAGTCGTGTATGTAGCTGAAATTATCGCACACGATATTGATGGAAATACTAAATCGGACACAGTGCGATTTATGGTAGTACCTGCGAGCTGTACTAATGGTGTGCTTGATTCAGGAGAAACGGATATTGATCAGGGAGGTGTGTGTGGAGGAGCGGAAGGTAATAGTTGTACTTCTCAGAGTGATTGTTCCTATTCGTTGAAGTGTTTGGATAGTGCTTATAATGCTTGTACTGGTACGAATTGTACGTGTAAAGCTGTGCCTTATATTTCGAGTGTTGAGTATATGAACGGGGCTACTGGAAATTGGATTACCATATTTGGGAAAAATTTTGGATCCTCTGCAGGACAAGTGAGTTTTGATTATGATCTTGATCAGAATGGTACTCCTGATTCTCAGGTTATTGCGAGTCTTCCGCAGTGTCGTGAAGGGGCTGTGTGGAATAATTCCTGGATTATTGCTGAAGTACCAAAACAGATTGAAGGAATGGCTGTTTCACCTTCTATTTCTGTTAAGAATACACAATTGTCTGGTTCTGAAGGAGACGTTAGTATTCGTGATATTCCTTTACTTACCAATGGAAATGTTCTTGATTTGGATTTCGAAGAAAATACAGGAAGTATTGTTTCTGATGATAGTCCAAGACAGAATGATGGAGAGATCGTTGGTGTAGTCGAGCGAGGTGACGAGGGGAGAGTGGGTGATGCTTTTAGTTTTACGGTAGATGGGGATACTCCTGGCGCAGGTCAATCCGGGGCGGTTAGAATTCCTGTATCACAAAATAGTTCTTTGGATTTGCAACAGGGTAGTGTATTTGCATGGATAAAGAAAAATACTTCAGCTGTGTATTACGATGGTATTGTGGTTAGTCAAGGAAATTATGGAATGTTTATAGATGACCAAAATCAGTTTGCGATTTATGATTGGAATGGAGCTGGTCAAGACTCTTGGATACGTTCTGGTGTTAATGTCTCTAATGGATTATGGCACCATGTGGGATTCACTTTTACGAGTGGAGTGGAAAATGGAGCAAAATTATATATTGATGGAAGACTTGTTAAGACCGATAAGATAACTGTTGCTGGAGGGGCAAATACTCTTGTTATTGGAGCTGGAACTGCAAATGTTGACTCACAGTTTTTTACTGGTTCAATCGACGAAGTTGCTGTATGGAATACCGTTTTATCTCAAGGTGAGGTATCGTCGCTTTATAACTTGTATACGAATTCTAAATTTAGTGATTCTACTAATGATGACTTTGGTCCAGATCTTGGCACATTTACCTATAACACTACTCAGAGACCAAATTTATGCTCAGTTTCTGTTGATGGGCAGCGTATTATAACACTCGAAGATGGGACGAGTGTCACTATATCTGATGGAGCTCTTACTGCGCCACAGAATACACCGGTTGTTCTTCAAGGAACTGGATTTGGTTCGTCGGTCGGTGAAGTGATATTTGGAACATTTGATGCAAGTGTTGCTTCATGGTCAGGAGAGGTGATTAATTCTATGGTGCCATTTGCAGGGGAAGGTGAAACATCGGTGTATGTGATATCAGATTCGGGAGAGAGAAGTAATCCTGTTCCTTTTGAAATTTCATCATTAGCAAATCTCCGTCCTCCAACAATTACTTCAATTGACCCTCCGACTACTACTAGAGGTAGTTTTATTACTATTTCAGGTAATCGTTTTGGATTGGCTGGTAAAGTGTATTTTACAAAAAATGAAGGTGTGAATTGTCAGGACGGGGGAAGTGCTTGTGTTCTTGCTGGCACACTCCCTCAATCATGTGGAGATACGTGGAGTGATACTCAGGTTATCGCAAAAGTTCCTAATGATCCACAATTTGAATTGGGGAAGTATTTTGTCGTTGTCGCACGGGAAGATGGTGTAAAAATTGCTGGCTCAAATAGTGTTGAAATTGTTGCAGGAGTTCCTGCTCCAAGCATCTGTCGTATTGATCCAAATCGTGGGGTTGCTCCTATTTCTAGCGAGTCTTCTGCGCTTACAATTTATGGTGAAAATTTTATCACTGACTCAGAAGTGAAGTTTTGGTATCCTTTTGCCATGGTAAATAATCCCGATAGTTGGCTTTCTACTGTATCTGGAGTAATCCAAGGACAGGCAACCATTATTGATCTTGATTCTCAAGAAATTAAAACAACAATTCCGTATGATACGGTTTCTGGTTTATCGATGTCCTCTGGTCCTATTAAGGTTAAAAATGCTGCCGGATTATTTAGTAATAGTATTAATTACAATGTACTTGATTGTCGTGAGTCAGGGAGTCCAACGATTCCAGGGTTCCAGTGTTGTGGCGAAGGACCTGATGCAGGGAGATGGAAACATGGGAATTATGCGTGTGAGGGCGTAAGTCGTGATGCGGGATATGTGTGGAGATTTACGAGTGGAAAAATGCCTCAGAAGTTTTTTGTAAATGAACTTTGTTCAGAAGCTGGAGTTCCGTCTCCGAGTCCTTCAACACTGTGGAATGATGGAGTAAATATTTGTGTGAATGCTCAGCTTACAGTTAACTTTAATTTACCATTAAATGCGTCTACTGTTCTGGATCAATCGGGTAATTTGGTAAACATTGCTATTGCAGAGTGTGGGGGCAGTAATATACAGATTAATTGTGAGGGAGTAGGAAATGAACAAATAGTGACTGCTGATTTTTCTGGTGAAGAAGCTGGGGAAAATGGATTAAGTTTTCAGAAGAAGAATGGTTCTGATTTATCTCCTCAAACATGGTACCGAGTCGGATTATCATCTGCAGTATCTTCTTTTAGGACTATAACTGAACTTGGTGTATCAACAGATAAAATAGAAAATTTAGAATCCACTCGCGAGTGTGAAATTGATGGTACTACTTATGCTTATTGTTTTGATTTTAGAACAGGGGCTGTCGATTTTCAATGTTCTTTGATTGGCGCGGGAATTGAACCGGCAGAGCATACAACAACACTTCTTGGGGTGGTACAGAGTTTACGTGGAACACCTGTATATGATATTAATCGCGTGTTTAATGTTTCTGCTGTTCGTCCGCTGGTATATTGGGTGTATGGTAAAAGTAATTTAGCGTGTACGACTATTAATGTGGATGATAAACCATGGGCATGGGGACCGATTGATACTGCGCCCGCAACTTCGAAGCACATGGTTGGTCAAGTCAACTCAAAAGGTTATGCAATTGCATGGCAACATAATCCAGTAGGTTCTCTAATTACTGCAACTTTGCAAGAGAATAATGGAGAAATTAAGGCAACGAGTACTCTTCGAATTAATTTGGGAGATCCATATGCAAAAAATGTATGGCCTTCTTGCACTGAAGCATGTATCAATGCTGAAATTGGTATTGAATTTAGTCAGATCATGGATATTGATACGTTTGATGTTGATAAAATAGTACTCCATGAATGTAGTGACGAATCCTGCAATTCTCTTATTGAGCCTTCTGTTCCTTTGGTAATTACTTCTGATTTGCAGAGTGAGACTATTCTTCGTGCGTATCCTGCGGCATCTGAGAATGCCAGAGGGTCTTTGAAGCCGGATACGTGGTATGCTGTACAACTCAAAGATGGTGTACAAGCTGTAGCTGGTGTGATTACCGATGTAAATGGGGTAGTGACTGATGTAATATCGGGGAACAGTGCTACTACTAAGCAATGGAAATTTAGAACTAAAAATTCTGCACAATTATGTCTTGCGGATAATGTGCGTGTATCACCTGATCCATTTTATGCAACTTTTATTGGGGAAGCGCAGATTTATCGAGCTTTACCTGTGGGATCTCCTGACTCATGTAGTGCGTATGGTCAACAACTTAATCCATGGGATTACGGATGGAATTGGTCAGTAGGAGAGGTAGTAGGTCAAACCAAGCGTGATGGGGTGGCAAAAGTGAGTGATTTTAGTTTTGGTGGGTCTTCAAAATCTACTTGTACGATCGGGTGTACGCCTGCTGGAAGTGATATTGTTAGTTCTACGATTAATTATCCAGTGTGTGGAAATGGTAAAAAAGAATTAGGAGAAGATTGTGATATTGCTGCTCCTGGCGAAATTCCTGGTATTAGTTGTTCTTTTTCATGTCTTCGACCGGGTAATAATGCAGCAACCTGTGGAAATGGTACGGTTGAGGTAGTTCTCGGAGAAGAGTGTGATCCGATGCAGTCAGGAGCAATTGCGGGGTACTGTACAAATACCTGTGTAAATGCTGGATCTGGTCCAGAACCTCTTGTTGCAGGCGATGTGAATGCTGCAATCTGTGGTGGAGGTGACGTAGGATTTGGAGAGGATTGTGATATTGATGATTCTAATACTACTAGCGGGTGTTCAAATAAATGTTTACATCTCGGTACACCAACTTCTCAAGCATGGTGTGATGGATGGTTGAGCTATTCCAAAGATCCTAATAGTGTGAATGATTCAAATCTGCGTGCTCAATATGGTGAAGTAAGTCCTTCTGAATTTGCACAAGCATGTAGTAATGCGGTGAGTGTATGTGGTAATGGTATTATTGAACAAGGAGAAGAGTGTGAAAATAATGATCCACAATGTTCATCTCGCTGTGTGATACAAAATGCGTGCAATACGCCGCATGAACAGTGTTCGCCAGGAGATGAGGGCTGCTTGTCCAATTGCACCTATGCAGGTTCTTCTATTACGTATTCCACTCCTTCAATTTGTGGGGATGGAGTGGTGGGAATTGGTGAATATTCACCAGACGCGGATGAGATCCGTTCATGTGAATTACCTGCAGGAACGGTGAGTAATGTTCTTGGTGGAAATCCTGTCCAGGTGGTGACCGCTGTTGGAGATTTGGTAGGCACTTCTGCTGCTGCTGCACCTATTTCTGATATGGAGACGAAAATAAATGCAGGTACCAGTCAAGGTCTAGGTTCTGATGGTCTACCTACTTTGATTACTCCAATTTCTGGTTCAGGAGAATATCATTTGCAGTGTGGATATACCGAATATACAGCGCCTGCAAGTGATCAGTCGTATAATAATTGTCCAGCTAATGCGGGTAATAATTTTGGTGTTGCAACGAACTCATGTTGCGTGGAACGTCCGCAAAGAATTGAAGAATATCCACTAGCTAATGCGGGTATTGGTGCAGGTAGTGCTCCGGTGTGCCGTAATACCTATATGAGTGTTACGTTTAATCAGAATATTCCCGCAGAGTATTTGCAGAGTAATATCCAATTGGTGCAAGGTTTTGCAGCAGGTTATTCGTGTGCCTCACATGGAGGACAAGATGTAACTAATGAATTGAGAAGTGTTCTTGCTTTGGGTGATCTAGGGCAGGAACGCCTGTGGCCACGAATTTGGAATTCAATTAAGACATTTTTTTCTCGAGTGATTCGTGTGAGTGTACTTGCGGCACCTCAATCTAATGCTCTTATTCCAACAGATTTAGTTTTGTGCTCCGGTATTACGCCGTTTACAGTGAAACCAACCTATGAAACTAGTGTTGAGGGGGTAATCACCAAGACTCTTGTATCTATTTATCCAAATCAAGCACTTGATTCAGGACAATATGTATTAGTGCGTTTGAAAGGTGGAATCAAGAATGTTTCAGGAGTCAGTATTAAGTCTCCTTTTACACCTGAACTCTCTGATTACTGGGTGTTCAAGACAGGTCAACAGATTTGTAAAATTCAAGAGATCATTGTAGAACCTTCGACTGCTCTTTATACCGTTCCTAACAGCTCAAAGTCGTTTGTTGCACAAGCACTTTCTAGTGATAGTAGTGAAAATCAGAAGATTGTATCAATTCCTGGGGTGTATGCGTGGACTTGGAGTTGGGGGCCACAAGGAGATAATATTTTTGATATTCCAGCTACCGTAAATGTGGATAATTCCATTACTTCCAAAGGAGTGCGAGGACATACTGACGGAGTGGTTGGTGCAACTACGGTGATTAGTGCTGATTACCCACAAGCAGAAACGTTTTCTGCTATTGTAAACCTTGAGGCATTATTCTGTCAGAGACCTTGGCCACTAACAGCAAATCCAGTTTTCGAAGATGATGTGGAGACTGATGTTATTTTCAAGGATACAACTTATAATTTTTCAATGTATTATTGTGCAGATAGTGGAAGTCCTTTGTCAACACTTGATGATCTTCCGTATTTCAATCAGATTGAGATTGTGACTGATCCAACGGCGCTTGGCGCTATTGCTCTTGGAGATTTACCAGATGCTCTAAGACGATATCTTTTGTTTGCCGACAAAACAGATGATGCAATTGGAGTGCAGATTTTTGCAAATCCAACAAAGAGTGATGGTACAAGACAGACATTGAGTGAGTGGTATGTTACTAAGTTTGGTAGTTTGACCAGTGTACAGTCTGCAAATGTGGCAGGATATGACGCGCTCAGCAATGAATTTAATTTGTATATCAATGCGTTTAACTTAAATGGAGATACAGTGTATAATAATGTGTATCTGTTTAGTATCGATACTAACGCAACGCCTGAAACTCGAGAAGTGTTTAAGCAATTGATTGCGTCGCTTCGATTCAATACTAATCTTACTAATCACAATCGTTGTCTTCGAGAAGGTGCTCTTGGAGTTCGAGAAACGCCGAATGAATTAGCCGTACCTCAGATTTCTTGTACTACGGATTTTGATTGTCGAGATAATGTGGGCATTGCTAAGATTGGAACCAATGGGACATGTTCGAATGCTTTGACTAAATTTATGAGAGATTTAATACGTCTTGAACAGTTGCATACGATCCAGATGCAAACTGATTCATATCTCGATAGTATTGATTGATATTTGTATGTTCCATCGCTTTCATTTTTTCCTTTCTTTCGTATTCATTGTTTTTGGTTTCACTTTCGGTGTTAGTTCACATGTATCTTTTGCAGTTGAAAGCTCTGAACTCAATTTTTCAAGTGGTACCTATATCCCTGGTTATACTAATTCCAAATGGTCTTCGTGGGGTAGGCTTGGTGGAATTATTGGTGGAGCTCCTATTGACCCGGTAAATCAGTGGGTAGGTTGTGATCCACATAATCCTGACGAAGGCTGTTGGAATCCAGAATCTACTACGTTTAGGTGTCCTGAATATTCACAGGTATATGAATATGCGTATGATTCAATTGCCAAGAATTATCAGTATTATGCTCCTTTTGAATTTATTAATTCAGGTGATACAGGTTTTGCTTCGCAGTATCTTGATCTTCAGAAGATTAGATTTGAACGCTGGGAAAAATGTAGCGCATCGGGGTCAGTCGTGACTCCGTATGGTGGACAGTGTGGTGACGGTAATGTGAATATCGGAGAACAGTGTGACCCACCTGGACGAACAGTTCTATATGATAATTCCTGTCCGCTCGGTTCGTATGCGACTGCCACCTGTAATTCTTCGTGTCAATTTGAGTATGGAGCGTGTAGTGCGAGTACTGCGGTATGCGGCAATGGTCGAGTAGATTCAGGTGAGGCGTGTGATGCGGGAACTCAGAATGGACAATATGGAAGTCGGTGTACTGTGCAGTGTCAGATTGCAACCGTGAGCAACGGACAGTTTTGTGGTAATGGAACATTGGACAGGAATGTTCAGGGGAACCATTTAGAATTTTGTGAAGAGCAAAATGGTGCATGTGTGCATATTAACGATAATGGACAAATAATTAAATCTAGAGTGCATACGTTGCTTGATCGATCAGGTTCAATGAACACTGCTGTGCCTAATACAGGGAAAACGCGGTGGCAAAATGCGGTGAGTGGTTTGACCACTATTTATACGAGCTTACTTTCAAATGTTAATTTTTCTTTGAGTGTTTTTTCAAGCTCTACTACTGAGTGTTATCGAGATCTAGGTCCTATAACTACAGCTAATTCGAACTCTGTATTGAATGCACTTGCTCCTAGTGGTCAAACTCCCACTCGATGTGCACTTCAGGATGTATTAAATAAAAAAGATTCTATTTTTGGTACCGACGACTCTGTACCAAAAAAATTGATTTTGATTACGGATGGCACCCCATCTGACGGTACTGATCAGCAAACAGCTGCGCTGATCCAGCAGCTTAAAGAGAATAATATTCTTACGTATGTAGTGGGTTTTAGTTCGGTACCAAGTTCGACTTTGAATTTGTTTGCTGAAGCTGGGGGAACGACTAATCCGTTGTCCGCTTCTGATAAATTTTTTAAAGCAGAAAAAGCTGCTGAGTTTGTGACGGCGTTCAATGAAATACTTGGTTGTTTTGAATATAGTCAGTATAAACAAAATTCGTGTTCGTGGGATTGTCAGAATTATGGTGAGTACTGTGGTGATGGAATAGTGCAGCAACAACATGGAGAAGAGTGTGAAGTTTCTTTAAGTAGTCCTGGATCTTGTGATGCTTATTGTAAGCTTACGAGCGGTCCTCCTCCGGTGTGTGGAAATACTCAGGTAGAAGCAGGTGAGCAATGTGATGATGGAAATGTAATCAATGGCGATGGGTGTTCAACGGTTTGTTCATTTGAATCGAGTACTGCTGCGTGCGGAAATAGTAAAGTGGAAACCGTAAATGGTACTCCTGAACAGTGTGATTTGGGTCCTCAGAATGGACTCGTTTGTGATCCTCAGTATGATGGTTCGTGTACTTATTGCAGTAACAAGTGCGAGACTATTACTCTTGAATCAGACGCGTTTTGTGGGAACGGTAGTGTGGATGCAATTAATCCAACAGTCAGAGAAGCATGCGATTATATCGGCGGTGATGCTGTCACCGGTAGCGGTATTGTTTTGTCGTGTCCTGATAAAGGAAACTACACGTGCAGTAATTCATGCCTACAGCTCACTCCTAATTGTGTGAGTTGTGGAGTTACTTCTACCTCTCGTGTTGTGCCAAAAATTTCTATCTTGAATCCTCTTACTCAGGCTGGTTATTCCCCGTACACTCCTATAGTCGGGTATGTCGACTTGTATCGAAAGAATCCACCAGGAAGCACTTCTTTGGCTTTGAATTGGCTTGGTTATCGAAAGATTAATTACCGAACGGCAAATGCTAATTCATATATTGATCCTTTCGATCCCTATACGATGCTTATTGATGCGAACTACCAACCTGTGACTAATATAGGAATCGAGTCTAATACTGCGTGTAATGGAGAGTATGTATTGTTATTTAACAAAAATCATATTAGTCAGGTAAAAACCAATAGTACTAATGGTTTGAGTCCGGTACAGGTCGTAGATCAAAAGCTTGGTGATTTATTTGACTATCCGGTGAGTGGCGGAGGTAGTGAGGTGCTGAATGAAGTGGTTATGTCTCCTGCAATACCTGAAGAAGCTATTCGAATTGTTACTCGATGGAAGAAAAAACCAGCTGGAGTTTTGTTTATGGGAGAATTTTATCAGGATAAGACTAATCAATCTCCCAGTCAAGATGGAAATACTTTTTCGTACTTTAAAAACGTGGTTACGACGACTGGGTCTGGAGGACAGAGTGTTGTTGTTCAAGATGGTAATTATGGTCAAATGGGGTTAGTAAATGGATATTGGCGGCCTATAAGTGATGGTGTTCCACCGACTGCTCCAGGTGTATATATGAATAAATTTTTGAATCCTGCAGGTTCTAAGACTGCTGTACAAGGTGTTACGTTATACGCTAGTTCTCTTTCTTCTAATAAACCACTTGGCTTTTATGTTGCGTCACCTAATGGTCCGATTAATCAATATAAAGATTATGAGCTATGGGTCGATGTGTATACCTATCAGGCAGGTCAAGTACCTGAGCACTCAATTTACCAACCATTGGAGTCTTTCTCTCTCGGTGAGGCTGTACCAAGTATAAATCCGGTTGCGCGATATTGGCATGTGTTTAATTTGGGAGTTACAGGTACTGGTTCTGCTAGAAAAATTGCGGTACAGAAAATTACTGGTGCGAATTCTGGTTTAATTGTAACCAATCAGTGTGGAGTTCGGGAAAATATGCCCGATACTACACGATGTGGGGGATTGGTGCCATTTTCAGGTGGCAATGATACTCCTCTTTTTTCTCTTAGTGTTCCTGCAGCAGTAACTGTGGGAGTAGCTCAGGATAGTACTGCATCAGTTGCTGTCACCTCAAACGTTAGTCCTTGGACCGTAGAGGAGAATGTGGGTTGGTTGACGATTGATGCGCCAGCTAGTGGATCAAATAATGGTAGTTTTGTTGTAAGAGCTTCGCAAACTAATATTACCGGCTCTAATCGAAGTGCTGATGTCACTGTTGGTGCTCTAGGAGTGACACCTCAAACTGTTCGGGTAACTCAACTGGCTGCTACTCCGGCTTCTATTACCTCGCTTAGTATTTCTCCTACCACATTTAATCCTGCACCATCTGGTGGTAGTAGGGTAATTACAGTAACTTCAAATGTTGATTGGATCGTGAGCGGAAATTGGTCTTGGTTTAGTGTGTCGGCAAATACTGGCTCAAACAATGGATCCTTTACTATCACTGCGACGCCTAATAATACAGGTAGTTTCCGAAGTGGTAATGTTACGGTTACTGGTGGGGGAAAAACGGAGACGGTTACTGTAAGCCAAGATGCACTCGTTGGAGAAGTTTCTAACTCTCTCTCAGTTAATCCCAATCCAGTCACCCTTGCTTCTACAAATCAAAGTGCTGGCTTAGCTTCGGTAAATTCGACTGTCTCTTGGACTCTTGGTGGTAACATTCCTTCATGGCTTACTGTTTCACGAACTACTGGTCCTTCGGGCACTACACAAGTTACGTTTACTGCAAACTCTGCTAATCCGTCTGCAACAGAAAGAACTGCTAATTTTAGCTTCAGCTATGGAGGATCCACACTACCGTTTAGTGTTACACAGTCTGGTACGGCATCTTCTCTCAGTGTTTCTCGTAACTCAATAACACTTGCGTCTACTTCAGGTAGTACTAATGCAAATGAACCAATGTCTGTCGGTTCAACCAATGTAAATTGGTCTATATCCGGAGTTCCATCGTGGCTTAGTGTTTCGCCTACCACAGGCGGACCTACCGCAAATACCAATCTTGTATTTACTGCATTGAGTGTCAACAATTCTCCTTCGAATCGACCCGCAGCAACTGTTGTTATTAGTGGTTCAGGGGTGCCAAGTCAAATCATTAGCGTTACGCAGTCTGGTATTGCACCAAGTATTGGCTTGAATAAGAGTGAAATCAAACTTGCTGCACCTGCGGGCAGTTCTGATTCGACTGTTACGGTTACTTCAAATGTTAATTGGAATACAGGCTCCAGTAATGCTGCATTAGTTACGGTCACCCCTTCAACTGGACAAAGTCCTGGGGGTACACTTGTCATTAGAGCTGTTACTGCTAATACTAATGCTACAGAACGGACGCTTGGAACGATTACGGTGAGTGGTAGTGGAGCTACTTCTCAGATTGTTACGGTGAAACAGTTAGGCACTACTGCGCCTCCCGCCGAACTTACAGTACCTTCCACTGCAACTGTTGGTGCTGCTCAAAATGACCAGGTTTCAATTGCCGTAGACTCAAATGTGAGTTGGAGTGTAACTGATAATGCATCTTGGCTTACTGTTCTTACTCCTGCAAATGGATCAAATGATGGTAGTTTTATCGTACAGGCTGCTCAAGATAATCCAAATGTTTCTGCTCGAACTGCACAAGTTACAGTGATTGGTGGAATATATACAAGAACTATTAACGTAACCCAGGAAGCAGCTAATCTGACTGTAACCAAAGCAGCATCTACTCTCGTGGCTGGTTCTGGTACTGACACTTCAGCTTCGGTAACCTCAAATGTTACGTGGACTGCGACACCGAATGCTAACTGGATTCATGTGACTTCACCTGTAGGTGGGTCGGCAAAAGGAGATCGAGGTATTACCGTCTCTTATGATCCTAACCCATCTGCTTCAAGTCGAAGCGCATCGGTGAGTGTCAAAGCTGGAAATATCACTCGACAATTTGTACTCTCTCAGCCAGGGATAGCATTTACAACTGACAGTCCGCGCCCCAAAGTAGCAACGAGTACTGTGGTGGTAAATGTTACTTCAAATGCACCATGGACAGTAACTGAAAATACCTCATGGATTACCAGTTTGAGCCCTAGTGCAGGCACAGGAAATGGCACTGTAACTGTTTCTTATAACACTAACCCTACTCAGGGAACTCGAACTGGTGCGCTTACTTTTAATGTTTCTGGTCAAGCCAACTACAAACAAACGAATCTTGTTCAGCATTATTTTTATGTAGTACCGCCATCGGGTGGATATCTTCAAGTATCTCCAAATGGAGGTACTTCAGCTGCTTTGTCTGTACAGACCGATACTGAATGGGGAATGCTTGAGGCCTATCCATGGTTTTCATTGACTCGAAATTCTGCCAATTCGACAGGTTTGACTGGTAACGAAGCTCTATTGTTTCCTGCATTTGGCAATGGAACTGTCACTGTTACTGCAGATCCAATACCTGCAGGTTCCACGAGTAGATCGGGATTGTTTCGAGTATACGTATTTGGAGGAGTTGGAGAGTGGATAGAGGTAAGACAAACGAAATAACACTCATCACACTTCTAGATAAGTTTCTGTTATTTATTCGTGTATTACATGTGGTATACTATGTCTAATGTATAATGCAGTTATGTCAAAGAAGGTTTTTATTATCATAGGTACATTCATATTTCTTGCTATTTTGGGGTATACCCTGTGGTGGTATTTTTTTCGTGGAGATTCTACTCCTGAACAGCAAGTAATTGAAATTCCAGAGTGGTATCATACTGATAAAGATGGGGATGGAATGTCTGATGTCCGAGAACAAGAATTGGGGACTAGTCCTGAAGAGACTGATACAGATGGGGATACGATTCCTGATCGATTAGAAATAGAAGTGTACGGGACTGATCCTTTAAATCCAGATACTGATGGAGATGGATTTCCTGATGGACTAGAGCTTCTTCAAGGATTTAATCCGCTTGAAAAAACTGCGCCAATTCAATAATTTTTTTTATTAGATTTATATGTTTGACGATGTACAGCCACCAAAATCTGGAAATACACCCCCTAATCTTCCGATAGGTGAACCTGAGGATATTTTTGATGCGGCTGATTCTGATCAGGGATCTCAAGATTTTGCACCGGCACCAGATTCAGCATATACACCAGAACCTTCCGTTCTTTCGAATACTGCGCTTGATGCTGGTATTTTGAAACCAAAGAGCGATGCTGGTACATTAGGTACTTCTTTGCCATCATCCCGACCTTCTGTTGATCCTATTGTTCCTCGACAGTCTCCAGAATCAGTACAGCCCTATACCATGCATACACCTTCAGCACCATTTTTGGCAGAGGAACGCGGGGTTATGGAGAATCAGATGGGAGCGCCGCAAGAGGCTCCATTTAGTGGTAGAAAAATTCTCATGATTATCATTACTCTCGTAATACTTATTGTGATTGGTTTTGGAAGTTTGTGGATTTATACGTCATTTATCAAAAAAAATACGACTGAAAATAATTTTATTCCTACTGATACCTCTTCAGGTGATATCCTACCTGATTCAATAGACACTATTCCAGATTCAAACACTGTTAATCCTACTTCTACAAACCCAGAAGATAGTATTCTTTTTGGTGAGCCGGTGGATACTGATAGTGATGGAATTGTTGATGTTGATGAGGTAGAATTTGGGACAAATACCTTAAACTGGGATACTGATGGAGATGGTTTGTCTGATGGTGATGAGGTGATGGTATGGCAGACTAATCCACAAATTTTTGATACTGATATCGATGGCTATTCTGATGGGGTTGAGGTTTCCAATGGGTATAACCCAACTGGTCCTGGAAAATTATTTGAAACTTCAAGTTCTACTTCAGCTACTGCTACTGTCACTACTACCTCGCCGTAAACTTTTTTTTATGGGTTTATTCGGCTCAAAGACTACGTCATCACAACCACATTTAAATTCTGGTGATTTAATGATACAAAGAATCCCTGATATTTTTTATGGGGGAAATAACCCTGTAATTTATGATCCAGTCTTAGAAAAAGGTGTGATAGCTGTAAATTCGAAAGTTGCTGCTCGACCTAATAATCTTGTGTCTCAACCGGGAAACCAGCTTGAAAAAAAGTCTCGAATGCTGTGGTCTGTTATTGGGCTTGGTATATTGGTAATAGTTGGAGCGTCAACTTATTATTTTTATCAGTATCGCTCCACACGAAATGCAGTAGTGGTTCCTCAAAATAATAACTCTAATAGTGTTTTAACAACAACTTCTTCTTCTATTTCTCTTGTTATTCCTACATCAAGTACGACTGTCGAACAGGCTCCGAGTACAACACCTTCACTTAGTTCTAATTTTCTTGAATTTCCTCCAGTCAATTTGGGTACTGCTGCGGATACTGATCTTGATCAATTGACAGATATTGAAGAAGTATTGTATGGGCTCGATAGTGGGGCATGGGATAGTGATCAGGATGGGTTTTTTGATGGACAAGAGCTGTCCAACTTGTATAGCCCACGAGGGGGAGCTCCTATGAAATTGGTTGATTCAGGATTGGTGCGCGAGTATATCAATGATTATTCTCAATATCGCCTGTACTATCCGCTCCAATGGAGTCAGGGTGGAGTTGACGCAGAAGAAAAACACATGTTGTTTAGTGCCATTAGTGGTGAGTATGTTGAAGTGCGTGTATTTCAAAAAACTGCAAATACGAGTTTCCCTCAGTGGTTTCAAATAAACGCCCCAGGAGAGCAGTTTAATTTACTTTCAACTTTTACTAATCGGTTTGGTGTTGAGGGATGGAAGCGAAGCGATAGTCTCGTAGTGTACTTTGACACTCCTTCGTATGTCTTTACGATTATCTATCAACAACTCCAGCCTACAGCACCGATCCCTTATCGTGCAACGGTCGAGATGATGTATCAAAGTTTCAGACCAACTGCAACTTCTCGTACTATTCCTGATCAAATACCTTTGGCTGCGCCACTAGATGTCTCTGTGACAACAAGTGTGTCAACTACGCCTTAATTGTTGTATATATGACTTTGAGAGTTAAGGCTATAGAATGTGTAATTTTTTCGACAATCAAATCGCCTTTATTTAGTGACCGGGAAATTGAGGAATTTGCATATTATATTTTACGTAAATTGAAAGTACGAGGGTCATTAAGTGTACATTGTATTGGTGATGCACGTATGCGTTCACTTAATTTTCGTTATCGTGGTAAAGATGCTACAACTGATGTCCTTACTTTTCCGCTTTCTGAAGGAGAAGATTTTTTTGAAAATTCGTTGCCTGAGCTGGGGGATATTTTTATTTCAGTGCCACAGATTAGAAGACAGGCACGTGAATTGGGTATTAATCCACAAGAAGAATTTGTCCGAATGCTCATTCATGGGGTGTTGCATAGTATTGGTTATGACCATATGACGAAGGACGACGCTGAAAAGATGTTTGGTTTACAAGAGAAATTGCTTAGTCAATTAGTTTAAATTATATGATTATTGGAAAAAGTGTCCGTTATGCAATACGGGGGATTAGCTACACTTATGCTCACGAACGAAATTTTCGTATTCAGTTTTTTGTAGGTACACTTGTGGTGGTTCTTTCTTTTTTACTTCAGATGAAAGCCTATGAAAAAATTATTTTAGCCATGATGATTGCATTTGTTTTGGTACTTGAACTTCTTAATACGACGATTGAGATGTTTTTGGATCTTTTGAAACCAAGACTTTCTCCACAGGTTGAATTGGTAAAAGACATTATGGCTGGCGCAGTACTTTTGGCCTCCATTGGATCGTTGATTGTTGGTTGTATTGTTTTTATTCCTTATATTATTGAGCTTATATTCTAAAAATGATATACTATTGTAGCTTATTATACTTATGGCACGACGCAAGATACACACAGAAATTATTGTAGGACTTGATGTTGGGTCAACTGCTGTCCGAGTGGCGGTAGGACAGTTGACTACCTCTCGGGAGTCAGTTCCTGAACTTCAGCTTATTGGTGCTGCAGAAGTTCCGTCAGAGGGCATCCAGAAAGGTCAGATTGGCAGCATTGAAGATGCTGTTTCTTCGGTTTCTAGTGCTCTTGAACATGCTGAGAAGATTGTAGGACTTCCGATTGAACATGTGTGGGTGGGTGTATCTGGGACGCAGATTATTGCTCAAGAAAGTAAGGGAATTATTGCGGTGTCTCGGGCAAATAGTGAAATTACTGAAGAAGACATTGAACGTGCGGTTGAAGCAGCAAAAAATATTGCTACTCCTTTGAACTATGAAATTTTACATGTATTACCTCGAAGTTATTCGGTTGATACTCAGTCGGGGATCAAGGATCCCGTGGGTATGACTGGTATGCGTCTCGAGGTGGATACTAAAATTATTCATAGTGTTTCTTCTCATATCAAAAATTTGAGTAAAGTTGTATATCGAGCAGGAGTGGATATCGATGATTTTGTACTTTCAATTTTTGCGGCAGGTGAAGTGGTCGCTACTCCTAGACAAAAGGAGTTAGGCTGCGTGATTATTAATATTGGAGGACCTACTACGAGTATTGTGGTGTACGAAGATGGCGATGTGATACATAGTTCAGTGATTCCTATTGGGTCGTCTCATATTACTAATGATTTGGCACTTGGACTTCGTACGTCGATTGATATTGCTGAAAAAGTGAAATGTGAATACGGGGAATGTGTGAGTAAAAAATTGAATAAAAAAGATACCATAGACTTATTTGATTCGGGTTCAACAAGTTCAGAAATTGTATCTCGCTATTATATTGCGCAGATTATTGAAGCAAGAGTCACTGAAATTTTGGAAAAAGTTGACGATGAGCTCTCGGCTATTGGGCGAAGTCGTATGCTTCCTGCAGGTGCTTTATTTGTTGGAGGGGGTTCAAAAATTCAAGGTCTTATTGATTGCGCCAAAGAAGTGCTTGCATTGCCTAGTCAAATTGGATACCCGCTCTCAATTGAGAGTATCACTGATAAAGTAAATGATATTGCCTTTGTACCTGCTGTAGGACTTGTAAAGTGGGGGAGTGCCTTTGCACAGTCCCCTGGCAAGCGCGCTTCATCTGCTGATATCGCTGGCAAGACATTTGAAAAAATACGGTCGATTTTTAAAAATTTTGTGCCTTGATTAGTGAGGTGTAATAAACAGTAAGTCATGCGTAATAAGCCTTCCCTCACTTTTCCAGTGGGGGAATTTTTTTACTACTTACTACTTACTACTCAGTTTTTTATGTTGACATGGTCTATTAAAACCTTTACACTGGTATTGCTTGCGTAGTATACTTGTTCAAATAAGATAAGACTGAATACAAATTGTACTCAATAAGTCACAACGATATGCCCCAGGTAAAACCAGATATTGAAACATTTGCAAAAATTAAAGTGGTTGGAGTCGGTGGGTCCGGCGGATCAGCAGTTGCTCGTATGGTAGAGAGCAATATTCGGGGTGTAGAATTTCTCGCTTTGAATACTGACGTACAGGCACTTCATCATAATCCTGCTGCACGAAAAATACATATTGGTAGAACCGTAACTCGTGGACTTGGTGCAGGTATGAATCCTGAACTCGGTAAACGTAGTGCTGAAGAATCTCAAAACGAGATTCGAGAAGCATTGAAGGATACTGATATGATTTTTATCACCTGTGGTCTTGGTGGAGGAACAGGATCAGGAGCGGCTCCTGTAGTTGCTTCAATTGCTCAGGACATGGGAATTTTGACGGTTGCCGTAGTTACCAAACCTTTTTCATTTGAAGGACCTCAGCGGAAAATAATTGCAGAAGAAGCTTACGCACAATTGGTGGGTCATGTTGATACCATTATCACTATTCCTAATGATCGAATTTTACAAATTATTGATAAAAAAACTTCGTTGCTCGATGCGTTTAAAATCGTTGACGATGTACTCAGGCAAGGTGTACAAGGAATTTCTGAATTAGTCACTATTCCAGGACTCATCAATGTGGACTTTGCTGACGTCAAAACTATTATGAGTAATACCGGTTCTGCTCTTATGGGTATTGGAATTGGAAGTGGAGAGAATCGTGCTATTGATGCTGCAAAAGCAGCAATATCCAGTCCATTGCTTGAAATCTCTATTGATGGAGCTCGTGGAATACTCTTTACGATTACTGGTGGTGCGGGTCTTGGTATGCAGGAGGTTGCTGATGCAGCAAAAGTTGTTACCAGCTCTGCTTCTGAAGATGTGAAGGTGATTTTTGGAGCAGTAGTAGATGAGCGTATGGGTGAGGATATTCGGGTAACGGTGGTTGCTACTGGTTTTGATGAGAGAGAAATCTTGGCTCGTGAGCGCGACAATAAAGTAACTCTTGATTCAAGTAATGATCCAGGATTGGATGTGTTCACTGCAAGACCATTTGGTATTAAATCAGGATTGTTCACTAAAAAGAATCAAGAAACATCGGTGGTTGAAGAAGAAGAAAGTGCTGTTCCTGAGCCTCGAGGTTCGTTTACGAAGAAATCCGTTGCAGTAGATGTATCTTCTCAGCGTCCACCTAGTCAAGGATCTGCACAAGTACGAAAACCTGCAGAAGCAACGGACGATGAAGATCTTGAAATTCCAACATTCTTGCGGAAGAAAATGGGTATGTAGGTGTACGAATTTACGAATATGAAAAAATTAACCCCCTCTGTGAGGGGGTTTTTGATTTAGAAATGGGGGAGTGCTATACTGTTTTATTATATGCATTGTCCAATTTGCCATTCCAAAGAAAGTAAGGTGGTTGATTCGAGGCTCACTCATGATGGGTACGCTATTCGGCGTAGACGTGAATGCGCTGAATGCCAATACCGTTTTTCTACCATGGAAGAAATGGAACTTCTTGATATTGTGGTTATTAAAAATGATGGAAGACGTGAGGCTTATTCTAGAAAAAAACTTGAAACTGGAATTATTCATTCGCTTACCAAGCGTCCGTATACTCAGGAGAATTTTGATAAAATGACTCATTCAATTGAGCGAAAAATTCAGAAAAAAAATCGACGCGAAATTTCAAGTGAGGAGATTGGAGAAATTGTTATGGCGCACCTCAAACGTTTCGATAAAGTTGCTTATATTAGATTTGCGTCGATTTATCGCGCGTTTGAAGATGTGAAGAAATTTCAAAAAGAGGTTCGCGAGCTTGAGAATGGTAAGTAAGGGTATAATCTTGCTGTTTATCTGTATTCGCGGTATTATGTCTGTATTATCAATTACCCTATGAAATCACATACACTGCACACTGAATCTTCTCCTCATGAAGGTGATAAGGAGAAAAAAGAGTCTTTTACTCCTATTATTAGTCCTGAAAAACCACAACCAAGTGATGATGAGAATTTGAAGACTTTGATTGAGAAAAATATCAAATGGTCTCAGGTTATCTATCAACAGAATCGTAAAATTCAGAGACGGTTGAGTTGGATTGTGTTTGGTAGTTATTTCAAACTCTTTTTGATTCTTATCCCTATTATTATTGGTCTTATTTATCTACCGCCCCTTGTATCAGATTTTGCAACGCAATATGGGCATGTATTTGGAAATCAAGAATTGTGGGCAAATTATCTGGAGGTATTCAAATCTTCGCAATAGGTATTATGCGAAATATAACTTCGTTTGAACTGAAGGTTTACGAAGCTCTTAAGCGAATACCGAAGGGTAAGGTAACTACGTACGGGCAGATAGCGAAATTTTTAGGTAAACCGAATGCTTCACGTGCGGTTGGAAATGCACTCAATCGAAATCCTCATGCACCGATGGTACCGTGTCATCGGGTAGTAACTTCTCTCGGCCTTATCGGAGGATATGCCTTTGGACCGAAAAAGAAAATTGAGATATTGAACAAAGAAGGTGTGGTAGTAGAGCGGGGGAAAGTAGATTTGAAAAATTTTGGATACGTATATACATAATGTTACTTTGTAACAAAAAAATCCCGACTAAGTCGGGATTTTTTAATCGATTTATTTTTTATTTTCTGATTGCTCGAATGATCCAGATGAGGATAATAGCTCCGAGAACAGCAACGAGTAGACTGTAGAGGTTGAATCCAGTAACACCAGTGCTTCCGATAAGGGACATGACGAATCCTCCAATGAGCGCCCCAACGATCCCGATTACAATATTTCCGAGTGCGCCTTGTTGCGCGTCTGTTTTCATAATCATTGATGCAATCCAGCCTGCAAGCGCCCCAAAAATGATCCAAAGTATGATACCCATATGCATAAATTTAAGAATAAAGCTGCTTCTATATTCAGTATAGACCTATTTGGCTATTTGGCAAGGGGGACGCGGTATAGCTTATTTATTTGTTTCATCTAGACATACCTCTTTTTACCTTGTATTATAGCTGGTACTATGTCTGATTTTGTACACTTACACGTACACTCACATTACTCACTTTTAAACGGCTTGACCAAGGTAAAAGCTTTGGTTAAGGCTGCAAAAAAAATGGGTTTCAAAGCTCTTGCTCTTACGGATTACGGAAGTATGTATGGGGCGATTGAATTTTATCAAGCATGTCTTGATAATGAAATTAAACCGATTGTCGGATTCGAAGCATATATTGCTCCACGTGGAATGTTGGATAAGGATCCTGAACTTGATAAACAACTCTACCGACTTATTCTGCTCGCAGAAAATTTTGAAGGATATCAGAATCTCATGAAATTGTCCTCAGAAGGACATTTGGACGGTTTTTTTAAGGGAAAACCACGAATTGATAAAGAGTTGTTGCGAAAACGTGCACAGGGGATTATTGCACTTTCAGGACCAATTGAAGGTGAGATTCCTCAGCTCATAAAGAAAGGTGATATTTCTCGCGCTCAAAAAGTGATTGAAGAATATAGTACTATTTTTGGAAAGAATAATTTTTTTCTTGAACTCCAAGATCATCCTGGTATTGAGGGTCAGGTTCAGGTGAACACTAATTTGATTCAACTTTCAAAAGAAACGGGCGTAGGTTTGGTGGTTACGAGAGACGTGCATTATCTACATACTGAAGATGCTGAAGCGCAGGATATTTTGCGTTGTATTGCTGAAGGGTGGAAAGTGGATTATACGAATCGCGAAGATTATCGACAAGTAGATCGTTCATTCAATTCGAGCGCTGATATTACTTCTCGGTTTCGTCATGTGCCTGAGGCGATTGAGAATACGGTGAAGATTGCTGAACGTATCGATCTTCAGATTCCTCTTAATGTGTGGCATTTTGCGCCCATTGAAGTTCCTCAGGGTAAGACCTATGATGAACATCTTCGTGATGAAGCCTATCGATGTGTAGGAAATTTTTATAATCCAGTAACTGAAGAAATTACCAAACGAATTGAATATGAACTTGATGTTATTAAGACGAAAGGATATTCACCATACTTTTTGTGCGTAGCTGATTATGTAGGGTATGCAAAAAAAGTAGGTATTGTGGAATCTACTCGAGGATCGGCAGCAGGATCACTCGTTTCATATGTGCTCGGTATTACAACGGTTGACCCTATGCGTTTCAAACTTCCGTTTGAGCGTTTTCTCAATCCATTTCGTCCGAGTGCTCCTGATATTGATACTGACTTTGCCGATGATCGTCGTGAAGAGATGATTGAATATGTGACCAAAAAATATGGAGCTGATCGCGTGGCTCAGATTATTACCTTTGGAACGATGGCTGCGCGTGCGAGTGTGCGTGATGTAGGACGTGCACTAGGGTATTCGTATAGTTTTTGTGATCAGGTTTCAAAACTTATTCCGCAGGGTGCACAAGGTTTTCCCATGACTATTGAGCGTGCCCTCAAAGAGGAGCCTGATTTAAAAAAGATTTATGATGCTAATCCTCAGGTAAAGCGCTTGCTTGATCTTGCCCAAAAAGTAGAAGGATGTGCGAGACATACGTCGATTCATGCCGCGGGAGTAGTAATTTCACCTACACCGTTGACTGATTACACTCCGATACAGCGTGAAACTGGTGGAGACAAAATTACTACTCAGTATGAAATGAAGGCTGTTGAGACTGCGGGAGTACTTAAGAATGATTTTTTGGGAATTCGAAATTTGGCAATACTTGGAAATGCCGTCGTGATTGTAGAAAAAACCACTGGTGAAAAAATTGATATTTATAATCTTCCGCTTGATGATACGAAGACGTTTGAAATGCTTGCTCGCGGAGAAACGATGGGAACATTCCAGCTTGGTGGATCAGGGATGACCCGATGGGTCAAGGAATTGAAACCCAACCGTATTGAAGACATTATGGCAATGGTGGCTTTGTATCGTCCAGGGCCTATGGAATCGATTCCTGAGTATATTCGCCGTAAGTATAACCCTGCACTCGTCACCTATCCAGATCCACGGCTTGAGAAGATTCTGGGGGCTTCGTACGGCCTTCTCGTGTACCAGGATGATGTCATGCTTACCGCGATTGAACTCGCAGGTTATGATTGGATGGAAGCTGATAAATTCCGTAAAGCCATGGGTAAGAAAATTCCTGAGGAAATGGCTCAGCAAAAAGTGAAGTTTTATAAAGGATGTAAGGAGCATGGAAAATTGAAACAGGAAAAAATTGATGAATTGTGGAGAGCGATTGAACCTTTTGCTGCGTATGGATTTAATAAAGCCCATGCGGCGAGCTACGGAATTGTGGCTTACCAAACAGCATATATGAAAGCGCATTATCCGGTGCAGTACATGACCGCGGTTCTTCAGGCTGAATCAGGGGATAATGATAAGATTTCTCAAATTGTCGGAGAATGTCGACGTATTGGAATTGAAGTATTGCCGCCTGATGTAAATGAAAGTTTCAGATCATTTGCTATGGTATCAAAGCCTGGTGAAAAGGGGCGTATACGCTTTGGTCTGACTGCGATCAAAAATGTGGGAGAGCATATTTGTGAGGTAATTTATCAAGAGCGGAAAGAGAATGGACAATATGCCGATCTAGAAAATTTTTTGGAGCGGATTGATGATAAGGATTTAAATAAAAAATCACTTGAGAGCTTGGGGACTGCGGGAGCACTTGATGGATTTGGATATGATCGTGGATTATTATTTTCTAATAGTGAAAATATCTTGGGATATTTACGACAGCATCGGGAGCGAAAAACAACGAATCAGAATTCTCTTTTTTCTGGCACTGATATTGCTCTTGATGCAAAAGTAGTTTTGAAATCAGCGCCAGAGGCTACACTAGATCAAAAATTAAAATGGGAAAAAGATTTATTGGGTATTTATCTTTCTTCACACCCATTTGCATATTATGAATCTCAAATGAAAGGAAAGCTGGTTACTCTTGCGGAAATCGATGGATATACGCGGGATACTTGGGTTGTGGTTGGGGGAGTGGTCGGTGCTCTCAAGAAGAAAATTACCAAAAAAGGATCAATCATGATGTTTGCAACGCTTGAGGATACGACGGGTCTCATGGAACTTCTGGTTTTTCCAAAAACGTATGAGACTACCAAGGATTTATGGGTTGATGGAAAAATTCTCTGCGTGGTTGGTAAAACTCCTAAAGAAGATGGGGATAATAAGATATTTGTGGAAAAAGCGTATGCGCTTACTCGCGAAAATTCACGAGAGGTTATGAGATTTCTTTCGCTTGCTTCGGGGCAGAGTGCGAGTCATGAGCCAGTAAAGCGACCTCCGCATATTTTAATTACGACTGAAAAAGAATTTATCAAAAATAATGCAGATAAACTCAAAGAAGTCTTGGGAGCATACCCAGGAACTCACGAAGTTTTTATTCATCTCGAAGGTGGAAATATCAAAACTCAGTTCTTGGTAGAACCGAGTGCTGAAATGCTTTTGAAAGTCAGAGAAGTGTTTGGAGTAGATGCTGTGCAAATCAGAGAATAAGCTTCTTTATTGTCTTACAATAGTGTGCTTGAATAATTTTTCTCTGTAATCAACCGCTGCTTCAATTTGTTCGTTCGTTAGTGTGGTACCTTCAGGTACCAAGACGAGTTTATCATCATCATCTTCGAGGCGATGGATGATGGCAATGCAGTTTCCGGTAGCTTCGGTGAGAGGTGCTTTTTCTCCCAAGTAATATCCATCTATTCCTGAGCCATCTGGTGCTAAAGTATTCGGAACATACCCATAGTTTTCTTTATACAGTGTTCCTTTGTAGGTCGTGCCGTAGGGTTGATCAATCGTTAGAGCAACTGTTTTTCCGAGATATTTTTTGCACATTTCCAACGTGATTGATTTGCCATTGATAAGTGGAATTTTTGGTTCCATAGGATGTATTGTTTAGTATGTATATAATGTTGATTGTGGGTCTGCAGCAATATCTTTCCAACTAATTGTTTTTTTTGCTTGGTATCGGTGATATCCTGCAACTGCGATCATGGCTGCATTGTCGGTAGTGTAAGAAAGTTCTGGAAGGCGAAATGAAATATCTAATTTTTTGGTAAGTCTTTCGAGTTCGCCTCGAAGTTTTTTATTTGCAGAAACTCCACCTGCGAGAATGAGTGTTTTTGGATTGTATTTTTTGATTGCGGTGGTTGTTTTTGATATGAGTACATCGGTAATTGCAGTTTCTACACTTGCGCATACGTCTTCTATCGTGAATATTCCTTCTTCACTTTCAAATGTTTTTTTCTCGATAGTAATCGGATGGTCTTTGAGCCAGTGTAGTACTGCAGTTTTTAGTCCAGAAAAACTCATATCGAGATCGTCTGATGCTTGCATGGGTCGAGGAAATTTGATTTTGGTACCGTTACCAGATTCTCCGAGTTTGGAAATTGTTGGTCCGCCAGGGTAGGGAATACCAAGCAATTTTGCGACTTTATCAAAACATTCTCCAACAGCATCATCACGAGTACCTCCAACTTTTTCGTACTCTCCTTCTTTTTTTGAGAGTGCGAGTTCGGTGTGTCCGCCACTAACGATTAGAGCTAATGCAGGATATTCTATAGCCGTTCGTTTATTTTCTGTTTTTGAAATTTCGGGAGAATAGAAATGTCCTTCAATATGATTCACGGGGATCAGGGGAACATTCCAGACATATGATAATGTTTTTGCAGCTTCCACTCCAACAAGGAGTCCGGTGATAAGTCCAGGACCGAAAGTTACTGCAATAGCGTCAGGTCTTTCTTGATTTTTTAATACTTCTTCAATCACTGGAGTAATATATTCTGCATGCAGCCTTCCTGCAACCTCAGGAATTACCCCGCCAAATTTTGCGTGTATATCAATCTGGCTTGCAGTTTTTTCTGCAAGCACGGTTATATTTTTTTCGTCCATTTCGATCAGCGCGACTGAGGTGTCGTCACATGAGGATTCAATTCCGAGGATTTTCATATGAACTACATCCTAACAGAAAAAATGAGTTAAATCAATGTTATGTAGAGGCTTGACTTTTTCATTTTTATTTGCTAATACTTTACTCGCTCATCGCTCGAACTTGGATTTAATCGGGAGGGTATTCTGATGTCTAACGATGATAGAGATTTTGGAGAAGATATCGAACTTACAGGAGAAGATCAGGAGATGCTTTGTAGGTTTTTGCCAGCCGTACGAAGTCTCGCTCGGCAATACGGGACCCAGTCTGACGAAGTCCTTGACTTCGTGCGGGGGTTCCTCGATGTTCTGACTCGATATAGTGGCGAACGAGTGGCGTGTCAATTCCGGAAGGAAGCCGCGACGGTTCTACTGTTTGCTGAACTGAACACGGAAGGTATTGTGGATGCTGAGCTTCAAGAGCTGCTTCATGCGCTCAAGAACGCTTTTGACCATCGAGAAGATCAAGACAAGGGTGAGAAGAAATAAGGAGATTCTCATGCGGATACGAAAGTATGTAAAAGGCGCTATGTTCTCGTTCACGATCGGGGGCGCCGCGCTGTTCATGGTTCTTGTCTTTCCACTTTCCTTCGTCCTCGCGTTCTTCTTGTGGACGACGGTCGTGATCGCTACGCCGATCCTTTTGTACTGCCTCTATCATATAGGGGGCAAGGCAGGAGTGGAGGTGCTGAAGCTCGACAACTCCTACGATGATTAGACCTGTCGAGGGGGTCGTCATATCGGACGCAGCGCTCTTGAAGCCTACGTCCGATTCACTTTTTATAGTCATATATATTGACAATCTTTATTTTTTTTACTATACTTTTCGCTACTAACACATGTGTTCATATGGCGCTATCGTCTAGTGGTTAGGACACCAGGTTTTCATCCTGGGAACCGGAGTCCGATTCTCCGTAGCGCTACAGAAGCACTGCTCCGACAAAGAGCGGTGCTTTTATTTGCAAAGAATGATACCTATGCTAGAATTGAGGCACCTATGGAAGCTACTGTACCCGTGCAAAAGGATAGAATAAAGACATTTGATTCAGTTCGAGCAGCTGCAATGATTGCTGTTTTTTTGTTTCATGTGGGGTATCTTTTTTCCTATTCTCCAGACAGTATTATCAATTTTCAGAGATTGATTACTTTTGGGGGGACAGTGGGAGTGTCTATATTTTTTGTTTTGAGTGGTTTTTTGCTTTTTTACCAGATGTATAAGAATAATGAACCATTAGATAAAAAAAGATTGTGGGAGTATGTAAAGAAAAGAAGTTTACGAATTTTACCACTCTATTATTTTTCTTTATTTTTTATTGTGTTGGTACTTCGGCATGATATTTTATTTGGTGACGGGGGAGTCCGTACTATTGTCAATAATATATTATTCATCCGCGACATCCGTCCTGATGGGGCGCCAAAACTTACGATTAATCCGGTGTATTGGTCACTGGTTGTTGAAATTCATTTCTATGTTCTTCTCCCGATTTTTTACTATATCTTTTATAAATTACAAAAAGTGTATTGGTTTTTTCTTGTCGCGCTACTTGGTATTTTATATCGCAGCATCCTTGTTTTTGTGGTGGGGGATCCTTCGATGCAGTTTATGCGTTTTACTCCTGCAAATTTTGATTTTTTTGCATTCGGAATGCTTGGAGCATATCTCTACATTCATCGGGGTAGATGGTTTGCTTATTTAGGGAAAGCGTATGTTCAACTACTTTCATTGCTTGCGCTGGTGTTATTTGTGCGTTTGTATGATTTAGATTTTTTACCTACGGTATCGTATATTTTTGCAGCACCACTATTAGGCATGCTGGTCACCTTTTCTATGCTTTGTTTTTTGGCTAATGAAGGTACTCTATTTGCACGCATCGCTAATTCTCGTCCGATTTTGTTTATTGCTCAAATTAGCTTTAGTATCTATATTTGGCACGCAATTATATTTGGATATGTGGAAATACTCGCAGTTTCCAATTTTTTAAAAGTGGTCCTAAATATAGGGATTACCTTGATTGTCTCGGTTATTACGTATTATCTCGTTGAAGCTCCTTTTTTAAAACTCAAAAAGAAAAATAATATTAATTAGGCATAGTGACACTATCTGAGGTAGGTACGACACAAACAAACCATTACTATGGTTTGTTTGTTATTATTGACAATCTGCTCAAATAATGATATATTTTTTTATTGATAGAGAAATTTTTTCTGTCACCCGATCGCAGGGAATGCGAGATTCTCAACAGGAATGTGTCGTGTTAAAGACTATTGTTCCTAACAATTACTATCTGATGCCGTCAAACATCAACACTGAATCGGATACTATCATGTGGGAGTGGCGGCGCTTCCCGGTGACCAAACAAGAGCCTTTTCTCTGGTTGTATGCCTGGGTATTGGCAGACTTCTTCCGGAGGCGCGGTGGAGGGTGGAATGCTTTCACCCTTTTGGACTTCACTGTGTTCGCGAGTACTGTCAGTCATGAGCAGTGGACTCTGGTGGATGTTCTCGACTTTGTTGCTGCTTTGAAGGACGAGTACTTGTACGATCACGGCTCTGAGACCTATTCGGTCACCAAGGAGTTCGTGGATCTCTGTTACCAGGTGTCGCCGGCTGGTGAGAAGGCGGCCTAGTATTTGGACACGTTGAGATGGATACATAGCAAGCCATCCCAACGTCATTAGCCTTGTAAATGGTATAAGGTTGATGACGGGTGGCTTGTTTTGTTTTTAGACCCTTAGCGTGCATATTTGACAATATGCATTACCTATGGTATTCTCTTCTCACCATAGACAGTAGCTTCTCGAGAAATATCGAGATTAAATACGCTACCGAGGTAAACCAGTTCCGAATTAGTCGGGACAAAGGTCGAATTACCGTGTAGTCTGTGGTTCACAAAACCACATTTTTTATTTGTTTATGCCAAAAACTAGAGCACAAAAAGAAGTAGCAATGCAAACATTGGTTGATACTATGAAGCAGTCGAAGTCTGTTGTATTCGCCAACTTTCAAGGTTTGAAAGTTTCTGAATCAGAAGAACTTCGCAGACTTTGCCGCAAAGAAGGTGTTGAATATCTTGCTGCAAAAAAGACATTGGTTGCAAAAGCACTCAAAGATGCAGGAATCGAAGGAAATCCAAAATCTTTTGAAGGCGCTGTTTCTGTTGTATTTGGGATCAAGGACGAGGTTGCTCCAGCTCAGATTCTTGCACAATTCGCGAAAACACATGAAGCTGTAAAGCTTTTTGGTGGTATTCTCGAAGGTTCATTTATCGATAGCGCAAAAGTGACTGAACTTTCAAAACTTCCAAGCAAACAACAACTTCTTGGTCAATTGGTGGGAACACTTAACGCTCCAATATCTGGATTCGTTAATGTACTCGCTGGAAATCTCCGAGGACTTGTTACGGTACTTGGTGCGATCAAAGATGCAAAAGTTTAATACTAGTCATTAATTAACGTATATATGTCAGAAGAAAAAACAGTTGTAGAAGTACCAGCAAAATTCCAGTCTCTCGTAAGTGAGGTTGAAAAAATGTCTGTACTTGATCTCGCTGAACTTGTAAAAGTTCTCGAGGAAAAATTTGGAGTATCAGCATCAGCTCCAGCAATGATGATGGCAGCTCCAGCAGCAGGTGGGGCAGCAGCTGCAGAAGAAAAGACCGACTTCGATGTCGAACTTACTGAAGCTGGTGGAAACAAGATTGCAGTGATTAAAGTGGTAAAAGAAATCACTGGTCTTGGTCTCGCTGAAGCAAAAGGACTCGTTGATGGCGCTCCAAAAGTTATCAAAGAGAAAATTGCAAAAGCTGAAGCTGAAGAAATGAAAAAGAAAATCGAAGAAGCTGGTGGAAAAGTTACTTTGAAGTAATTTTACTCCAACTAAAAAACTCCCTGTATACAGGGAGTTTTTGTTTTAGTAAAAATTTGTATAGTCGAGAGTCTGTAAAGTCAAAAAGTCGAAAGTAACTACAATAATGCATGATAGACTTTGTGACTTTTGACTAACTTATAATTTAAATTTATATACGGTTGTTCCATCTAATATGTAGGCTTCTTTTTCATCTGCACTAATGGTTAATCCGGTAGGATTGGTCCATAGGTCAGAGGTAAATTGTTTTTTGAAATTACCTTCTTTGTCGAGCATAATTACGCGTTTTCGTGAAGGCTCGAGTATATATAGATTTCCAAATTCACTACTTGTTTCGATCAGAGTAGGGGATTCAAGCGCGGGATCAAGGCCGGAAATTTCAAATGGTTGTTCTTCTCCTGCTGTAAATTTGATAATTTCTCCTTTTGATGTTGCGACAAAGATGTCACCATCAATTCCAAATGCTACACCGTTTTTGAGCGCATTTTGTGTGTGTGCTGCCTGTATCCATGTGGTACCATTATCATATCCGATTTGTGTGGGGTTATGTCGATACAGAGTGCCGTTTCCTGAGTCAAGGGCGTAGAGACGTCCATTGTAAAGTGCAATGTCCTTCAGTACTACTGATTGATTTGGGTAACCAATTGTTTTTGAGATAATACTGTCTGAGGCTTTATCATATGCAACAATCGTATTCGTTCCCGAGATAAATACTACTTGTGAACTGTCTTTTGCAGTGTATCCTTGTGCTAGTTGTCGCGTAGTCTCAGCATTCTTGGTTTCTACTGTTCCTGTAAGTGTGGATATAAAATAGAGTGAAGAATCAGTAATTCCTGTAGCAATCAATTGGTCACCGACTAGTACTAATGAATCAGGTTTTGCTTCGGATACTGTATCCTTAATATCTGCTACTTTTTCCGGTGTAATGGTAGTAATTTTTTGGACCCTGATTAGGAGTTTTGCAAGCTCTGCTTTGATCCCATCTGCATATGCCTGTTTCTCTGGAGTTTCATGTGTAAGAGAGGTGAGTAAGTTTTCAGCGTCACGCAGAGTTTCAAGTGCTTTAGTATTTTCTCCGTAGAGAAGATAGGACTCTACTTCTTTTTGTTTTTCATCTACCTGCACCATTTCTGCTTGATATTTTTCTTCGGCGATAACTTCTTTTTGTTTTGCTTTCATGTACATGATACTACCAATGAGGACTGCAATTCCTACGATTATGGTGAGAAGCATTATTTTTCCAAACATTCCGAGACTGGTAATTCGCTCTACCATCCTTCTAATTGATGTCTTATACTGTTCAATCAAAATTTTTCTACTCCCATTGTAATTACTGATGAGCGACCATAGTATGGTGATGAATTTTCCGAGTGCAAATACAATCGTTTTTAATACATAAAAAAGTGCCCGAGCAATCCACACGAGTGATTTTCCAAGTATGATTAAAATAGTACTCGTCCCGTCTTCAGATGTTCCTTCATCTCTTTTTCTTTTTTTATAGCGTCCTTGTTTTGTTTCTCTTACGGTCGAAGGTCGATCAGGGATATCTTCGGTGTTTCGTTTCATGCTGCTAGTGAGAGATTTGGCAAGGTGTGAAAAAACTTTAGGTGATAGGGTTTCTTCGGTTGAGCGTGTGGTGTCGAGTAGTTTGTCCATTGATTCTTCGGAACCAATAATTGGTCGATAGAGGTTTTTTTCTATACGTATAGGCTCGATCATTTCTGTTCCAGTGAGTACGAGTCCTCCAAATGAATATTCAGAGGAAATTGCTTCAAGTGTTTTTTGTACCTGGTGAGCGGATTGTTTGGCTGGTTTCCCAATAATCATTTTGGCAATTCGGTCGCATGAGAAATATTTGATGATGTGCGGGGTGGAAATATATACTGCTTCATCAGTTGTAAAATTTCCTTCAATAACTGAAGAGAAAAAGATATGCTCCGGATATACTACCTCATCGATGATACGAGTGAATGAGGGGCCTTCGGGAGTGGAATAGGCGAGAAGTGCTAGAATGTCTCCTCGATACGCAAATGAGAGTTTGTTGCCTGTAATCACGCCAACTGCGATGTGGATTTTTCTTTCTTCGTCTTCGAGTAATATTTTTGCTCGGCGATTGAGTTTTTCAATAACTGATTCAAAGTGTTTTACTTCAGGATTTTCAGCATTTTTTGTTTCGCCGTCGTAATCACTATAGTAGAGCGCTTCTCCATCGGTTATTAATTCTTCAATTATACCTAATATTTTTCCTTCAGGGTGATCAATTTCCGCAAGCACAAAAAAATATCCCTGGTTTTCTCCATCTGGTTTACC
>CAYUTO010000006.1:0-59508 GCA_964447765.1 uncultured Gammaproteobacteria bacterium | reverse complement strand
ACTAATTCTTTGATAAAAAAATAATTAGCCATTTCATCTGGCTGATTTGAAATAATATTATGACTTACACCAGTTCTCAAATCTGCTAATGCCTCATTCCCATGAAGATAAAAATACGATCCAAAAAATAGTACCGAAACAATAAGCAATATATATCTCATTCTACTCATAGACCATGTTTAAACAAGCTCACAATAGCAGAACCAATCGCAAGCCCCAATACTCCAGTTGCAAACGCAAAAAGAAACGGTACATCAAGTACAAGTCCGAACATAATCGAACACATTGCGAGTACTTGAAGAAACATCTTAATTTTCCCCCAGCGATTTGCCATTCGTACCGTCTTGAACTTTATCCGAGCAATCAATGCCGAAACAATAAAAATAATCTCAATTCCCAAAATAGCAATTCCTAGCCATGGATTAAGGTTTCGAAAAACAAGAATAAGAATCATTGACCCAACCAAAAACTTATCCGCCAAAGGATCAAGAAGCATTCCAAATTTAGTTATTCTATTCTGCGTACGCGCAAGTGATCCGTCCATAGCGTCAGTCGACGCCACCAACAAAAACGAAACGATCCCTGCTTTATAAAACCCATTAAGGGTCAAATAAAATACAATCGGTGTGGCAAATACACGGAACATCGTAATGCGATTTGGAGTAACCCATAGAGGCAACCATCGAAGAAGCACTTTTTCCAAAAAATGATCATGCGCCAAAACTTCATCAGCCTGAAGATAGACAAAAAGATCTCCATGATTTTGTTTAAACCGTTTGATAAATCCCATAAGATTAGATACACTACTATTCATATGATAGCTAAATTAAGCCAAAAATTCAATACTCGACTACCATTACTTCTGGTCACTGGTTTTTTGCTGGTCGGAGAAACATATCTATATAACCAGCCAATTATCTCAACTATCGCTTTCCTGGTGTACATTATTACCCTAGGGAGATCAGTTGGCGAGCGAATTAGTGAAAAAAAAGACATACAATACTGGTCTGGTATTGCACTCACACTCTCCCTGGTTTCCCTCATTGGAGTAATCGCCTATTATCCGTATCAACTAACTCCTGAATTTTCTCTTCTTGCTGTATTTACACCACTTCTCTTATTGCTCAAAAAGAAAAAAATAACATCCGAAGAAAAAGAAACAGCACACACAAGTAAAGTAAGCATTGTATTCTACCTTTTTACTCTAATGGAGTGCATCCAAATTGCGCTAATTATACTTGCTCGAAACGGAGAGCTCATGCAATCACCCTGGATGGCATTCTCCCCGTGGTTCTTTGTACTATTCACCATATCGACTTCCCTCTTCATCTACCTATTAGCAAAAAAAATTTCGCCCAAACTCATGCTCGCAGGCACTGTAGTACATTTTTTTATTTTCTACAGTATTGCTGCCATCGTATACAAACTGGGATTTGGATTTGATGGGTTTATTCATCGTGCAACCGAATCGTGGATTCTAGAAAATGGATTTATCAATCCAAAAGAACCATTCTACCTAGGTCAGTATAGTCTCGTAGTGACACTCTCAAGAATTACGGGTATCACTATCAAACATATCGATATCTTTCTCGTACCGGTTTTAGCCTCACTTTCAATACCAACACTGGTATACAATATCTTGCCCAGGGCATGGGGCATAGCAAAAGAAACTGCTCTCGCCCTTTCTCTGGTAATACCTTTCATTTTTTTTCTCTCATTTAATCTCACCACCCCTCACAATCTAGCCCTATTACTCGTAGCTCTCACCATTATCGCCTTGGTCGGATATATACACTCAGTTATTCCTTACACCATCGTATTGTTTCTTGCATTGTATACACTCACAACACACCCTCTCCTTGGTGTTCCTATTCTCATATTAATTATAGCGAGCTATACTATTGTTCACTCTCAAAATAAAAAAATACATCTATTCATGTACCTAGGAATAATCGGATCGCTTGCCCTACTCCCTTTATTCATGTTTGCAACCCAGCAATGGCTCGCTGGATATGGTATTCCAAAACTTACCAATCCATTTTCACATATACAATTATTCCTTGATTTCTTCAGACGTCCATTCTGGTACAGAGCAGATGCTCGATGGTACTTTGAATTACTCTACGCGTGGCAATACGCAATTACTCCAGTAATACTTATTTTTTCTGGTTTTGGATATTGGTTTCTAAAAAATACAAAACTGGCACCAATACTCGTTTCAGGAAGTATTGGACTAGTACTTAGTGCTTTCTTGCTCCGCACGCTTATTACGTTCCCGAATGTTTCATTTCATGAACAAGCAAATTACCCACTTCGCCTATTAACTGCTTCAATCGTCGTATTAATCCCGCTCGCAATGTATGGGATATACAAAATTACCAAAGAAAAAACCCAATTAGTAACATCTAAACTTAACATAAAATCTGAGAACCTACACATTATCGGTTCTATAAAAATTGGAGTACTACTCATGCTCTCACTGTATTTCTCGTATCCACAATACAACAATAAAGTATATTTCCCTGGATTTAATGTAACAGAATATGATCAAAAAGTAGTCGAATGGATTGATTCGGAAAACTCAGATACTAATTACGTCGTACTTTCATCAATCCTCACCGCTGTCACCGCACTTACTGAACACCCATTCGCGCATTATTTTGACACCTCAGCCGGTCCACAATTTTATTATGCCATCCCCTCAGGTGGGCCATTACAATTAGCATATGAGCACATGCTGTATGAAGGACAAAAGAGAGAAACAGTTGATACCGTATTCGAACTAACACAGGCAGATAAAGTCTATTTTGTAGTTCCCTGGTACTGGAAAAATTATGAAACTATTATTGACGGAGCAAAAAAAACAGCCAATTCCTGGCATGTGATTGAAGATAAAATGTGGATTTTTGAATATCAAAAATGATAGCTCGCCTCGAGCGCTGTCGTATATTCCTCGTTATTCGATTTGGGTATTGCAATAAGCTCGCGCATATTTTGCAAATTTTCTCGATGTGCTGCACACCACTCAATTTTTTGCGCAAGCTCGCTTACATTCCCTGCTTCAAACATAATTCCATTTCTCCCCTCTTCAATAAGCTCTGCAATTCCCTCAATTCTACTTGCAAGAACCGGCACATGAAATGAAAAACTTTCGAATATCACCGTTGGAGAATTCTCATAGCAGAGTGATGGCACGATCGTAATATCTGCCTGTCGATATAATTCTCCCAATACTTCCCGCTCGACTCTCCCATGGATGATAATATTTGAATTGTGTTCAGCTTGTTTTTTTATTTCCTGAAGCTGTGACCCATTCCCTGCAATATGTAATACGACGTTATTCTGAAAATCAGGGCGAATTTTTTGCAATGCATCAATAAGTACGGTTACCCCTTTGTGATATTCGATTTGACCAGCATACACCATCGTAAGTATCGGGGTTATCTGTTTTTCATCCGCAATAGCGTGAGAAAACGTTAATGGATTTCTAATCACCAACCTCCGCGAATCAGGAAAAAAACCTCTGGCTAAATAAAAGTCCAACAAAAACTTTGACGGCGAAATAATCACGTCAGGCGAACCAAGTAATTGCTTGGTAATAAAACTATATAACGCAGTGTGTGGACCATGATACCGAAAACTTTTTTCCCTGGTTTTCAAAATCATCGCACTCGGCTCTACGAGTTGTACATCATGAATGGTGTGCACATGGCGAATATTCCGAGCACGAATTCGCTTGGGAATAAGAAAAGATAGACCAATCAGATTGTGCGTATGCACCACGTCAGGTTGTTCTTGGACCATAATTGCATCAACCCTGGCGGCAACATATAAATTCCAGATATTTTCAATATGCCATCGTATGCGTGAAAGTACTCCATGCGTATGCGCATCGGTATAGAAATAAGAATTTTTCGGATTGATGCGATAAATTCGAACTCCATTTTCTTCCACTGTTTCATCCTGATGAGGAGTCGAAGTAATCACAATAACAGAATGTCCCCGCTCTCGCAGACTCTTCACCGTTTGAACGACCACCTGTTCAGCGCCACCTCGATGATAGGGCGGATAAATATTATTGATAATACAAATCTTCATACCTATTTTTCTGACCTATGAGCCGTAATAATCCAATGCCACCCTACATGCTTAAATCCTGGAATGGAAAATAGAAATTCATCCAACCGCACAATACTTTTTTCAAGACCTTTAGGAAGTGAGATTCTCTTTTTCATTTTAAATGCTCGGTACAAAAATTCAAGGAAATAATGGGTAAATCCGGCAAAAAGCCACATCGGTCGAATCGTATATGCACTCCACTGTGGAGTATCAAGCAATTGTTTAAGTTTCGCATATGTGAACCCTTCCATCAGCGCATCCGCCTTTGATCCTTCAGCAGGATTCATGTGTGTTGCACGACACAAATGTTTGCGTAAATGTTTTATTGGTTTGAAGTAAGTGGTATTTGGTTCCACTCCCATGACCAAGAGCCCTCCAGACTTCAACACTCGTGCAAATTCAGCTAATGCAATTTCCGGATGCTCAAAATGATGAAACGTAGCAACCATATATACAATATCAAAACTTGCAGCACCAAATGGAATGTGTTCCCCATCAGCCGCAACAAATGCTTCAGGAGTTTGCGATAGATTACCACGGAGACGTTTGAGAGTATCAGGTGAAATATCTGTTTCTACCACGCGATGATGTTTCAAAACTTGTTCAGCCTCAGTACCCGAACTTCCGGCACCTACTTCAAGCGCACGTCCAGCCGGATGTTTTCTAATATACTCATGTATACTGTCATGATAGAATTTATTTCGATATGCTGTTAGCTGATGTACATCCTGTGCATCTTCATCAAATTCATCATGATATTCAGCCTCTTCTCGCGCCAACTCACCCATGCTTTTCGGCCAGGCAACGACAATGCCGTCCTGGATAGGATACACATGTCCACAGACAGCACAAACATACTTCTCTGCTTCAAGGGTTGTAGACAAATTCATTGACTTCCCACATTCAACACACGTTAAATTCGGCATAGACACACTCATACAACAACACAATTATAGTAAAAGAGTTATGCTAACTCTAGCATAGATTCTCTGAACTTTCCACCTATGCACAGTATCTGCACATATTATCAAGGGTGCTCATTGTAACTCTTCTACGGCTAGGATATGATACGTGCACTATGGCAGATATTACAACCCTTGAAAAGATACCTCCGCAGAACCTTGAGGCCGAAAAATCTCTCCTTGGCTCCATTCTGATAGATAAAGAAGCGATAATCAAAATCGCTGATTTGATTGATGTTGAAGATTTTTACAAGACTGGACACGGCATGATTTTTGAAGCCATTCAGGAGCTCTACAGCAAAAGCGAACCAATTGACGTACTCACCCTCGCGAACCGTCTTCATGAAAAAGGGCAACTCGAACAGATCGGTGGACGGAGTTATTTGGTAGAACTTTCAAATAGTGTACCCAGTGCGTCTCATATTGTTGAGTACGCCAATATCATTCGCCGCAAATCAACCCTTCGAAAATTACTCCATTCTGCGCATGAAATTTCAAAATTGGGATACAAAGAAGATGCAGAAGACGTAGATGGACTTCTCGATGAAGCACAACAACACTTGTTTGCCATTACACAAAAACATTTGCGCCAAACATTCACTCCGATTAGAGGAATCTTGAATGATGCATTTGATCGTATTGATGAATTGCATCGAGAAAAAGGAAAACTACGTGGAGTCGCAAGTGGATTTACCCAACTTGATCAACTTCTCGCTGGATTTCAGAAATCTGATTTGGTAATTCTTGCAGCACGTCCTTCGGTCGGAAAAACTTCATTTGCTCTAGACATCGCACGCCATGCTGCAGTACGCATGAAAGTACCGGTGGGAATATTCTCTCTCGAAATGAGTAAAGAACAATTAGTAGACCGTCTGCTCTGTGCCGAGGCTGGAATTGATTTGTGGAAAATGCGTACCGGTAATCTCTCCGACCGTCCAGATAGTGATGATTTTCCTCGTATTGGACATGCCATGGGACTCCTAGCTGAAGCACCTATATTTATTGATGACACTCCAGGAAACAACGTCATGCATATTCGTACCAAAGCACGTCAACTTCAGTCAGAACACGGGCTTGGAATGATTATCATCGATTACTTGCAGCTCATGGAATCACATAGTAATAAATTTAGTGATAACCGCGTACAAGAAGTTAGTGTGATTAGTCGTAACCTCAAAGGTATTGCTCGTGAATTGAACGTTCCTGTAATCGCACTCTCCCAGCTTTCTCGTGCGGTGGAGCAGACCAAACCTGCAATTCCAAAACTTGCACACCTCCGTGAATCTGGTAGTATTGAGCAAGATGCTGACGTAGTAATGTTTATTTACCGAAAAGCAGCTGATAGAAACTACCGCATGGAAGATATTCCACCGGATGAACGTTATATCGGTGAAATCCACATCGCAAAGCACAGAAACGGTCCAACCGGTGTGGTAAAAGTATACTTCGACGAAGCGCGAGCAAGCTATAAAAACCTCGATCTTCAACATGGCGGAGGCACTTCAAGTATTGAATAAAAAAATAAAACTCTAACTTAAAACTCAAATCTTTTAATCCAAGTTTTGAGTTTTGAACTTTAAGTTTTAAATTTGAAATATGTTCAACAAACTCAAGCAATTTAAAGATATTCGAGATAAAGCAAAAGAATTACAAAGTACCCTAGGACAGGAATCAGTGACTACCACAGCCGCAGGCGGTTCTATTTCACTTACCATGAACGGCAATCTAGAACTTACCAATGTCACGATCGATGACTCACTCCTCTCTCCTGACAAAAAATCAAAACTCACCGAAGGACTCAAAGATGCGCACAAAGATGGCATGAAAAAAATGCAACGCATTATGGCGATGAAAATGAAAGAAATGGGAGGACTTCCTGAAATACCGGGATTAAGCTAATAAAATAGTTCATAGCCAATAGCGAGAAAGCCAATAGAAAAATTCTCAAAAACTATCGGCTATGAACTATCGGCTATGAACCTTTATGGCTTACAGTAAAAGCATACAAAACCTCATCAAAGCGTTCGGGAGTCTCCCAACCGTCGGTCCTCGAACCGCTGAACGCTTTGTTTTTTATTTGCTCAAATCTGGAAAAAAAGATGTAGCAGAACTCACTCTTGCTCTCAAAGAATTGATTGAAACAGTAAAAAGCTGTGAAATCTGCTGGACATTTTCTGACACGAGTCCATGCCCCACATGCGCCTCACCTCAACGAGATCCAAAGACGGTATGTGTAGTCGCTGAGCCACAAGACCGTGAAGTAATAGAAAAAACAGGTACCTATCGCGGTGGATATCATGTACTTCGAGGAGTTATCAAAGGGCACGATGAAAATTCATTGAGAGGTTTGAAAATACCTGAGCTCCTTGCTCGCATCCGCAAAAGCCAGATCGAAGAAATTATCTTGGCGCTCAATCCTGATCTACATGGAGAAACCACCATGATGTATCTCGAAAAAAAGATCAAAGAAATTACACATGTAATAAAAGTCTCCCGCCTCGCACGTGGACTCCCCATGGGAAGCGATCTGCAATATGCAGACGATATTACACTCTCAAGTGCATTAAAAAATAGAACTTCAAATTAAAACATCCCGACTAATTCGGGATGTTTTTTATATATTTTGTAAGGCCCGTGACTATAACGTCACGGGCCCATGAAGCTTAGCGACCACTGGATGCTGCACTTGGATCAAGGACGACCTGCGCCGACAATGCGATCCATCTCCTCCTGGAACGTGCGTCCACAGTAGAGAGGAGAGAAATAATCTCCTCCCCACGTACCTGCCAAAAATCCTTGCGACGGACAGCACTGGGTCCGAGTACAGCAGACGACGTAAGGCTTATCATCCTTTGTATAGAGCTGTTTAGGCTCAGGAAATTCACCCGAGTCTTGATACAGAACGACAGGAGATCCAGGTTCGATATCTTGCCGACATCGAGGACACGGAATGACTCCTTCTTTTTTCTCTTCAGACCAGAATTTTTTAAACCATCCAAACATGCGTCCTCCTTTGTTGAAACGCATCCACAGCCTACTCAACAAAATATCATTTGTCAACAAAAAAACTCCCACTTTCGCGGGAGTTTTTAATATTCAGTATTACACTTTTGAAATTTTCACTTTGGTAAACGCTTGTCTGTGTCCAATCGTTCTCTTGTAGCGAACTTTTCGTTTGTATTTGACTACTCGGATTTTAGCATGTCGTCCTTGCTGCTCTACGGTAGCTCGGATACTCACACCATCGATAAAAGGTTTGCCAAATACTACATTTTCACCATTTTCATCAGCAGTAAGAAGTACTTTATCAAAAACTGCCTCTTGGCCATTATCAAGCTCTATTTTTTCAACTCTGATAACATCTCCGGCCTTCACCAGATACTGTTTTCCGCCGGTTTGAATAACTGCAAACATACGAGATATGTAACTAAGAATTTTAATAAATGTTTTGTTGGTCTGGAGTAATATACCTGGAATAAGAAAAAAAGTCAAGACCTAGCGAATCTGCCCAATCTCCGTCCCAATCGTGATTCCAAGCTCGGCAGCTCTCCCTGCCGGAAGCTCAAGAACCGTATTAGCGTCTGTACGAGGGCGATAGATAACAAACCCCCCTTCACGAGCCTCGGGCTCGATAGCCACATCCTGGGCTAAATCCACGACCACCCCATCACGTAACCAAATAATATCAAGTGGAAACCGCATATCACGCATCACAATCACCTGCCTCCCATAGAGCAAAAATGGAAATATCATACCATCATATGGCTCAATCGTATCACGTTTACCCAAACCCCGATATTGCTGGTACATAGACTTTGCCACAAGCACCTGAATAGTAGTCCCCCCTATCTCAAGTGTAGCTTTCGGCCAATAGAGTCCATTCCAGGCAAACAAGAATAGAGCAGCCCCAAAAAAAGCAAAAACAAACCACTTCCCCACTTTCTTTATTGGTTTCTTTTCTTTCATATACTATTTAGGAGTGATCTTTTTGTTCACGCTTAGAAAACCACAAACCAATCAAAAGCATGAGTACAAATAGAAATGAAAGCGCAATCATCTGATGTTCTGCCTGAAGAAACAATGCAGTCATACCAAATAAAGAAGAAATTGCATAAAGCAATAATACCGACTGTCTGTGACTCAGCCCTGATTCGAGTAATCGATAATGCAAATGTTCACGATCCCCAATGTATACAGGCTTTCCTTTTCTAATACGCATAACCATTACACGTATCACATCAATCATGGGGATTCCAATAACCATTACCGTAACTGCAATTTTACTTTTCGAAATAATCGCAAGACATCCGAGAATAAAACCAGTCATCAGACTTCCACCTTCTCCTAAAAATATTTTGGCAGGATTGAAATTCCATACCAGAAATCCGAGACACGTTCCAGTAAATATAATTGAAAGCAGAGCAACAGTAGGATCATACCATTGTGGCTGTATAGACACCAGATACATTACAATTGCAGCGATCGCAACCACTCCTACAACCAAACCATCAAGTCCATCAAGAAATTTGGTAGTAAACATCATGCCAAAAAGCCAGATAAATAACAAAATATCAGCAAACAATACCACATGGATAAAGGGCGGAAGTGACCACTGAATAGTGGACAAATCGAGTACTCCTCCCCATAGATTCGAAATCACCTGAGGCCCAACATCAAGTATAATAATAACGAGACAAGCAAGAATGGGAGCAATGATTTGATAGCGTGGACGAATAGTATATTTATCATCAATAATTCCTCCGATCATAAGAATAGTTGAGCCTACAAAAAGACCAACAATCGCATGACTGTCGAATAGAGTATTCACTCCCCGCTCAAAAAACCAAACAACAAAGACCAACAAAAAAAACGTGAGATATAATGCAACTCCCCCACCCAAAGCCACTGCTCGAGTGTGAATTTTTCGTGAATTTTTCTCTCGTGGCTGATCAATAATCCCCAAGCGACGCATAACAACCGCAACAATTCCAGTAATCACCACTGAAATCACAAAAGCGAGGATAAAATAAATACTATGAAGTACCATAATTCATTAACTAACTGGTTTTTCCACCCTGAGCACCAATCCTTCTCCTAGAACAATAATATCTCGTCTCTGCAATTGTCCTTTAAGTACCAAATTAGCAAGCTCATTTTCCACTCGATCCTGGATTGCTCTCCGCATAGGTCGCGCTCCAAATTCAGGATCAAATCCCACTCGAGCAAGCTCATCGAGCGCTACATCCTCCACATGAAATGAAACTCCTTTAGCCTCCAGATCTTTCTCTACCTGAGTAAGCATTAATTTTGCAACCTGTTTGATCTCCTGATCAGTGAGGGGCTTAAAGAGTACAATTCCATCAAAACGATTGAGTAATTCAGGTCGGTAATAACTCTTTAATTCTCCACGAATAAGCTCCTGCCGCACATCCTCGCTCGTTGCACCCTCTTTCATACGTTTTGACACATACTCAGTTCCCGCATTTGAAGTGGCAATAATAATCGTATTAGTGAAGTCTACCACTCTTCCCATACTATCAGTCAAGCGCCCGTCATCAAGAACTTGTAAAAACAAATTCAAAATATTTGAATCAGCTTTTTCAAATTCATCAAGGAGTACGAGTGAAAAGGGATGATCTTTGACTGCTTGTGTAAGAATACCCGAGCCATGCACCCCTACTTGTCCAATCAGACGATAAATTGAATTACTGTCCTGATATTCACTCATGTCGATTCGAATCATACGAGCTTCACCACCAAAATACACTCGTGCAATAGTCTTTGCGAGTTCAGTTTTTCCAACCCCGGTAGGACCGAGGAATAGAAAACTAGAGATAGGGCGTGTAGTCGAGCGCATGTCGGCACGAGCTCTTCTAAGAGCATTGGCAACAAGAGTCACGGCTTCTGATTGACCAATCACCTGAGTGTGCATTTCTTCTTCGAGCTTCAATAATTTCTCTGATTCATTGGCCGTAATACTGGTCACCGGAATTCCCGTCTTATCAGCAACTACCGCACCCACATCATCAGAAGACACCAATGTATGTTCACCATGCGCGCTCCTCGCATAACTCCCCGCTTCAGACATGAGTGCGAGAGCACTCTCAGGAAGATTTCGATCAGTAAAAAATTTATGTGCCAATTGTACCGTTTTTTCAACAGCATCGTACGAAAAAAACACACGAGTTTTGTATTCGATCTGCCCTGCCTTTGATTCAAGTACTCGAATTGCTTGATTGATTTCCATTTCACGGATATCAATTTTTGAAAACACCGTACCAATTTCTGAATGCGCAATAAATCGCGCATATGCATCAGGCAAGGTCGTTGCAAACATAACAAATCGATCAGCTCGCAAATATTCGGCTAGTGACTCAGACACATCGAGTCCTTGCCCTCCTCCCTCAGCCACTCCAATCAAATCATGGATATTATCAATAAAGAGAATGATATTTCTCGCTCGAGTAATCTCATTCATGATACGAATAAGTCGCTCTTCTGCTCCAGCAACAGTTGTCCCAGCTAATAGTGACGTAGCAGAAAGCTGCACCATGCGTTTGTCTTGTAATAATTTTGGTACATCCCCCTTGATCATTCGCTCGACAATTCCCTGGACAATTGTCACCTTCCCTACACCATGATCACCTACCAACATGATATTCTTTCCCCCACCTTCAATAATACGTAAAATCTCTTCAATCTCTTTGTCGCGCGCAACACACATATCAATATCCCCATATTTTGCAGCAATAGTGAGATCGTGACTCATCTGATTAAGTGCGGGCGTTGCAACAGCAGTCATAGCCCTGTCCATTCCATGCTTCGAAACTCCAGCACTAGCACGAGCAAACACTCGATAATTTTCAGTCATGGTTTCTCGAATTCGCGCCCACTCGATTACATTATCGAGTTTGGTCTTATCCACCTCAAGATCATATAAGATTTCCTGAATTTGATCACTCTGCTCAACTACTAGTTTAAATAATGTCGTTACACGTATCTGAGGATCATGTTTTTCGCGTGTAAAAAGATACGACCGAAAAATAATATTCTGAGTATCAGATGAAAAAGTAGGAGAAATAGTATGAATCAGTTTTTTCTTTTCTCCAAATGTTTTACCAATCATTGCTTGAAGCGACTTCATCGGAATATGCAATCTAATACCAATCTCACCGACACTAGAATCAGAGAGTAGTGTGTACAAAAGATGCATAGGTGAAATCTGTCCAGCTCCATATTCTCTTGCAATTTCAAAACTCTTTTCAAGTGCATGGCGTGCTTCAGGAGAAAGATATGGTGAAATATCAAGATGTTTTTTATGCGATAAATTATGTACTTTTTCCCATGTTATATCCGATATATCGTCTGATAATTGAGTAGAAGTTAGTTGTGTTCCCTGATACGTAAAATGTGCCAAAGGAGTCCTCTGCACCAATATTCGATACCACACATAGATCAAACCAAGAAGTCCTACCCATATCAACGCTCGAAATGAATTAGTAGTAGTCGGTCCGAACCAAAAAATAGGATTAAACAATTCATCCTGCCAATTCCCCTGAAGTACAAAATAAAAAAAACCACCAAACGATGCGAATGACACCACCAGGGCACCAATAATTCTAAAAACATTCAAAAATTTTCTCGCTCGACGCAAGGCAATTGAATACCCTGTGTATTGCTCTCCAAAATATACGAAGGTAGCATGATCGAACATTCCCTGAAGCAAACCTCTGCACTGAGGACATTTCTTTCCATTCTCCTTACCTGTCCCTCCACAAAGAGAACAACTTAATACCGATAATTGTGTGGACTTACTAAAAAGCATACAGAGGAGTTAAAACGAATACACCAAGGTGTACACTACAAATATAGGAATAAAAATCCACAGTAGCAACACAATAAGAGAAAAAAGCACCCACATAATAAGCAGGATGGATCGTATAATCACATTGACGAGACGAACAAAAAAACTTACCAAACGACCTTGCCAATCATATTGCCCAAACATGGGAACAAAAATATTAAGCAACCAAATTCCTGGAGCAAATTGTGCATTACCTGCCGCAACCAATCGAGCACTAAATTGAGCCGCACGCTTGAGACCTTTGGTGTACCACCACAAAGGAGCGTACAAAAAATCAATAAAAAATTCGAGAGTAAGACGTTGCAAAATAAGAAGCCACATAATGAAAATCTAATTTACAATAGTATAGCATATTAGAGATAATACGTGGAATAATAGCGGGACTTAAGTCAAAACTAAAAACAAAAAGCTCCTCATTACAGGAGCTTTTTTTATAAAAAATATTATCTCTTCGCTACAGCATCGCTCGTAAGTGAGACATATTCAGCATCAGTCACTGCTTCGAATTGTCCATCCACCAATCGTTCTCTCACCGTCATAATCGAAGTATGTTCTGCAATCTCGACATCAATACTCCTGGTTTCTCGTTCAAGTGAAGACACTTGTTGCTCATAGTCAGAAATCACATATCCTTTCGAAGATACCGTGTTTACCTGCCAGATATACAACACACCAAATCCAACCATTGCAAACGAAAGTATAGAACGAAATGTTCTACCAAGCACAATCTGTCGGACGACCACCCGTCGATCCTTCATGGTTGATTTTTTCTTGACGTATGCATTCATAATTTCTTAATAACTCTCAATTTTGCCGAGCGTGCACGAGGATTTTCTTTATGTTCCTCTGCTCCTGCGATAATCGGCTTTTTAGTAATAATAGTGATATTTTTTCCGGCTTGTTGTTTGAAATAATGTTTTACAATTCTATCTTCCAACGAATGGAAAGTGATAACTGCAAGCATTCCTCCAGAAGCAAGCACATCAATTGCTTGAGGTAACACCCGTTCAATCACTCCAAGTTCATCGTTTACCGAAATTCGGAGTGCCTGGAATACTTTGGTTGCCGGATGCAATCCCCCTACCCACGGAATTTCTTTGTCCGTTTTCAGTTTCCTCCGATAGGTTGCAAGAACCACCTCGACCAATTCTCCTACCGTTCCAATTGGTTTTTCATCCCGCTTGGTAATAATTGCTTGTGCAATTTCCAAACTCAATCGTTCTTCCCCATATACTCGAAATATTTCTTCGAGTTCACTCTCACTGAGAGTAAGGAGAAGTTCAGCTGCGCTCGGGCGAGTCACCTCTCCCTGAGCGGTATAACGCATATCGAGTACCTCTTCTTTATTCTGGAAACTAAATCCGCGCTTCCGCTCTTCAAACTGCGGACTCGACCACCCAAAATCCATGAGAATTCCGTTGACTGGACCAAAGGTAGTTTCATCAACAATTCTCTTCAAATGTTCGAAGTTTTCTCTCGCGTATGTCACGCGACCTTCGAATGTATGAAGAAAATTCTTTGCTCGAAGTATTGCTTCAGCATCAGCATCAATAGCAAGCAGCTTTCCATTCGGAGCAGTACCCGCAAGTATTGCCTCGCTATGACCAGCGTCACCAACAGTGCAATCAATAATATTTTTGCCAGGAGCCAATGCAAGGGCCACAAGCACTTCTTGTAGAAGGACCGGAATATGTCTCATACGCCGAGATTACCCATCTGTTCTGCAATCGTCGTACTTTCTGACTCGGTTGAAGTGGTATAAGTCTTCCATTTTGATTCATCCCAGATTTCGAGACGAGTATAGAGCCCTGCGATCACAACCGATTTGCTGAGTCCAGCAAACGATCGAAGATACGGAGGCAAAATAATACGTCCCTGTGTATCTACTTCAACATCCATCGCTCCTGCAAGCATAAGTCGTGCAAATGCACGGCTATTTGCCTGAGAAAATGGTAATTGAGCTAACTTTTCCGCGAGTTTTGCCCACTCTGCCTTGGTGTACAAAAAAAGGCAGTTATCGAGTCCTCGGGTAACTACAGCGCCTTGTGAAAGATCAGCCCGAAATTTCTTAGGTATTGCAAGGCGACCTTTCTCATCTAAGTTGTGGCTATATTCACCTATAAACATATATAGACTTAAAGCCTGTGAGAGTTATACAGACAAGCATGGCGTATTACTCTCTAGATGAAGAAAATCCCCACAATTCACCACTACCAGCCATTTTACACCACATAGCTTCCCCTTACAACCCTACTTATCCACTTTTGTGTATAAAAAACAAAAAAATAATGTGTAAATACATTATCATTGACAAAATTAAATTTTTACTATATAGTACGCCGTTCAGTTATGCATGAATAATATGCTCTATTGAGCAAAAAATTCTCATAATTGATGTACTTTGACAATGAGAAGTGAAAAGAGGTAGTGATTCGTGGAATTTTGTGTCTTAACAGGCCATAGAATTCCACGAATCACCACAACAAGGCGGCACGAGCGTGGAAACCTAGAGAGCAAAGGAAATTCTACATGGATACTATTCAGAAATATATCCTCAATGGAAAGACGTTCTATTTCATGACCGCCTTCCACAACAAAAACCCCGCCAATGAGGAGCTGACTCAACAAGAAATGAAGCTTCTCGAGCAGGTGTCCAGGCGTCTCAAGAAAACCGCTGCGGTTTTCTACCAAGAGGAGCCACGCTGTGAAGCAATCATGCGCGCCATGCGACGGCTCAATCCTGGTATGATCACATGGAACGGCTTCCTCGTGACTCAGGACGACGATCTACTGCGACATGCGTCTCCGCTCTGGAACATCTCGTTTGAGAGCTACAAAGAGGTGCACCAAAACGTCGGGGTCAACGCTAACATCTACGCTTCAAAAGCGTTGGCAGAAATCGACATGCTCCTACCTCACACCGAGGTGAAGAAGCCCGTCGACATCTATTTCGTGATCGTCGAGCATCCCATGTATGTGAGCGCTCTCACCCTCCACCTCGCGGACAAGTTCGACAAGCGAACCTGGCAAAACGATGTGGAGCGACACACGCATCAGGACGGAGCCGTGATCAAACTCACGAAAACCGACATGCTTGTCATCAGCCCGCCGCGCGTCAACTAACGCACTTCTCACAACGTACAAAAAGTCCCTGGTTGCAATTGCGCCAGGGACTTGTTGTTTATAACACACGATTTTCTTACCATTACTCCTATTCTTCTACCTCGGTAAGTATATTTGGTTTTCCATCCTGCCATTCTTCGTCAAGATTATATGCTTCAGCAGGAATCGGATTTGGATAAGAAAAAATTGCAAATAATCTGCGTGCCACATCACTACTACGATCATCTACATATTTAGCTATATTTTCATTTTTATGCAAAATATCCAGTAGAGTTGGTGACTTTAATATCACATTTCCCAAACCATAACTCACTCTATTAGTATCCATTGGCCAACGTAAAAAAATACCATGTTCTTTTGCATTTTCTTGCATGTGTTTCAAATTTTCCTGAAATTTCTCAACCAAAATGTTAAAACTCTGGGACTTAAAAAACACCTCTTCACGTTCATCTAAAGATAGTGATTCAAACCATTTTTCAGTACTCTCTTGATCTTTCGCAGCAGCACTCCATCCTGCCATTTTTCGTTCAAGCGACATAGAAAATTAATAACATTAGTTTGTCAAAAAATCAACCACATTTTCCATGGTTCCAGATTTTTCCTTAGTATAAAATTCAGTATACCCACACTGTTTACAACTTGCCGTTTTGAACTTTCTGGCTTCCACATTAAAAATCTTTGTCCAAAAACTTCCAGCCACACGAACTTCACCGACCTCACATTGTTGATGAGAACACTTCGGACATTTAAACGACATCTGTTGAGACTGTTCCATATAACATAACAAATTAAATATATTCTTAGCCTACGTGTTTACCGAATAAAAGTAAAGGTCGTAAACACACCTCTATATTTTACGGAGTGTACGCTGATATGTAATCGCAAAGCGATGCGCCTCATCTCTCACTCGGATCAACAACTCTCGATGTTCATCAACCCACTTCACAAACTCAGATTCCCTGTTACCCAAAATAAAATCATTCCGCTTGCGTTCAGGGCCTTTTGCAATACCTACTAGAGGGATTGAGATTCCGAGTCTAGTCAACACTTCTTTTGCACGATTCACCTGCGGATATCCCCCATCAATCATAATAGCTGTCGGAAATTCCCACTCAGCATGCTTGAATCTACGAACTAACACTTCTTCGAGACAATCCACATCACTCTGTCCTTCAACTGTCCTGATTTTGAATTTACGGTATGAATGCTTTACAGGATTTATTGCATCAAACACGACCATACTTCCTACTTTTCCTGTTTTTCCCAAATTTGAAATATCATACCCTTCGACTCTAATTTTTTCGTGACCCTTGGAATCAGTCTCAGACAAATCAGAAAAAAAATCTTTATTAATAAGCGCGATATCCTGAATACGAGTAAGTGCATGAAGCTGATTACGAAGTCGTGCAGCTTCCTCAAAATGTTCAGCCCGTGCAGCACGAACCATCAACGTCTCAAGTGACTTCACTAATTTTTTCTTTCCACCAGACAAAAATGTAATCAATGGTCGAATAACTTTTCTCCGATATTCACCACTTGTAATTTCTCGCGTACACACACCAAGACACTGTCCCATTTGACGATAGAGACACGGACGTTTTGCATGAGGAGTACAGGTAGAAATATAAAATAAACGTCGAAGTAATTTCATGGTGACTCGAGCATTGAGGCCTGGATATGGTCCTGAGATATGGAGAAAATCTTTCTTGATTTCATCCATCATGAGTCGGGCATACTCATGTTCACGCATCGTATACACCTGCGGATAAGGTTCACTCGTGATCATAATGTAATTCCAACTCTTATCATCTTTTCCTTCTACATTATAGATCGGCTTGAATTTCTTGATATACACTGATTCCAAAATAACGGCCTCCAAAACTGAGTCAGTCGGAATATGTTTGATCAGAGTGACCTCATGCATCATCTGTTCAATCGGACGAGGAGTTTTACGTGCAAGAAAATAACTTCGCACGCGACTTCGTAGGGACGTTGCTTTACCCACATAGACCAATTCTTTTTTTATATTATAAAACAAATAAATTCCCGGGCTCTGAGGAAGTGAAGCTACAATTTTTTGTAGAATGTCTGGTACCATAGATATGCAGTATACCAAAAAAAATGATATAAAAAAACGCTAATAAAAGCGATTATGATGAAATGGAAAGCGCACAGCGGTAAGGAAGGATCCTTACCGCTGTTGCGTTAGTTGGTGGCGAGCCATACCCGACTCCGACCAGTTTCGGAATCGACGAGACAGAGCGCCATATGCGGCGAAGCAGAACTCTCGTCAGGATGGATGAGTCGCACACGGGAGACGAAGAAATACGCCTTCCGCCATGCAATCATGTACCGAAGCTGACTGAAGACCACTTGCACACACGGACAGGATGACACGAGAGGTACACCCTCAGAAGAGAGCTCGAGAATCGAGAACTCAAGTTCCCTGCGACTCGGTTGTGACTGAGTCCACAACAGAGTGGGTGCGAGATTGACCAGGAATTCCCCGCTCGTCCCTCCGTTTGAAGGAATGAGTTGAAAATCGATAGAGACCACCATACCTAGACACTCCTTTGTATACTTGTACAAATACATTCACACCATACACGATTCTTGCATATTATTGAAAATATTTCAAGTATCTAGTTAAAAAATAAAACGCCCTTAAGGCGAATATATAAATTGAGCAAGAGCGACGGGAGGATTGCTCCTCCCGCGCCGTAGTAACAGATCACAATGGATCAGCGCCCGACCTTCTTCACGGTTTCCACCGTGACATCGCCGGTCGCGAGTTTGAAGTGACACTCCATCGGTCGAGCATCGAGACGAGGATCGATATCCTCATTATCCAGACGGACGATACCAAAACCCTTGGCAAAAAAGCCTTCGTAGTTCGTGGTATCACCAGTCTCCGTGACACTCGGCATGATGAGGCGCCCAGGACGCCGCTCACCTTTGTAGTTCTCGACGATGTCGACCTCGACACCTTGAATGCCTCCACGAGCAGTATCGAAGGCTCGACGCAGATACACGGTATGTTCGTCGTGCTCGACTCCATCCGGACACGAAACGTGATAGACTCCATTCATGATCGTTTTCTCCTTTTGCGACAAGTGACGGGTCGCAATAGAAGAGATATTCTCATAGTTCGCATAATTTTTCAAGTATATTAATCAAAAAAAACGCCCTAAAGGCGATTACTAATAAGTATAAACCAGGCAGGAATCCTCTCGAAAGAGGACTCCTGCTGGAAAGCGTCGACAACTACAGAGTGAGCAACTTCTTCTTGAAGTCGATCGTTCCCCGGATGCGCCGGCTGACCGCGTTGTCGAGGATGTCCTTCTCGCCCTTGATGTAGCCACGGATCTCGATGTTGTGGGACCCCTCTCCCTCCTTCATGAGAGCGATGGTCTCGAAGATGACGAGCTCCTCCTTGACGAGAATGCCGCCTGCACTACTCTCGATCGCGATGGTCGTCGGCTTGCCGGCGCTCTGGTAGCGGCTGGTGAGCTTACCCACCGCCAACTTCTCGAAGTCCTCCATCTTGAAGCCATCCGGAATGACGAGTGTGTATTGCATGATGTATCCTTCTCGCTAGTTTTGGTTGAGGTGACGACACAGTGCCGACACAACAATAGCGAAGAATGTAACAGAAATAAAAGAATAAGTCAATGCTAAATTGACTACACCATGATCATTTGTTACACTCGCGCGAGTACCTTCAATTCTCACAACCAAGGAAACTCAGATGATACTCAAAGGCATCGACTTCGGACCCGTATGTGACGCCTCAGGCGTTCGCAACTTCGACAAGAGCGGCTGGTGGTACCACAAATTCCTCTGGCTTATAGGACTTGCATTCACGGGTTCAACGTTCGTCGCAAAGACTACTACACTAAACCCTCGTCTCGGAACCACACTGAACCCTGGTGGTAACATGCCACTGAAGCATGATGGAAAAACGCCCAAAAAACGATTTCCTGACTGCGTGGTGATACGATGGTGGGTAGGTGCAGCGCTCAATGCTGTAGGACTAAGCGGACCCGGACTACACCATCTCTTCAAATACTGGATACCACTCAAAAAACCGTTCATGATTTCATACATGTCGGTGAAAGAAACAGTGGAAGATCGATTGCGTGAAGCCGAAGTGTTTGCGCGGATGGTCTCAAACGAGCAAAAAAAATTCAACGCGCCGTTTGGTATGCAAATCAACCTCTCATGCCCAAACGTAGGCACAAAACCTCGCTCAACAGAGGAATTTGTAAAAGAAGCGCATGAAGTGCTGAGAGTATTCTCGCAAGTACTCGGAGTACCACTCGTCGTAAAACTCTCGATCACGACACCCGTCTCGACTGCACGACAAATTGCAAACCATCCTGCCTGCGACGCTATCTGTGTCTCAAACACGGTCTCCTGGGGAGCATTACCGGAACGCATCAACTGGAAAAAAATATTTGGAACAGATGTTTCACCACTAAAAAAGTACGGCGGTGGCGGACTCTCAGGAGCTCCGCTTCTACCACTCGTGGAAGAGTGGGTCAGACAAGCTACTAGCGAAGGATTCCCTAAACCAATCAATGCCGGCGGAGGAATTCTCTCGAAGAAAGACGCTATTCGCCTACTCGATGCAGGTGCTACATCGATCTTCATTGGATCAGTAGCATTCCTGCGTCCCTGGCGAGTAAGAGGAATCATCAGAGCCGCGTATAAATACAAAAGATCGCCGGCCCTCAAAGCCGCATAAGGGAGGGAGGGTGTAGCGCTCGCGTTACACCCCCTCGTCTTCACGTCACAAAAATATTTCTGAGGTGAAGAGGAGGAAAGAACTGTTCTTTCTGTCGAAAACCCAAAAAACAGTGGTGCAAAATGAGACAAGGAAATATACCTGAATCAGTCGAAATGACCCGCGCGTGTGACATGCATGTACACCTCAGACGAGGATTCATACTCGAACATACCGTCGCACACACGGCCACAAACTGTGGAGTCGCAGTGGTCATGCCAAATACAGGAAACAAGCTCACTGGAGAAAAACACATTCTTACGGGAGAGCATGCAGACCAGTACCGCGACGAGATTCTCTCAATCGCAAAGCGTGCAGGACATCACAACTTTCTACCACTCATGACGATCTACATCAACAACACGACGACAGCTGAAACCATCAAAGATGCGTTCCAGCGCGGCGTCGTGGCGGGTAAGATCTACCCCGTCGGTGTGACTACTGGATCAGAAGATGGAATTGGGGACTTCAATACGCCCCAGATCAACGAAGTCTTCGCTGCCATGCAGCACTACGACATGGTACTGTGCCTACATGGTGAAACACCTGGTGTCTTCGTCATGGATCGTGAAGCTCACTTCCTCACAACCTTAATCTCGATTGCTGAACAATTCCCAAAACTCCGCATCGTACTCGAACACATCACAACTGCAGCAGCAGTCGAAACCGTGATGAAACTCGGAAGCAATGTGGCTGCAACGATCACACTCCACCACCTCGCGATCACACTCGATCATGTAGTCGGTGGAAAGCTTAAGCCGCACAACTTCTGCATGCCAATCGCCAAGCGTCCCACCGATCGAGAGCAACTATGGGAAGCGATCCGAAGTGAAAGCCCCAAGTTCTTCTTAGGCTCAGACAGCGCGCCGCATGTGAGGGGAAACAAAGAGTGCGACAGTGGCTGTGCGGGCATTTACACAGCCCCGATCCTATGGCCCCTCGCCGTGAAGCTGTTCTCCGATCGTCAAATGCTTCACCGTATGGAGAAGTTCATGAGCGACTACGGTGCAGCATTCTACAAGCTGTTACCAAGCGAGTGGTGTAACCAGAAAATCACGCTCGTAAAAAAGCCGTTCGTGATCTCTGACATATACCACGGCGTGGTTCCGTTCATGGCAGGAGAGACCCTTCCCTACAGTATCGTCGACTGATCCCTACTCGAAGTACGGACGAGTAGGGATCAAAAATTCCACAACCCCAAAACGAGGAACGAGCTGCATCCGTACTGCAGCTCGTTCACCCATTCAACCCCGACACAATCGGGATTTTTTTATAACAAAAAACCGCCTAAGGCGGATAGAAGATATTTAGAATGCAGGGCCCCCTCCTCGAAAGGAAGGGTCCCTACTGCATCAGCAGACGGATCAGCAAAGCTTCTCCGCCATATCGATCTGGAGGATGGGCGGACCACCCGCCGTATCGACCCTGAGCTCAGCGAAGATGAACCGACGTCCCAAGCCCGGCGCAAGAGCGCCCTCAGGAAAATCGTACACCTGGACCGTACCGATCTCCTCCAATTTCTGTGAAGGTCCAACCTCGACGTCGAAGTTGTTGCTCTCGCTGACCGGACTCGTCACCCTGAGAACGCAGGTAGGCTGCTGCAAATTCTCCATCGTAAAGGGCTTGAGCTCACCCTTCTCGACCACACCTACAACACAATGTTTCATGAAGTCACCCCGTTGTGTCTCTGCGTGCAAAGTGCGACGCGATAAAAAAGATTGTTTCATAAAAAAACAAAAAAGTCAATATTACAAATTATGCACAAAAAAATTGCGAGTTATTCGCAATTTTTTATTTTTCCAGTCAAAAAACTATTAGCTATGAACTACTCATCACTCGCTTCAAATAATACCCCGTATGACTCATCGCAGATTTTCGAGCAATTTCCTCAGGAGTTCCAACAGCAATCAATTTTCCACCTTTATCTCCCCCTTCAGGACCAAGATCAATAATCCAATCAGCAGATTTGATTACTTCGAGATTATGCTCGATAATCATTACAGTGTTTCCATGTGAAGTTAATTTTTGCAATACTTCAATCAATTTTTTTACATCATCAAAATGAAGTCCAGTCGTAGGCTCATCAAGCAAATAGAGCGTTTTACTCGTCGCGCGTTTTGAAAGTTCTCGTGACAATTTAATTCGCTGCGCCTCCCCACCCGACAAGGTACTTGCAGACTGTCCAAGGGTGAGATAATCCAATCCTACTTCATGAAGCATGTTTAGCTTGTCTGCAATTGGAGGAATATCCTGAAAAAACTCTCGTGATTCCTCAATCGTCATAGCGAGTACCTGCGCAATATTTTTTTCTTTATAATGAATCGCCAATGTCTCTGCATTGAATCTCGCACCCTTGCACACATCACACACAATAGAAACTGTCGGGAGAAAATGCATTTCGATTTCAAGCAATCCTTTTCCTTCACAATTTTCGCATCGTCCACCTGGAACATTGAAACTAAATCGTCCTATTTTATATCCTCGAATTTTTGCTTCAGGAGTCATGGCAAAAATTTCACGAATTGGGTCATACGCCTTGGTATACGTTGCAGGATTACTTCGAGGAGTTCTACCAATCGGCTTCTGATCAATCTTGATAATTTTATCAATATATTCGGTATTCAAAATTTGATCATGTTCCCCCACATGATAACGAGTATGATTGAGCTTATTGGCAACTGATCGATAGAGAATCGAATGCATAAGCGTGGATTTTCCCGATCCGGAAACTCCCGTCAAACACACCAATCGTTTCAAAGGAATCTCAACCGAAATATTTTTGAGATTATGCTCACGCGCTCCTTTAATTTTAATTTTAGGAGTAGTGTTATCCACCTTTCGTCGCTTTTCGGGTACTGAAATCTTTTTCTCACCACGCAAATATTGTCCAGTCAAAGATTTTTCTACCGATCCATACGTTTTACTTCCATACGCAACACTCTCTGGTTTTTTCTTATTAAGCAAACTAGTGAGAGGCCCTGAATACACTACATGTCCCCCATGCGTTCCCGCACCTGGTCCAATGTCAACAATCCAATCAGATACCATAATCGTATCTTCATCATGTTCAACCACAATAATCGTATTTCCTACGTCACACAAATTTCGAAGTGTTGAAACGAGCTGATCATTGTCTTTTTGATGAAGTCCAATCGTTGGCTCATCCAATACGTAGAGAGCTCCCACCAATCGCTGACCAACTTGTGATGCCAATCGAATACGCTGTGATTCTCCGCCAGACAAAGTCCCTGCAGTACGATTAAGGGTGAGATAATGAAGTCCGACATCAAACATAAACTTGAGACGATTGTCTATTTCATTCAATGCAGCAGTAGATATCTCAATCACTCGAGGAGACAAAGTACCACGAAGATCAGTAAAAAAATCTCTCGCTTCACTAATCATGAGACTGGTAATCTCATAAATATTTTTATTATTGATTTTAACTGAGAGCGATGTGTCATTCAATCGCTTTCCCTCACACACCGGACAAACTGTTTCACTAAACAATTCTTTGGTACCAAGACCAGTACACGCAGTACAATAACCGTACGGACTATTGAAACTAAACAATCGAGGCTCAATCTCTGGAAAAGCAAATCCATCATTCGGACATGAATATTGCGTGCTATAGATAACTTCTTGTTTCCCGTCAAATGATACGGTTACCAATCCATTGGACAGATCAACCGCTGACTCAACTGCTTCAGCCATTCGCTGAGCATCAAAACCAGCTAGTGGAATTTTATCAACCACAATTTCAATCGTATGCTTGGTGTTTTTTGAGAGGACGATCCGATCACGCAAACTCTTCATTTTTCCATCAACTCGAACTTCAAGATATCCAGAATTGTACATGTCATAGAGCATCTGATAATACTCCCCTTTACGACCACGTACCACCGGCGCAAAAATAATTAATTCTACTCCTTTTGAATTTTTTGTTCGTTGTTCATTGTTAATTGTTAATTGTATTCTCTCTCCAATTTCATCAGTCGTCATCTTCTCAATCTTCGTTCCGCACTGAGGACAAAAAGGCTCTCCAATACGCGCAAATAAGACACGAAGATAATCATAAATTTCAGTAATAGTTGCAACTGTTGAACGCGGATTCGCACTATGAGCTTTCTGATCAATCGAAATTGCAGGAGACAATCCTTCAATCTCATCTACATCAGGCTTCTGCATACCACCGAGGAATTGGCGGGCATAGGCAGAGAGACTCTCGATATAACGTCTCTGTCCTTCGGCAAAGATAGTATCAAATGCCAAAGAAGACTTACCTGATCCAGACAGTCCCGTAAATACGATCATTTTGTTGCGCGGAAGCTCAAGCGAAATGTTCTTGAGATTATGTTCCCTCGCCCCTTTGATAACGATTTTTTCTTGCATATATAACAGACAAAAACCCCTTGAGTAGGGCTTATATATAAGGTATAGTACGGGAGAAGTAAATAAAAGTAAAGTTTACTATAACACAACAATAAAGTATGAAAAAAGTATCTATCGGGGCACTAATTATTCTTGCAGTAGTGACTGTTTCAGGCTGCAACCTAGAAAAAACTTCGATTACAAAAAAACTATTTGAAACTACTAATTATGTAACTACCACTAGAACACAAGTTATGCCAAAATCAAATCTCTACACCAGACTAGAGATAGGTAGTTCTTTTCAAGAAGATTACACGAAGCAGCCAGGATACAATGATAGAGATGTAGAATACATTGGTAACGATAATACGCTAGAAGAGACTATATATATTAGTTCCCAAGAAAACATAGAAAAATTTAATTTAGACAAATACTTTATTGAACACTCTCCAAACAGAGAATTATTCCCTGCTGACGAGAATGAATATATAAAAGAAATTAAAAAGAATGGATGGAGATATTTCAATACTAATCAATTAGAAATCTGGGTTCAAGGATTATCAACAAACCTCGAAGGGTACGAAAGTTATGCATATGTTTTACAAAAAAACACTCCGGAAGAAGTATTGTCAGTGAATTGGTCATTCCTCAATGAAAAAAATAAAAACAAAGTGGAGGCGCAATATGAAAAATTTGTTAAAGTGCTCTTAACTGTGAGTTATTAATTTAATGTACACTCTCTATATCATCCGCTGCGCAGACGACTCACTCTATACAGGAATTGCAAAAGACCTGGAAAAACGTCTTGTAGTCCACAAAAGCGGCAAAGGCTCAGTATACGTTCGAGCACGACTCCCCTTCTCTCTCGTCTATACTGAAAAACACAAAGATAGATCACGCGCAACCAAACGTGAAATGGAGATAAAAAAGATGACAAGAGCTAATAAAGAAAAATTGATAATTAATTCTGTCCCTATTCGTTTAATTCTGTGAAATTCTGTGTTCCATTAAACCTTCGTCCAATAGAACACGGATTACACGGAATTGGACAGAATTGAAACGAATTAAATTTCTCAATCTTTTAACTTTTTACTTTACAACTATGGACACCTCCCACCTCACTCCTCAACAATGTGGCATTCTCCTCGAAAAAGGAACCGAAGCGCCATTCAGCGGCAAATATGTGCACAACAAAGAAAAAGGAATGTACAATTGCGCACTCTGTGGATCACAACTATTTTCATCTGAAACAAAATTCGATTCCGGTACTGGCTGGCCAAGTTTCTCTGACCTCGCACATTCAGGTGCAGTGAAACTTATTGAGGATAATACTCACGGAATGCACCGCACCGAAGCAGTATGCGCCAAATGCAGAGGCCATCTCGGCCATGTGTTTGACGACGGTCCAGGACCTACAGGTAAGAGATACTGTATCAACTCCCTCTCTCTCGACTTCAAACCCGAGCAAAACTAAACACTTGCCAAAATATCGAAAACCTACTACACTGGACAAATAAATCGCATTATTCTTAAAAAGACCAAAAAACTATGCGTCTACGAATATTGCCTGTCATAGTAGGAGTATTACTCCTAACAGGAGCTGGTTGTTCACGCCAGAGTGAACCTACTCCAGCAAAAGATACTGGTGCAAACCCAACATCATCTGATACGGGTACCGTAAATGGCGAAAAGATTAACGATAGTATCGTCTTGACCGGAAGTGTTACAGGTCCATACTCGGTAAACCTCGAATGGGAACCAACAGAGGAAGTAGCTGAAAGTGTAGAAAAATGGTGGCTTATCGGTGGGTCAGAAGAAAACCCTAGCTACCCAGGCACCAAATTTGTATTCGAAAGAAGCAAAGGATTCCGAGAAAAAGAATGGAAAGGTCTCGCTGCAGGAACGACTCATTTCCGAGTCTGCGCAGTAGTAGACCAGAAATGTGCAGTATACAGTAACGACATTGAACTAGAAATTCCAGGAAGAGTTCCAGGAACGAAGTAAACAAAAAAACTCCTCATTATGAGGAGTTTTTTAATACAAAAGATTAAAGATTAAAAATTAAATACAATTACTTCAAAGAGATACAATCTTCAATCTTCAATCTTTCTACCTATTCCGTCGGCCTTGTCACATGTATTTCCAAAACAGCTTTTACCCTCGCCAAGACTTCCCTTCCCTGAGCTTTCCACATCCCTCGATATTCTTTCAAATCAGAGGAAAGTCCAATCGTCTCAATCCCCATAGAATTACACAAATATAATGTACGCGGCAAATGAAAATTTTGAGTAATAACTAGTATTTTTTCTAATTCCAGTTCATGCTTTGCCCGATAACAAGTGAGATACGTCCTGTATGCATGTGGATCAATCTCTATATCTTCCTCGGGCACACCTTCTGCAACAGCAAGCTCTTTCATAAAAGTAACCTCATCATCTCTTAGAGCTCCATCATCTCCCGACATAATAAGACGATCTGTTTTACCAGCCTTATACAATAAAACAGCCTGAAGCACTCGATCAGTCTGCATTTCGCTCATGATTCCAGGAGCTTTCATTCCCCCACCCAATACCACGGCAACCGTACTCGTAGGAACTTCTGCGATATCATAATATATCGCCCTCGGATTATAGAGGACGATGATATTAGCAGCCAATATGCTCGTGCAGAGAATATCGAAAGCGATAAGACACGCAATAAGAATGTGCCGATGTGATTTCATCATAATTACACACAACGTATTATTTCCTAAAATGCTTTTTCATCATCTGTTCAGCTCGATCAATATAATCCTTGAAATCAGCCAATATTCGATCTTCATCCCCATTAAGCTCTTGGTCAGCAAGTTTTTTCTCTATCTTTGTCTTTTCAACCAGCAATGAATATTCTTCCACTTTTGCTCGAAGTATGGTGAATATTTTACGAAGATTATGTTCTAATTCAATAACGGATTCTGGACTTTCATGCAAATGGCGTCTGAAATATCGATACTTGTGCCACAGATATAGAATAAGTAAGAGCAGAAGTAATACAATGAGGATAAACAAGATAACAACACCAACAAAAATCACAATATCATCAGTAAACAAAAGACTTCGATACACAGGAACTTCTTTGATTACCGTCACGACTCCGTCACCCAAGAATGACAGCTGTGCTGACGGTGAAATCTCAAACGCAACAAACTTTTCCAGATGATTTCCAGCTCGATCAAATGCTTTGACTCGAAGAATGTGAACCCCAGGACCTAGTACTGGCGCCACAAATACATGTGACCCATCATCTCTCCACATATACGGTTCACCCGTATCAATTGTTATCTCATACGCATCAATACCCGACAATTTATCTTCCGCAGTAAAGATAAATCGTGCGATTGGATCGGTACTGGTAGTTCGAGGCAATTCAGTAATAAAAAAGTCGCTTGGACCCTCGGTATCAATCTGGTACCGATAATGAGTCGCCGCACTCCAGCCTCCAGCATTTTGCAATTGCAGATGGAAATACCATACACCGTCTGGAGTATCCACGTAGCTCACGGTACTAATTTTACCATCTGCTTTCCCGGTACTTGGATTTGTTGCAGGATCCTGATCTACGTGAACATTTACATTGGTACTATCATTAATGAGTGTCCAATCAAATCGTGGATCGTTGTCCGTATACCATTTTTCAGGGTCAGGGTGCGTCGGTGAAGTTATCACTGGAGCTTCGGGCACCGGTGGAAGTGGCCCCGTCGGTGTCGCAGGTTTGTCATCAGGAGGTTTTTGCCCCCCAATCGTAAAGGTTGCCCGACCAAGCCCGGTAAGAATATTCGTACCCGAACCATCATTAGCAAGCACCGAACCAGAAGAAAAACTGACTGCCGCACTACCTGCTGCCTTAGCTTTAAAAGTTACGGTTAATATTTTTCCAGCTTTTCCGGTATACCCTGGATTAAACATAATTCCCTCAAAATTTACTCTTCCTGATATATTGGAAAAAGATGGTTCCTGCACCCACAAACTAAGAATCGAACCAGATTTGGAAACAGACGTAACTTCAAGCAGTCCTTGAGGGAATGAAATCACACCATCCGCCGCATTCATAGCCTGATCAGCACTTCCTACGTATACCGAGACAGAAAATGTTTGCCCTATCGAATAAGATCCCGAACTTGGTGACAACGAAATAGTCGCCGCATCTACAGTAGTAGGAGTGAAAAAAAATATAGCAAAAAAAATTGCTATACTATAAAAATATGTCGAGAATACTCTAGATAGTAGAGTATTAGTAATTTTTTTTCTTTCCCCCATACAGGCGTATCACAATAACGGACACAAGGAGAATTAATAAGCCCAGTATACACCAAATAACATACTTTTCATACCACGCTATCCCTGACGGGGATAAAATAATCACTCGCTCATTACCCGAATAATCCATTGCTTTTACATACACCGTACTCCGAAGCGTCTGATCATGGAGGAGGTAAGGACTCGTTACCGAAACCCACGATAATTCAGGAGAATCACTCAAAAAATTCCAAAATGGATGATAATGCTCAGCAACTTGATATTCAGAAACTCCACTTCCTTTATCTTGTGTTGCAAACACAATCGCATGTTTGCCATCAAAAATATGTTGATCGGTAACAAGAGTTATAGAGAATGATTCCGGCGGTTCAGTATCACGTACCGGAAGAAATATTGCTTCAGTTGAAGAAGTGATCAGTGCAGTTAACGTAAGCGGTGAGCGCGTCACTACGGTCATAGTCCCCTGCCCATCATTCAAATACACCATTTCATTTCGTGATTCAATCGTAAAGGCACCTAAATCAGCACTTTCCAATATCAAAGAAAAAAGATACCCATTTTGCCCACTAAACCCACCGGGAATTATACCAGAAAAAGAAACTATACCTGCCGCAGTAAGATGAGGTTTTTCAACCCACAAACTTACCATCGAATTCCCATCTCGCACCTCACCGAGAGTGACCGCACCTGTCGGAAAAACAATCTCTCCTTCAAACGCATTAATTGTTTCATTTTTTGTATCAAGAAACACACCCACTTCAAAAAACTGACCAATAGGCACCTCAGTCCCCTGTGATCCAAAATAAAATTCAGCTGCAGAAACTCGAGTATATGAAAAAATACCTATAATAAGCATGAGGATAAACAGCAATGAGAATTTTTTTTGAGTAACTAACATAGTTGTCTGGTGGTCTAGTTTTCTGGTTATCTAGTTTTAGAATTTCCTTTCGACTTTACGGACTTTCTGACTTTCGACTTTTTTTAGCCTGTCCAATAAAACGCCATGATACTAAAATCAGCCAAAGTTACCGCAGCATCTCCATTCAAATATTTCCGTTCGAGTTCAATAAACGCTTCTGAAGGAGTACGTCGGTACCAATACGCCAAAATAGAAAAATCAACGAGATTTACCCGCCCATCACAGTTCAAATCTGCCCGACCACAGATAGCATCAACGGGAGTATTTTCAGTTCCGACAGCAAAAGAAGCTGATTTACCAAATGCACTCACCTCAGTATTAAGTGTTGCACGCGATTTCGTAGAATGCTGTCCATACTCCAGTGGAGTCGTATCAAAATTGTACAAATATACACCATCTTCATCAGAATTAGTTTGTACAAACATTTCTTCATTAGAATGTACCGAAATGGTAATCTGAGTTTCAGGAGCACTCTGCCCAAAAATCGCAATCGTTTCACCTTTTTTTACTTGTCCCTTGTCTACTGCAATTGTTGGACTAAGAAATATTCCACTTACGGTAGCTGATGCACCTGTAGTAAGTGTAATAGGAAAAGATAACAGACTCGACCGATTACCATTGAGATCATCACTATAGAGAGAAAATATGAAGCTACCTGCTGATAAGTCGGCAAGAGTAATCTGAAATCGAGCATCAGGTCCAGAAACAGTAGTTGCAGCAAGTTGAGCATCTTTCAAAAGAGTAACAGTGCTATTTGGATATGCTCGTCCATAAAAGGTTACAGAAGTGTTACTAGTCGGTATTCCTCCACCCCCGCCTCCCCCACCACCCCCGCCTGGTGTAGTACCTACCGGAGTAGCAGAAACCTGCGTAGATGTGACGATTGAATTACCAAAACTATCCAGTGCGCGCACCACAAAATAATAGGTAGTATTATTGGACAAACCAGTGCGGTTAGACGCGAGTACTAACCCTACATTGGTAAACGAATAGGGCCCACCGGAAACGGTCGATTGCCCAATCTGATACCCACCAACCACAAATCCCAGATCATCAGCAACGGCAGGTGTCCAGGACAAGGTAACTTGGGTATTTCCTGCATTGGAAAACACAATCGGAGTAGTAACTGATGGAAAATACAAAAATCCAGATCGATATACAAATGAGCCCGTAGAAGATTCACCAATCGCCGTCTGCCCCGTACTCGAATAATATTCAAAACCAGCAGAAGATGAACGACCAGCTTCAACCACAATTACCGGATCAAGCAACGTAAAATTAGACGAAGTAAATGCCTCGGCTAAGGATATTGTAGGTATAAGTGAGAAAAGTAATAACCAGTAAAAACGAAAACGCATACGAAAACTCAAAGAAAAAAGAGTATAGAAGAATGGTTTTGTCTCGAATCAGTCAATCCCACCGCTCTATACTCTATCCTTAGTTATAATTCAGATTACTGTACGGCTGGTGTGTTTGTAGCTGGAGTTTCTGGTGCAGGAGTATTAGCAGCAGATGCTTCACCAATAATAAGAGGCGCAACCTCTACAATTCTTTTTTCAGAGGGAGAATAGAGAACTGCTTTTCTAGCCGCAGCATAGATCAATACTTTGTCACCCGTTTTAGCGTTCACAAAAAAAGGTTGTCCCTGAAGTTGAGTAGGATCTGTTACCGTCGCAACAGTTGGAGCTTCGTCTGGAAGTAATATAAGTTTACCCACCTCATCAACAAGAGACTGTACATCTTCTTCTGCCTGTGCCTGAGGATTTTGTTTCGCACTATTCAATTTTCGATAAAAAAATACATTAGTAACTATTAAAACCGCAGAAACGAGTAGAAGAACAACAATAAGCAGCTTCTGTTTTGATTCATCCATAGAAATTTTTAGAATTATTAATTTGCTTTATACGTAATAGTCAAAATGAATCGACCTTTAGAATAATACACATAGTATATCAGATAAAATAAAAATGAAAAGTGTATATCCTAACCCTTCTAAGGCGTGGAAGAACCTTCCTCACCAACAGGAGACTCTTCAGTCCCCTCGTCTGGTGGTAATTCTTCAACTGGAGGTTCCTCTACAGGTTGCTCTTCAACAGGAGGTTCTTCTACCACAGGTTCTTCAGTCCCCTCGTCTGGTGGTAATTCTTCAACTGGAGGTTCCTCTACAGGTTGCTCTTCAACAGGAGGTTCTTCTACCACAGGTTCTTCAGTCCCCTCGTCTGGTGTAGACGTCGTAGACTGAAGATCAGAAGTCGAAGTCACCGATTCAAATAATTTTGGATTCTGTATGGCGAACGCTAACCAGTTGAAGGTAATATCGACCGTTGTTGTCTGACTGAGACGAATAACAAATCCATTTGATGAAATGTTTAAGATTACATGTCTTAAGTTGCTTCCGAAAATAACTTCCTCAAGAGTGGTGGTACTAAGTACATCAGTAGAAGTAACGTCATAAGCAATCGATGCTTGTACAATTGGTGTACCAAGATATTCTCGGTCAAAGGTCACTTGTACATCACGATCTCCTGCAGAAATTACTGCAAAACCTCCGGTGTCAGATGTGAAGTATGGCCTACCAAAGAAAATCGTATCATCAATGAAGGTAAGTGCACCCGTACCTTGAAGTCCTGCAATGGTGGACACACGGATACCAGCAGAAGCAGTTATTTCTGTCTCAAACACCAGTCCAGCACCAAATAATCCTGCAAGATCAGCCACACGAGCAGAAGTCGAAGTAAATGATTCTTCGAGAGCAGTAATACGTAATGCGTGTGCACCAGTAGAACTCGTAAATTCACTAAACATTGACTGTGTCGTAGTAGAAAGACTTTCGATCATTGAGCTCAAACTCGTAATAACAGGACTCTCGATAGAAGCAACGGATATCTGGGATGCGGTAATACCACCAAAAGTTGAGGTCAAGGACACTGAAAGGCCACCGAGAATAGACACATCACCCGATACTGAAAGCCCTGCAAATGCAAATGAACTTGAAGTAAAATTCGCTACAATCTCATCAAATGAGAGAATGTCAGACGAAGTAGAAGAAGTGTCGAGTCCAATAATCTGGTTCGCACTAATTCGATCTACTGTAAGGAGTCCTGCAAAAAATGCATTTCCAAAACTATCAATACGTACAACAGACGAGGTTGTAGTAGTCTCAACACCACCAACAGTGGAGGTAGCGAAGCCCATGATACTAAATCCATTTTCACCTGAAAGAAGAACTGAAATATCAGTACTCGTACTCGCACTTGATATAAAATTCGTAAACAACTCATTAGTGATCAAAGTAGGAGTGATAATTTCAAGACCAGCAATTACACGATCAGTAAATACTTCTGAGAATGTCGAAGATGCTACAAAATCTTTCTTTTGATTGATCATTTGTGCCAAGATAACACGGCTCATATTGAAGTCTCCTGGAATCACATCCATGAGAATTCCATCATCGTTCATGTATTCTTTGAGCAATTTACCATTGGAATACGCGGTATTTACCAAGACTAACACCTTACACTCCTCACCTTCCACACATTCAGCATCCTCAAGTGCACGGCCTACCGTCACCCCTGCTTTGGTAGCAAGCATCGCAACCCCAGAAGTTGGTGACACAGTCAAAAGATCACCTGCACGGATTTCACCATTTGCTTCAGTAACTTTTACAGGCACACGTCCAGCGAGCGCGATTGCCCGAGGGCGTTTACTTCCACTAAAAATATCAGTACCCATTACTTCAGAAGGCGCAGATGCAACGATACCAACCACATTGCTTCCAGGAGTAGCTTTTTCCAATAGTGAAATTTTTTGTAATCCCAATCGAGACTGGTACTCGGTACTCGATGCGCTGAGCGCTACCACATCACCAGCCTCTACACCTTCGACTGTATCATACCATTCAGCAAGGTCGGCACCTCCTGTCGATTGGTAGTTCATCACCACAACAACGCCCGAAGCACCTGCCCCTCCAGCAAGCCCCGCAGTATCAGAATCATCTTCCGAAACAGCACCACCCCCACCAGATCCATATGCACTTCCATTTCTACCAGCCAACCCACCAGTTGTAGGAGCAGAAACGGCCCCACCACCATCCCCCCAATAACTTGCTGCACCAGCACCTCCAAGAACACCTTCAGTAGCAGCGATTCCATTCGATCCAAACGATCCTGCTATAGCAATATCCCCAACACCTGCAGCACCGCCAGAACCACCAGAACCCAATATATGTACATTTCCATTAGAATCAGCTCCTCCACCTCCAGTACCACCATTGGCAGTAGTGGTTGAAAATGATGAAGGACCCCCATTCTTACCACTCACCCCATTGCCACCTGTTCCACCAATCCCCCCTGAGCCAACTCCTGCTTGTACAGTAGGACCAAGATTTGCAGCAGCATACATCGAAATCGAGGTTCCTCCCGAACCACCTCCACCCGCTGCCGCTTCACAGGCAGTATCACTACAATCATCAGCTTCACCACCACCTCCACCACCTCCAGTAACAATTACTTGTACAAATGAAAGTCCGGAATAATCAGCCTTAGTCCAAGTAGATGTAGAGGTGTACCTATTGATAACAACATCATCAATACCAGATCCACAACCAAATTTCCCAGTCGAAGAAGAGTAAGTAACCACATCCCCGGCACCATCACACCCGCCAAAGCCATTTTGATAAAATGTTCCGGTAACAAACAGATTAGTAGAAGTAACACTGCCATTACTATTGATCGAAAATACACCTGCAGGATTTGCAAGAGAAGTTCCAATAGAGAGTCCATCCGCCGCAAACGTAGAAGTAACAGAACCATTAGTTACTGAAAGTGCAGAATTATATGAGACAATACTTGAAGTAACATTCACGAAATTAACGTTTAATGCAGTAAGGTTTTCAAAGTATCCATTGGTCGAAGTAATACCTGTAGTAAGAATACCAGGAACATTCAATTGTCCCGCGCTAAACGTGAAACTTGCATCACCAGTCAGAGTACTTGACGCGTTGCCAAAACCTATTTGAGTTGAAGTAATACTGGATGACCCACCACTTCCACAGCCAAACTTACCCGTACTTTGACTATACTGAAGCGCATTCGCACTGAGACTACAATCTGCAAGACCAGTCTGGAAAAAACCACCAGAAATAGTCGTCGTATTAGCAAATAAATTAGTGGTACTTACATTAATAAATAAAGTTGAAGTTGCAAACAGGAAGGTGGAACTCACTGATCCACTAATCGCAAGATTACTTTCAAGTCGAAGAGTTCCTGTAGCAGTACGATATAGGAATGCATCATTACCGAAGCTTAACCCTCCAACACGAGTGGTTGATGCAGTGAGACTGAGTAGAGTCTGTGGAGTAGAAGTCCCAAGACCAATTCTATTTCCCCCAATCACCATAGCCGCAAGTCCATCAGCCGTATTACCAAACAACAATCTTCCCGCAGTATTTCTATATACAATATCACCTACCAATGAGTTGGAGAACCAATTAGTATTAGCACCCGTATACGCAATCCATGCATTATTTCCTGGACCTCCAGAACCCAAACCGGTTGCCACACTCGTAGTAAAATTTATCCACGACCCTAAACCAGGCAAAGGCTGAATGGTAATTAAAGCATTTGGATTACCCGCATTTATCGTGCTTGAAAACAAATTCGTCGACGTGATTGAAGTACCAGTCGCATTCGTAAAGCCCACTCGAGTTGAGAAGAAGTTGGTCGACGTTGCATTCGAGAGAACCGTAAGCCCAGTCACCGCAAGATTAGTTGACGTAACATTCGTGCCATTCAATCTCGTAAATGAAATATCGGTTGATGTTAGACTCGTACCATTCGCCGTACCGAATGCAAGATTTTGGAAGAATGCATGCGTAGAAGTAATACTTCCAAACGTGGATAAGGTAGCAAACAAATTAGTACTGGTAACATTAATGGAAGACACGCTTGGTACTGAAAGCACACCGGTAGAAGTAGTGAAAGTAAATGATGCGCTAGTAGTCACCGATCCGTCAGCCGCACCAAAAGCGATCTGAGTTGCATTAATGGAAAGTCCTCCGCCACCCGTATCATCATCGCCACATTCGAATTTGCCCGTTGTCGCGTTATACATGACTGCCTGATTGTCATTATTACAAGCACCAAGTCCAGTCTGGAAGAAACCGCCAGAGATAGTAGTAGTGTTAGCAAAGAAATTTGTAGTACTCGCATTAATAAACAAACTAGATGTTGCAAAAAAATTAGTAGAAGTAACTGAATTAACGAGAAGACCTCCGGCAATATATGAAGTTGAAGTACCAGCGACTGACAGAATGCCATCAATCATGATTCCTCCCATACCTACATTCAGTCCATTTGAAATGTACGCATTATTAGCAACGGTTAGGTTATCAGTAAGATTAATATTATTCACTTGCAATGCACCAATATTAGCAGAAGGGGCGTCGATACCGCCAATGTCAATGATACGGAGAGAATCACTAATATTACTTGCAACATAAGCATACTTTCCTGAGACAAAAACTGATTCTGGACGATCAAGATTCGTCGCATCATAGACTCCACCAACAATCGTAGGGGCAGTAGAGCTGGAAATATCAATGATGCGGAGAGAATCTCCAAGATAATTTACAACATACGCGTACTTGCCTGAGACATAGACTGAAAGAGGACCATTAAGTTCTGTCGCATCTTTGACTCCACCAACAATCGTAGGGGCAGTAGAGCTGGAAATATCAATGATGCGGAGAGAATCATCATTTTCCGTGGTGACATACGCATACTTTCCTGAGACATAGACTGAAGTAGCACCATCAAGGAGAGAGGTATCCTTGACCCCTCCAACAATAGTTGGAGAAGTAGGATTTGATACATCGATAATGCGGAGAGAATCATCATCAGAATTTGCGACATAGGCGTACTTTCCTGAAACAAATACGGATCTAGGGCCATTGAGAGCAGTAGAAGAAGATAAGCTACCTGCGATTATAGGGGCGGTAGGATTTGAAATATCAATGATCCCAAGAGAGTCATTATTAGAGTTTGCAGTATACGCATACTTACCCGCAACATAGACCACTCGAGGACTATCAAGAAGTGCGGATGAAACCCCGCCGACGATTGTTGGAGTAGCAGGATTTGAAATATCAATAATACGGAGAGAGTCATCAGTAGTATTAGCAACATACGCGTACTTACCTACAACGTAAACTGCGGCAGCACCATTGAGTGCCGTTGTACTCACAACACCACCCACAAATGAAGGAGAAGTAGGATTCGATACATCAATGATGCGGAGAGAATCATTATCACCAGATGCCACATACGCGTACTTGCCTGAGACGTAGACTGACTTGGCACCATCAAGTGCTGTTGTAGAAACAACCCCACCCACAATCCGCGGTTGAATCTTGGCACTAATCTCCAGCACTCCAGCAGATACAACACCGTCAGTCGAGATACCTCCAGCACCTACATTCAATCCATTAGAAACATGGGCATTATTAGCAACACTAAGGTTCTCAGTAACATTAAGAGTATTAACCTGAAGTGCTCCAATATTTGCCGCAGGCGCGTCGATACCACCAATATCAATCACCGTAAGAGCGTTGGAATTATAACTCGCCACGTATGCATATTTACCTGAAACCTTAATTGAATAAGCGCCACTCAAAACGGCAGAAGTAGTTCCACCTACATAAGTTGGCGCAGTCGAAGAAGAAACATCAATAGTCCCTATACTAGATTCACCCACCACATAAGCATACTTACCCGCAACATAAACTGAATCAGGGTAAAATCCTGGATCGATACGCGAAACGATAGTTGGTGTAGAAGGATTTGCAATATCAACGACGGCAAGATAATTTCCAGTAAATTGGTTACATGTCGCATATGCATATCTTCCTGAAACATAGATAGACGTAAGCGAACCATCCAAACACTGATCATCCACAATCAAACTAACAGCCCTCGGCACTGTAGGAACGGAAATATCAACAACCGCCAAGCTGAACGGTCCTGCAATATAGGCATACCTTCCTGAAACATGAATTGAAAGAATGGCGCTCCAGCCGGACAAGGCAACACTACCAACAATAGTTGGTTTTATAGGACTTGAAATATCCACCACAGTAACGACACCGCTATTGTTACCCCCTACATATGCGTATTTTCCTGAGATAGAAATTGAAGACATGTTATTAATAAACGCAGTCGAGGTAACCGTTCCAACAATAGTAGACGAAACAGGATTCGAGATATCAACCACAGTAAAGGAACCAGTAGGATAACTTCCCACATAAGCATATTTACCAGAAACAGAAACTGGATATGCACCATCAAGCGCAGTCGAAGTAACGCTGCCGACAATCTTCGGGAGTGAAGGATTCGAGATATCAACCACAGCAAGAGAGTCAGCCTCACCATTCGACACATAAGCATACTTTCCTACTACCTGCACAGAATTAGCACCATTGGTCATGCTCGAGGTAACACTGCCGACAATTACAGGATTAGACCGTGCAGATTGAGTGTAGGATCCACTAAGATACAGATTGGTACTTGTGACGTTGGTCGAGGACACACTTGTCACTGAAAGCCTGCCAGTCGAAGTAGTGAAGGTAAATGATGCGCTCGTAGTCACCGATCCATCAGCAGCACCAAAAGCAATCTGTGTTGCACCAATGGAAAGTCCCCCGCCTCCTGCATCATCATCACCACATTCGAATTTACCACTTGTCGCGTTGTACATGATTGCCTGATTATCATTATTACATGCGCCAAGTCCCGTCTGGAAAAAACCTCCAGTCACCGTGGTCGTCGCAATACTAAGATATCCAGTACTAGTCGCGTTACTGAAAATAAGTCCATCATAAGCAGTTATCGTTCCCCCGCCAACAGATAATCCATCAGTTCCAAAAGAAAGCTGTGTATCACCATCATTTAAGTGAAATCCTTCTTCTGGATTTGCATACATTACTATATCCCCGCCATACCCCCCATTATCCGCAAGTCGTATCGAAAATCTCGACTGATCATCAATATCAGACGAATTTTCAAGTAAGCGGACATAACCGCCCTGAGTATCCTCAATGTACAGTAATCCTCCAGGCGGAGTGCTCGTTCCAATAGCCACGGTACCAGTCTGAGTAATTCTCATGCGTTCAGTATCAGCTGTATAGAATCTAAGAGGAAGCTGAGATTCAGTATACAAATCAAAACCTAAGCTACCAGCAAACAGACTAGCATTATTCTGAGGCGTACTAAAAGAAATTCCAGCAGAACTTCCTGAATTTTCAGTAACTACCGCTATACGCGCACTCGAGTCAGCACGGTTTACGATTAAATCCTGCGCACCACCTCTACCAGTAATAACCGTATCCGCTAATGTGGTAGTAGCGAGTGTGGTAAAGCCCGTTACAGCAAGATTAGTAGAAGTAGCATTCAAACCATTCAACCGTGTAAACGAAATATTCGTTGAAGTAAGTGAAGTTCCATTCGCAGTACCAAATGCAAGATTTTGGAAGAATGCATTCGTAGTAGTAACATTGGTAAGCGTAGTATTTGCAAGGACAGTAAGTCCTGAAACTAAGAGATTAGTAGTGGTAACATTTGTAGCAGAAATACTTGGTACTAAAAGCACTCCTGTGGAAGTAGTAAAAGTAAACGCAGCACTAGTGGTAGCTGATCCATCTGCTGCTCCAAACGCTATTTGATTTGCATTAATCGTAAGCCCACCCGCCCCTGCATCATCATCACCACATTCGAATTTACCAGTGGTAGCATTGTACATGATTGCTTGATTATCGTTATTACATGCACCAAGACCAGTCTGAAAGAAACCACCTGAAATAGTAGTGGTATTTGCAAAGAAATTAGTAGTACTTGCATTGATAAACAATGTAGATGTTGCAAAGAAATTGGTGGAAGTAACTGAATTAACAAGTAAACCTCCTGAGATATATGAGGTGGAAGTGCCAGCGACAGAGAGAATACCATTAGTCATGATTCCTCCCATACCTACATTCAATCCATTTGAGATATATGTATTATTAGCAACAGTTAAATTATCAGTAAGATTAAGATTGTTTACTTGTAATGCGCCGATATTTGCAGAAGGTGCGTCGATACCGCCGATGTCGATAATACGGAAAGCACCGCCACCATTACTCGAAACATACGCATATTTACCAGAAACATATACCGCGTGTGCCGTATTCAATAATGATAAGTCTTTGAGACCCCCAGCAATTACCGGATTAGTAGAACTCGAAATATCAACAATACGAAGTGCATGATCCCCATAACTTGCGAGATACGCATATTTACCAGAAACATACACCGATCGAACATCATCAAGAGATGCATCTGTTACCGAGCCAACCACTACAGGAACAGTGGAGCTAGCAATATCAACAATCGTTAGTTTGTCATTTGTCCTACTTGCAACATACGCATATCTACCGGACACATGTACAGACCATGCACCATTAAAATCACCGAAGCTTTGTATCGTACTCACAATACGAGGATTAGTCGGTTCGGTTATATCAATAATATTAAAATACCCATTACTCCCCTCCGCCACATATGCATATTTTCCAGTTACATACACGGACCGTGCATTGTTAAGAGTTGAGGAATTTACCGTACCAACAATAGTAGGTGCCAACGGATTTCTTATATCAACCACCGTCAAATAACCAGTAGGATCACTAGATCCCGCAACATACGCATATGGCCCTGAAACATACACCGCTAATGGAGAAGCTAGAGCCGTACTTGATACAACACCACCTACGATCGAAGGAGCACTTGGATTAGAAACATCAATAATTCGTAAAGAATTATTATATCTTGCTGCTGCATACACAAAACGTCCTGAGACCGCTATAGATCGCACACCTTGGAGAGTTGTGCCGTTTTGCACACCTCCCACATATGTAGGTATTGTTGGATTTGAAATATCAACGATACGCACCGAATCGCCACTTGGATTTCCCAGATACGCATATTTACCAGAGACTACAATACTCTCTGTCCAACCTATAATAGTTGTACTTACAAGACTACCTACAATCTGTGGGTCAGGACGAACACTCTGGTTGAAATTATTTGCGACGAAAATATTGGTAGAAGTAACATTCGTACCACTTGCATTGGTAAAGGTAAGATTAGCAATAGAAGCATTAGTCGAAGTTACACTCGCACCATTGAGACGAGTAAATGAGATATTGGTAGAAGTAACATTCGTACCACTTGCATTGATAAATTGAAGTCCGGTCGAGAAAAAGTTAGTACTAGTTGCATTGGACAAGATAGTTGCGCCAAGATTAGTAATACCAGAGACACTTAGATTAGTCGAAGTTACACTCGCACCACTCAAGTTGGTAAATGAAATGTTAGTCGAAGTAAGCGAAGTTCCATTCAATCTAGTGAATGAAATATTCGTACTCGTAACACTAGTACCAACAGCATTCACAAATGCAAAGCTAGCTGTTGAAGTGATGTTTGCGCCACTGAGATTAGTAAACTGTAATCCTGTTGCAAAGAAATTAGTACTAGTTCCGTTCGTTAATGTAGTAGCACCAAGATTAGTTACTCCCGATACATACAGATTAGTTGAAGTTACATTAGTTCCAGCAAGATTTGTAAATGAAATATTGGTCGAGGTGAGTGAAGTGATATTTGCGCTACCCAACGCAAGATTTGTAAAAAATGCATTAGTAGAAGTAATCGAGGTGCCAGTTGCATTTACAAACTGTAATCCCCCGCCAACCTGGAGTGAATCATCCGTGCGGAGTATGTCAGCTGCACTTCGATATAAGTTAGTATCCGCTCCAAATGCGATACCACCACGCGCAGTAGTAGAGGCATTCAAAGTGAAAACTGCGATAGGTGTAGTCGTGCCCACGCCTACCAATCCATCACCTGTTATTCTAAACTTCTCAGTGGTTGTAGGAAGTGAAGATTGACTACCTCCACTACTCGTATGTACAACAAAACTCGCGTTAATCCCAGTTAATGGAGCCTCAGACTTATTCCACGTTCCCTCTTTTGCCATACCATATTTAACACCTGGATACGTAACAACTCCACTACCATTTACAAGATACGACGTCGCTTTATGCTCAACAAGATAGGTTGCATTTGCATCATTTGATCCAGAAAATCCAGTTGAAGTATCACCAATCGTAAGCAACGTATATTGACCTGTTTGAGCACTGGTACCTGGAATAATCAATTTTGGCTCAGTACCCGCACCAGAAAGAGTAGCAGCACCAGTACTCCCGACAGTAAGTGACACATAATTCGAAGTGTCATATCCGATTCGCAATTGCTCTGTCGTACCTAAGATATCAAGGTACGCAGAAGGAGTATCATAATTAATACCTGTCTTCCCATTCAACATAGTGAGAGAAGTAGGAGCAAAATTAGAAGCAACAGATGCGCCTGTATAGGCGGTCGAGACGTTGCTAATTGCGGTACCTGAAATATCACCACCTACCAAAAGATTAATATGTGCAGTCCCTGCGGTTGTGCCCGCCTGTCTTCTTAATCTAAAAGTTGCAGTTCCATTAAGAATATTTACATCAATTTCAACATTATTACCACTATAGGCACCAGTAGTTGAAATTGGTAATACTTTATGCCAATTTCCACCAGTTCCATTATAACTCAGAGGAGCAAAATATCTTTTTGATTGTGCAAATCCACCATCATGAATAGTAAGCCATATTTCGACATTCGTTGAAAAATTAGGATTGGTAATTTCAGCAAATGCAACAGCATCACCAACCGTAGTAGTGACTACCATTGAATAGGTAATATTTTTGTAATTATTTGCGGAAAAATTACTCACATATAAATTTGTAGTAGTTGCATTTGTCCCACTTAAGTTAGTGTAAGATAATCCCGTTGCAAAGAAATTAGTACTAGTTCCATTCGTTAATGTAGTAGCGGCAAGATTAGTAATACCAGAAACATTCAAATTAGTCGAAGTAATGTTGGTGCCACTCAAATTAGTGAAGGAAATATTGGTTGAGGTAATAGAAGTGCCATTTGCAGTGCCGAATGCAAGTGAGGTGAAGAAAGCGTTAGTTGAAGTAACGTTAGTAAATATGGCAGTTGAAGCTCCCACTATTCCAATCGGGGTGTTGTTAATGGTTCCCCCATCGATCGTGAGGCCATTAACGACCATAGTGTCGGTGATGGAGTTAGCTGGTAATGAAAGAGCACCTGAAACCAGCAAGTTCGTCGTAGTAACATTAGTTGTAGTGAGACTAACTCCGTTAGCAGAATTAAAGGTCAAACCAGTTGTATTAATGTTGGTACTAGTGATGTTAACAGCCGAAATGTTTGTGGGAGTAAAGTTAGTTGTTGCAAGAGTCGTGAAGAAACCATTGGTTGAAGTAAGAGAGGTGCCGTTCGCCGTACCAAAGGTAGTTGCAAGGAAGTTAGAGGTGGTTGCAAAAAGATTGGTAGTAGTAATGCTCGTGCCAACTAGTCCACCACTGAGTGTACCGCCCGTTAAGAGAAGATAGTTACTTGCAGTGATCGTGTCAACGACCATAGCATCAGTAATGGAGTTGTTTGGAAGTGTTACTGATCCGGTTGCCAAGAGATTCGTGGTAGTAACGTTCGTTGAAGTGAAGTTCGTACCCGTTAAGTTAGTAATGACTCCATTAGTTGCAATGAAGGACGTTGCGAAGAGGTTCGTCGAGGTAGCATTCGTAAATATGCCTGCTGCAGGAGTCACGAGACCAATGGGAGTATTGTTGATCGTTCCCCCATCAATGGTTAAGCCGTTCACGACGAAGGCGTCGGTGATTGAGTTGGTTGGGAGAGTAATCTGTCCGGTTGCGTTGAAGTTAGTAGTGGTAATGTTTCCTGCAGTTAAGTTAGTTGGATTAAGTGCAGTAACACTCAAGTTGGTGAAAAATGCATTAGTAGAAGTAATACTTGTTCCATTAGCTACACCAAAGGCAAGGTTCGTTCCACTAAGGTTGGTGGCAAATGAATTGGTAGTTGTAATACTTCCTCCAGTTGCGGTAGTGAATGTTAGACCAGTTGAGAAGAAGTTCGTTGAAGTAGCATTAGTAAGAGTAGTTTGTCCAAGGTTGGTTACTCCAGATACGTTCAAGTTAGTTGAAGTAACATTGGCTCCGTTCAAATTGATGAATGAAATATTGGTTGAAGTGAGACTTGTGCCGTTTGCAGTGCCGAAGGCGAGAGATTGTGCAAAGAAGTTAGCAGTTGAACTTGCATTAGTAAATATCGCAGTTGAAGCTCCGGTTGATCCAATAGAGGTATTGTTAATCGTTCCCCCATCAATCGTAAGACCATTAACGACCATCGTGTCAGTAATTGAGTTAGCTGGCAATGACAAAGCGCCTGAAACTAGCAAGTTTGTAGTCGTGACGTTCGTAGTAGTTAAGTTAACCCCATTAGCAGAATTGAAAGTCAAACCAGTCGTATTAATATTTGTACTCGTAATATTTGAAGCAGTGACATTCGCTGGACTAAAGTTAGTCGTTGCAAGAGTAGTGAAGAATCCGTTCGTTGAAGTAATACTCGTTCCGTTAGCAGTACCAAAGGTAGTTGAGAGAAAGTTTGAGGTAGTAGCGAAGAGGTTGGTCGTCGTAATAGAGGTACCAACAAGAGGTCCACTCAAAGTTCCGCCAGTTAATAAGAGGTAATTAGAAGCAGTAATGGTGTCAACTACCATTGCATCAGTGATCGAGTTGTTTGGAAGAGTAACCACTCCGGTAGCAAGAAGGTTCGTGGTTGAAACATTCGTTGAGGTGAAGTTAGTACTGTTTAAGTTAGCGATGGTTCCAGCGGTTGCAATGAAGGAAGTTGCAAAGAGGTTCGTACTGGTTGCATTAGTGAAGATTCCTGTTGCAGGAGTAACAAGACCAATAGGAGTATTGTTAATGGTTCCTCCACTAATGGTAAGCCCATCAACAACAAATGCATCAGTAATACTGTTGGTTGGTAAACTCAATGCTCCAGATACGAGCAAGTTCGTAGTAGTAACATTCGTCGTCGTGAGACTAACCCCGTTAGCAGAAGTGAATGTCAGACCAGTCGTATTAATGTTGGTCGAAGTAATATTCACTGCTGAAACATTCGTTGGATTGAAGTTAGTCGTTGCAAGAGTAGTGAAAAATCCGTTCGTGCTTGTGATCGAGGTTCCATTTGCAGTACCGAATGTTGTTGCAAGGAAGTTTGAAGTGGTGGCAAACAAGTTGGTTGTGGTAATACTGGTACCAACTAATGGTCCACTCAAAGTACCACCAGTTAATAAGAGGTAATTAGAAGCAGTAATAGTGTCGACTACCATAGCATCAGTGATGGAGTTTGAAGGTAGTGAAACAGATCCAGTTGCTGCAATGTTTGTTGAAGTTGCGTTCGTTGTAGTGAAATTCACTCCGCTAAGATTGGTGAATGCTCCAGTCGTCGCAATAAACGAGGTTGCAAATAAATTAGTTGAAGTAGCATTAGTGAATATTCCTGCTGCAGGAGTGACTAATCCGATTGGAGTGTTGTTAATAGTGCCACCATCAATAGTTAATCCATTTACAACGAAAGCGTCAGTAATTGAATTAGCTGGGAGAGTGATCTGTCCTGTTGCGTTGAAGTTGGTAGTGGTGATGTTCGTTGCAACCAAATTTGCAGGGTTCAATGCAGTAACACTCAAGTTGGTGAAGAATGCATTAGTAGAAGTAATACTTGTTCCATTAGCTACTCCAAATGCAAGGTTCGTTCCACTAAGGTTGGTGGCAAATGAATTGGTAGTTGTAATACTTCCTCCAGTTGCGGTAGTGAATGTTAGACCAGTTGAGAAGAAGTTCGTTGAAGTAGCATTAGTAAGAGTAGTTTGTCCAAGGTTGGTTACTCCAGATACGTTCAAGTTAGTTGAAGTAACATTGGCTCCGTTCAAATTGATGAATGAAATATTGGTTGAAGTGAGACTTGTGCCGTTTGCAGTACCGAAGGCAAGAGATTGTGCAAAGAAGTTAGCAGTTGAACTTGCATTCGTAAATACTGCAGTTGAAGCTCCCGTTGATCCAATCGGCGTGTTATTAATACTTCCCCCATCAATAGTAAGACCATTTACGACGAAGGCGTCGGTGATGGAGTTCGTAGGAAGTGAAAGGGATCCGGTTACCGCAAAGTTAGTAGTAGTTGCATTCGTCATGACCAATCCTCCGGTCATACTTCCTCCCTCAAGTCGAAGGTAGGATGAACTTGCTGCCATCCAGATAGGATCAGTTTCAGTGTAACTGGTCAGGTAACCTCCGAGTGCGTGGTCTCCCCATTCATAGGCAGTTTGCCAGTCAGTCGTTGAAGCAGTAAGTGGAATGGAGTAGCCAGGTAATACATAGGGAGTGAAGGTATGAGTATCACTGTTAGAAGTAATAAGTAATCCAATACCTGTTCCGGTACTGGTTGCAAATACTTGTGTTGAAGCTTCTAATCCATTAAGTGAGGTAATTCCCCCACCAGGTTCTCCGAGCTGGTCAGATCCACACGAGAATTTACCGGTACTACTGTCATAGAGTAATTTACTGGATGACGCATTAATACAATTAGTGAGACTATTCTGGAAGAATCCACCGGTTACGGTAGTAGTTGCAATACTGAGATAACCAGTACCGGTAGCATTGGTAAAGGTAAGACCGGTAGTGTTAATGTTTGTTGAGGTAATGTTTGAAGCAGTGACATTGGTTGGACTGAAATTTGAAGTAGAAAGTGTCGTGAAGAAGCCATTGGTACTCGTAATACTGGTTCCTTGTGCAGTACCAAAGGTGGTTGAGAGGAAGTTTGAAGTGGTTGCAAACAAGTTGGTGGTGGTAATACTAGTGCCAACTAATGGTCCACTCAAAGTACCCCCGGTTAAGAGAAGATAGTTACTTGCAGTAATAGTATCTACAACCATGGCGTCAGTGATGGAGTTGTTTGGAAGTGAGAGAGCTCCAGTAACATTTAAGTTCGTGGTGGTGACATTACTACCATTCAAATTAGTGAATGAGATGTTAGTTGATGTTACATTAGTTCCTGTTAGGTTAGTAATCGCACCAGTTGACGCAATAAAATTGGTAACAAAAGCATTAGTTGAAGTTGCGTTCGTGAAGATGCCTGCTGCAGGAGTAACAAGACCAATAGAGGTATTGTTAATAGTGCCGCCATCAATAGTAAGACCATTCACCACCATCGTGTCAGTAATTGAGTTAGCTGGCAATGACAAAGCGCCTGAAACTAGCAAGTTTGTAGTCGTAACGTTCGTAGTAGTTAAGTTAACTCCGTTTGCTGAAGTGAAGGTTAATCCAGTCGTATTAATATTGGTACTCGTAATGTTTGAAGCAGTGACATTGGTTGGACTGAAGTTCGTCGTTGCAAGGGTCGTAAAGAAACCATTCGTACTAGTAATCGAGGTTCCATTTGCAGTGCCGAATGTTGTTGCAAGGAAGTTAGAGGTGGTTGCAAAAAGATTGGTCGTAGTAATTGACGTGCCAACGAGAGGACCACTCAAGGTACCACCTGTAAGAAGTAAGTAGTTACTTGCAGTGATGGTGTCGACAACCATAGCATCAGTGATGGAGTTGTTTGGAAGAGTGACTGCACCACTAACTGCAATATTTGTTGTTGTTGCATTCGTCGAATTAAAGTTCACTCCGCTAAGATTGGTGAATGCTCCAGTCGTCGCAATAAACGAGGTTGCAAATAAATTAGTTGAAGTAGCATTAGTGAATATTCCTGCTGCAGGAGTGACTAATCCGATTGGAGTGTTGTTAATAGTGCCACCATCAATAGTTAATCCATTTACAACGAAAGCGTCAGTAATTGAATTAGCTGGGAGAGTGATCTGTCCTGTTGCGTTGAAGTTGGTAGTGGTGATGTTCGTTGCAACCAAATTTGCAGGGTTCAATGCAGTAACACTCAAGTTGGTGAAGAATGCATTAGTAGAAGTAATACTTGTTCCATTAGCTACTCCAAATGCAAGGTTCGTTCCACTAAGGTTGGTGGCAAATGAATTGGTAGTTGTAATACTTCCTCCAGTTGCTGTAGTGAAGGCAAGACCGGTTGAGAAGAAATTAGTACTCGTTGCATTAGTAAGAGTAGTTTGTCCAAGGTTAGTAACACCAGATACGTTCAAGTTAGTTGAAGTAACGTTAGCTCCATTCAAGTTGGTGAATGAAATATTAGTTGAAGTGAGACTTGTGCCGTTTGCAGTGCCGAAGGCAAGAGTTTGTGCAAAGAAGTTAGCAGTAGAACTTGCATTCGTAAATACTGCAGTTGAAGCTCCCGTTGATCCAATAGGGGTATTGTTAATACTTCCCCCATCAATGGTTAAGCCGTTAACGACGAAGTCGTCGGTGATGGAGTTCGTGGGAAGTGAAAGGGATCCGGTTACCGCAAAGTTAGTAGTGGTGGCATCAGTCATGACCAATCCTCCGGTCATACTTCCTCCCTCAAGTCGAAGGTAGGATGAACTTGCTGCCATCCAGATAGGATCAGTTTCAGTGTAACTGGTCAGGTAACCTCCGAGTGCGTGGTCTCCCCATTCATAGGCAGTTTGCCAGTCAGTCGTTGAAGCAGTAAGTGGAATGGAGTAGCCAGGTAATACATAGGGAGTGAAGGTATGAGTATCACTGTTAGAAGTAATAAGTAATCCAATACCTGTTCCGGTACTGGTTGCAAATACTTGTGTTGAAGCTTCTAATCCATTAAGTGAGGTAATTCCCCCACCAGGTTCTCCGAGCTGGTCAGATCCACACGAGAATTTACCGGTACTACTGTCATAGAGTAATTTACTGGATGACGCATTAATACAATTAGTGAGACTATTCTGGAAGAATCCACCGGTTACGGTAGTAGTTGCAATACTGAGATAACCAGTACCGGTAGCATTGGTAAAGGTAAGACCGGTAGTGTTAATGTTTGTTGAGGTAATGTTTGAAGCAGTGACATTGGTTGGACTGAAGTTAGTGGTGGCAAGGGTGGTGAAGAAACCATTCGTTGAAGTAACGTTAGCACCAAGGATGTTGGTGAATGAAATATTAGTTGAAGTAAGCGAGGTGCCATTTGCGGTGCCAAATGAGAGACTAGTGAAGGTGGCTCCACTTGAGAAGAGATTGGTAGAGGTAACATTACTAATCGTAGTATTAGCAAGCACGGTTAATCCTGAAACTGAAAAGTTAGTCGTCGTGATGTTTGTTGCTGTTAGGTTCGTTGGGTTTAAGGCAGACACTGCAAGATTGGTAAAGAATGCGTTAGTCGAAGTAATCGAAGTTCCATTAGCTACTCCAAATGCAAGGTTCGTTCCACTGAGATTGGTTGCAAATGCGTTAGTAGAAGTAAGACTTCCACCAACAGCGTTAGTGAATGCAAGACCAGTAGAGAAGAAGTTAGTAGAAGTAGCATTAGTGAGTGTAGTTGCACCAAGAGTTGAGGCACCGCTTACGTTTAGGTTCGTAGTGGTTACATTGGTTCCATTCAAGTTAGTGAAGGAAATATTTGTTGAAGTGATACTTGTTCCATTTGCCGTACCAAATGCAAGTGAAGTAAAGAATGCATTAGTAGAAGTAAGGCTTGTAAATACTCCAGTCGAAGGTGTGACAGAACCAATTGTAGTATTATTAATCGTTCCTCCATCAATCGTAAGGCCATTCACTACCATCGTGTCCGTAATAGAGTTAGCGGGTAATGACAACGCTCCTGACACTAATAAGTTCGTAGTAGTAACATTCGTGGTCGTTAAATTAACACCATTAGCCGAAGTAAAGGTCAAACCAGTCGTATTAATATTGGTACTCGTAATGTTTGAAGCAGTGACATTGGTTGGACTAAAGTTCGTCGTTGCAAGGGTGGTGAAGAAACCATTCGTACTAGTGATTGATGTTGCGTTTGCAGTACCGAATGTTGTTGCAAGGAAGTTAGAGGTGGTTGCAAAGAGGTTGGTTGTGGTAATACTGGTACCAACTAATGGCCCACTCAAGGTACCACCTGTAAGAAGTAAGTAGTTACTTGCAGTGATGGTGTCGACAACCATAGCATCAGTGATGGAGTTGTTTGGAAGAGTGACTGCACCACTAACTGCAATATTTGTTGTTGTTGCATTAGTTGAAGTGAAGTTCGTTGAGTTTAAGTTCCCAATTGTACCTGCACTTGCAATGAATGAAGTAGCGAACAAGTTGGTACTCGTTGCGTTCGTGAAGATGCCTGCTGCAGGAGTGACAAGACCAATTGGAGTATTGTTAATAGTGCCACCATCAATGGTTAAGCCGTTAACGACGAAAGCGTCAGTAATGGAGTTGGTTGGCAAACTCAGTGCACCACTCACGAGCAAGTTCGTAGTGGTAACATTCGTCGTAGTAAGTGAAACACCATTAGCAGACGTGAATGTTAATCCATTGGTATTAATATTTGTTGACGTAATATTCACCGCTGAGATGTTTGTTGGACTAAAGTTCGTCGTTGCAAGGGTCGTAAAGAAACCATTCGTACTAGTAATCGAGGTTCCATTTGCAGTGCCGAATGTTGTTGCAAGGAAGTTAGAGGTGGTTGCAAAAAGATTGGTCGTAGTAATTGACGTGCCAACGAGAGGACCACTCAAGGTACCACCTGTAAGAAGTAAGTAGTTACTTGCAGTGATGGTGTCGACAACCATAGCATCAGTGATGGAGTTGTTTGGAAGAGTGACTGCACCACTAACTGCAATATTTGTTGTTGTTGCATTCGTCGAATTAAAGTTCACTCCGCTAAGATTGGTGAATGCTCCAGTCGTCGCAATAAACGAGGTTGCAAAGAGGTTCGTACTGGTTGCATTGGTGAAGATCCCTGCTGCAGGAGTGACTAATCCAATCGGCGTGTTATTAATACTTCCCCCATCAATAGTAAGACCATTTACGACGAAGGCGTCGGTGATGGAGTTAGTTGGGAGAGTAATCTGACCCGTTGCGTTGAAGTTGGTGGTAGTAATGTTTGTTGCAACGACGTTTGTTGGATTGAAGGTGGTGACTACAAGGTTCTGAAAGAAACCATTGGTTGAAGTAAGTGAGGTACCGTTCGCCGTACCAAATGACAGATTAGTTGAATTGAAAGTTTCTGCGAATGCGTTAGTTGTAGTAAGACTCGTACCATTAGCAGTCATGAATGAGAGTGCCCCGGCATTAAAATTAGTTGAAGTAGCATTCGTGAGTGTAGTAGCTCCAAGATTAGTTACCCCAGACACATTCAAATTAGTTGAAGTAACATTAGTACCAAGAATATTAGTGAACGTAAGTGTGGTACCAGTTAAGGTACCAATGTTAGCGTTGGTTGTGGTAATACTTGTACCTACTGCTGTACCGAATGCAAGTGTAGTGAAGAAAGCGTTAGTTGAGGTAATGTTGGTAAATACTCCAGTTGAAGGAGCGACAGAACCAATTGGAGTATTATTAATACTTCCCCCATCAATCGTAAGCCCATTTACCACAAAGTCGTCAGTAATAGAATTGGTAGGAAGAGTAATCGCGCCAGTTGCATTGAAGTTTGTCGTCGTAACATTTACTCCAAGTGCATTAGTGAAAGTAAGACCTGCAAGTGAAGTGTTGCCAAATATCTGAAGCGTTCCAGAAGCGCTCACATTGCCTGCGCTGTTTACAAAAAACAAACCATTCAAATTTGAAGTAGACGTAGCAATTAATAATCCAGTTGCAGTTAATTGAGTAGTATTCACCCCGTCAGTGACCGTGATTGGAGTGGTGAAGTTACTACTCGTTGCAGAACCACTGCTCGTGTCGACACCACACAAAAATTTACCCGTAGTTGCATCGTACAAAAGACTCTGTGATTCGAGACTACAATCAGCAAGCCCTGTTTGAAAAAAACCACCAGCGACAGTAGTTGTATTCAACGTGGTCGTTGCGGTGATAACAAGTGAGGTAGCTCGTACATTGGTAGAGGTAACATTGGTTGCAAACAAATTAGTAGTCGTCGCATTTGAAACAACGAGTGCGCCAGCATTAATTGCTCCAAGGAGAGTCAAATTGCCCCCTGCAGACAACGTATTTGAATTATTGAAAAAACGAATATCCCCAGTTCCGCCACCTCCCTGGAAAACAAGTGCGTTAGTACCAGTTGCATTCACCTGAGGATTAACTCCACCCAAAATAAGATTGCCAGAAGTTAAAACAGGAATCTGAGTACTACTCGCAGATTGATATGCGCCAAATCCTCGAAGTGTGTTCGCATTGATTGCATAGCCAGAAGAAAAAATTCTCTGACGTGGACTCAAATTTTCAAATGAACTAACACTAGCACAAGATCCTGCAACTGAAGCAGCAACTTCGACATTCAAATATATTTCTTCGCTGTCTTCAAAATTATAATCAAGCAAATCCCCACCAGCAGAAGTATCTCCAATACCCACGTTGAATACACCAGACTTTACGCTCACCGTCATCTTGGATGGAGTTCCAGCTGGCCAAATTTTACTTCCTAAGCCTACAGATGCGTTATCGTAGATTGAGAATCTAAAACAGTAATTTGTACCAGCGCCTCCAAGTAAACTTCCAGCAGCATTCAGCAATCGTCCTTGATGACTAAGTATCTTTGGCGCTGCAGCTTGTGCGACTGATGGGGTATAAAAAAATCCCAGAACAAAAACAATGCTGGCAAGCCAAAAAAATACATTCTGACATTTCGTTTGTTTCAAATACGACAAGCTCATTTGAATCTTCACGTGTTGTGTAAAAATTGTCCTTATAATTATACCACACAAAACCATTAAAAATAAGCTAAAATAAGCTAATTTATCCACACATTTAGTTATCCCCAGAACGCTACATTTTACAACAAAAAAACCCTTGCATTCGGGTTTCTTTTGTGAAGATCACGGGTAAAAAACTTATGTTTTTTCTGACTTACCCGGCTTATGTGTACGATAAAGCTCGCGCAATTCATCCCGAAGTAACGCAGCTACTTCAAATTCCAAATTTTGGGCAGCACTTTTCATCTGAGCCTGCTTATCCTTGATAATCACCTGGATTGGTCGCGCATCCCCTTTCAAATCAAGTTCCAAAATTCCCTTAATCGAGGCTTTGTTGCGGCTTTTTTTGGCTTTTGAGCCATCACTAGTAGTGGAGCTTATACCAAATTCTTCAAGAATATTTCTAATTGCTTTTTGAATCGTTTTTGGAGTAATCCCATGGGCTTTATTATATGCAAGCTGGATATTCCGACGACGATCAGTTTCTTTCATTGCTCGATCAATAGAGTCGGTTACGGAGTCAGCATACAACACCACCAACCCATTCGCATTTCGAGCCGCACGACCAATTGTTTGGATAAGACTGGTGTCATTACGCAAAAATCCTTCTTTATCAGCATCAAGAATACCTACCAAAGAAACTTCGGGGATATCGAGTCCTTCACGAAGCAAATTGACCCCCACAATTACGTCGACTGTTCCCCTACGCAATTCAGTAATAATTTCAATACGTTCAATGGTAAGAATATCACTATGAAGATAACTCACTTTAATTCCTTTTTCTTTCAAATGTTCAGTAAGGTCTTCAGCCATTTTCTTGGTAAGAGTGGTAACGAGCGCTCGCTCACCCTTAGAAATCCGATCTTGAATCCGAATAATAATATCTTCAACTTGTGAAATATTTTTCCCCGGTTTTTCAGTGACTGGTCGAATCAATACTTCAGGATCAACAAGTCCGGTTGGTCGAACGATTTGTTCAACGACATTTTGACTTTCATTAATTTCATATTCTGCGGGTGTTGCTGACACAAAAATCATTTGCTGCACACGCTCCAAAAATTCAGGAAATTGTAGTGGACGATTGTCCCGTGCGGAAGGCAAACGAAATCCATGCTCAACCAGCGTATCTTTTCTCGAACGATCACCATAATACATGCCGCGTAGTTGTGGAATCGTCGCATGTGATTCATCAATCACGGTGAGAAATTTCCTTCCCGCATGACTAAAATAATCAAGCAAAGTGAACGATGGTTCGCCCTCTTTTCTGTCTTCAAAATGTCTGGAATAATTCTCAATTCCCGAACAATAGCCGAGATTTTTTATCATCTCAAGATCATACGCAACTCGACGTTTCAGTCGTTCATATTCCAGTAATTTTCCCTGCTTTTTAAAATGTTCCAATTGCAATTTCAACTCCTCCTTAATCAGACCGAACGCGCGTTCTCGAGCGGCTTCACCAACTACGTAATGTTTTGCAGGGAAAAACCACGCATCTTCAATGTCTCTTACTACTTTTCGAGTCACTGGATCCACCACTTCGATATGATCAATTTGTGTACTAATTTCAAATCGATAAATTCGCTCTTCATTCACCGGCATAATTTCAAAAACCTGTCCACGCATACGAAAACTTCCACGCATCAAGTCAGTCGTTGTGCGCTGAAACTGCATTTCAATTAATTGTTCCATCATCTGATGACGATCCATTTGTTGCCCTTTTTCCAAATGCAATACAATTTTTTCATATTCAGTGGGCGATCCGAGTCCGTAAATCGCAGACACTGATGCAACTATAATTACATCTTCACGTGTAAGCAATGCCTGGGTACATGCATGCCGTAGACGGTCGATTTCTTGGTTAATTTGAGCCTCTTTTTCAATATACGTATCACTAGTCGGCACATATGCTTCAGGCTGGTAATAATCGTAATATGATACAAAATATTCCACTGCATTATCGGGAAAAAATTCACGAAATTCATTACACAATTGTGCCGCGAGTGTCTTATTATGCGCAATAACAAGTGTTGGTTGCTGTATACGTTCAATTACATTTGCAATCGTGAATGTTTTACCAGATCCCGTAACCCCAAGAAGCGTTTGTCGGTCAAACTTTTTTTCTATACCAGCCACCAAACCATCAATTGCACGGGGCTGATCACCATCTGGCTTATAATCTGATTTTATTTTAAACTTTGCCATACAGATTCATGTTTACACATTTTTCTTTTTATATACTGGACGAATAATGCCTGAAATTCCCCCATCTTCCCCTATAGCAGGCAATTGCGATTTTTCAGAATCCAAAACCCACCCAGACCGCATTCTCACTTTACCAGCAGGAGTGTTATGTATTGCTTCAACAGGACTTTTTCCCGTCTTCAGCGCTTCATGGTATTCAATTCCATTCGCATCACTCATCTTACTCCACACTTCGTTTTTTTCAGGATGTAGTGTAGTCATATGCTGGAAAAGGAGCGTATTAAAGCCTAACCTTTGAAAATTAGGATCAACCATGGTTTTTCCCATATTTAGAGGGCCATCACCCATTACGGTCCACCTAAGAAAAGCAATTTTTTTTCCTCCAGAAAAAATATCCAATTGGTAACTATGCCCCTGTTCACAACTCAACCGCTCAACCACATTTACATTATTCCCCTCTTTATCTGTCAAAACAAAATGTATATCAGGCCCAACCTGACCTTCAAGAGGAGTTTTTTCTTCATTATGTGCCTGGATTATTTCTCTCCAAATATCCAACCTATCTTTAATTTGAACCTCAGAACCTGACACTAATTCTTCTAGGATCTCTTCGTCAGATTCCTCTATTTTTTCTCTAAATTGTTCAGGATCAAAAGAGATACCACTCTCTACACCCATATACTGAGATAATAATGATCTAAAATAAAAGCAAACAACAATCATCAGTTATTCTACGCAATTTAACGTAATTTGTCTAAACTTAAGCTTACACCTCAACAACTCGTCGTGGTGGAGTCTCCCCGTAAATTTTTACTGTCATCCCAGACTCTACATATTGATACAGCGTTTTTGCATCACTTTCTTTCATATTCACACACCCATGTGACATGGTGCGAACACCAAAACTATTATGCCAATACGCCGCATGAATATAATACATGGGCTTAAACCGCAAATTCCATTTTACATTAGGAATATTATAATCAGGACCGATATATCGCTTGTTTGGGATCATCCAATCAATTTTAAATTCCCCCGCAGGAGTTGGTGTCCACGGATTCCCTGTTGATACAGGAAAATCAAATAATCGAACACTATTTACGGTAAAATACAAACGTTGACTAGTTCGATCAACTTCAATTTCGCGGGTATATCGAGTCGAAGTCGATACATCAATCGGACTATATCCATGCGCAACTTCTTCAAAATCAGAAAACCCATCAGCATCTGTATCTATTTTTCCACGATCACTCCCAAATAAGCCTTCAATTTCATCATTCAAACCATCTTGGTCATGATCATGCTCACTCATTCGTACTTTGCCAGGAGCAAGCGGTGAGTATCCATTCAAAACTTCATCGCCATCAAAAAAACTATCACCATCAGTATCAGCATTCAAAGGATCAGTATAATACAAGGCTTCAAGCTCATCAGTAAGCCCATCTCCATCAGGATCAAGTGTTTGCTCTGAATGAAGCACGACTGGAGAATAGGTAAAAATTGAAATCAACAAACCAAAAATAACAACTGGATACAGTAGGTACTTAAATATCGATAATTTCTTTGTACTCGGGGACATAAGTGCTGATCTTAGCAGTATCCTGGATTAATTGAGCAAATGTCATTGCAGCCTGCTCTTCTCCATGTACACAGAATACTTTTTTAAGCGAGTCGCCCGCAGTTCCGATCCATTTCTGGAGTTTTGCCTGATCTCCATGACCAGAAAGTGTGGACACATACTCGACCGCACACTCTACCTTAATATCCTGTCTAAGTAAAGACACAGTTTTATCCCCATCAAGAATACGCCTCCCAGGCGTTCCTTTTGCCTGATACCCCACAAACAGGATAGTTGAGTGCGGATCAGGCAAATAGCGTATCGCATGATGCTGAATTCTACCCCCATTCATCATACCTGCTCCAGCAATGACAAGTTTCGCTCCCCGTACACGGTTGAGCTTTTGTGATTCAAGTTTGGTATAGGTTAATTCCAAATGTGGAAAGTCAAAAAAATCATCTCCCGAAAGATACTTCTGCTTCGCTTCCCCATCATAATACTCATGATATTTTGCAAACACCTTGGTCGCATCAATTGCTAACGGACTATCAACATAGATAGGAATTGACGGAAGTGTATGATCATATTCAGCAAGCGTATTCAATTCATACAACAACTCCTGCGTTCGCTCGAGAGAAAAAGCAGGGATCATAATAGTACCTCCCCGAGCAACTCCACGCTTGATAGCATCGAGAATTATTTTCCTTCGTGAATCAATAGGTTCGTGTAGTCGATCACCATACGTAGACTCGCACAAAAGTAAATCAACGGGACTCAATGGTTCAGTTTCTCGGAGAATCGGCACTCCGTTATTTCCAATATCTCCCGAAAAACCAATTCGAGTACCATCAGCCACAATTTCAATGAATGCAGACCCAAAAATATGTCCCGCATCTTTCCATACTGCAGTCACCCCGAGACCAAGATCCATCACGCGCCCCAGATCGACCGTTTTAAACAATGCCTGAGCCGCTGCAATATCCTCATGTTCATATAACATTGGATAATCAAATTTTTTATGATCATAGGACATTATGGAAAAAGAATCTTCCCAAATGAGCGGTGTTAATTCACTAGTCGCATGTGTCAAATAAATAGGACCCGTAAATCCATCCTTAACGAGTTTGGGAATACGTCCCACATGGTCGTGATGTGCATGCGTTACCAAAAGCGCATCAATACTCTTAGGGTCAAATGGAAAGTCATCAAAATTTTTCCCTGCATTAAAATCAGATCCCTGAAACATTCCACAATCAACCAAAATTCTCTTATTTTTGGTAATAAGCAAATGGCATGAGCCAGTCACCTCTCGATTCGCTCCACAGAATTGTAGTTGCATAGTAAAAACTCAAAACTTAAAGTTCAAAACTAAAAACTATAACTAAAATCTTAAAACTCTTGTGTATTTAGTTTTCAATTTTAAGTTAAACAAATCATATCACATTCCCTCCCTTACCACCACTGTACTTTCTGCTCTTTTTTTGTTATGCTGATGAGTATTATTATGCGTGTAGACATAGATAAAATCGAAATCAAAGAACCACCGATCGAAGAATTGAGCAAAAAACGTTCGTGTGTATTTCGTGCTATACTTACCGGGTGTGGATGTTTTGTGTTAGCATTTTTGGTTTCCCTCATCATTCTTAGATTTTCAGTGGGGCCACGAACCAAAGAATTAGGCGATATTCCACCTGAATTCAAAAATGCAGTCACTATTTATGATTTTGACGGAGTTCAAAAAATTACCTATACTCCAGGCAAAGAACGCGGACGAATCATCGAAACCGCAGGCTATGTGCCAAAATTAATTATCGCACCCTTTATTATTTATTTTGATAAAGAATACAAATATATTCCACTACCTGCAGACGAGCGTGCGAGTGCTGGATACTGGGATAAATTTTTCTCATTTGTAAAAGAACCAATTACCGATCATCGCGATGTGTATGTATTGGAATGGCAATCGCTTCCAGCAGAAGAAGCATTTATTGAAGAATACTACAGAAAAGGGTTAGAAAAACTAGAATATACCATACACACTGAAACCAAAGACAAAACACACTCACAATTTTTCTTTACCAAAGAAGAAGAAAAAATTGAAGGAACAGTCAGAATAGTAGATGAAAAAGTAGACACAGGAACAGATTATGTCTCTTTGACAGTCATTGTTCCCTCACCAGAATAAAAAAATTGAACTTAGGGCTTATTTAGCATAACTTCGTGTCTATGTCTGTCAAAGAAGTAAAGCAAGGCAATCTTACGTGGATTCATATCAGTAGAATCGACCCCGAAGCGATTGAATATCTCAAGAATAATTTCAAATTTCACTCGCTTGATATCGAAGATATCAAAACCGAGCACCCTACCCCAAAGCTTGATGTATACAAAAACTATCTATTCTTAATTGCACAAGTTCCTCATTTGAAAATATCAAATGAAAAAATAATTTCTCATGAAGTTGGTGTATTTATCGGCGATGGATACGTAATTACCATTCAGGAATCAAAAAATCGTGAAATAAAAAATTTATTTTACCGATGTGCAAATAATC
>CAYUTO010000005.1:0-63343 GCA_964447765.1 uncultured Gammaproteobacteria bacterium | reverse complement strand
CAGGAATCAAAAAATCGTGAAATAAAAAATTTATTTTACCGATGTGCAAATAATCGAAAAATACGAAATGAATGGATGGAAAAAGGATCGGGATTTTTGTTATACAATATTTTAAACGAACTTTTCTCTGAAGTTGGATCCAGTCTCCGAGAAATAGGCAAACAACTCGCCGTAATCGAAGACGAAGTGTACCGCGAAGAAGGACAAACAGTAAGCGAGATCAAACAATTGGGTCAACACCGAAGAAATATACATACCGTAAGACGTATTATCGACCCACAACGATTTATCATCTCCACTTTGTCCCACACACGACGAACATTCCTCGATGAATCACTCTCAATTTATTTTGACGATGTGCGAGATTTACTCGATCGTCTATGGGTAGTCACCGAATCATACAGCCAAACCAGCGATGGTCTGCACTGGACGATTGAATCAATTATCAATCAGAGAACCACCAAAGTCATTAGTGCCTTGACCGTAATTTCGGTTGCATTCATGCCCCTCACCCTACTCTCAGGTATTTACGGAATGAATATCGATCTACCACTCGCGCATAATTCAACCGTGGTGTTTGGTATATTTGGAATACTCCTGCTTGGTATCACTTTTTTGATATACCAACTACGAAAAAAACGCTGGCTCTAGACTGCTGGTTTACATTGGTTGTGTGATAAAAAACATACTCTCTTCAAAAATCCATAGTATTACAGGAGCCGCGATTTTGGTCGGGGCTGCTTCGCTTATGAGTAGAATCATAGGAATGCTTCGGGATCGTGTATTTGCACATTACTACGGTGCCGGAGATGTAATGGATGCATATTACGCCGCATTCAAAATTCCAGACCTGGTGTACAGCCTCCTCATTATCGGCGCACTTTCTGCAGGATTTATACCCGTGTTTATTGAGGTAATGAAAAAAAATAAGGAAGAGTCGTGGGAAGTAGTAAACGGTATTGTAAACATTCTGGGAATTTTATTAATCACGCTATCAGCCATTGCCATGTGGCAGACGCCCGCACTTATCCAGTGGCTCACCCCAGGATTCGGAGGAGATAAACTCGCACTCACAATTACGCTCACTCGTATCATGTTTGTAAGTCCCATACTTCTTGGACTCAGCAGTATTTTCGGAAGTGTTCTCCAATCCTACAAAGCATTTGCCATCTATTCCCTCACACCAATCATGTACAACATGGGAATTATTGTTGGTGCTATTTTCTTGGTACCAATAGTTGGTACCATTGGACTTGCGTATGGCGTCGTATTGGGAGCATTCTTACACCTCATTATTCAACTCCCAGCAGTCATACAATACGGATATCGATATCGCCCCACTCTTCAATTGCACAATCAAGCAGTGCGAACAATTGGTAAACTCATGATTCCTCGCATGCTTGGGGCTGCTGCAAACCAGGTAAATGTCATCGCAATCACCATCATTGCATCAACCATTGGTGCCGGAAGTCTCTCCATATTTTCTTTTGCAGATAATCTACAAGCTGTGCCCACAGGAATTATTGGTATTTCATTTGCAATCGCTATCTTCCCTACCCTCTCAGAACTCTATGCAGAAAAAAATATAGCAGAAATGAGAGATCGAATTTCCCGAATCGCACGACAAATTATCTGGCTCATTATTCCGCTCACCATCATTATATTGTTACTCCGCGCACAGATTGTACGTGTCGTACTCGGCACTGGTGCATTCGACTGGGAAGACACTATTCTCACTGCACATTGTCTTGCGTTTTTCTCTATTTCATTATTTGCGCAATCACTTACTCCCACCCTTACCCGAGCTTTTTTTGCACTCAAAAATACCTGGATCCCACTCATGACAACGCTTATATCTGCAGGAATAAATATTACCGTTGGACTATACGCGAGCAAACACTGGGGAGTACCTGGATTAGCATTCGGATATTCGATAAGTGCTACCGCACAGATGGCACTCCTCTGGATGCTTCTTCGAGTAAAATTAGGATCTCTTAACGAAAGTCTAGTACTCCAAACACTCGCAAAAATTTCGGTTGCTGCGGCTGGTATGGGAATGGTGATACAAGCATTGAAATATGTAATAGCGAGTATAGTCGACATGCAAAAATTCTGGGGAATATTTGCACAAGGACTAATCTCAGGAATAATAGGGCTGATTGTATATGGATTAATCTGTTACCTCGTCCGAGTAGAAGAAATGCAAGTATTCGTCGAAAGTTTCAGAAAAAAATGGTTCAAAGTCAAAACTCCTGATCCGGAAATTGGATCGATTGAAAAATAAAAAAACAAAACCCCGTGATTAATTCATGGGGTTTTGTTTTGAGGCGACCGCATGTTGCAGTCGCCTTTGCCCTTTTATTGGGCGCATGACCGAGGCTGAATTACCTCAAGATCAGTCGGCAGAATTATCAGGACTTCTTTGTCTCAGCCTATCACTCGCGCATCTCGCGGCGATATGCTGCGGCATCTGCATAGATGCCATGAGGCAGTCCATAGACCGTCTCAAGCCCGATGATCGATGCCCACACCTCAACAGGGATCCGCTTGAGTTTGCACTTGCTCAACTTCGCGTTGGTCAGGTTTGCACCACGAAGATTGACATCCTCTCCCGAGTACGAGATCAGAACCTGTCCATGGAGGTTCGCGCCGATGAGTGAAGCACCCGTAAGGTTCGCACCAAGCAGTTTGAACGGACTCGTCCAAGGATCATCATCCTTCCCGTAGTACGAGAGGTTAGTGTCGTTGAGGTTCGCACCGACCAACAGACACAGGTACAGATGAGTCGATCTCAGATCCATTCCCTCGAAGTTTCCACCTGAGAGATCACAGCTCTTGAACGAGACATCGGACAAGTCGAAACCTCGAAAGTCGAAATTCGTGAGCTCTTTATCCACGAAGTGCAGACCTATCGGGCGTGCGTCCTCGAGGGAAGAGTCAGAACCATCCTGTGTGATCCTTGCCTCCTGCAGAGCATTGAAAGCCTCGCGATCACCCGACTTGAGCAACTCAAAAAGCTGCTTTTCTTCTTTAGCATCTGACATGTAAATCCTCCCAGATTAAACCTTCTTGACTCTGCCACCAAAAGTAACAGAACAAAAAATAATACCCTATTTTAGCCATTTTGTCAATCCTTGCTTTTTATACTAAGTTCAGCTAAAATAAGACTATATAAATAACAAAAAAAATAGCTCAACCTAGCAAAATATTGTTTCAAATTATGAGTCAAACTAGAAACTTCTGCATCATAGCTCACATTGACCACGGCAAATCAACTCTCGCGGATCGATTTCTTGAGGTTACTGGAACTATAGACAAACGAAACATGAAAGCTCAAATTCTTGATCAGATGGAGCTCGAACAAGAACGTGGGATCACCATCAAGCTCCAGCCAGTGCGTATGAAGCACAAAGGCTACACACTCAACCTCATTGATACCCCCGGGCACGTAGATTTTACCTACGAAGTATCACGATCGCTTGCTGCAGTCGAAGGCGCCATTCTTCTGGTCGACGCAAGTCAGGGTGTACAAGCACAGACTATTGCAAATTTATATCTTGCGATCGATCAAAACCTTACGATTATTCCAGTAATGAATAAAATTGATTTACCAAATGCTGACCCAGATAAAGTTGCTGCAGAAATTATTCATTTGCTCGGATGCACTCGTGAAGAAATTCTTACCTGCTCTGGAAAAACAGGCGTCGGTGTTCCCGAACTATTGGATGAAGTGATTAAAAAAGTTCCTCCACCAGTTGAGACGAGTAACTTACCGGCCCGTGCCCTAATTTTTGATTCCATGTATGATGACTACCGTGGAATTGTCGCTGCGATCAGAATGAAAGACGGGAGCATGAAAAAAGGAGACGCAATACTATTCATGGGAACTGGTGCTACGGGAGAAGTATTGGATATCGGACATTTTTCTCCACAGATGTCTTCAGACGGCATTCTTGAAAACGGACAAATCGGATATCTCACCAGTGGAGTGAAAGTATTAGGTGATGTGCGTGTCGGTGATACGATTACATTTACCAAAAATGGTGCGACCGAACAATTGGACGGATACAAAGAAGTAAAACCCATGGTATTTGCCGGTATTTTTCCTCGCGAAGGAGATGATTACAAAATACTCCGCGAAGCAGTAGACAAACTAAAATTAAGTGATTCAGCGCTTTACTACGAACCAGAGCATTCCCAAGCGCTCGGATTTGGATTCCGATGTGGACTCTTAGGAATGCTTCATCTCGAAATTTTTCAAGAACGCCTTCGTCGTGAATTTGGGCTTTCCATTATTGCAACCATTCCGAGTGTTGCCTACCATGTATTCAAAACAAATGGAGAAGATCTCATTATCAAAAGTCCACAAGATCTTCCTGAAGTGCAAAAAATTGAACATATCGAAGAGCCATGGATGACTGTCGACATTATCACCCCCCAAGAATACATTGGAAACATCATGGGGCTTATTGCTGAACGAAAAGGAGTATACAAAAATACCGAATATCTAAGCACTGGCGCAGGGCAGCGTGCCATGCTTCATTATGACATGCCTCTAGCTTCACTCATCACTGATTTTTATGATAAACTGAAATCTGTTTCAAGCGGCTACGCATCACTTAATTATGATTACAAAGAATACCGCGAAGCAAATGTAGTGAAACTCGATATCTCAATTGCTGACGAAGCAGTGGAAGAGCTCGCAACCCTCGTCTGGGAAGATGACGCGCACCGAGCAGGCAAAAAAATTGTAGAAGTATTGAAAGATACACTTGATCGCGAACAATTTGTCATTAAAATCCAGGCAATGATTGGTGGAAAAATAGTTGCAAGTGAACGAATATCCGCACTCCGAAAAGACGTCACCGCAAAACTATATGGCGGTGACGTAACCAGAAAAAATAAATTGCTCGATCGCCAGAAAAAAGGAAAGAAAAAAATGCTCTCTATGAGCAAAGGAAAAGTGAATATTCCAACCGAAGCATATTTGGCAGTATTGAAACGATAACTATGAAATACACCGCAGACATCGTACTCATTCCCCCACTACCAATCATTGAACGCATCGTACAATCAAACAACGAAGATTTTGCAAAACAACAGACACTGGTCAGGCTCGGGTTTGAAGATTATGTACCCCATCTCTCACTCGTCATGGGCGTACTAGATACTGAAAACGAAAAAAAAGTAATAGATGAAATAAATAATATTGTTTCATTCATAGAAAAAATCGAACTCGCTGTCGCGCACACTAATAATCCCTGGATAACAATTAGCCGGACAAAAGAATTGATGGAGCTCCACGCCACACTAATGGAAAAAGTATATGTCGTATTTGAACGAGGAGGTACCGCTGAAATGTACCACCGAACTGATCCAGGTGAAATAATCGATCCTTCAGTCCTGACGTGGATTAATGAATTTGATTCAAAGTATAGTCTCGATAATTTCAACCCACATATTACGTCATGGACGAAAAGTGAGAAAGAAAGAGATCAAATACCCAAAACATTTACCTCTTCCAAACTTGCGCTATATCATTTGGGAAATTACAATACCTGCCGCAAACTCATTCATTCATGGCAATTAACATAAATATTCAATATCGTATGTACGGAAACAAAAAAATGAAACTTCTATGGACCATTATCTCGATCATTGCAGTATTTGCAATGATCTTCTTCACCATCATGCCCGCATTTTATTACTAAGATAAAACAAGGCACGAAATTTTCAATAATAGTAACTTTAATTCATCTCAATCCGTTAAATCCCTGCCTACCGGCAGGCAGGCGCACCATCCGTGTTCTATTAATCGTATGCAAAAAAAATGGGCGCTCCAACCAGCGCCTCCCGAACAATTCATGGAAGAACATCCCGAACTACTCCCTATTGTGGCTCGTTTGTTGTACCATCGAAATATGCGGACTCAAAAAGAAATAGACGAATTTTTGAATCCTGATTATGAGCGAAATATCTATGATCCATTCCTATTCAAGGATATGGAAAAAGCGATTGCTCGAATTTTTAAAGCTATAGAAAATCAAGAATCAATCATCGTGCACGGGGACTACGATGCTGACGGTGTATCAGCATCAGTAATACTCGTTTCCACATTTCGAGCACTTGGGAGTAAAAATACCAATGTCTTTATCCCCCACCGAGAACGCGATGGCTATGGACTCAGCATGAATACCGTCAATACATTTATCAAAGACAAAGTGAATCTAGTAGTCACCTGCGACTGTGGGGTAAGTAATGTAGCCGAAATTATAAAACTACAAGAAGCAGGAATTGATGTAATCGTGACCGATCACCATGCAGTACCAGAAATTCCGCCCCCAGCATTCGCCATAATTCACCCAAAAGTTCCGGGAGAATTATACCCAGACAAAAATCTTGCAGGTGGAGGAGTAGCATTCAAACTAGTACAAGGACTCATGAGAAAACACAAAGAATCGAATGAATTACTGCCTAACGGAAAAAACCACGAGTCGCACGAAAAATGGCTTTTGGATATGGTCGCGATCGCAAGCGTAGCTGACATGATCCCCCTAATTGGAGAATCACGCACACTCACCAAATATGGATTAATCGTACTCAATCATACTCGTCGTTTGGGTTTAAAAAAATTATTACTCGAAGCACGATTTCATCAAGAAGGCGATGAAAAGAAAAAAGAAATCACCACCGATACTATCGGCTTTCAAATTGCACCCCGAATTAATGCTGCAGGAAGAATGAATCATGCAAAAACTGCTTTTAATCTCATGATTGCAGAAAAAGGAACTGATGCAATCGATCTCGCATTTGAACTGAATACCAATAACCAAGACCGTCAAAAACTTACTGAAGAACTTGCAAAAGAAGCCATTCAACAAGCGCAAAAAGACAAAGATGCATCAGTCATCCTTATCTATGGAGTCGGCTGGTCTCCAGGACTCGTAGGACTCATTGCGGGACGACTCAAAGAAAAATACCACAAACCCACCATCGTGTGCGCCGAAAATGAAGGTGTAATTGTTGCCTCAGGCAGAAGTGTACCCGGATTTGATATGATCGCGACACTGCAAGAAATGCCACAATATTTCCTCAAATTTGGTGGGCACCCGATGGCATGCGGGTTTACCTTACTTTCAAAAGAAAAGTTCAATGAATTTAAAGTAGCAATTAATAAAGCGTACATTGAAAAAACAAAAGGTTTAGACATGACTCCTACCCTTCTCGTGGATGCAGAAATTGATGTCGAGGATGTGAATTGGGAATTATTTGATATACTGGATAAATTCAAACCATTTGGTGTCGCAAATGAACAGCCCCAATACCTCGCTCGAGGTGTCACCGTACACCAAATTCAACCAGTAGGAAAAGAAGGAAAACATTTGCGAATCATGGTAAAACATAAAACGCATAAAATAAAAAAAACCATTGGCTGGGGACTCTGTGATGGAGACACTAATTGGGGCAAAGTACTGAAGCCTGGTGATAAAATTGATATGGTATTCCACATTAACGTAAACGAATGGAATGGAAATAGAGAATTGCAGTTGACTATCGTCGATCTAAGAAAATCAGAAGTTAATCAATAATCTAATAGAACACAGATTACCAGAATTACCCGGATTAACCAAGATATAATCCTGGATTATCATGGAGATCATGGTAATCTGTGTGCCATAAAACTTATGAAACTAACTATCTACACCGACGGCGGAGCTCGAGGAAATCCAGGTCCTGCAGCAACTGGAGTAGTAATCAAAGATGATACAGGAAAAAAAGTAAGTGCATTTGGTGATTATCTAGGCAAACAAACAAATAATTATGCCGAATACATGGCAATTATTTCTGGGCTCAAAAAAGCACTGGAACTAGGAGCCGACGAAGTAGAATGCATTGCGGATAGTAAACTCGTCGTAGAACAACTGAACAGACGATGGAAAGTAAAAGAACCAACACTTCAAAAACTATTTATTGAAGCATGGAATTTGTTACAAAAATTCAAACGAGTGAGAATTACCCATGTATTGCGGCATAAAAATAAAGAAGCCGATGCAGAAGTCAATCGCGTACTTGATGGTAAAGCGTACTAAATTGACAATGTTTCACAGAGTAAGATAACATACACATATTATTCTTAAGGAGGAATTATATGGAGGAAGATAAAATAGCTGAGCCAATAACCCAGCTTCAAACAGATGTTTCTGAGATTAAGGAAACAGTAAATAAGACAGTTGGAGTAGTTGACACGTTAACCGGGACAGTAGATCAATTGACTGGGACAGTCAGCACACTCTCTGGAACAGTGGGCATCCTATCAGGAAGAGTAGAAACACTGTCTAGCACAGCTGACAGAATGGCAACATCAATCGTTAATCTTCAAACTAATGTGTCAGACATCAAAGAAAAAATAAAGGACATCCCAGAAAATTTAAATACTATTCTCACCGTACAGGATGAGATAACCGGAGTACTCAAGAAAATGACTGAGGAGATGGCAGCAACTAACCATGCACTGCTGCGACATGAAGGACGGATAGAAAGATTAGAGGACGATGTAGAAGAACTACAAACACACCTAGTTATTGTGTAAAACAAAAATCACCCGATAAGGGTGATTTTTTATTACTCTAATTCACTCTTCAACTCTTCAATCAATTTCTTCGCAGCCTTCGAAATTTTCTTTGGTACATCAACTTTCACATGTACATAGTGATCCCCTCTCCCTGTGCCGTGCAAACGAGGGATTCCTAAACCCTTCAGACGAATTACTTGCCCCGCTTGTACACCCTCAGGCACTGCAATTTTCTTTTCTCCATCAAGAGTCTCTACAGGTACTGTATCTCCAAGCACTGCTTGAGGATAGTTGATAGCAATCTCACTATGGATATCATATTCATCACGTTCCCAGCCTTTGTGTTCGCGAACATGCACACGAATATACAAATCACCTGGCACTACTCCCGCTCCGCCACTCTCACCTTTTCCAGCCAATCGTACTGCCTCACCCTCAGAAATTCCAGCGGGAATTTTTACATTATATGATGATTCACTACGAACAACTCCATCACCACCACAATGCTTACATTTTTTTTCTGGAAATTTTCCTACACCCTTACATTTGGAACAAGTTACCGCTGTTTGCATGGCACCAAGTATCGTTTGCTGTACTCGTCGAACTTGCCCAGACCCTTTACATTCTTCACAATTATTAACCTTGCTTCCAGGTTCAGCGCCAGATCCAGTACATACATCGCACGCATTATTTTTGGTAAGCTTAATTTCTCGATCAATACCAAATGCAGCATCTTTGAATTCTAATTCAATATCCACCTGAATATCATTTCCTCTGCGTTGACGAGATGATCTGCCCCCACCAAACCCAAATGCCTCACCAAAAATATCTCCAAAATCAAACCCACCAAAATTACCATTAAATCCTCCCTGGGCTCCGCCCTGGCCACGACTAGCCCGCATAAAGTCATCCCAACTCATTCCACCACCAAACCCACCCTGTTGATTGAAATCAGCACCAAACTGATCATATTGCTTTCGCTTCGTCTCATCACCGATTACCTGAAAAGCCTCGTTCACTTCTTTGAACTTTGCTTCGTCCCCTCCTTGCTTATCCGGATGATATTTATGCGCAAGCTTACGAAATGCTTTTTTCACTTCTTCGGCAGACGCAGTCTTTTCTACACCGAGAATTTTATAATAATCTTTTGATGACATAAGTAAGACTATTCGCTTCGATCAAGAAGTGCAACATTAAACACTACACCAAACGGCTTGCAGTAAATAACGACACTATTATATTTAGTAAGATCTATGTGAGATGGAATTTCATAATTCTGATCTCCCTTGTTTCCTTTCAATTCACCCAATTCCACATAATCACCCAAATCACCTTTACCTTTGATATAGGTGCTTGGCGATAGAAGTACCCGCAAATCAGGACCATTCAATACATCAAGATTTTCTAATCGAAGTATTGATTCATTCTCACCCAAAGTAATAATCTTTGCATCCCCCACACCCTCGTGAGCCACTTCTACGAATGTCCCAGTCGCTACTTCTTTTGGATCATCAGATGACATAGAATCAGACATCTCTTTTCCGAGATCACGAACTTCCATCATTGCACTTCCATAATCACCTCTAATCTCTGTGTCCGGAATTTGTTCTGCAATATTGCTATTTTGTGACACAAATGGAATTTCCTCATTTACCTCCTTATCAATAAACAATGGAGAAATAAGCCAATACGCAATACCAACTCCTACCAAGCCTACCACTACAGCGATAATTCGTGTTTGTTTGGTCATATAAATATGTAAGAAATAACTAGCCAGGGGTACTCCCTAGCTAGTATTAGTCTATCATTATTTCTTGTCGTCTACCACTTCCCCCTCAATCGGACCTTCTTCACTCTTTTTCTCTTCTGTATTAGTATTAGTTGCTCCTTGTTCATTATTAGATGGTCCTTTAGCCTGCTCAGCTTGGTACATCTTAGTTCCCACGACTTGAGCTGCGGTAGAGAGCTCATCAGCGGCTTTTTTGATAGCCTCCATATCATCCTTATCTTTCACTTCTTTTACTTTTGCGAGTGCATCTGTGACTTTCTGCTTTTCTTCATCCGTAATACTGACTTTCTTCTCATCCACTTCTTTCATCATTTTTTCAGTAGTATAGACCATCGTATCAGCAGTATTTCGAACATCAATAAGCTCGCGCTTCTTTTTATCATCAGCAGCATGAACTTCCGCATCTTTCTTCATTTTCTCAATTTCATCTTTAGAAAGTCCTGAAGACGCTTCGATTCTGATAGATTGTTCTTTGCCAGTAGCCTTGTCTTTTGCTTTTACATTCAAGATTCCGTTTGCATCCACGTCGAAGGTTACTTCAACTTGTGGTACTCCACGTGGAGCTGGTGGAATTCCATCGAGAATAAATCGACCAAGTGATTTATTATCAGCTGCCATTTCACGTTCACCCTGCAATACATTGATTTCTACACTTGGCTGATTATCAGCAGCAGTAGAAAATACTTGTGACTTGCTTGTAGGAATGGTTGTATTTCGTTCAATAAGCTTGGTCATCACACTTCCCATGGTTTCAAGCCCAAAGGACAATGGAGTAACATCGAGAAGCAAAATATCTTTACCAAGATCTCCCTGCAATTGTCCTGCCTGGATTGCAGCTCCAACGGCTACCACTTCATCAGGATTAACACTCGAGTTTGGTTTTTTACCAAAAAATTCTTCTACTTTTTTCTGCACCAATGGCATGCGAGTCATTCCCCCAACGAGAATCACTTCATGAATATCTTCTTTTTTGATTCCAGAATCTTCAATCGCTTTTGCAACTGGAATCATGGTATTTTCTACCAAGTCCATCACAAGCTCTTCGAGCTTCGCGCGACTCAGGCGTAAATTCAAATGTTTTGGTCCTTCAGCACCTGCCGTAATAAATGGTTCATTGATTTCAGTTTCAGGCGTACTTGATAATTCCTTCTTTGCTTTTTCAGCAGCATCTTTGATACGCTGCAATGCGAGCGGATCTTTTGAAAGATCAATCCCTTCCACCTTCTTAAATTCCTCAAGAATCCACGCAATAATACGCTGATCAAAATCGTCTCCACCAAGATGTGTATCTCCGTTTGTTGATTTTACTTCTACGGTTGAATTCTTATCTTCATGATCATGAGAAATTTCAAGGATTGAAATATCAAATGTTCCTCCACCAAGGTCATATACAGCAATTTTCTGATCTTTTAATTTATCGAATCCATACGCAAATGCTGCAGCTGTAGGCTCATTGATAATTCGGCTTACTTTGAGTCCCGCAATTTCACCAGCATCTTTGGTTGCTTGTCTCTGAGAATCGTCAAAATACGCAGGTACCGTAATTACCGCTTCTTCAATTTTTTCTCCCAATTTCTCCTCAGCATCAGTTTTCAGCTTTCTGAGAATCATGGCTGATACTTCCTGTGGTGTATAATCTTGATCCCCCATTTTTACTTTTACTTTATCTCCATCACCAACAATTGCAAATGGCGAATGCTTACGAGTAAGCTCAACTTCCTCATCATTTGGTCTACGACCAATAAGACGCTTCACGGAGTAAATAGTATTCGTAGGATTGGTAACAGCCTGGCGCTTTGCAAGCTGTCCTACCAAAATTTCTCCATTCTTGGTCTTTGCAACCACAGATGGAGTGGTGCGATTTCCTTCTTTATTCTCAAGCACCTTTGGCTGTCCACCCTCGATAATAGCAACACAGCTATTGGTAGTTCCGAGATCAATTCCTAATATCTTTGGCATAATATTTTACTTAATTAGTGATTAGTTAAAATTCTATTTATTTTTTATACTCTCCTTATTTAATTCATATTGTTCTTGAGTCAACATTCCATCTTTATATTGATTCCACAAGCCATGCAAATCATGAACATGAGAAAGTATTTTTGAAAATTGAGGTAATGAATCAACATTAAAGGACTGATTTTTACCTTCTAATTTTACTATTAACGTAAATGTTTCATTTCCTGCTACTTGCCCAAGTTCATATTGCTCATCAGGATCTTCATGTTCTACAATTAACTCCGCCTCAAATTCATCCTCGGGATTAGAAATAACAAATTCCTCTTTCCCATACTCTTTAACCGACAATTTAAATGTATCATCCGGTAGAGCATCAAAAATCTTCTGGTATGTTTCTTTTGCCCACTGATCCACAGCCAACTCTTCCACCTCTTTTGATTTTTGTTTTAGTGTCGCCAGATCAATCAATTCTTCATCTACACTTGAAGATTCACCTTTCCAACCCTCTTCGCGCTGAATTAGCCGAGCAATTTTTTTCATTTCCAACTCATGATTTTGCATACTCTTGACTCGGTGATTTTTTTCCAAAATCGCTTCACCAAGTACATTTAAAGCGTGGTCGACTTCTACTAATGATTCTTTATCATCCGGCAAATTTTCTTCACTAATACCCTGACTTACTTCTGTGGAAGAAACTTCACGCCCGACTAGTACAGCTAATGTAGTAAAAAGCACTATCCACTTATTAAAAAGACGATCACGTAAAGTTTTTACTTCAGCAGATTTTTCAGTTTTATTACTTTTTTCCACGCTCTGTCCTCGAAATCGTTCTGACATAAGTTACATGTATACTAACTTATTTACCTTTCGAGACAACCACCTTCGCCACCTTGATCACTTTCCCCTTCATCGTATATCCCGATTCCACTGCTCGAACAATCGCTCCGTGATCAAGCTCACTTTCTTCTTCAGTCACCGCATCATGGAACTGCGGATCAAATTTTCCTTCTGTTTTAATCTCCTCTACCCCATGATTCTTCAACACATCCTCAAATTGTTTTTTAATAAATCCAATCCCATTCACCCAATTCTGTACTTTCTTATGGAATTCATCTGCTCCATCAAGCTCAGGATGGTGATCAAACGCTTTTTTGAAATTATCGTAGACTGGAATAAATTCAGATAAAATTTTCTCTTCACTCCACTGAAATAATTCCTGACGATTCGATTCCATTTCTTTTTTCAAATTCTGGTAATCTGCCACTGCCCTCTGCCAACCTGTTTTATATTCCAGACACTCTTGCGTCATTTTTTCAACATCAGATGGCGGTTGATTATTAGTTGTTCCCTGTTGTTCATCGCTCATATATGTATATTATAATAGATCTCGACCATAGGTAATAAGAGAAATGGCCCGGTTATAACGCATTCGAAGTGGACCGAGTATAGCAAAAAACTCTTCCCCTTTCAAGCGTCCACCAACGACGCCGCTCATGTCTCCAAATGGGCTCTCGGACCCGATAACAATATGTGGATCAGTGCCGATATACCCGTCATACAATTCTGGAATCAAATCTTCAAACGAGTCAAACATTCCAGACATAGTCACCGTAAATTCATAATCTTGAAATTCTGGCTGCGCAAAAAAATGAGAAATTCCAGTATAGTACAACGAATTTTTTTCAAAGGATATAACAACCGCACTTCCACACAATTCAGACACGATTCGAGCAAACATCTTGAGTTTTTGCTCCCGATCTCGATACTCACAAAGTGACTGAGCAATTTTTTCTGCAGTGCGTTTTGCAATAATTTCCGGCTTCATCAGATGCTCGATATAATATCGATACCCTTTTTCAGTTGGGATTCTGCCCGATGAGGTGTGCGGATGAGTGAGAAGCCCTTCTTCCTCAAGCTCTCGCATCTCATTACGGAGCGTTGCTCCCGAGACCTCAAGTGCCGCATTCTCAGACATCAATTTAGACCCGATTGGTTCGGCGTCCCTGATATAGGTCTCAACGACATATTTGAGAATAGCTTCCTTGCGAGGAGTCATCATATTATCACTCTTAGTATCTGAGTGATAATATACCACTACAAAAAAGAGGCGTCAAGAGCCTCTTTTTTGTATAAAATAGAAGTACACTATGCAGCTTGTTCAAGAGACTGCCTTGTAGAACTTGCTTGTTTTTTGGATGGATTAATCTCAAGCAAGACCGCCGTCATATCATCAGGCTTTGCTCTCAAATTACCGTCTTCCTTGCCAAGATCGAGACTACGCTCATATGCAGTCTGAACCAATTGCTTTGTATCAGTGCTTTCAATAATAACACTACTAATCTCATCAGCAGTTAAATTATCATGAATACCATCACTGGTTAATAAAAATTTATCCCCCGGAAGAATTCCTCGAACAATTACTATATCCACATAATTTGGCCGAGCATTTGTAACACCAAGCGAACTAGTAATTACATTACGACTCTTACTCTGTGCAAATACATTTTTTCCATCAAGAGTACTGTAATCTACCCCTCCCCAATGATCGAGTTCATCTTCAACAGATCCTGTATTAGCATCAACAAAACTCAAATTATTCACAAAAGCATTTTTTTTACCCTGACGATCCATGGATTCTTGATATTGTTTATTATGATCACGGGTGAGTCTACGAAAATTTCCCTTACTTACATGATACAATCTACTATCACCGATATTCCCGATTACTCCATAAAAATTTTGAGTTTTAGGATCTCGTAAAAATTTAATTACCGTAGCCGTAGTGCCTGGCGCCATACCACTCTCCTCTGTTTTTAGTTTACAAATTTCAGTATGAGCTTCTTGAATCAAAGAACGCATTTTTTCAATAGCATCATTCTCGCTTAACTCAAAAGGAACAGAATCAAAACCTTTTTCAAATATATCTCGTGCAATTTCAGAAGCAATTTTACCACCTTCAGCACCACTCACACCATCAAAAACCGCATAGAGCTGATGCTCATGATTAGAAATAGAACTATCCTCATTCTCTTCATGATTATCACCTTTTCTACTTTCAGCATTACTCAAAAACTGAGGAATTTCTTTCTTCTCAATTTCTCGTTTATTTTCTGGCCTATTACTACCAAATAATCTTTTTATAAAACTTTCGCCAAACACCATATACGTATATTAAAAAACAAAACCATCACCTTAGTGATGGCCGTGATCATCTTTCTTCGGAGCTTCACCTGCACCACTTGCAGCGGAGACCTGAGAAATTTCACTGAGAAGAATGTTTTCTACATAAATTCCACGAGGATAGAAGATGCGTTCAAGTTCATTTTTGACTTCAGTCTCAACCGCATCACGTTTTGCACCAACCAAATCTTCATAGGTAAATCGAGTCGCAACCATACGCATACGACTGCGAATTGTCGGGCGGATAATTTTTTCTACAAAATCTTCACCAATCGTCTGCCAGATCATCGGAATCTGGTGAATATCAAGGCGGAGAAGAATCGTTCCTTCTACTGCAATTCGTTTGTTATCAGTCGTAACCGCAGCAATTGGAATATCCCCCATTGCTTTTTGGTTCGCCGTATTAAACTGGCGAGAAATACCGTATTCAAGTGTCTGAGTATTAAAAAGCTTCGCTTTCTGCCAGAAAGGAATTTTGAAATGAAGCCCTGGGGTCAATACTTTCTTCAATACTCCTCGACCAAGATCATAAACACACGCCACATATCCTGGTGGAACATAGATAAACAGTCCTTTGAGGACATCTTCCATCACGAATGAATACATGAGTTTGTCGAGTGACGAATCAGCCATATAAGAGATTAATGATGAGTATCGGTATTTTCCTTCTTTTTTGGCTTCATTGCGCTATGCAATAAAGGGTTCACTATAGCAGAAAATAGGATAGAAGTCAATACAAAGAGGGATTTTACCATCGGCAGCATCCAGAGAATATAGAACGTTGCCAAGGGGAATAAAATGAAGTACAGAAGGTCTGATTTGGTCGGAGCATTCTTATTCCGTCTCACCTCGAGATACACTTCAGCGAGCATGAGAAGCGCTACAATTCCCGCCCATACTATATCATGATGGGCCGCCAAATTAAAGCCGTAAAACATGATATTGATGGTCCCTGGAAAATCCACCCAGTCATAGAGGTAGGTAATCAACTTTTCACCGGTAATTCCACGCCAGAATACTTGATAGAGTAACAACAACACGAGAAGTTGGACTACGAGTCCTAATGTTTTTGCCCAAGGATGTACCTTTCGTGCTCTCACCAGTTTTCGAATATGTTCCTTTCGAAGAATAGGATCAAATTTGAAATCTTGACCCATTGTCTCAATTTCAGCCGCAAGTTCCTGATTTCTCACACGGTTATACTCAGAAATAACCGATAAGGGCAACATGAGAACTCGCAGAGCAATAGTAACGAGTATTACCGCCCACCCGAGATTATGATCAGTGACATTGTTGTACATCCAAATAAGGACATTGAACAATGGCTGATAGAGTATTTCGTTCCAAATAAATTCGAACATAGTAGGCTTAGTATAGCCTTAAAACAGTCGAAAGTCAAAAGTCCATAAAGTCAAGAAATATATATGCATTTGAAATTACTTTCGACTTTATAGACTTTCCGACTTTTGACTGCAGTATCATTCCTTACGGAGTGCCTCGATCGGATTGAGTCGCGCTGCCTTCTTTGCTGGATAGAGGCCAAAAAACAAACCTACCGTAGTCGAAAAGCCAATAGCAAGCACCACAGCATATAGTGGCACTGCAAATACCCAATTAAGCCCTACACTAGTAGCGACAAGATATACGAGATATGAAACTAATACCCCAAAAATTACTCCTATCACTCCTCCAATAGATGTAAGGAGCATGGCTTCGATTAAAAATTGTAATAAAATATCTCGTGACTTAGCACCAAGTGATTTGCGAAGTCCTATTTCAAACGTTCTCTCAGAGACCGTTACATACATGATATTGGTAATCCCAACTCCACCAACAATAAGCGAAATACACACCAAAGCAATCAGAAGTAAAGTGATTCCTCCTACCACCGTCTCCAGTGTATCTCTAATCTCATCCATGGTTGCTACCTCAAAATCATCTTTATCTGGATCGGTAATATCATGTCTTTCACGAAGTAACATTTCTACATCTTCTTTAGTAGAATCAAGTTGACTCATATCAATCACATGAGCATTAATACCCATCACATAGTCCGTACCCAAAAACCGTTTCTGAAGTGTCTCGGTCGGCATATAGACAATACTATCCATATCAAAACCAAACGAAGCACCCATTACTTCCTGAACTCCGACGACACGAAATGATTTTCCTTTGATAAAAATATTTTTACCAACCGCAGTATCATCACCAAAAAAATCTTCTTTTATTTTTGATCCAATAAATACCACCTGTGCGAGTGAAGCTTCTTCATCAGGTGTATAAAATCTTCCTTCTAAAATTTTTACGCTATCCACCTCGGCCGCGTATGCGCCATACCCAAAAACCGTTACAGTCTTATTCTCTTCACGATATTTCACCACTTGCTGGCTAGTAATATAACTATACGCAAGAGAAATATTCGGATGCTTCATAATAGCTTCCATGTCCGAATTTTTGAGAGTGGTAATAGTGACCCCACTCGTCATACTTCCACCTCCTTTACCAGGAACACGCACCTCAACATTCATGGTATTTGGACTATACACATCCAATTCACCAAGGACCATTGATTCGAGTCCCCTACCCGCAGAAACAATAATAACAACTGACGCAATACCAATACCAAGTGCGACAACCGTAAGTATGGTGCGCATTTTCTGTCTGAGCAATGCTCCCCCCGCAATAGTAAATAAATCTTTAAACATCATAGTAGCAATATTATTCGTATCGTAAGGCATCAATCGCATTCAATTTGCTTGCACGTCGCGCAGGTAATATTCCAAACATAAGACCAATTCCAACAGACACTCCCCATCCGAGCACTATTGATCCGACGGTAATAACCAAGTCCCAAGAATACCCCAACTTTTGAGCAACTTGTGCAACAATCACAGAAATTAATATTCCCAAAATGAGACCAATGGTTCCTCCCACAAACGTAATTACTACTGATTCTATTAAAAACTGCAGTGTAATTTGTCCGGAAGTTGCTCCTACTGCTTTACGGAGCCCGATCTCTCGTGTACGTTCTTGCACCGTCGCAAGCATAATATTCATAATACCAAATCCTCCAACAACCAAAGCAATACTTGCAATTGCAACAAGAAAAAATTTCAACGCATTAGTAATATTCGTAAGAGCACTCAATCCCTCAGCCATGGATCGTACCGAAAAATCAGCATCTTCATCTGGTTTGATATCATGTCTGTCACGTAGTACTTGCCTCACCTCTTCCATAGCACCGTCTACATTCTCTGGGGTATCAACTTTCATTCGTATGTAATTCACATAATTGACACCAAGAAGTAATTTTTGTGCAGCGCTCGCAGGAATAAAAAGCTGATCATCTTGATTTTGAAAACCAGAAACCCCACGCTGTTTCATAACACCAATCACGGTAAAACTCACCTTGCCGATTCTAATACGTTCACCAATAGCATCACTATTTTCAAATAACTCATCTTTCATTCCTGACCCAAGTACTGCGACATGAGCAAAATTCTTTTCTTCATCACTAGAAAAAAATCTCCCCGTTTCAACTTCAGTATCTTCTACTCGTATGTATGATGCACTGGTTCCCGTATAATTGCCTCTCGTCGTATATTCTCCTGCAGTAATAATATCATTACCAGTTACATACACTGCCAAATCTTCGATACATGGACATGCGTCTCTCATAATCGCTTCTCCATCTTCAGAGGTAAGAGTCGTAACCACAATTCCAAGCGCAGAGGCAGGAGGACCATCATCTTCAGAGGCCCCTGGTAATACAACTACCAAATTCGAACCCAAGCCTTTTACTTGATTAAGAATAAGACTTTGGGCGCCGGCACCAACAGACATTACAATAATCACTGCCATGACACCAATCACAATACCAAGCATGGTCAAAAAAGATCGAGCCTTGCTTCGAGTAATTATTTTCCACGCATTACTTATACTTTCCAAAAAATCCATAAATACCAAACAGGTTCTGTATAATAATCTTATTTCATCAACGCAGCATTCTCTCCAGCAAGCTGTCGTTGCTCTACTTCCTTGTCATACTCAATAAGACCGTCTTTGAGGCGAATAATACGTTTTGCATGTTCCGCTGTATACTTTTCATGTGTCACGAGAATAATGCTATGACCTTTTTCATTCAAATCTTGTAAAATTTTCATAACCTGCAATCCCGACTTTGAATCCAAATTTCCCGTAGGCTCATCTGCAAAAATAACTTCTGGATTATTAACGAGCGCTCGTGCAATAGCAACACGCTGTTTTTCACCACCAGATAATTTATTGGGAGAATACTCAAGTCGATGCCCCAATCCCACCTGATTCAAAAGCTCAGTCGCGCGCATAACTCTCTCTTTCTTTGACACATCAGTATAAAGCAGGGGGAGCATCACATTCTCAAGGGTCGTAGAACGATTGAGCAAATTAAATGCCTGAAACACAAAACCAATTTTTTTACTGCGCATGATTGCAAGCTGATCATCAGAGAGCATACTCACATCTTGCCCTTCAAAAAAGAATGTTCCTTCTGATAAGGTATCAAGAAAACCTAGAATATGCATAAGTGTAGACTTTCCTGATCCAGATGGACCCATGATAGATACAAATTCACCTTTATCGATATCAAAAGTCACCCCATGTAAAATTTTGGTAACTACTTCTTCATTTTCGTATTGCTTTTTCAAATTTTTGACTTCAATAAGTTTGGGCATAGCAGTAAATTATTCTACGTTAGTTTCTCCCACTCCTCCACCTGACTCAAATATTCATCTTTAATCGAAAAAAAATATTCTTTTACTTTTTCATAATCATTCTCTACTTTACCATCAAGAATTGCATTTTCCAAAGCTTTCTTAATTTTTCCAATTGTAGGACCACCTTTCAACCCAGTCAACTCCATAATTTCCTCTCCACGCACCGGAGACTGAAACGCACGAAGCTTGTCTTTTTCAGTTACTTCTACAATACGTTTTTCAAGAAGATCATAATTTTTCAATCGTTTCTTCAACTTATAGGGATTCCCTGTTGTAATATCACTTCGACAAAGTGTGAGCAAATCATCAAGTTTGTCTTTCAAATTCACAATCAAACGTCGAACAGGACTATCAGTCACTCCATCATCCATAAGCGCAATTGGCTGCTGATGCCAGCGTACCAATAGTGCTACATATTCGATATCATTCTTACTCATTCGAAGTCGACGCCCCACATCCCGCACAATTTTTCGACCCAAATGTTCATGCATATCAAATGCCCAGCCACGACCAGCAATAAATGATTTGGTTCCTGGTTTTCCAATATCATGCATAAGTGCTGCAAATCGGAGTAGTACATTATTAGTACGTTCAGAAATATTATCAACGACTTTGAATGTATGCACCAAATTATTCTTATGCTGATGTCCGTACAATTCCTCGACTCCATTCAACTCACTCACCTCAGGAAGAAATTCATTAATAAGTCCGGTCTGATATAAAATCCACAATCCGACCGATGGAGTAGGTGTAGCAAGAAGCTTAAAAAATTCCTCGCACACTCGCTCTTTTGAAACAATCTTCAATCGTTCACGATTACGCGTAATTGCATCGTACGCACTCTCTTCAATAGTAAACCCCAGCTGTGATGCAAACCGAGCAGCACGAAGCATACGAAGCGGATCTTCAGAAAAAGTCGTATCCGGATCAAGCGGTGTTCGAAGTATTTTTTTTTCAATATCGATTGCTCCATCAAAAGGATCAATAACTTCATTACTCAGTCCGAGAGAAGTAATCGGTAATGCGAGAGCATTGACCGTAAAATCGCGCCGCTTCAAATCTTCTTCAAGAGTAGTAGAGGCAACGATTGGTTTTCGTGAAGTCTTGTCATACGCTTCACTCCGCGCACCTGCAAATTCAAGTTCAAATACTTTTTCAGTTTTTCCATCCTCCTGCTCAGTCGTATAGACATATCGCGCAGTATCAAAATCAGAAAACTCAATCAGACTCCCCTCTTGTTTTACCGCCTCATCAAAAGCCCTGGCAAACTCAATTCCACTACCTTCGACCACTACATCCAAATCTTTGACTGATTCTCGACGCATGAGCATATCACGAACAAATCCGCCCACAGCATACGCGTGAACTTTTTTATCTTCTGCAAGTTTTCCAATCGTGATATACACTTTTGCAAGATCAATCATAAAAGCAAGCGATTTCTAATTAGTACAACCCTTTTGAATAGTTAGGCCAATTAGTACCATTAGAATAAGATGGACCAAAAGTATGAGATTACTAAGAACAACTTATTCGGCTTTCTCACGAATTACAATCTCCTGCCCTGATTCAAGCCCAGACAGGATTTCAATTAACCCATCGTCTCCTCGAAGTCCCGTAACTACTTCCACTTCGCGCACCTGTCCATTCTCAAGAACTCGAACCAATTTCTTACTATCTTCAGAACGAATCGCACGTTGTGGAATAAAGAGAACGTCACCTTTATTTTCAGTAAAGAACATGACATCAGCAGTCATACCATTCAATATTTGATATTCAGTTTTTTCTTCCAGTACCACGGTAACTTTATAATACACTACATCCTGTATCACTGTTTCACCTGTTTCAATTTCAGTTACTACCCCAGTAAATTTCACATCATTTCCATACGCATCAAGCGTAACAGTAGTTGAAACTCCGTTAGCAATTTTTACAATATCAGTTTCTGGAATATCTACTTTGACCTCAAAACGTGGACTCACCAATTTTATTACCACATCCTGACTGGTTACAAATTCACCTGGCTTAAACGCAACCTTGGCAACCTTACCTGCAATAGGCGCGACAATACGAGATTTATTTCGACTTGCAACTGCTGCCCCGACTGATGCTTGTGAAGATCGAATAGACGCTTCATATGCAGCCACATCTGCCACCGCCTTATTCTCCGCATTGATCAAATTCTGTTTTGCCTGCTCATAGAGCACACTATTCGTTGTATAACTACTTTTTGCATCCTGAATCGCCTGTCTCTGAGAAATAAGAGACGTAAGTTTAGTCGTAATGAGAGAGCGTTCAGACGAAATCGAAGATTTCATAGTATCAAGCAAGGCCTGAGTCAAACCACCCACTGCTGGCGATGCATTGAGGACTTCAGAAATCTGATACAATAAATCTTTAGTAGAAGTGAGTACTTTGTCAGCAACCATAATCGCCGCATCAATATCAGCTTGAGAAGAACCAAGAGAAAGCGAATTTGCTTTTACATCAAAGGCATCCTGGTCAATGGTTGCGAGTAAATACTGATTGCGAGCAGAAGTAAGTGTACTTGGCCGCTGAACACCCAGCTGTGTTTCAAACGCATCATTCACAAATTCATTATCAATACCTAAAATATTATCAGCATCAGTAATCGCCTGAGATATCGTTGCCTGAATCTGCACCATCAGCGCAAATGCATCATTATATGTGTCCCGAACAATCTCACTATCCAATCCTCCTTCAGATAATTTCAAATTAATCAATGCTTTCTCAACAGCAGCTTTAGCATTCGTGATTGCATCCTGTCCTGCAGCTTTGATCTGGGACAAATTAGCCTGTGCTTGCCCTACGCCTGCACTTGCCTCTCCAATTCGAGCATTAACTTCACTCAAATTGAGATCAGCCAATATTGTTCCTGCGCGGACCTGTGAATCAATCTCAGTATAAATTTTTGCAATTCGACCACTGGATTCAAAACGTAAATCGAGTTCGTCTGCTGATTTTACATTTCCCGAAGCATCGACCGTTTGAGTCAAAGTCCCCCGTTCGACTACAAAGGTTTCATAGGAAGGTCCCTGATTTTGTTTTTGTGACTGAGCAAAAGCATAGCCCCCAACAAGAAGAACAATAATTCCTACAATGTATATCCATTTCTTTTTGTACCAAGGTTTGGTTGTAGACAACTGTACAGATGTGCTCATAGTAATCGTGTGTATATTATTATATATGTGAATTTTTTAATTCTTCACTAAGGTTTGATAAATTAGAAATCATCGACTCAACTACGCTCGTCGGGGCCAGAATAATAACCCCATCTTTTTCAATAACCAAAAAGTTATCACCTTTCTTGAGAGAAAGCTTAGATCTTACTTTTTTCGGAACAACAACCTGGCCTCGCTCCCCTAGAGAAGTAGTACCATGACATGTCCCATATATATTCAAATCTTTTTTGGTTGATGGCATAAAAAAGTATGAAAAATCATACTTATCATACTCTATCGAACAACTCTCGTCAAGTACTAGATAAACAACACCAAAATAACACCAGCAATAATAATTCGATAGATTACAAAAGGAATAAAGCTCACTTTTCGTATAACGGTAAGAGTAAGCCAGATAGAAAAAAGCCCACTAAGCATTGCAGCAATAAAACCAGCAATCAAGCTCGGTATTCCATATGAAATTCCACCGCTACCAATAATATCCCTCAACGCTGCAGCTCCAGCCAACGTAATAATAGGAATGCTCATCAAAAATGAAAATTCTGCAGCAGCAGTCTTTGAAAAATTTTGAAATAACGCTGCAGAAATCGTTACTCCTGACCTACTCATACCAGGAACAAAAGCCAGGATTTGAGCACATCCAACGACAATTGCATTCCGAAAAGTAACTTTAGAAATAGGATGCGTTTCATGACGACGATGAATATACCGATCTGCCGCAAATAGTATAATAGCCCCCACAATCAGACTAATCGCAACTGATTGAGGCGATCGAAATGCAGATTCAATCTTACCTCCAAATAGTAATCCCACAAGCGCCGCAGGAATAGTAGAAATAATAACTGCAAATCCTATATTTCGGTCTACCGTAGGCTGTCTAAAATGGATAAGTGCGCGAAAAATTCGTGTGACTGTGGTACGAAAAAAAAGAACAACCGCAACCAATGTCGCGACATGCAGCACAACATCAAATGACTGATCTTGCACCTCCCACCCAAAAATAACCGGCACCAAAATCAGATGTCCTGATGAAGAAATTGGCAAAAATTCACATAAGCCCTGCACAATACCTAGCACAATAGCTTGAAGTATAGTCATATAAAATAAGTGAAAAGTCAGAAAGTCTGTAAAGTCGAAAGTAGAATACAAATCACTTTAGACTTTATCGACTTTACGACTTATTTAAAACAGTTTCCCCACACTATACACCGCACCAATAGCGAGTGCAAGAAGTACCGGGATAATAGACAACCCTACTCGATGAAGTGAAAAAGTACGTGTTCCTTTGAATTCCCCCTTTCGATGCGCATTCCAATACATGAGAATAATCAAAAAGAGCTCAGCGGTGACCAATACTCCACCAATAATATCAATAACTGCAATAAAACTCCGTAAGCCAAAATAAAAAAGCAAAAATGGAATAAGACACACTGCAATCGTTGCTTTCCATTCCCGAACTCCATGATCCCACACCAATGAATCACGAAAAGAAAGTGAACTAATAAGAAAACTCATTCCCATCGCAAGAATTGCAAAAATATTACCAAATACAAATGCCCGGTGACCAATAAATTCACCCAAACCTGTGGTTGCTATCTCGGGTGTAGAAGAACCCATAACACCAACTGAAAGTAGTGCAAACGCAGCGTACACCAAAATTGAAATAATCCCCGCATAGACGATTGAAAGTTTGTAGGTACCATTTTTATGCTTAAGTATGGAATAAGCCTCCGGCATAGACATAGTACTGTGAAATGCAAAAAGTACCACACCATAGGGAAACAACAATTCAGAAAAATTATACGAAATTAAATTTACTACTTGTACATGTGGAAAACTTACAAGGATAATCATGAATACCACAGCCAAAACTCCAATTACCAATACCGATTCAACACGTTTTACCGTACGCATTCCACTAGCAATAAGTACCGTTGCAAGCAAGAAAAAACCAATAGTCCAATATTCACTCTCACCACCAAATAACGCAGATAACGTCTGGCCCTCACCAATCAGATAGACCAATAACACCCCTACAAGCATAGTGTAGAGAATTGCAGTCATAAGATACCCACCCCACGTACCCAAATATTTTCGAGCAAGACCTGTAAGCTGTAGTGGCTTAGGCTGGATTGAAACCAATTGTCCAAGCATAAGATTCAAAACCATCATAATCAAACCAAGCGCAACAATATACAAAAAACCAACGATCGCTCCTGAACGGGAAATCGCATAAGGAAGCCCTAATACTCCAGCACCAATCGTTCCACTCACAATTAATGCAACCCCCTGCCACAAACCAATACGCCGCTGGAATAATCCTCGGAAATGCACCACTTCTTCTGTTATTTTATTTCCCAAATACATACTGAACTATTTTTTCACTTCACTAATATACTCACGTGCCAAATCAATAAATCTAGAATCATTGTGCGTGTACTTCATCCAATACCACCATTCCACCCCCCATAAGTACGCTCGCGAGGCACTCGTATGCTTCGCAAACTCCAAATTTTTCTTCATCTGCTCGACACTCATCGTCTCAAATTGGTTTTCAATTGGCATTCCAACGAGATCCCCATTGTGAATCCACGGTTCAGCCTGCAATTCTGAGATAAAAAATCTATCCGGTGATAATCCAAATATTTTTGCCCGAGCTTTGAACCATCCGGCAGGCATCCAATCATACGTGAATATATTTCCTTTCGGAGTAGTAACCACTCGATACATCGTACTTCCAAAAATATCCCCTTTTTTTGCCGCAGGATACCACACTGACAATTCACCTGTATCAGTTACTACAATGTTATGAATATCATCTTTTGATCGAACAATAGAAATCTCTTCATCTATTGCAAGGGACTCAAACCGTTCACAACTACCAAAATCAAACTTGATATATGGTTCGTTTTCGACCTGCCAATATTCAAGCGCTTCGTGATCTTTGTATCGATCTACCGTAGTTGAGACATACGCGTATAACTTATGCAAATATTCATCACGCGTTTTTTCTTCAAGCCAAGACGGCAGATGACACTCTGGCCAACGAGGAGTCTTCTGTCCTACAGCCAAAAGCACGCGGACATTCTGTTTACCCGCTTCATTCATCATGAAATCAACATCAGAAAAGTCATAGACCCCCTCTTTTTTCTCCACCTGATCCCAATCAACAGACAATCGGATAAAACCAGGTTTCAAATCAGTAAGCATTTCTCGATACATTGGTCTCCAATCAGGTATCAGCCACGATGCATGTTGCGAACTAAAACTGATCCCATACTGTATCGGATGCGTAGATTTTCCATACCACCACAATCCCCCATAGATAAGAGCCAAAAGTCCAATGAGAATACCAAAGGCTGACATGCGCATAAAATTACAAAATAAATAATGCTCCACCAATAATAACTAATATAATACCAGAACTCTGTACTATGAGCTCGCGTGGTGAAAAATATTCTTTAAATGTTTTTGGTGACCATTTACTTAATATAAAAATTAATGCAAACATAAGCGCGTACTGAAGCCCGCTGAGTGCCTGCACGACCGAGACCGAACCAAGCGCCCCGGCATACTGGATGAGGACTACCGCTGCAATACCCACAATTTTCGCAATCCACACAATTGCAAGCGAAGTTGGCTGTATTTTTTTCTTTGACTTTTTTCTATGTGACAATCGAAAAGAAAGTTCTTTCCATACTCGCGGATGAAAAAGTAGGAGTAAACCAACAATTCCAGCTCCAGCGCGACTCCACGCAAACGCAGGAATAAAATCATGTGCCATATACAAAAATTTAGCACTCACATGAGAAACAGCAAAAAACACTCCTGATAATATTGCCCAGAGATAACTCCATGAAAATCCTTTTTTCAGCTTGGTCTCCTGATACGAAAGCACGACGGAGGCGACTACGAGACATACCATTCCCCAGAGCTGTCCTCGAGTTAATATTTCCTCCAAAAAATAATGCGACAATGCATAGGTAGTGACCGCAACCACAGCTCCACTAAAGGGGTTTACATGTGAGGCTTCTCCACCCTTCACTGCAACATACAACGTTAATAACCCAAACCCAAATGCGACTCCAGAGCCAAGCCCAATCAAAATATCATAATACCCAAATGTTTCTTTTGAAAAAAACAAAAGCACTAATGCACCCCACATAATAATGGTGGAATAAAACGCATATACGCTCGGACGCTGAATAGTAGTTGATGATAATATGTATTTATCAAGAATAAAGGTAAGTGCGAGCAAACCGTATCCAATAAGTGCGATAAGAATCCAATTCATACAAGTTACAAAAGATGAACATCTTCAATTTCACTCCGCTTTCCTCGCAACACCACTTCCTCAATATGATAGGCACCACTTTTTGGCGCATGAAGAAAACCACTTACCGCAGCTTCAGCAAGCCAACCAGATTCAAGCCAGTCAAAAAGCCATTGGTGAGTGTAGCGAGGATCTTCTTGCTCAAATCCAGCACCAATTGAATGCAACCATGCTCGATTATAGTTTTCCTGAGAACCAATCGAAGGAGCAATAATAATCGGGAGCCCAAGTGCTGCATAAAAAGAAAGTTCACTTGGTTTGGTCCACAAAATATCAGTAGTCAGAAGGGCTTCATTGAATTTCTCAAAATACTCCGTCTTCTGCTCATCATAAATAATATTAATCATCCCCGGATGATTTTCATTGAGATGCAATTCTCTTACTTTATTTTCATAATACACATACACATCATTACGTGATCCAGCTACCAAATTCAATTTTACTCTACCAGCATCAATATGTTCATGCAGACTTTCAAGGATCGTAATACCAATATCTCTCTGCGCCCCTGCCCCACCTACCGCAAACGTAATAGTCAATGGATGTTCATGGTCACGACTACAATAGCGAGCACCCAAATATGATTCAATCGTAGGCTCATACTTTCGCTGATAGCGTAAATTAGGATCCAGATTAGTAATTCTGCATCCGAGAGACTGTTTGAGTATATTTAATTTTTTGGTTCCCGTATTTTCTTTTGGCAATGGGAACCCTGTTACAAAAATATGTTTCTCAGGAACACCATAGTGCAAGAGTCGCTGTTTTACTCGTTTATTTGGAGCACAATATTTGATTCTGCTCGTCTTTGGATCAAGCGGTGCCCATGCTCGACTAATATCGGTGTCTGTACACAAACAATAAATGTCGCCCTGATAACCATGTTCCTCAGCAAAAAAAGCAACTGCAAAAAAAGAAGTAAGCAATGGTAATGGTTTCTGATTAAGAGTTTCAATCAAATGACTCCCCCACCCTTCCCCAATCATCCGATACATTTCTTTTACTTGAAGTGTAGGCTTAGATAAATCACGCTTAGGATAAAAAGGATCAATCCGCTGGATATAATCCATGACAAAAAATGACAACGGACCAATGAGCGGCACTTTCTTAAGCCGTGATATCCATTCATAGACTTTACGACTACTTTCCCACTTGATGCGGTCACTCTTGGGAATTCCGGCATAATTATTTGCCGTAATAATAGTCGCATCCTGCCATCCCACAGGAGACGCAGCAATATCTCGCAGTGGATGCACTGCACGCTGGTGACCATACCCCATGTCGACCGTGACAATGTAGGCTTCTGAAAATGTTTTTTGTTTTGTTGCCATAAGAAAATGATTGAGTTATAGTATAGCACAGATTAAACCACATTTATAAATATGAACGAACAATCTTCAACTAGAAAAACAAGACGCCCAGATACCATGCCTCAAGTACCAACTGCACACATTGTAGAAGCAGCAAAAACAAACCGCGGGCTAGTAACACCACAAGAACTTAAAAAAATCCCTGAAATACCAGAAGAAGAAAACCGAATTATCAGTAAACTTGCTTACGGAGCAGGAAAAGCATATGAAAAAATAACAAACACAAAGCGTGAATCTCAATCCTCAGATCGAGAAAAAACTCAAAAAATATCAGATGAAATCGACTCTGCATATGCAAACTACGATATTTCACAAACTCTACGCCGTGCAGAGTCTGAAAATATTTCACTAATGGATACAATCGAAGAAGCATATACTGAAATTTTTGATAATAAAATAAAGAAAAACCCTAGTGATATCTCGGATAGTGAAAAAGCTATTCTTAAACACCAAATTATTGAAATGATTACAAGAAGATTCCAAGATTTCTTCCCTGCATTTGAAAGCAAAAAAGAACAGGAAATTCTTGAATCAATTAATGAATTACCTGATCAATTCAAAACAAGACTCCTAAAAACATTAAGGAATCTCGAAGATACATACACTGAAAATGCAGAAATTAATTTCAGAAAACATATTGAACCTATCGTAGCTGCAAAAATAATTAGAGAACAGCGACCAGAAGAATTACCCGGTCTACTCCATATTGATATACATTCCGCACCAGAAACAGAAGATATTCAAATACAAGAACTTCCTAAGCAAGAATCTACCAAAAAACCAAACAAAGTTTCAGGATTCTTTAAACGAATATTCGGCTAAAACAAAAACCCCGCATCATTTCTGATGCGGGGTAGATAGTGACTTGTAATTAACTCTAGGTACTCTGAGGACGTGTAGGTCTTCGAAAGGTGCGCTGAAATGAACGCTGTTGAGAACCATCAGAGCTCCCCTGACCTTCGGTACGTGGTCCACGATTGTACGCAGGTCTCTCTCCTGAGCTACCACCGCGCTCACCTTCTGGTCGTGGGCGATTGTTGCCATATCGATGAGTTCGATTTCGTCTTTGACTATTATTACCTCCACCTCCAAAATTTCTCTCTTCTCGACCCTGACCCCCGCCTTGTCCACCGCGATAAGGGCGTCCATATCCTCTTTCAGGTCCATTCTCTTCTCGAGGAATTTCAATTCGTGGAGGAAGCGTTGGAAGTCCGATAATAGGTAATGACTTCTTGATCAATCGCTCAATCTGTCTAATTTGTGATTTTTCTTGATGTGTTACAAAAGAAACTGCTTTACCACTCATTCCAGCTCGACCTGTTCTACCAATACGATGAACATAATCTTCAGAATTGTCAGGTAAGTCAAAGTTGATAACGAGTGAAATTCCAGTTACATCGATTCCACGCGCAGCAATATCAGTTGCAACGAGAATTCGATACTGCCCAGATTTGAATCCAGCAAGCGCTGCTTTTCTCTGTGCAAGCGTACGGTTCGAATGAATTTCAACAGCAGTATGCTTCATGTGACGAAGAGAAGCTGCAATTCGTTTTGCCCCAAATTTTGTTCGGGAAAACACGAGTACCGTTCCTTTGTTATCATCAAGTAATTTTTGAAGTAATTGTAATTTTTGTTCTTTACTAATAATAAAAATTTCCTGTTCAACATTTGCTGAACTCGTTCCTTGCGGAGCAACTTCGATTCGAAGCGGCAATTTCATATGTTGTGCTGCCATTTTTGCAATTTCAGCAGGCATGGTAGCAGAAAAAAGAAGTGTCTGACGTTCTTTTGGTGTAAGCGATAAGATTCGCTTGATTTGTGGTGCAAATCCAATATCAAACATACGATCAGCTTCATCAAGTACCACCACTTTGATCTGATCAAGTGTTACTGTTTTTTGCTCAAGATGATCTGCCAATCGTCCAGGAGTCGCCACAATAATATGTGGTTTACGACGAAGCTCATTAATTTGCATGTGCATTGAAGCTCCCCCGATAACTACCGCAGTTTTGAGACCAAAACTATTACCAATCTTTCGAAGTGTTTCTTCCACTTGGAGCGCAAGTTCACGAGTTGGTACGAGTACCAATCCTTGACCTTTCAACTGTGATAAACGCTGGATCATCGGTAATCCAAACGCAAGGGTCTTTCCCGTACCAGTCTGAGCAATTCCTACCATATCTTTTCCTTCAAGTGCAACAGGAATAGACTTCGCTTGTATCGGAGTCGGTTGAGTAAACTTATTTTGAATCAAAATGTCGACGATTTTCGGAGCAAGTCCGAGGTTATCAAAACCTGAAGTTTGTGGTGTGTGTTCCATAAAATAAATATAGTGACCCGATGTCTACTGGGCCACTATAACTATGGAACAAGAAGATTCGAGTCTATGAGAGGTAAATCCCCTCAGTAATGAATGAAATGCGAGTATAGCAGAAAGAAGAGAATTTGTCAATGGTCTTGCCGCAAACAAACCATCACACGGAACTATTAGAACTATTTTATAAAGGTTAAGGTTTGTACGATGGAACTAATATCTTGATCAGAAAAAGTGTCAGCATACAAGTAATACGTCTTTCCATTTGCCACAACGACAATTTCCCGATCAGAAACTTTTAGTGGTCTAACACCACCAATGAGAATATCTTGAAGGACACTTTCTTGTTTTTCAGCTACATAATCTACAATACTAATTTGAAGTTGCCTATGTTCTAAGCCTAGACTAGTAATTACATACAAAGCACCATCACGATCTATATCAATCCTCCATCCAGGTGGATATTTAATCGAAAATCCAGCGTCGTCATATTCATATGTTTGCCAATTTGCAACATCTGTCATCGTATGTGGACCTTGATCTTCTAAATTACCTAAAAAACGGAAACTCTCAGTCATCGCCTCATCGTATCCCACTCCTCCATTGTCTTTCCAAAAATTTGCTTCATGACCAATATTCCACGTCGCAATCTTCTTAAACTGAGGATTATATTTGAAATGAGTAGCGTAATTAATAAAACAACTATCAGGACTAACGGGTTCTTCAAAATTCGCTGCTCGAATTTCCACGTTACCTTGTGTATCAGGAACAAAATTCAAATCTATTTCGCAATTCTTATAATAAACTTCTCTAAAGACACTGCTAATTTCTTGATTGGATGCTATATTATTGAAAATTTTAATATTCCATCCAGAAACAACTCTTATGTTCTCCCCACATCGATACCCAAAATGGATTGAATCAGTTTCGCTTTCAATCACAAGTAAATCAGTGACTCCTTGTTCAGGGCAATAGGTTGGAAATATTTTTCTTGGAATATCTAATGAAAATCCAAGTATATCATTAGTATATGTTCTCCACTCATCTTCCAAGGTATCAACATTAGAACTATCAGTGAGACGACAATCACTTGCATCAATCACTACTCCCCAATCTCCCATTCCAATTACATCACGAATATTGTCTTTATAACCACACTTCACACTTAGTCCTTCTTTTTGAAGTGAAGTTGGTAACTCATGTACATAAACAATATCACGAGAAAATAAAATTCCCTTAGGTCGGATACCCCATTGACCAGCTACTTCTGAATGCGCTACGACAGCACCCTTAATCGTTGTAGGTTTAGGAGAAAAATAAAAAAAGACACTCAAACCTACAAGTAATAAAGCGGCCAATACATACAACAACCTGTTTCTCATAAAAAAATTAAAATTGCAGGCGCGGTAGGAATCGAACCTACGACGAAGGTTTTGGAGACCTTAGTGATACCATTTCACCACGCGCCCATGGATTAATTATCTACCAGAGTATAGCGAATATAAATAACTTTTTCAATAGCTCACACCCTGATATGAATAAATAAAAAAGATTGAAGATTAAAGACTAAAGATTTTAAATTTTCCTTAATCTTCAGTTTTTAATCTTCAATCTTACAAAACCAGACAACTAGATAACCAGTTAACTTGATCTCTTCGCCTTATTTCGTTCAACTTCAGTCAAATATTTCTTTCGAAGTCTAATACTTTTTGGAGTAATTTCAAGATATTCATCATCAGTCATAATTTCCATACCACGCTCAAGTGAAATTTCAAATGGAGGAGTAAGGATAATCGCATCATCACTTCCACTCGCACGCATATTTGAAAGTTTCTTTCCTTTGATCGCATTCACTGCCATATCCTGACCTTTCGCAACGTTACCAATAACCATTCCCTCGTAAATTTCAATATTTGGTCCGATATAGAGCGTACCTCGTTCCTGAAGATTCCACAGTGCATATCCAAGCGCTTTTCCAGTAAGCATAGAAACCATTGATCCAACTTCTCGTTTTTCAATCACACCCACATGAGGTCGGAATCCAGTCACGCGTGACGCCATAATTCCTTCTCCACGAGTATCCATCACAAATTCTCCACGATATCCAAGGATACCACGAGTTGGGATTTCAAAAATAATACGAGTATGACCACCCTCAGGCATCATATTCGTCATATTTCCTTTTCGCTTACTCATTTTTTCAATCACGACACCAACATAAATATCAGGTACATCAATCGTCACCTCTTCAAACGGTTCTACCTTTTCTCCATTTTCTTCTTTGATAATTACACGAGGCTGAGAAACCTGAAGTTCGAATCCTTCACGGCGCATGTTTTCAAGGAGGATTGCAATATGCATTTCTCCTCGTCCATAGACCGTATAACGGTCTCCACTGCCAAATTCCACATGCAGACCCACGTTCACCTCAAGTTCTTTTTCCAATCGTTCACGAATTTGTCTACTGGTTACATAGGTTCCTTCTTTTCCCGCAAATGGAGAATTGTTAACGAGAAAATCAATAGAAATGGTTGGATCATCAACCTTGATTGCAGGAAGAGCTTCCTGATCAGCTGAAGCGCAAATTGTTTCACCAATATAAATATCAGGAATTCCCGCAATCATAGCGATGTCCCCTGCTTCAGCTTGCTGCACTTCTTCACGAGCAAAACCTTTAAAATTCTGAATTTTAGTAATATTTCCCGTTCGAACACTACCATCCTCGTTTTTGATAAATACTTTATCACCCTGCTTTACTACACCTTCGTAGATACGCCCAACAGCAAGACGACCAAGATAGTTGTCATACGCAAGGTTGAAGGGCTGCATACGAAGAGGCTTCGAAACATCATCACGAGCTGGAGGTACTTTTTCAAGGATCGTATCAAGTAATGGTTCAAGATTGGTTGACTCATCAGTAAGATTCTTTTTTGCAATACCGAGTTTACCAATTGCGTATACAGTCGTAAAATTAAGTTGCTCATCATTTGCACCAAGATCCATAAACAATTCGAGTACCATGTCATGTGCTTCTTGTGGTCGAGCAGCTGGCTTATCGATTTTATTCAAAACTACAATTGGCTTCAATCCAATTTCAAGAGATTTTTTCAATACAAATTTGGTCTGAGGCATCGGACCTTCCTGTGCATCAACAATCAATAATACTGAATCAATCGATCGAAGTACACGCTCTACTTCAGATCCAAAGTCAGCATGGCCTGGGGTATCAACGATATTTACTTTAGTTCCTTTATAAAACAAGGAGGTATTTTTTGCATAAATAGTAATACCACGCTCTTGTTCAAGCGTATTTGAATCCATAGTCTGACCTTCCTCAGTAATCATGCCACACTCGCGAAGCAAAGCATCGGTCAAAGTGGTTTTACCATGGTCTACGTGTGCGATAATTGCGATATTTCGAATTTCCATATGAAGCAAAGCGGAACCCGCGATAATCCTCCGAAAGGAGAGTGAGATTTAAAACGCCCCGAGCTGATACGCTCAAGGCGAAAATATGGGCTTAGTGTACAAAAAAGGTAACGTTTTGTCAAGCCCAGTGATTTTGATTTTTTCTTTTTACGAGTACCCTCTATTATCTTCCTAATTTTGCCAAAAGAGAGATCATTGCTGGGCGAGTCTTTAGTCGGCCCATCCATGCAGTAATTGCAGGGTATTCACTGAAATCATAATTCAATCCAAACCCAAGATTAATGATTGAACCGATACTCACATCAGCAAGGGTAAATTCTTTTCCCACCACAAAATCTTTATTCGTGAGGTGTGCTTCAAGAGTTTTGAGATATGGTTTTACATCTTCCCCTGCTTTGATTGCTTCAGCTTGAGTTCCCACTGAATACATAACAAAAAGCAAAATAGTATCAAAATATTGCTGTGGGTGAAGTGCCGCCCACCAACTCCACTGCGACACATGAGCCTTTTCTTCAATCGTTCTTCCCAAAAGCTGAGGTTTGTATTTTTCTGCCAAATATTGATTGATCGCAAAAGATTCCCACAACACAAACTCTTCGTCAACCAATACAGGAACTTTCCCGTTAGGATTTAATTTCAAAAACCACTCAGACTTTTGTTCTTTCATCTTCATGTTTAACTCCTTTTGCTCATAAGGAACATTCAATTCTTCAAGAAGCCAAATACATTTGCCCGCACTTGAATTCGCAGATCCGTATAGTGTAATCATAACATCACGACAGTAATAAAATAACAGGAGCACATAAAAGCACTCGAATAGACAGTATAGCTGAATTAAACGAGTTGATCAAGTGTGGAAAACTCTAGAGATTCGGTATTTCTGAACCATTTTCTTGTTCAGATACAGACTTTTTCACACTCAAAGCGCGGAATACAGCGATAACCATCGCAAGAGTAACCACGTAAGGGATAGAGACTAAAAAGCCAAATGAAAGCGCCGTGATTATGATTTTTGGAAGTGCAAAGGCAAATAGGGAGAGTGTGAATACTTCTTTCCAGGTGTAACGCTCACCTACAGGTTGTTTGGTAGTGCGGGTATACACGAGGTATACAAGTGATGAACAAATAAGAAGATACGCCAATAATCCCAATCCCCAAATCAAGAAAACAATTGTGAGTATTACAACCATAATCATCGGTCTCCATGAGCCCACCAAATTCTCAAGTGTTTGTATTGCATCTGCTCGTGAAAAAGACATGTTTGGTATATCAGAAAAATCTTCTTTGGTACTTCCAAAAATTTCAGTAGTATTTGAGAGTACATGATCTTGTGTAACGAGTATTGCTTTTTCTGAAGAAGTAACAAATTGTTCAACACTAAGCGTACTCGTACTCACCGTATCAACAATAAGTATAAGAGCACCTTCCTCCTCTGTCTCAAATTTTCGAATATACGGCTGTTCTACACCAGTCACCGAAAGTTTGTGGTCAGTAATAGTTGCATGAAAATCAGGAACTTCTTCTGCAATCACCTCTTTCACTGAAACTACTACATATGGAATAGCTCTAAAAGTAACAACTGCTGCCGCACTCAGAGCTAACAAGAGAACAGTAAGAACAAAAAACCACGTAGATTTTTTTGATTGCTTTGACTGTTTCGAAAACCACACAGGATTAATAAAACTTTTGTAGAATACATCAAGAAAATATTTCATACTATATATTAATTCAAAACAGCACCTATAGGTAGGGCTGTTTTTGACTAAGATCTTATTTGGTCTCTTTGTGCATGGTGTGTTTTGTGCAGTGTTTGCAAAACTTTGAGATTTCAAGACGCTGTTTGATTGCTTTATTCTTGTTTTTGAAATACGTCACCGTCTTACACTCAGTACATGAGAGCTTGATCTTATTTTGTCGTTCTTTTGACTTGGAAGCCATAATACAGGAACTAAAAATGAAGTATCAAAATAATACAGGATTACAAGGTATATGTCAAGTGCGGGTTATACTATAACCTAACCAAGCCATACTCCAAGAATCATTCCCATACCTACAAATTTTACCAACGAATAAGCCGTATTGATAAAAAAATACGTAGGTGTCTTTCCATCCCAGAGCACACTGTCGAGCTGTGTAACCATGATATACCCTAGCCACACGAGAAAGCCTACATGGGCTCCTGCAAGGATACTAAATGCCCCAAACCATCGAATCGTAAGTAACAAAACGATAGCTCCAACCACAGCACCGAGTGCTGCTAAAACCATATATAATGCCATGTTTTTCTTCCCCTTCCCCATCTGCTCGGGAGTAATACCCGATGCTTTCATCCACACCGCCCCAAACAAAAACTTAGAGTACCAGAGCATTCCTAGAGCTTGGGCAAATATAGTACACACAAGCACCGGGAGAATATACTGGGTCATAGAGACGAAATTACTGAATTATGAGAAAAGTATAGCATATTATTTTTTCAAACAAAAAACACCAGATTTTTCTGATGCTTTTTGAAATGAAACTGATTCAAAAATTAGAATCCCAATTTTTCATTAACCAAGATAACTTTAAAACTTCGACCCATGAATTCGGGTTCGTGTTCAAGAATCAAAATTTTTGACATCACACTACCACCCATACCCACTGATTTCATACGCTCATCTTCAAGAGGATACACATACTCACGTAAACGCTGAATAGCAGTTTCTAGCGATGAAGTAATTTTTTGAACTCCCACAACGAGAATAATATTTTTTGAAGTAAACACAAGATGAGGGAGCTGACTACCACTCGCTGATGCTATGACGATCTCTCCAGTTTCAGACAACGCATGCAAGCTGCCCAAATAAAAATCTGCATGGAGAGCTTTCTGTCGAAGTTCAACTTGTCTTTCTGGATCGGTCTCTGCAACAACAGCAGAATGAAGATTATTCCATCCATGCTCAGTACCTTTTAAATATTCAATCATACCAATCTCCTCAAGTGTACGAGAAGAACCATTATGAACAGAAGCCCCCAAAGGAATCAACTCTTTCACTTTTTCAAAAGCTTCTTCTTTGGTTTCAACAAATAGCGCCTCAACATTTCGTGCTTTCAAGGCTGCAATTGTTTTATCAATAGTTTCTTTCGATGCGAGTTCTGTGTAGCTCATATGCATACTGATTAAGTTAATTAACCGCATAATGAACACTAGCACACTATTGCATATTAAGAAATAGAAAATACTGCCATGAGCAATATTTTCATAATGGAGCTGTCATCCAGGATTGAACTGGAGACCTCGTCCTTACCATGGACGCGCTCTACCGACTGAGCTATGACAGCACGAATGAAAAATGAACAATTATCAAAGAGCAATTAACAAAATGCGGTACTGTTAATTGTTTATTGCTAATTGTTCATTTTCTCAGTGCGCGCCGAGGGATTCGAACCCCCGACCCTCTCGGTGTAAACGAGATGCTCTAACCAACTGAGCTAGGCGCGCATGGTTTTAAAAGGTAATCAATATGCGGAGAGCATTATACTCAAATTTTTTTCTCCTGTCAACAGGAAAATAAGCACACTTACAACTCCTTCTCAGCCACGAGAATTCCAGTCTCAGTAGACAAAATTTCAACTGAGAAACCAGGCAAAGAATACATGTACTCAATAAACGGCTTCATGGATTCTTCATGCGAATGAATATTATCCGCAATTACCACACAATGTTCACTCATCAATGGAAGAAGTGCTTGCACATATGAAACATGCTCATATTTGGTAGCATCAAGAAATATAAGATCAAATACCCCTGCAAGTGAATCAAATATTTCAGGCGCATGACCATGCACCAGAGTAACAATACTTCCCACATCAACAGATCGAAAATTATGTTCTGCTATATCACCTCGCTCTTTATGCGATTCAATGGTAGTAATACTTCCCCCAACCTCAATAAGTGAAGGCGCTAATCGCAAAGCGGTATACCCATTCGAAGTACCAATCTCGAGCACTCGACACTGACCCAACTTCTGTATATAGGAAATAATAAGATCAACAGTCCGAGGACCCGCATTCCAATACGGGTTTCCGGTAGACCTGCTATCTTCCAAATCCTTACACACGTTAATATACGCTTCAGTATTCATACCGCCATACGCTAACACAAGACTGTACAGATACGCAAGTGGTGGTATACTAAAAATATAATTCTAGTAAGTAACCATTTCTTACCCTATGACTCCCCCACTCAATTCACCAGCACCTGATTTCATGCTCCAAGATCAATTTGGTACCGTACATAGTCTCGCCGAATACGCAGGCAGATATATACTTCTCTATTTCTATCCCAAGGATGATACCGAGGGCTGTACAATCGAAGCCTGTGGTTTTCGTGATCGATTAAATGAACTCAAAGAAAAAAATGTGCAAGTCTTGGGCGTAAGCGCTGATGATACCGAGTCACACAAAAAATTTGTTGAAAAATACGATCTTAATTTTCCGCTCCTATCTGACCCTGAAAAGAAAGTGATTGAAGCATACGGAGTATGGAGAGAAAAAGAAATGTTTGGTAAAAAAAATATGGGAATAGTTCGTGAATCGTTTCTGATTGGACTAGATGGAACTATTCTCAAACATTACACTGACGTAAAACCTGCAAATCATCCAGAAGAAGTTCTTGAAGATATTTCAAACAAAACGTAGACATTACTGTTTATCCTTATTCCCCCACTGCCAACGTGGTTTTTCACCCGTGGCATAACAGATACGCAAAAGAGCGATCGTCAAAAATGTAATAGGAAGAAAAAAGGTAAACATTAATTCACGAGGGGGAGACTGCTCATCAATAGTGGCAGCAAACGCGAATACTGCACCCATATACACCAAAATCACCACCCACCCTTCCCAGGTGGCAGGATACCATCCCCAGCCATATATTTTTCGTTTGAACCAAAGTTTTTTCATATAGCATTACTATATACGAAAAAAGACGCTTGGTAAAGCGACTTTTTATTGGTGGGCCGAGTAGGATTCGAACCTACGAAGGCGGAGCCAGCAGATTTACAGTCTGCCCCCTTTGACCGCTCGGGAATCGACCCATGCTATTTAAAAAATTTATCATCAACGAGCCGTCTCGGGGGTTCGAACCCCGGACCTACGGTTTACAAAACCGTTGCTCTACCAGCTGAGCTAAGACGGCTCGTTAACGACAAATGCAAGTAAAAAAAACTAGGAGAGTTCATCAATACGCTGTCGAAATGACTGAAGCTTTTGATTCTCAGGATTAATCATACGAAGCTCCCGATATCCCTTCTCTGCCAACACTTTTTGTTTCAATAGTATAGCTACTTCAGTGAAATTGTCAAGATATTTTGGATTTTGAGGCTCAATCTCGAGCGCTTGCTGAATTGCCTCAAGCGCTGTCTCATACTGTTTGAGCTCAAAAAGCAAGTCGTATAATTTTGCAAAACGTATAGGATTGTGAGGGTTTACCATTACTGCCTGCTCGTAATATTCCACTGCTTTTTCTAGACGTCCCTCTTCCTCATACATATCCCCAAGCCGAATAAGTGTCTGATCATCAGACGGATTAATCTGCAAAATAAATTGATATGTTTCTTTTGCTTCAATTAATTGACCTTGCTGTTGATATACTTCTGCAAGCCCTTGATATGCATCAGTATTCTTTGACTCTTGACGCAAGACCGTTAAATATTTCTTTTCAGCAGTATCATAATCCTCAGCATCAAAATCACGTTTTGCTTCAAGCATTAATTGCTGGATATTCAATTGATGACGCGTTTCTTCTTCAGGAGTCGCATACTTTCTTTTAGAAGTATCCTGCATCATCGCACGACGCTCCACCAACCCAACAAATCTTCTGAATTTGAGCTGTATTTGTTTTGCAACACTAATAACTGGTGACACGACCATCACACGAACACGAGCATGTACTTGTGAACTTTTCTGCGCAGCTTTTTTCCGAATAAACTCTTCTTTTTTCTTTTCTTCCCGCATGTACGGCAAAGATTCAACATTAAGAAGCGTTATCTGATGATAGTGTCGGTAAATAATACCCACAATAACACCGAGAGAAACCACTGCCAAAATAATAGGAATAATAAGCATCATACAGAAATCACAGAACTCTCAATTATTTTTTTAAATCGCACCTCATCAGTCGATGCTGATCCGACCAACACACCATCAATAATTCCGTAGGATAAATACTCAGCAGCATTTTTCTCATCCACACTCCCACCATAGAGCACAGGAACAGCTCCCGAAAAATAGATCTTTATTTCTTCTTTAATAAGCGTAATCATACGGAGAGCTTCCTCAGCATCACATGCATCTCCCGTACCAATAGCCCACACAGGCTCGTATGCCACAATAATCTGCTCAGTTGTAGTAAGTCCTTCAAACAACTTCATAACCTGCTTTTTCACTCGGTACTCAGCTTTCTGATCTGCACGATCTTCTTTGGTTTCACCAATACAAACCACTGGTGTAAGTTTTGCATCGAGACATGCTTCCAATTTTTTCCGAGCAGCCTCGTCTGTTTCTCCAAAAATATACCGTCTTTCAGAATGTCCAACGAGTGCGTATGATGCCCCCACACTATGAAACAATTCAGTTGAAGTGGCACCAGTATACGCTCCCCGAGGTACCCACGAAACATTCTGCGCACCGAGACCAATACGAGTATCTTTCAAAATGTCATGCACACCTACAAATGCAAGCGTATTTGGAAATACAGCGCACACCGAGTCCTCTGGTAGAGGTACATCTCGAAGACTGGTTGCAAGTGCAACGCTTTCAGTGTAATCAAGATACATTTTCCAATTTCCAAATATATATTTCATATCCATGTGAAGTCAAAAGTAAAAAGTCGAAAGTCAAAAGAACATACGAATTCACCCGACAACTAGACAACCAGTAAACCAGAAAACTTTTCCCCTATTCATAAATTCGATTCATTCAAATTTCGCGTATAACCTGTTCTAAAACTTAATCTTTGACTCGTCAGTATTTCCAATAATTGCAAGTCGAGCCTGTTTCCAATTAAATAATTTCTTTGCGACCGCTTTGATCTCATCATGAGTAACTTCATCAATTTTTGAAAGTATTTCTTCAGGAGTTTCAATATTGTTTTGGAAGAGCATATGTCGTGCATAATAATTCGCCTGGATACTACTATCCTCAAGAGACAGAGTAAATGATCCCCTGATATGAGTTTTTGCATCTTCCAACTCTTTCTTAGTTACGCCCTTCTCAACCATTTTTTCAATTTCATTTTTAATAACATCAAGCGCTTTATTGACATTCGTCGCTTCAAGCCCAGAACGAATAAAAGTATAGCCAGTATCTCTGAATTGATCAGCTCCTGAGCGCACCATATATGCCAAGCCTCTGCGTTCACGAATCTGTATAAACAAGCGTGAACTCATCGATCCTCCGAGGATAGTATTCATGACCGTCTGAGCATGCAATCCTTTATCAGTATGCGAAAATGAGGGGAAGCCGAGCATCATCTGTACCTGATCAGTAGTTTTATGGTCAATGACCAATCGATCTTCTCGCTTGGTTGATCCCTGCACCATTGGCTTATACACATTTTTCATTTTTTTCTTGGTTGCAGGTATACCAAAATATTTTTCAATCAAATTTTTCGTTTCAGCATTCATCGCACCCGCAATCACAATCTTCATTGCACTTGCATCATAATAGGTATCACGATACTTCAATACATCCTCACGCTTGTATTCTTGTACGTGCTTTACTGTTCCGGCAATATCCCACGCAAGAGGACTACCCTTATAAAGTGAACTTTCGAACACTGAATCAATGTGCATCAGTGGATTATCATTATACATTTTGATTTCTTCAGCAATTACTTTCTTCTCTCTCTCCATTTCACGCGCATCAAACAATGAATTGAAAAGCATGTCTGAAAGAATATCAAGCGAAGTTTCAAGAAAATTTCCCGCAGCTTTAATATAATATCCCGTATATTCTTTACTCGTAAATGCATTATATTCGGCACCAAGTCGATCAATTTCACTCGTCAATTTCAAAGTCGTTGGACGTTTCTTCGTACCTTTGAAAAAAAGATGTTCAATATAGTGTGATACCCCATTCAATTTAAAAGATTCATAGCGTGAACCAACGGGATACATAATAAGCACCGTCGTCGACTGTGCATCCTTGATAGGCACCAAGCACACTTCTGCCCCATTATGGAGATTATAACGTTCGTACATAGAAAAAGATTATAATATTGAAAGACTAAAGATTGAAAATTGAAAGAAAAAAATGTAATCTTTATTCTTCAATCTTCATTCCTTTACTTACGTTATGTTAGTTTACTCTGCAAATATTCAACCAGCTCCTCAATCTTAACTCTTTCCTGCGTCATTGTATCACGGTCGCGAACAGTGACACAATTATCATCTTTTGACTCATAATCCACTGTGACACAAAACGGAGTTCCAATCTCATCATGTCTTCGATACCGTTTTCCCACACTTCCCGATTCATCATAATCGGCTCTAAAATATTTCAATAATTCTACATGCAGCGCCTGTGCCTTTTCAGCAAGTCCGTCTTTTTTCATGAGTGGTAATACGGCAACATGATAAGGTGCAATTGATGGCTTCAGATGTAATACCACACGAGTATCCCCTTCTTTCACTACCTGCTCTTCGTATGCGGACACTAGGACTGCAAGAAGTGTTCGATCTACTCCAAATGAAGGTTCAATCACATGTGGAATTATTTTTCGTTTATTATCATCAGGATCCGTATATTCGAGAGATTGCTTGGAATGAGCTTCATGCTGACGTAAGTCATAATCTCCTCGATACGCGAGACCCCACAACTCTTTTTGTCCAAAGGGAAAATCAAACATGATATCAACCGTGCGCTTGGAATAGTGAGCTCGCTCATCTTCGGGAACTTCTAAATCATGCATAAGATCTGTTTTGATTCCCAATGCTCGAGCAAAAGAATAGGTATCTTTCAACCAATTTTCAAACAATTTTTCCCAATCGCTCTCTTCGATAAAATACTCAATTTCCATTTGCTCGAATTCAAGTGTTCGGAAAATGAAATTCCCTGGTGTAATTTCATTACGGAATGCTTTTCCGATTTGAGCAATTCCAAAAGGAAGTCTTTTTCGACTGGTATTAGCGACATGTTTAAAATTCACAAACATTGCTTGCGCAGTTTCTGGACGAAGATATACGGTATTAGCACTTTCTTCTGAGGGACCAATAGACGTTTTAAACATCAGATTAAATTGTTTGGCTTCGGTCCAATCTTTTTTTCCACAGGTTGGACAGTTTTTGGAAATATCTACATGATCAGCTCGAAAACGACCATGACAATTCTTACACGCAACTAAAGGATCATTAAACGTAGCCACGTGTCCACTTGCCTCCCACACCTTAGGATTCATAAGTATTGCCCCGTCAAATGGAACCATATCACTTCTGCTTTCAACAAATTGCTTCCACCACAAGTCTTTAATATTTTTCTTCATCTGTGCACCCAATGGACCATAATCCCACGCATTAGCAAGACCCCCGTAGATTTCACTTCCAGGAAAAACAAAACCTCGACGTTTGCATAGTGATATAAGAGCTTCCATGGTATCTTGAGACATAAGCAATATTTTGAATAAAAAAAGACCACATTAATGGTCTTGGGCCCAGCCATTCGACCGGGGGTTCCACCCAAGTTTCCCGACTCAGTCGGGACACTTTTTTACCTTATATAAGCCAAAAGTTCAAAGGGAGCCACCCCTTATCATTACCTTAACTTATCGATAGATAGTATACGTAAAAACAGTGCGTTTTGTCAACAAAAGAACCAGTACAATAGATACCTAACTTCTAAGCTTGCCCACCCATGAGAACATGTCTTCTACGTTGCTAAAAATCACCTGAAACACTGATTGTTCTTTTTGAGGAGTAAGAATAGTAATTGTTTTGGAAATTCCGGTATTACCACTTGAATCAATACTCTCAACCACAAACTGATACACCGTACCTGGTTCAAAGTTGGTGACTACTACCACATGTTTTTTCGTGTAATTTTGATCGAGAGTAGTACTCGCAGTAAATTCAATTCCTTCAGCAGCAAATCCTTTACGATAAAACAATCTACTCGTTGACAATTCATTGGTCTGCCATGAAATAATAATTTGAATCTTTTCTTTTCCGCCAGGCACAATTGCCGCATCAGTCTGAATTTGTGAAATCACCGGAGCAAGATCTTCTCCTTCAGTAGAAAAACCTTTAATCACCTTACTCGACACATTATTGCCCGTGTCAGTACCAAGCAATTCCACATCATAGAGAACTCCTGCCTCGAATCCTGATGCTTTGAGAATATGCTGAGTAGTAAGTCCTGCTTGTCGCACCGTCTGCCGTGCCTCAACCTGCGGTACCCCATTTCGATACGGAGTATAGGTCAAAGCCGAATCAGTAGGGACAGTCGTTGCCCATGAGAACGTAGCTTCTTCAGGAGAAAGCACAGTCACATTATAATTCGTAATTTCATTAGTCTGAGATCTCGTTTTAAATACAAAATCCTGAGACTTTGTTTCAGATCCTGTTTGTGTACGAGAAACCACACGATAATGATATACCGTATCAGGAAGCAACCCTTTCACTTCAACTACATGCCCCGTTCGAGAAGCCGTAGGCTCTCCTACCGTCTGGTCATAAGTCCTATCAGACAGAAACTCTCCTTCAGGCGCAAACTCAACTAGTGAATTTGCATTTTTATCAGTACTCCATGAGATCGTAGCATAATTCGATCCTGCATCAACAACGGGCTGTCCACCAATAATTGGTAATGGCAAAATGTCAGACAATTGTTCAATAATCTGTGCCTGAGCAAGTAAGGATGACTCGAGCACACCCACACTCACACGACCAGCAAGACTCTTGATAATCTGACCAGCTTTTTCAATAGTAGAGAGGAATAATTGTTCTGCTGCATCAGACGCTTCTTCATCTGGCTCTTCAATAATATCCTCAGTGCTCGATACAATATCTTCCACGAGAGAAATAGTCGTAAACGATCCAGTTACTCCCGCACTTCGATTTCCAGAAGTATCAATTGAACTCACTCGATAAAAATACACCGTCTCTGGCATGAGTTCAACCAAATCAATCGAGTGTACCTGTGTATTTTCAAGATCAAGAGAACCTCGTCCATAATCAGTAGTTTTTCCAAATTCAACCAGAGTATTTGCATTTTCATTCGTATTCCACGTAATCGAAGCACTATCAGAGGTAATATTTCCCACGACAACATTAGAAATTGTGGGACCCACCCGATCAACCGAAGAACCACCTCCACCACCGCTCGATGGCACGGTTGCAGATCCCTGCACCACACCCTGTGCTCGGGCAGTTTCTTCACGGAGTAATACTTCACTTTCTTCTGAGAGCGTCTCAAGTGTAGTAAACGTATATTCAGCAGACGTAGAAGTATTTGCACTAGAATCAGCAGACACTACAATAAAATAATACTGTGTAGAAGTCGCAAGATTATGAAGTGTGATCGCATGTTCACTATTAAACGTAGACACAAAATCACTCGACTCGGTATATGATGAAGGAGTAGTGCCATAATGAACCCGTCCCGTCGCACCTTCATCAGTAGACCAGATAATAAGAGCCTCATCATCAGTCACGACTGTAGAGGTAACATTTGAAATAACTGGTGCAACAAAATCTGGAGGCGGAGAAGCATCAGCCAAACCTTGTGCATACGCTGTTTCTTCACGTAATCGAACTTCACTCTCTTCAGATAATTCTTCGAGGGTGGTAAATGAATTTTCAGTTGAAGTACTACTATTTCCACTCGCATCCACTGATACAACTACATAAAAATATTCAGTTGAGGTAGTGAGACTACTTAGAGTTATAGCATGCTCGCGATTGTAAGTTGAAATTAAACTACTCGATTGAGCATAGAGTGAACTTGTCGTACCATAATAAACCCGACCCGTCGCACCCTCATCAGTTGACCAGAGTATGAGTGCCTCATCATCAGTCACCACTCGAGTAGAAACTGAACTAATAATAGGAGCCGTATAATCTGCACTATCAGTGGTAGTCGCAGTAAATTCTAAAGCACTCGATCGATTACGATCTTCATCTGAAACTTGGATACTCAGATAATACACCGTTCCAGGAAGAAGCCCTGTAAGCGACACATGATGATCACTATTGAGATTATTATTTATCACACTCGATCCGTATTCATCACTTGTACCATACAAAATAGTCGAGGTTGCAGGCTCATCAGTTGCAAAAGTAATAACGAGAGATGAGTCCGTAATAATCAGATCATCTTCAGAATCAAAAGTAATAACCGGAGCAGTAAGGTCCGCAGTTGTCTCAAACGTATAATACTCATACTGTCCTTCGACAATATTCTTATCAGTAACCTGGCCAGATTGAACAAAATAATAATACACCGTACCTGGAATAAGCGAAGGTAAAGTAACTTCATGAGACGACACGGCAAGCGGAGAGCCTACAGTCGAAGACGCCGTAAAACTTGAAGAAGTGGAAAAAACTACATACGAATCGCTCGCTTGATCAGTAGTCCAGGTAATTATAGCTTCAGTATTCCGAATTTCAGCGACTGAGACATCTGAAATGATCGGACCAGTGAGCGTCGTATACACATATCCATTCGGAGCTTGTGTTCCAATTCCTTCATTACCATCAGGATCAAGAGAACGTACACGGAAATAATACGTCGTATTTGGTGCAAGATTCGTGAGAGATACAGTGTGAACACCAAGTCCTGCTGCGTTATTTCTCATCGTCGTCAGACCCACCGTATCTACATTACTAAAATCACTTCCCTCTTCGGTTGTATAATCAACATACGAATCAGATACTTCATCAGTCTCCCAGGAAATGGTAATCGAATTAGACCCAACTGAACTCGTCGTGATATTTGAAATAGTCGGTGCAGACACATCGGTTCCTCCAGTCCCATTCGGATCATCAGATACAATAGTCGAAAACGCCGAAATATTACCATCGAGATCTTCTGAGGTGACTTTGTAATAGTATGTTGTCCCTGTATCAATATCAGTATCAAGATAATAATTAATAACACGTGATACTTGAGTAGCAATTTCAGTATAATTAATACCGTCACTTGAACGATAGATCGCATATTGTGCAAATCCAGGAGTCGGATCATCAATAATCTGCCATGCAATAAATTCTCGCCATTCCAAAGTATCAGAGTTCGAAATATCTTTAAAAAATAAATTTCCAGGAATTTCAGGAGTCTCTGCAGAGGAGATAATACCATTTGCAGAGATATTTCCAAATGCATCCCTAACCTGGTAATAGACCGTTGTTCCTCCAGTACCCAAATTCCACGTCGAGGTTGTTGCATAGGGGATCCATGTACCTGAACTCCCATTTAATCCATCAGAAGACAAATCACTATCATTTGATAATTTCATTTCTAATCCTGCCATCGTATCATCAGTCACACTAATCGAAAGCGTATTAGTAGCAGTGCTCCGTCCATCAATAATAATTGTTGGTATAGGATCAGTAGTATCAAGTACAAATGTATTAGACTCATCAACACCAATATTATTTGCCGCCTCAGAATCATTCGCACGGAGACGGATTTTAAAATCCGATCCATTATATTGATTATTATACGAACTAGTCGGGGTCCATGTTAATGAGTAACTTGTATACTGAGTAGTTGAAACAGTATCCACTGAAACACTCGGACCAAAGGTTCCGGTCAAACTCGAGGTTGCAGCTGTAGCCCAGACCTCATTCCCCACACTCGAACAACTCGCCGTACAATACTGAAGTGTAACTCCAACAACCCCTGCGGTAACACCTGTAGAACTATCAATATCACGTACATCATAATTCACAACCACAATTCCACCAGACGTAGTCGAGACAGTATTAGTAATAACAATCTCAGGCGGTGCATTCACTACATAAGTGAGCGTACTTTGCTCAAGAATCGGAGTACCTGTTCCGTCAGACTCAAAAAATACCTTATACTGAATCCAACGATCATCTTCGCCATCGATCAACTGAGCAGGCATCATTTGTGCACCGCTACTATCAGTAAAATACGTACCAGAAGTTCCATCAGGTCCCATCCATGAAGTAAAGTTTGAGTTATCAGGACTGGTGCGTACCTGGAATTTAATTACCGTACCTGTGGGAGTACTACCCACCCATGAGACTGCAGCAAGCACATTAGTATCGTCCTCAGCATTAAAAGGATTAGAAGCAAGTGAACCAGAGGTCAAATAACTGTGATACGTAAAGGTAACACTACTAAGTGTCGGAGTGAATGAAGTATTTGCAGTAGTTAAATAGGCTCGATATCGATAGTATCTTTTTCCATTTAACGACCCTGGCAATGCAGTATTTGAACTAGTGAAGTACGTACCAGAAGTTCCATCCGGACCTACATAGCTCCACGTAGCATTATCCGTATTTGCAGCAACTTGAAATTTTACCGGATCAGAACCAGTCTGACCATGCGCACTCGAGGACCATGAAATCCGTGTAGAGGTAGCATATTTAAGATCAATGGTCGCAGAAGTGAGTGTACCTGTAGTCGTGTATTGCGTACCAGCATTAATCGCAAAACGATAAATCGCACTACTACCTCCTCCTGCCAATACATAAATTTCGTCATTGTTATGTCGAATCATCGTGGCTCCCGCACCAATTGACCCAGGAATTGGTTTGGTAGTTGTCGTAAACATCCAGTCTCCATTCAACGGTCGAAGATAGTAAAAACTAGTTCCTCCAAATGTCGTATATATCCTGTTTTCTCCAGGCTTATGTATCATATACCCGACGGTATTTCCTGCAGCAGGCGTTGAAGAAGTTTGTCTTGAAGCCCATGTACCAGTATTCAAATTCAATCTCTCAAGCCATGCATAGTTTTGACCGGTAATTGCATATACAATATCATTATCATCATTTTTTACCATCGAAGCACCTGAGGTAAAACCAGGATCATTAGGTGCACCACTATAATTAGTCATCACACTTAAATCAATGTCATATTTGCTTATCATATGACCATTATTACCTGTAAGAATAAGGATATCATTATTCTCACTATCATATATTGCTCGCGAACCTCTTCCAACAGAACTTCCAATGTTAGACAAAACACTCCACTCCCCATACGGAGCACTTGAAGTTACTGTATACTTTAAAAAATTCGTCGTCGCCCCACCTGCTGCAAAATAAATATTTCCCAGAGCATCGACAGCCATAGTACTACCAATACCATCACCATAAGGGGAACTTGGCGGGTTCGCGAGAGTGGTCCATGAATTTCCCGAAATCGAATACGCGTAAAATTTAACACTACTATTGCCACCAGAATAAAGATAAATATAGTCACCTGACAGCGCAATTGATCCACCACCACCGTTTGGTGGAATAGAGGTAGGTACAGAGGTAAGTGTACTCGTTGTTTTATCAGAGGGAATAAATTTATAAAACCCAGTCGTTCCACCTCCACGAAGGATATAGAAAGCATCAACCCCATCACTAATCATTACTCCATTTCCATCTTCAGTACCACTGATAGTTGCAGGAAGATTATAAGGGCTTGCATCCCACTGATTAATTTCTCCCCCCGCAGATGCAATACCGAGTGTCACATCTCCACCGCTTACTACAACACTAGACGTCGTTCCATTTGCAAACCCACCGCCACTTGCCAACCCGTCAGTCGAAAGACTACTATCATCTGTCGTTGTATACGATGAAGTTGAGATAGTGATATTTCCAGATGAAACAGTAGTATTCAATTGAGTCGAACTGACATAGGTAGTCCACCCCGTACGATCACTCGAATGTGTCGCTGTCGCCGTAGTCGAGACTCCCCCAGTCCAGGTGGTCTGTATCCAGCCAAACGTAGCGGCATCAGCTGGAGTTGAAAGATTATAAAAAATAAGCATTCCTAATCTAATAAACACAAAACAAAAGACTGCCTGCGAAACCACCGCAAGTCGAAGAGGGCGAAATTCAGAACTCCGAAGAATGGTGCGTAAATTGGTCCACACCGTTACCGGACCCTTCAAATACGACGGTGTAAGTAATTTAAACAGCCAAACAGGAAAATAAACAAAGTTTTTTACATAATGACGCATGATTTGTTTACCAAGAGCATTAAGTTCTTTTTTTGCTGTGCGAGTTTTGGTAGTTTTACGAAGTCTACCATATGATAATAGTAATTCATGCCAAACCCAATAAGCAGCAAAATCATATTTGCTGTTAGAATTACGTGATTGTGATTTCACTAACTTCTGTTCATTTTTCTTCACTTTTACCATAAAAAACTATCACACGAAGTAGTAAAAACAGTATACCATTTTTTCTCATGTTATAATAGAAAAATTACGCTAAATATGGGGATAAAAAAAGAAAAAAACTGTGAGCTATCTCACAGTTGAATAATGACGAAAAAAAATGCAAAAAATACTATGTTCCCTATTTGTACCGCAATGCATCAAGTGGCTTAATCTTTGCAGCACGTTGTGCTGGAAATATACCAGTGATGAAACCGATGATAGTAGAAAATATAATAATACCCACAATAAATGAAGCTGGTCGGCTAAATAAACTAAGAGCTTGTCCTCCAAAATTCTTTGCAAGTAAATTGATACCAAAATTAGCCAAGACACCACCGAGATGTCCCAAGGCAACTCCACCTAACCCTCCCAAAAAACCCATCACCATAGCCTCAACCATAAAAAGTTTCCGCACATCATTTCTCGTAACCCCGATTGAACGCATAATACCAATTTCATTCGTACGTTCCATAAGAAGTACGGTCATAGTATTAAACATTCCAATCGCTGACACAATCAAAGCAACAAGCCCAAACAAACCCAAGACTATCTGGACAATTGAGAAAATCTTTTTAACCTGATCGATTGTATCCTGCAATGCAGAAACAAAGAAACCCATATCAATAACCTGATCACGAATAGTTCCCATCACCTCAGGAGAAGTGACTTTTATCTTTGCGCCGATGTATGTCTCTACATGTATATCCTGCAACAAACTTTCAGGTGAATACATAAAACTTTCTTTATCATCCTGCACCACCCCGACAATTACAAAAGGGTCGCTAATAATAGTAGTACTTACAACCTCAGTCCCTGTTTCATCAAGTCTTGATACAAAAGCAGTAATAGAAACTGTTTCTCCAATAATAGAATCAGGATCAAGATTAAAAATAGTTGCAAGAGCCGAAGAAACCACTATTTCTCGCTTAGTTTCTCCTGATTGAGCTGCCTCAAATAGTTTTCCTTTAAACGGCAAAATACCACTGAGACGGAAAAACGAAGGTTTCACCGAATAGAGCGTAACGATTCCAGTCAAATCTTTGAGTGTAATCTGGGAAGAAATTGCAGTAATAGGACTTACTTCTTCCACATTAGGCAATTGTGCCATTTTATCCAAATTCGCACGATCTAATTTTATGAGCTCAGACTGCCCAGCACTTACATCAAGACTAAGCAATGCATCAGCATTGGTAATACGATTCAATACTGTTTCCTGTAAACCATAACCCAAAGATACCAAAAACAATACCGCACCAATACCTACACTCATACCAAGGATCGTAAGCGCAGTACGCATTGGTCGAGTCTTAAAGGTACGTGTTGAGAGTGACAAGATATCCTTCACCACCATGCGTCGTGAAAGAATTTTTTTCTTATCCTCTTTGTGTACAGATTTTTTTTCTACTGAGTTTGTAGTCATACTAACTAGACTTTTTTGATTTTGAATGACCTTCTTTGTCGTTTTTTACGTGACCATCGTATCTGGTCAACAACAATAGCTCAAGATGTTTTGACATTCGTTTTGCATCTCTCCGATCAAGCCCAGCCCCACCCTGAACGACTGACGTATCAAATAATGCCTGTACACCTTTACGGTCAGTACGACCTTCTACACGTTCACGAATAATACTTTCAATACGCTCGACAATCTCAGTGCTAGAAACATGCACGTCAAATGTATCAAGTAAATTAAAGCGTAGTTTTTCAACGTAACTCAAACTCTTCTTACCAGACGCATCAGCTTCCACCAAAGTCTTCATTTCTTCAACAACACCACGTATATTATCAGTCAAACGATGTGCGGTACGTTTATTCAAATCAAGCCCACCAAACGTATACTCACGGTCAAGATAATCTTCCAAATCACGATAGTCGCTTAATTTATTCTTTAAAATTTCTGATACTCGACGCTCAATGCCTGAAACTTCTTCAATCGTGAGTCCAGTAAGTGCATCAGAAACAATTTCTTTAACCTTATATTCAAGAAATAATCCCCCAATTCCCATATGCTCTGAAGTGGCAAGTGTTTTTGACACAAGCTCCAGATTGCTCTTCTTTGCTTCTTCTCCAGGCTTTTCGATAGTAATTTTTCTAGTTTCTTTATTGACTTTAGTATCAATTACTTTTCCATCTTTCATAAAAAAGACCCGGTCAGCAATATCCAAATGCGACGGATCATGGGTAACCAGAATAACCGTTTTCTTCTGCTTGATATTTAATTCTTGTATAAGCCCAAGCACATCATGAGCAGACTTTGAATCAAGATTTCCTACCGGCTCATCTGCAAAAATAATTTCTGGATCATTAATCAATGAACGACAAATCGCAACACGTTGTTGCTGACCACCAGACAATTCATTTGGCACTTTATTGCGTTGTTCATATACACCAAAATACTTCATGAGTCTTTCAGCTTCTTCACGTCGTTTTTTTGGGTCACCACCAATCGCAATTTGAGGCAACATGATGTTTTTAGCAATAGAGAGAGATGGAATGAGATGAAACGCCTGAAATACCATACCAATAGTGTGCTGACGATAATATTCAAGTTCTTTATTTTTCATTTCTGCCAAATTTATACCCGTAACAAGCACGCTCCCGCCTGTGGGACGTTCGAGCCCAGCAATCGTATAAAGCAAGGTGGATTTTCCACAACCAGAAGCGCCAAAAAAAATAATAAATTCACCAGGTTCAATTTTCAAACTTACATCACTAAGTGCCCTGACTTCATTACTTTTGCCAAGAAAATATCCAACGGATAAATTTTTAATATCAATAAGTGACATTGTGCGTATCTAAAAATATATTCCAAAGTATATCATTTTTGAAGAAAAGCTCCAAATAAAAAACGTGTATAAAGGTATGAACAGTAGACTATAACTCTTTTACATATTATAAATACAAAAAAAATTGGCTTGTAAGCCAATTTTTTATTACACACTATCCACACCTACACTTTCAAAATCTCCACTTCTTTTTCCTCACCAATCTCTTTGACCTTTTCATTTGCCTCTTTCGCAAGTTTTTCAATTTCGTCATGCAATTTATACTTCTGATCTTCACTAATAGATCCATGCTCTTCCTGGATATCCACACTTTCACGAGCTTCTTCGCGAAGTTTTCGGAGAACAATTCGAGCGCTTTCTAATTTTGTATGTAGAACCTTGATAAGTTCCTGTCTACGATCCTGACTAAGCTCAGGAAGCGGCAATCGAATCATTTTTCCGTCATTGACCGGGTTTATCCCCAAATCAGACATACGAAGTCCAGTATCAAGGGCCTGGATAATACTCTTATCCCATGGTTCAATCGCAAGAGTTTTTGCATCCAAAACCGAAATTGATGCGAGCGCTTTGACTGGCTGTTTCATACCATAAGCTTCAATCATAATATCTTCAACAATCGCAGGTGTCGCACGACCCGTACGAAGACTCGAGATATCTTGCTTCAAATGCTCAAGTGATTTATGTATTTGTGCTTTATATTCTGAAGTCATATGACATTGATTACACTGATTAATTACCCATTACACGAAATATACAAGAGAACGATTTGATATCTCAATTTAAATTTATTTCTTCATAATCGTCGTAAATCCGAGGTACACCCACCCCTCTTGCTCAGGGTGGACACGAAGTGCAGTAGGGGTTTGTTTTGTAGGCAGCTTACGTGTTTCCCAGGTCACCCCACCATCAATACTCCGGTAAAACGTAGAACGATCCCCAATACTCCCCGTGTAATACATTTCTTTATCATTTTTTGGGTTAACTGAAAATCCATAGATGTCGACGCTTCCAGGAGGAGTCACGAGAGAGATTGGCTCCCACTCTTCTCCAGAATTACGTGACGTTAGGATTCCGTATTTTGAAACCCAGAAAATTTGCTCGGCTTTGGAAGGATATACCATAAATCTACGGAACTGTAAAGAACCTGCGTATTCCTTAAAATTAGGAGCAAGATTTTCCCACGTAACTCCCCCATCACGCGTACGATATAATCCACTTTCTCTGGTAGCTAAATAAATAATTCCTTCTTTATTCTGATCAAAGACCACCTCACGAATGTCTGTCCTATTAAGTCGAGTATTTACTTGCCATGAATTTCCCCCATCGGCACTCTCATACAAATCACCCGCACTTGTTGCCGTGAGCACTTCAAAAGGATTGAACGGATTGATAGAAACTGAAGTCACAACAAATTCAGCACGATTTTCTCGATATACTTCAGTCCACGAACGCATACAGTCGAGTGTTTTGAAGACCTGTCTTCCATTCGAAGCATAAATAGTACATTTTTCTTTAGGGTGCACTGCAATACTATATACTAATCCAGTGTTTAGCGGAGCTTCAGCGCGAGTCCACGTTCTTCCATCATCATAAGTATAAAAAATTCCATCTTCTCTCGATGCCCAATAAAGCGCACGAGAATCTTGAGGATCATCAACAAGCTTGTACACTCCAGCTTGTGGAACTTGCACCACTCCTGTAGCAGTAGGAACTGACACAATATGCGTCCACGATTCACCATTCTCGGTCGTAACCCAGACTCCCGCAGGACCAAGTGCTGTATTTTTCTTACTTCCAAAAACAACACACGCTTGCCCACTTAAGACAATAACGATGAATAAAAGAAAGATGGATGAAAGCGATCGTTTCATACGAACTGGATAATTAAGGTAGTGCGAGCATGATATGCTCGAGAATTAATCTAGGGTGAATATTCTGTTTTAATTGTTTTTCTGCGTGACGTATTGAATCCAATACCTGAGAAACTACATATCGACTCTCAGAATTAGACGAGTGTAGCGTCATTATATCACGAAGTGTAAATGTCCAAACTCCAAGCATGTCGATTATCCGTGCCCTCGCTTCAATATGGTCATCTTTATCTTGAAAAAATTCTTCTATTTTTTTGATCTTCTCATAAAACGGAATATGCATAAGTGATACGCAGCGCTGCTTGAGAGACACATGATATTCATAGAGAGTCGAATCATGCGCCCAATCACAGGCATATCCAGGCAAACCATGAGCTTCATGTGCATATTCCTCCGCCTGACCAGCCGGAATACCCACAGATTCTAGGTACGTTTTAATTTTTTCTACACCAACGAGAGAAAAATATATTGACTGCGTCCGAGATCGGATAGTAGGTAACAATGTGTACTCATCCTGAGTAATAAGAAAAACTATCGTACGTGCTCGTGGCTCCTCAAGTGTTTTCAAAAGCGCATTCGCTCCTGCCGCATTCATATGTTCAGCTCCGTCAACAATTGCAACAGTATATCCATCTTTTGCAAAAGCACTCTGACTCAATCGATGGATCAAATCTCGAATCTGAGTAACACTAATATCTTTTTTCAAAGTTTCTGTCTTCTCATCGAGTTCCCGCTGAACCACAATCAAATCAGGATGTACCAGTGCCTGGTCCCGAGAAATACCAAGAATAGTTCGTGCAATAGTATTAGCAATTGTTCGTTTACCTACATGCCGTGGACCAGAAAAAACATAGGCATGACTAAGCTTACGCTCTGAAATACAAGCATCAAAAAAAGAAATTATTTTTTCATGACCAATACATGACATAGTTCTTGTAGACAATCATATCACACGCTTACTCGCCTCGGCAATTTCATATGCCCTCGTGATAGCTCCATAGGTTGCCTCAGCAGAACGAGCCCAAGAAAACTGCGATACATGCGCACGTGCCTGAGCTCCAAATTCAAGACGAGCAGCCGAAGAAAGAGAAAGACTTTTCTGTATTGCCCGAGAAATCTGATCTGGATCAGTAGAAGATACATAGGTCACACACACTCCACCCACCTCTTCTAAACCTATACCACGAGAAGCAACAACAGGAACACCAAGATCAAGTGCCTCCAAAACAGGAAAACCAAATCCTTCATATCGACTCACAAAAGCCAATACACGCGCATGGAAAAATAGTTGCATTAGTTCATCTTCATGAAGCCATCCAGTTTCAATAATATCTGTCCGGTACCGACTGCAAGCAATCAAACTCTGTATATCCTCATATCCAACACCTGGCTTTCCCGCAAGTACCAGTTTCAGAGTAGTGTGTTCAGGGTTTTCTGACTTTAATTTCTCAAATGCGGAAAGTATTGTATCAATATTCTTTTTATATTCAATTCGACCAACACAAAGTATATAACGAGTATTTTGATCAATTCCGTAGCGAACAAAAACTTTTGCAGGAGTAGTGGGAACAGTAATCCGTCGAGAAACATGACCATGAGGAATAACCAATACTTCAGCTTTTTTGGTAATTTTTCGTTCATGTACTAATTGTTCTAATTCTTGTTTAGTAAAAAAACTCGGAGTAAGAATCACTGGATTTTTCTGTACTGCCCTCATGGTCAAAAAAAGTGTATACCACCGATCAAATTTTGAATACGCACGAGGAACTCTCCATGCAGCTACATCATGTACCATCATGAGAGTGGCTTTTGGTTGAATCACCGGTTCTACATGTCCCGGCACAAATAAAATATCTGGAGGATGTTGTAACATCTCAAAACTAAGCCGAACTTGGGTCCACAAAAATCGAGGGGGCCAGGCAAGAATTATCTGTTTCCAATGCGCAGGGATACGTTGTACAAAATTTGTAGGGAGCGCACGATCACTGTAGAGCCGAACCTCAACTTCAGAAGGAATAACGGTACTCAAATGCGTAATAATCTGAAACGCATACGACTCCACCCCCGTACGTTGTTCCCGAGCCACTAGAGATGCGTCAATACCGATGATCATAAAATAAAATTAACAATGAGCAACTAACAATTAACAAGTTTAAATTTTTGCTAATTGTTCCTTGTTAGTTGTTAATTACCTCGTCGACACAATCGATCGTTTATAATTATCAAGATTCTCAAGCGCAATACCCGTGCCTTTTGCAACACAAAGCAATGGCTCTTCAGCCACATACGCCGCAACCCCAATTGCTTGCGCAATAAGCTCATCAAGATTTCTGAGCAAACTTGATCCCCCAGACATAATAATACCTTTATTCATCACATCAGCAGAGAGTTCAGGAGGGGTACGATTCAACACTTCTTTTACGGCCTCGATAAGTCCTTCGAGATCATGTTGCAAGGCTTCAGTAGTATCATCAGACGTGACCGTAACCGTACGTGGAAGACCTGTAACCATATCTCTCCCCTTTACATCCATAGTGAGCGGGGTATCCATAAACATGGCACTTCCAATCTGGATCTTCACTTCTTCAGCACTTTGTTCTCCAATAGCAAGTCCATATTTTCTGCGTATAAATTCAGCAATTGATAGATCAAACCTATTTCCTCCAATACGCACTGATCCAACTGATACAATTCCCCCCAGCGAAATAACCGCAATTTCAGCAGTTCCTCCACCAATATCAATAATCATATGCCCAGATGGAGAGCCAATAGGAATATCAGCTCCAATTGCCGCAACAATAGGCTCTTTAATAATATATGCCGCTTTTGCACCAGCTGCCATAGCCGCGTCAATCACCGCTCTTCTCTCGGTTGAGGTAATCCCCGCAGGTACGGCGACCATCACTTCAGGGCGAAATAAGCGAATTCCCCCTAGTGCTTTATTAATAAAATAACGAAGCATCGCTTCCGTAGTTTTGTAACTCGCAATAACTCCATCTTTTAACGGACGCTCAGCGATAATCGTATCAGGAGTTCTACCAATCATTTCTTTTGCTTCTGCTCCTACCGCCAATACTCTCCTATCTTCTTTTGAGATAGCAACAACAGAAGGTTCGTTTACTACAATCCCTCGTTTTGGAATATATACCAAAATATTTGTGGTACCAAGATCAATTCCTACTTTACGCATACTATTACTTTAGGGTAACCTCAAAATTCAAATCAGTAACTAAAGGCATATCTATTCGGTACACATCATCACCCCACTCAGATTCAATTTCAGGAATCTCTGCCGCCTGAATAGTTGTATCAAAATCAAGGTCGAGCGTCAATGAGCCACCCACCAGTCCAATTTGTTTTTGAACTAACAGTGTATACAGACCCTGATCAATAGATGACTCAAGAGAATCGGGTAAACGATAGGTGAAGGTAAGAGACTGAGTAGTAAGAGGTTCAACTGAAACAAAAGTGCCAAACCATTGTTTATTTTTTTCAACACCACTCTCAACACTTTGATCAGTCGCCATTGAACCAACAGTCGAAATTAATTCAGATCCTTGTGGCACAAAAACTCGTGAGTACGTTCGATATCGAGACGTTCTCCAATCAAACGGTAGTGAATGCACATACTTCATCGTTGCTGTCGCTTCATAATACCGATCACCCGTAGCAGACATTCGTGGTTGAATCGTGTAAGACAATGTGCGCGTAATCGCATGATCAGTTTTGAGCGCCCCGAGATTTGCATCCACCCACAATAGATAGTCACCGTTCGTATCAACCATACTTCCATCCGCTGAGTGCTCACGTAAAGTGTTTTGGATATCTGAATCAAGAGCATACAAAATAATATGCTTTTCATGTAATAACTTTTCAGCCAGTGTTCGATATTCGAAAGGATGACGCAACACATCGCTCTTTAATTTATCAATAATCGCAAGCATAAAAGGTTCGATAATACCTTTACGATCACTTCGAGAAATTCCACGGTCAACAAATTTATATTCAACCTCATGCTCAAGCTCTTCTATTACATTTTCTGGAGTAAACGTAATTCCATTAATAGTAAGTGGTCCCGTTTTTTTCATAAGTTCTTCAAGAACTGTTGCTGTAACTCCAATAACCGCATCAATCTCTTCTGCCGCAACACCATTTTCACGAGCATACAACGCGAGCCCCTGTTTTGAGCTCTCACTAAAATCTGGAGACCAATTACTATCCCTAAAATACCATCCCGAAACTTTCAGATATTGAGACAAGGGAGTCGGTGGAACAGGAACATTAACAGGTGAAGATTGATTATCCAGTATTTCGGTTCCTTCAACTTTCAAAACCTCAATATGTCCGCCCGTAACCCGAACGGTACCATACACACCAATAAATCCCCCACCCGGACGCATCTCCGTATTATTCAAAAATAAAACCAAATAGGTCTTTGGCTCATCAAAACCAAGTGCTGTTGGTAATAGCTCAAAAATATCACCCTCAGCTCCACCAACATGCTTAGTAATTTGTTTCTGTACAAAATTAGACGAGAGAAATCCTTCAATTCCAATATGTCGAATACTGTAATATGCAGTAAGACCAAGTAACGTCAGTACTAAAAAAATACCCAGCAATATATAAGGCAATTTCTTTCTTTTCTCTTCTTTAGGCTTGGTCTGTAAAAACATATAATTAACGTTTTTTTTGAGAAATGTTAAATCCTAAATATTTACCACGCATAAGATGCGTTACCGCATCAATACCTGGAGCTGCAGCAACAAAAAGCATTGAAACAGGTAATAAAATCCATTGCAACACCATGATTACATACCGATATTTTGGATGTGACTGTGGTCGAGGAGGGAGAAGTGGTAAACTGAGCATCGCGGAAAGAATAAGTCCACTCATAGCAGCAGTCATAAGAATTTCAAGTAAATGCGGAGCATTAAAATACAGTGCACTTTGTCTAATACTTGGACTAGCAACCCAGAGTGGGAATCTACCAAGAATAGTAATGAGAAGAGCTGCAAGACACCACGACCATTTACCTTCCCATTCGATAAAAAGCCATTTAAATTTAGTATACCATGGTATCAATTTTCCTTTTTTCCTAAATTCCCACAATAAAAACGGTACATGCTCTACTCCCCACGCCCAACGTCTCTGCTGCCGATACAGATTTCGAATACTCTGCCACCAGGAAGTATCCCGAACCGTATCCATCGATACGGGGATATATAATGGAGTTACCTCATATTTCCCGTTATATGTAAGCAAACACTGATAAAAAATTCGTGAATCCTCACTCACGATACGTTTATCATGAAATCCTGCATCAACTAGTGCCTTGAAACTCATCGAATGTGAAGAAAATGTAACAAGCGAATCTTGACGGGCAAGAGACATCATCATCCAAAATGTGGTACCAAATGCCATAATACGCAACACCGATGGTGACTCCCACATATTATTATTGTAGAGCGCGATCGGTTGATATGAACTCTTTGTTGGATTTGGATGAGTAGCGTAGGTATAGGTTAAATACGCAAAATAATTAGGATGACATACCGTATCAATATCAAACACCGTAATAATTACGTCTTCATATTTCCAACCACGCTGATCAATATACTTCTTCATTTCACCTTCAGCAAAATGCAAATTAGAACCTTTACCTGGAATTTCATCAGGAAGGTTACTTGGATGAAGGGTAAAAGCGATATGGTCAAATACACCAGAAAAACGAGTTTCTATCTTTTGAAACAATGATCTGCAATGTTCCGCCTGACGCTCTTCTCCAGCAATAACCAAAGTAAACAACGACGGATTGTACACAGAAGCCGCAACACTTGCGACCGCACCCTCGACCACATCCCACGTTTCATTAAGAACAGTCAAAAAAACAACGTGACGCAAGCGTGTGGCATCAGGAATATCATGCTGAAGTGCGTCTTTCCAATCAATCCGCTGTACTTTGCGGTATCTAATCCACGATACGATTAAGTAAAAAGAAAAATTAAATACTTTAAGCACCCAATAGATATCAAAAATAATAATAAAGTAAATCATTGCAAGCGGATATAAAAAAGAAAAAACGACCGCGAGAATGAGGGTACCCCATATAGAGATGCCCGGAAGCATTTCGTACAAACGATAACGTTGATAGGGTGAAAGCATAGAAAATTTAGGATGGTGAATGTGTGCCAATATGTGGCTCACCACTATACGTCGGAGTAATGTAATATGAAGTATCCGATGCAGCAAAAAAGGTCTCAATAGTCGCATCCGTCGGCTCACCACCTCTCGTAGTCGCAACTACTGGAATATGTAGCACATACGACAGTGTGTTCCCAACAACGCTCGCAATTCGCGTACTGGAAAACCTACCTTCGCCAACTAGTACTACGATTCCTTGCAAATCTGCAAGTGCTACACGCTCTCGATCAAGCGCTTCCACAATAACTAACAGAAGATCCCTATTCCTTACCTCAAATACATGTTCACGAGAGGTGTTATTTGAAAAGACGACCAATCGAATTGAGTCTTGAGACGCAGGATCAATAAACAAGTACATACCTAGTTCTGTGTTATCTGATCAATAACTTTGACATGTTCTGCTTCAAAAATCGAGAATAAAAATTTATCCATCACATATCTGCGATCAATAAACTCATCTTCAGTCATAATCGTATAGCGGATATCAAATCCCATCTCATGTTGGTAGTGTTCAATAAGTTTTGAGAGCGCACGGAGTTTTACGACACCAATGATAAGTAGATCAGTCTCGACCTTGATATCATGAGTAAATGCACCCGTCAAAATAAGCAATTTAATATCTCCAATTTTTGTGCTCAGGTCATCAATAAACTGTTTTTGTTCGATAACTGTCTCTTTGATAAGAAGAGCCTGCAATTCTGTGTACAATAATGATTCAGGGTTCAACTGATAATATTTACGGAGCGTGACCCCTGCTTTCTCTACGTCGGCCGGCTTAGTGTCTGTTTTCTCCAAAATAATGCCAAGCCTCAATAATAGCTCTAATTCCCTCCGCACAGCATTGATCTGTACGCCAATTTCCCGAGAAAGTTCACGAACAAAAAAAGGTCGATCAGGCCTTCGGTATAGTAATTTAAGAGTTTTGACTCGCGTCTTTGAGCCAAATAAGTGTTCGAGCATACGATTGAAAACTTGTGTATTTAAGCAAAATAAAGGGGTACGTTATTGCGAAATAGACAGTCTGTAGTATACTATGTAGGTATTATAGTGTCAAAAGCTATGTCTATAAAAAGTGAAGTATACGAATTTTTTGTTGAAGGAAAAAATAGTCACCTATCCCACGTACTCCTCCATATCGCTTCCCCTGGTAAACCAGATGGAGAAAACCAGGGATATTTTTTTGTGCTTGCGGAAATTGATC
>CAYUTO010000004.1:88364-160648 GCA_964447765.1 uncultured Gammaproteobacteria bacterium | reverse complement strand
GTGCCTTAGGAGCACGTACCTTCGGGTGTGAGAGTTCGAGTCTCTCCTGCGGCACTACATTACTATCTTCATATCGTGATTGTCCTCGCTATGTTCAAATATTTCAATAGAAATGTATTGAGCGATCCTTCGATGTGGTTGTTGGTTGTTTCAAATTGCGTGACTATTTTTTTTGCGATAACTGAACATTGGAATCCTGCAACGGTATTATTGGTTTATTGGTTCCAGAGTAGTATTATTGGATTTTTTAATTTTGTACGGATACTTCAGTTGACGGAATTTTCCACTGAAGGATTTGGTTTTAATGGTCGACCAGCAGAACCTACTGCAACTACTCGATATTTTTCTGCTTTTTTCTTTTTATTTCATTATGGTTTTTTTCATTTGATCTATTTAGGCTTTATTCTGACTGATACTTTTGGGGATAAACCAAATATTGTTGAGTTTCGGTATGTCTTATTTACTGCACTTCTCTTTTTCCTTACCCACTTTTTTTCGTATATTTTTTATAAACATCGTGATACTCAAAAACAGAATATTGGTTCGGTGATGGCATTTCCATATCTACGGATCATACCGATGCACCTTACGCTTATTTTTGGCGTATTTGGTGGTGTACTCCCTTTGTTTTTGGTGCTCAAAACTTTTACTGATGTCTTAATGCATGTGATTGAACATTCGATATTGAGAAAAGATGGCGCTATGGTGCAAAACAAAACACCTTAGGTTTTGGTAGATTGGTAAGAAACTTGATTTCTTTGTTGATTGTAATCCTGTAGAGATATTGTAAAACTACTAAAAGTGGTTGTTTTTATTTTTGTCTCATGTTGACAAAATTGATTATTTTGTCTATACTCTTGCAGCTTCGAGACATGTTATCTCGAGTGACCACCCGCAAGCAGGAGTTATCATCATGTCGCCGTTTCCGTCACAGCTGCTCTCTATCATCGTCTTTCTTCTGACCGGCCTGAACATCGGCTGCGAAGATCCTCCGCGTTCAGTTTCTCCTACACCGTTCCCTGTCACACAGTCAACGGTGGTGTCGGCTGAGCTGCCGACTGCGCCGAAGATCCAGGAGGTCAACCTCGAGCCTATGGTCATTACTGGGCACGAGAACACGGGTACCGAGGCGATTATCGGTGTCGTCTCAGAAGAGTCGGAAGATGCGGCTTGCAAGATAGCCGGTGACTTTCTCGTGGTGCCCGTCCTTGATAATCCGAGTACCTACCTCAACTGCGGCGATCAGGGAGATGCTCTCTACATCATGAAGCTGAGAAACTGCACTGGGCAGAAGATCGTCTTCACGACGTTCACCTTCACTGTGACTCTTTCCTCGAAACAGGAAGAAGATCTGAAGCGTGATCTCTCGGACGAGTTTACGCATTTCGAGCTGCATGTCGACAGTGACCATACGAGCTACGTCAACGCGTTCAAGTCCGTTGACAGCAAGAGTGGTACAGTCGCTTTTACGGAGGTGACTATCGAGGTCGAATCAGGCGAAGAACAGTTCAGTCGACTCAAAGTCGTTCGTAAGTGTACAGGTGACAGCGATCGTCTCGAGTTCAATCTCGATCTCACGGGCGCTTCGGCGTCGAAAGCTGTCGAAGAAGGTGTGGAAGCTGAGAATGTGAATGGCGCTGTCTTCGACAGGCCCGATCGGCAGATCACCTTCATGTCTCGTAAGTAATCCTATTTGTTCTTTTTATCGATGATCGTCTGAGTCGGTGTGTACCGATTCCAGGCTGTTCATCAAGGAGTACACGGGTCCCGCAGAAATCAATGCGGGAACCGGATGTCTAATGAAAATCATTCGTTGGTTTTTAGTAGACATTACATTAAACTCAAAAGTAAAAACGAAAAAATTAAAAGATAATTTTAGTTTTTATTTTTTACCTCACCACATGAAGCGTATCGACACACAATTTTTTGAACACATACAGAATATTCCGGTCATCGACCTTCATGGTTTTCACGGCTATGAAGTACGAGAAAAAATGAATTATGAACTTAATAAACTGGTTGTGAATAAGTACGAGTTTTGTCGCATTGTGCATGGGGTAGGGGAGGGAGTTTTGGCACGTATTATTGAAGAAGAATTATCACAAAATCCCCTGGTTGAGGCATTTTCTCGCGACTCTCATGGAGGTTCGACCACGATACGTTTTTATCCACACCGGTAAAACTTGACAGGGCATATAAAACCTTGTACTATGTGCGAGCGTGATCAAGTCCCGAGTTTTCTCGGACCATGTCCAAAAACACACGCAATTCAGTTTGGACCTCTGGGTAACACAACATAAGTACTTCTACATCCTGAACACATGGTGTACACAAGATACAATTCGTTGTTACTCTAAGTATCCAAGCGGATAAAAACATGACCATGTTTTGAACCGCTGTAGCGGTTCTTTTTTTATCAAAAAACTCTTACCACTTTTAGATCGCAGTCTGGACAATAATCATTATTGCATAGACTGCGCGCCGAAAGGTACTCGCGATAAGTGATCATTACAATTGAACCAATTAAAGTAATAAAGCAAATTGCGAATATTTTGGCTACGGTTAAAATACGCAATGAAAATTGTAAGTTAGCATCTTTGAATATACATGAAACACAATTGCGTGTTTCTGTAGTGCACTAAGAGCGCACGGTGAATGCCTTGACACTGTTTACGATGAAGGACGTTGCAGGGTGCGATAAGTCTCGGTGAGGTCCCAAGCAACCTTTGACCCGGGAATTTCCGAATGGGGGAACCCATCTTGATTAATATCAAGATACTATGTACTGAATAAAATAGGTGCGTAGAGAAGACCTGGTGAAGTGAAACATCTCAGTAACCAGAGGAACAGAAAATAATAAAAAGACTTCTTTTTTCCTTCTTTATTCATATATCTTCGGATGTAGAATAAGGAAGGTGAGAGAAGTTATGATTCCCCTAGTAGTGGCGAGCGAACGGGGAACAGTCCAAACCACATATGATGTTTTTACCCATGAATATAGAGTTCGTAAGAATTTTAGCTTCGGGGTAGATTAAAGGACAGGCCGTTGTCTATGTGGTGTTGTAGGATATAGCGTCGACTACCTGTGATGTCGGCTGCGTCTAGTTTATGTATAGCAGAATACTCCTGGAAAGGAGAACCATAGCGGGTGATAGTCCCGTATGCGAAATGTATGAACTACGTGGTGTTATATTCCTGAGTAGGGCGGAACACGTGAAATTCCGTCTGAATTCGTCGCGACTATGCGATAAGACTAAATATTAACAGTGATCGATAGTGAACCAGTACCGCGAGGGAAAGGTGAAAAGTAGCCCGGAAGGGCGGTGAAATAGATCCTGAAACCGTGTGCTTACAATGAGTTGGAGCCCTATACCTTTTATTAGGTATATGGGTGACAGCGTTCCTATTGAAGAATGAGCCTGCGAGTTACTATATGTGGCAAGCTTAAGGACGTTAACACGTCTGGAGGCGCAGCGAAAGCGAGTCTTAACGGGCGTTAAGTCGCATATAGTAGACCCGAAGCCGGGTGAGCAATCCATGAACAGGTTGAACTTCGACGAGAGTCGAAGGGAGGACCGAACCCACATGCTGTGCAACACATGGGGATGATTTGTGGATAGGAGAGAAATTCTTATCGAACTCGGTAATAGCTGGTTCTCCTCGAAATAGCTTTAGGGCTAGCTGTATATGTTTGCTTTGGTGGTAGAGCACTGGATGAGTCTTAGGCAGTTTACTGTACTAAACTCAATCAAACTCCGAATGCCAAAGTTATAAGAGTATACAAGTCAGACTGTGGGGGCTAAGCTTCACAGTCTAAAGGGAAACAGCCCAGACCGCCATTTAAGGTCCCTAAATTAACACTAAGTGTAAAAGGCGGTGTTGATTCTCAAACAACCAGGAAGTTGGCTTAGAAGCAGCCATCTTTTAAAGAAAGCGTAATAGCTCACTGGTCAAGAGTCTCCGCGCCGAAAATGTACCGGGGCTAAGTGTTATACCGAAACTGCGGATTGATCTCGTATTTATACGTTGATCAGTGGTAGAGGAGCATTCTGAACAGCAGTGAAGCTGAGCCGTGAGGTTTGGTGGAGCGTTCAGAAGAGAGAATGCAGGCACAAGTAGCAATAATGAAGGTGAGAGTCCTTCACGCCGAAAACACAAGGTTTCCAGGGCCACGAGAATCGTCCCTGGGTTAGTCAATCCTAAGGTGAGGCCCTCGCAAGGGGGCGTAGCCGATGGAAGAGCAGGTTAATATTCCTGCACTTGGTATTGTTTGTTGCGCTATGCGCATCTTATATGGTTTGAACGTATTCAGGTAATGTACGTCCCGCAAGGGGCAGACCAAGCCTCCGGGTAAGGTCAATTCAAGCTTGAAGGGTGCCTAGAAAAGTAGCACAACGCTAGGCAATACCAAACTGTACCGTAAACCGACACAGGTGTGTAGGTCGAGAAGACCAAGGCGAACGAGAGAAACATGGTTAAGGAACTAGGCAAAAAAGCGGCCGTAACTTCGGGATAAGGCCTCCTGATCGTAAGATCAGGTCAACAAAAGACTCCATGCGACTGTTTATCAAAAACACAGCTCCCTGCTAACTCGTAAGAGGATGTATAGGGGGTGATGCCTGGCCAGTGTCAGAACGTTAAGGGGAGAGGTTAGTAGTAATACAAAGCCTTGAACCGAAGCGCTGATGAACGCCGGCGGTAACTATAACCGTCCTAAGGTAGCGAAATTCCTTGTCGGGTGAGTTCCGACCCGCACGAATGGCATAACGATGTGGAGACTGTCTTGACCATGTCCTCGGCGAAAATGCAAGTGTCGTGAAGATGCGACGTACCCGCAGTTAGACGAAAAGACCCCATGAAGCTTTACTACAACTTGACATTGGTACATTGTTTTACTTGTTCAGCATAGGTGGGAGCCTTCGGGCGCCGGTGAGATACCACCCTTGTAATGCGATGTCCCTAATCTTATGCCCTGAATCGGGTGTGGGAGACAGTGTCTGGTGGGTAGTTTAACTGGGGCGGTTGCCTCCCAAATCATAACGGAGGCGTTTACAAAGGTCGACTTAGCTCCGATGGAAACGGAGCTGGACGTGCAAACGCAAAAGTCGGCTTTACTGCAAGGGCTACCACCCGAGCAGTCACGAAAGTGGAAGTTAGTGATCCGACCATTCAATATAGGATGGTGGAAGCTCAACGGATAAAAGCTACTCTGGGGATAACAGGCTGATCGCGCCCAAGCGTCCATAGCGACGGCGCGGTTTGGCACCTTAACATATCGGGGTGCATAACAAGCGATTGTTTTCCCAAATTTTTTCGTCGAAATTATTAAATTAGATAGTGAGAATAAATATCGGCTTATAACGGTGAACCCGTCAGTTGCCCCACCGGCAACCCGGCAATACCGTGGGAAGTCCTACGAATAGCGCTTTGCGCATCGTGGTGACCCCGTAACGACTGACCCGAAAGGGGAGGCTTTCTACTATAAAACGTAGATTGCAACACGCCGACTCTTGCTGAGTCAAACTGAGATTATGCACGTCTTTACTGTAAGTAAAGATAGCTACGATCCAGAGCAAGAAGAAGATATAGTCTACCCCATACGAAAGTATGGAATCATGTACGATGTCGGCTCATCGCATCCTGGGGCTGGAGAAGGTCCCAAGGGTTTGGCTGTTCGCCAATTAAAGCGGTACGCGAGCTGGGTTCAGAACGTCGTGAGACAGTTCGGTCTCCTATCTACTGTGGGCGCAGAATATTGAAAGAACTCTTTCCTAGTACGAGAGGACCGGAAAGAACGAACCTCTGGTGTACCAGTTGTGTGCCATGCATTGCTGGGTAGCTAAGTTCGGCATAGATAAGCGCTGAAAGCATCTAAGCGCGAAGCTATTCTTAAGATTAATATTCGTTTGAGATTCGTCAGAGACTATGACGTTGATAGGCACTAGGTGAATAGCCAAGGTGTACTAATATATCGAGCACTACAGAAACACAGAGTTGTGTTTCGAAGAATGCTACTGCAATTATTGTGTTTATTACTTCAAAATTATAACTGAGTATAGAATCTAGGTGCTTTTTGCGAAGGGGGTCCACCCGTTCCCATCCCGAACACGGCAGTTAAGCCCTTCAGCGCCAATGGTAGTCGCAAGGCGAGAGTAGGTCGGCGCCTAGATTCTGTACTCAGTTTTTTGTTTGTCAAAAAAGCCTCTTAAAAAGTGGCTTTTTGTATTTATTTAAACTTAGTGTTAAGATGATGCTGTGATATTTTAATATTAAATATGCAGGAAATTGAAGATGGAAAAGTAAGTCAGAACTCTTTTAGAGGGAGAGTTACTCGAAAACAATATTTGAAAGGTTTTGTGATTTTAATATTAGGATCACTTTTGTTTTTTTTACTTGATTTTCTTTTAAAAAAATATACCTCTTTTTCTGAAGGTACAATTGAAAATATAATTATTATTCCAGCCATTGTTTATTTTTTTATTTTCCTCTCCCTTGTTATTCGCAGATTACATGATTTAAATCAATCTGGTTGGGTTTCTTTAGGATTGTTTATTCCAATTGCTAATTTAGTATTAGTTTTTTATTTATTTTTTGCTCGTGGCAATGAAGTCAAGAATAAATATGGCGATAGATTATCGGATGATGCTAAACTAATTAATATTCTTTTTTGAAATTTTTGTTAATTTTATTTCTGTATTTAAGATTTCATGCTTTAAAAGCAGAATATTTTTTTTATTTTCTGACGCTTTGTTTAAATCACTATATTTGTCAAAAATCTCTTCAGATTCAATTAAAGCGATTACAGTATTACAAGCGTATTTAAAATCATTGAAAAAATCTTCGGCAATTATCAGCGTAACTTCTTGCCCCGTTTCCTTCTGTTTATATTTTTTTAAGTTTTTTTGATTCTTAAGAATAGTTTCTTTTTGTTCGCTAAGTACCAAATCTTTTTGTGGTAAAAAAATATGTAGAAGACCACACCTTAAGTTATCATAAAGATTTTTGTCTTTATATTTTTCAGGAAAAAATTCTTTTAGAGCGTTATTAAATCTTTTTTTGCTTTTATTGGGTTCAGTAAAGTCGTAACTGTCTATGAGACTTCCTAATAATTCGATGCCTTGGCTGATAAGACTAAAAGAAATATAAGCATACCCGTGTACTTGTTGTATTTTTTCTATATCTTCAATTAATGTTTTTTTAATAAATTCGGTTATTTTCATTTTTTTGTAATTTTAAATTTTTTTATTTACTAATTTACATCAAAAGGATTAAAGCCCGCTTTAACTATATTTACTATTGGAAGAAAAAGAGGTTCTGGTAACTCTTCCCATTTGAACCATTTCCAACCCGCGCATTTTTCAGGCTCTAAAATTTGTGGTTCTCCTGTATTATGGTCTGCAATCATAATCAGGGTAATGTAGTGTTTATTCTCTCCCTCGAATATATCATTGCTTACGGTACCAAATCTAATATTTTTTATAGATATTCCAGTTTCTTCCATTACTTCCCGTCGCGCACAATCTTCCCAAGATTCTTTGAATTCTAGATGACCGCCTGGGAATTGCCACGTACCTTCACCATGGGCATTTTTTCTTTTGGCACAAAGCACTTTGTTTTCTTTAATCACAATTACTCCAACACCCACTTTTGGTCTATTTTCCATAGTGGTTTATTTTTTGTGACTCAGGTAAAAGCCAATCATAATCAACGCAAAGCCTACTGCCCATAAGTAAATGTACCATTCAGAGTACCAGCACATACCTCTACTTCCTGTAGTACAATCATAGTTAACCAATCTTTTGCTTAATAGGCTGTAGCCAGTAACAATTACCCCAATAATTACTACTAAACCCCATAGGTTTTCTTTTAATTTGTTCATACTTTAATATTATTATTTTTTATTTTTTTTAACAACCACCATCCACTCCATACAATAAACGGAACACTGAGCATCTGTCCGGTGGTGAGGAAAAAACCTTCGAGGTTGTGAGGTTCTTTGGTGAATTCGAGTAGGAAGCGTGTAGTAAAATAAGTTAAAAGGAAAAAGTAGAAGGTCAAAAGACGCGGCTGGTTTGGTTGGATTTTTTTATAGACAAACAAGGTGATTCCAAAAATAATAAAGCAGGTAAATGCTTCGTACAGTTGCTGTGGATGACGCATGATTACTGCAGCATCGACTTGAGCAAAATATACACCCCAGGGAACATCGGTTGCTTTTCCAATTATTTCTGAGTTAAAAAAATTCCCCATTCTGATACATCCAGCGAGAAAGGGAATGGGTACGACCATGAGGTCGAGATAATTTTGTAGGTCTATTTTTTTTACCTTTTGATAGATCCAGGCAGTAAGAAGTAATCCAATGGTGAGTCCATGGCTCGAGAGTCCTCCGTGATTAATAAAGATTATTTCGCTAGGATGAGCCAAAAAATAGGGTAAATTGTAAAATAGGATGTGTCCGAGACGTGCGCCGATAAGCCCTCCGATAATTAGCCAGACGGATAGGTCGTAGAGAGTGTTTAGTTTTTCTTTGTCATTTTTGGCAAGCCAGTAGTAGGTTGTAAGACATGCAAGGACTCCAATCCCGAGCATAAGTCCATACCAACGAATGGCGAATGGTCCGAATTCAACGAATACGGGGTTGAGGTTATTGATGAACATATTTCAAAGTAAAAACGTAAAATGCAAAAGTTAAAAGAAATTTCAACTCTTTTTTTGTTTAAAAAATAGGCTGAGTATTATAAAGATGGCTGAGCCTACGAGAATAATCAATGCGCCAGAGGGTAGATCGAGATAGTATGATAATACGAGTCCTGCGATCGTCATGGTGAGTGCAATTATCATTGCGATTTTTTGGAATGATGAGAATGATCGTGCGATTAATTTTGCAGCAGCACTTGGGGTAATAATAAGTGCGCTGACGAGAATAATACCTACAAGTTTTACACTCGCGATAATTGCAAGTGTCGTCATGATATAGAAGATGAGGTCATATCGAGCAGGGGAGATTCCCGAGAGGTATGCTCCGTCTTTGTCGAAGGTGATAAAAGTCATTTGGCGATTGAATATTGAGAGAAGTAAGAGTACGGCGACACCTACCCCGCCGATGGTCCAGAGATCGGTGGTATTGATCGCGAGGATATTCCCAAATAAGTAGCTCATGAGCTCAGGCTGGTATCCTTCGTGAAAATGCATCAGGATAATGCCCACTGCCATTGAAGTTGTGAAGAGGAGCCCGATAGTAGTATCTTGGCTTAGATCTGTTTTTCGTTCGATGAAAAAAAGGATAATGGCGAGAATAACACCAAATACGAGTGCAGTAGGCAGTGGGGCGATCCCTAATATGATTGCGAGTGCAATTCCTCCAAGAGAAGCGTGCGCAATTCCATCTCCAATAAAACTCATTTTTCTGGATACAAGGAATGTTCCTATCCAACCTAATACCAAGGAAATCATGATTCCAGATATGAGCGCGCGTTGCATGAAGGGGTATGAGAGTAGTTCGAGCATAGGAATTAATGATGGTGATGATACACTCCTGCGTCTGTTCCGTAGAGTTGTTTTAGCACTTCGGGGGTGATAGTTGAAGAGGGGGTTCCTTGGCAGATTTTTTTCTTATTAAGACAGATTACGGAATCTGCAAATCGGTGCACAATAGCCACATCGTGTGAAATAATAATACAGGTCGTACCATGTTCATCATGTAGATGCTCGATTAATTCGTAGAGACTCTGCTCTCCTTCGATATCAATTCCTGCTGATGGTTCGTCTAATACGAGAATATCTTTTTCATGAAATATAGCGCGTGCAATCAATGCTCGTTGGAATTGACCTCCAGAGAGGGTTCCAATTTTTTGGTGGATTTGATTACCTAGTCCAACCTCTTTCAACACTTGGGCAATATTTTTGTATCGATGTTTTTGGTCTTTGCATTGGTACGTTTTCAGAAATTCATTGACTGTAATGGGAAGTGTGCGGTCAAACTGTAGTTGTTGTGGGACATATCCAATGTGCGTACGCATTTCAGATGGAGATTTCCCTTCAATCGTAATTACCCCTTTGGTTGGGGAGAGTAGTCCTAGTATTGCCCTGATTAGGGTTGTTTTCCCTGAGCCATTGGGGCCGATTATGGCGGTAATTGATCCTTTTTCTATGGTACATGACACACGGTCAAGTACGGTCATCCCATTGTAGTGGTGACTTACTCCTTTGACTTCGATATAGGGTGTTATACTTTGTTTTTGCATACGGTACAGAGTCCAGTGAGGATAAATGAGTGACGAACATGCGAAAAACCTGAAATTTTTGGCAATTCTTCATGAATGCACTCAACACATTTTGTTTTTTTGCAGTGCGTACAGATGATATGGTGATGATGATCATTGTCTCCATTTTTTTCATAAAACTGCTGACCATCGATATTCACCACTGGATTAATGAGCTCCAATTCTTTCAGAGTGTCGAGTGTTCGGTAAATTGACACTCGGTCTACTTTGGTGAGTTTGCGTGCCATGGTAATCGCACAAAATAATCCTTCTTGTTTTATGAGATATTCGGTGATCACTCGGCGGGGGGTAGTTGCTTTGTGATTGTGTTTTACGAGTTCGTCTAGTAGCCAATTTTGTTGCATATAGTAATTGCAAATGTTGTTGCAAGTATAACAGGAATAGATAATAAATCAACTGTTTATCCACAGCAATCTATTTGCAATTGAGAATGAATTGCATTATTATAGGTTAGGCGAATAGCCATTTAATCTTTTACTAGTATGAATAAGATGCGTATTTTTTTATTTTTTGCTGTAGTTTTTTTGTTCACTGGCGCGGGTTGTAGTATTGCTGGCTCTGATAAGCCAAAAGTTGCGGCAACTATTTTTCCTATTTACGATCTCGTTCGAATTGTCGGTGGTGAAGATGTAGAGGTTGTTTTGATTGTACCTCCTGGGGCAAGTCCTCATACGTTTGAGCCGACACCGTCTTCAATTAAGGCCCTTAAAGATACATCACGTATTTTCCAGGTTGGTCATGGGCTCGATTCATGGGTGTCATCACTCGTTGCTTCTCTTCCTGATGTTCAGACAATTACTCTTGATCGGAATATTCAATTGTATCCTACAGCTGAATTTCATGAACATGAGGGCGAAGAGGTAGAGGGAGAACACGATGATCATGGACATGGGTTGATTGATCCTCATTATTGGTTGGATCCGACCAATGCCTATATTATGGTCGATACTATTGTCGAAGAACTTACACTCATTAGTCCTGAACATGCAAACGACTTTGCGCTTCGTGCAAAAATTTTTAAAGATGAGCTTGAGCGCAAAGATTTTGAATGGATTAGAGCGTTGTCTGGATTACAAAATAGAAAGTTAGTAACGTTTCATGACGCGTTTCAATATTTTGCACGCCGATATGGGCTCGAGATTGTTGCTACATTTGAACCTTTCCCTGGACGTGAGCCAACTCCACAATATCTGATTGATTTGAAAGAAGAAGTTCTCGAACATGAAGTAAATACTCTCTATCTTGAACCACAATTTTCAGCATCAGCAATTGAAACATTTGCGAATGATAATGGGCTCACAATCGCGACCCTTGATCCTGAAGGATCGGGTGAGCGGGCCAGCTATCTTGATATGATCGGGTATAATGTACAGACCATTGTAGAGAATCAAAAATAATATAATAGAGACAGGCTGTGACCTGTCTCTATTATATTATTATCCACATCTGGGGAGGGCTTGCAAAGTTCAGTCAGTGTGGTATATTGTGACCTGCTTTGATTATTTAAAATATTTTTATGTCTGATTTTCAATACGATACCGTAAAGACCGCTATCCTTGATCATGTTCGAGAAACATTTGAAGAAATCGAAGATGGGCTAGCTCGGTCGCATGAAGAGAAATACGCGCTTTTGGAAGACGCGCTTGAAAATGCTTCTGATGTTGATGAATTGAAAGTGGCATTTGAACAGTGGTTTGCGGATCATTCTGATGAATTGCAATTGGAGTATGAATTGGATGAAATGTGGGCGCATGCGGTAGCACGTGTGGAAGATACTGAATAATGTTGTGTATTTTATTTTGTAGAAAACGATAAAAAATGATAGTATATATGTACTATCATTTTTTTATGCTCGACATTTCTCGTATTTCTGACATTCTCGGAGACGAAGCAGAGAGCCTGCTCAAATTTTCTACTCCAAAAATTGCAAAAGAAAAATTGCATATTCCTTCGAAACATTTTTTTTACAACACTTTTTCTATTTCTGATCGATCGCACAAGGTGATTGATAATCTGATTCATTTACGAAAGTCTGGAAGATTGAAAAAAACAGGATACCTATCAATTTTACCTGTAGACCAGGGGATTGAACATACTGCGGGTGCGCGTTTTTCTGCGAATCCAGATTATTTTGATCCAGAGAATATTGTGAAACTTGCGCTTGAAGCAAAATGTAATGCAGTTGCTTCATCGTACGGTACACTTGCAATCCTTAGTAAGAAATATGCGAGTAAAATTCCATTTATTGTGAAGCTGAATCACAATGATCTGTTTCGTTTTCCGAATGACTACGATCAGACCATGTTTACAACTGTAAAAAAAGCTCATGAGATGGGGGCGCGTGGAATTGGTGCAACGATTTATTTTGGTTCCCCTGAATCCAAGCGACAGATTACTGAAGTGTCTGAAGCATTTGCAGCGGCACATGAAAAAGGAATGTTTACGGTACTGTGGTGCTATGTGCGGAATGCTGGATTTACGGTAGGTAAAGTAGATTATAGCTCATCAGCTGATCTTACGGGCCAGGCAAATTATCTGGGAGCGACTATTGGCGCTGATATTGTGAAGCAAAAATTACCAACGTTGAATGGGGGGTATCTTGCCCTTAATAAAGGCAAGAGCAGCTTTGGAAAGTATGATCCTCGAATGTACACAGAGCTTGCGACTGAACATCCGATTGATTTGTGTCGATATCAGGTGCTCAATTCCTATGCAGGCAGAATTGGACTGATTAATTCTGGAGGAGAGAGTAATGGTGAATCTGATTTGCGAGAGGCAGTTCGTTCGGCTGTCATTAATAAGCGAGCAGGGGGAATGGGAATTATTGCCGGAAGAAAAGCATTTGAAAAACCTCTGAAAGAAGGAGTTGAAATATTGAACGCGATTCAGGATGTGTATTTGTGTAAGGAAGTGACGGTTGCATAGTTATCTGGTTTTCTGGTTGTCTAGTAATGAAAAAATAAAACAGCCTAATTTAATTAAGCTGTTTTTTTATTTTTCATCTCACGATCCACCAATTTTGATGTGATCCTGAGATGATGGCCACTGAACTTTTGCAAGTCAGTGGCCAAGCTGGTCCGAGGTCTCCTAGGTCTCGGATGTGGTGATGTTGCGGCTGATCTACTCGGCGAGGCGGGTGAGCTTCAAGAGCTCGTAGGCCTCCTGGGCCTTGGTCTTCGTCTCGCGGGGCACGAAGTGACCCTTCTTGTCCCGGCCCGCCGTGGCCATGCGTCCCACCTCCTCGAGGTCGGGGGCGACCTGCTTGGCGGTCTCGACGACCGCCTGCTTGATCGCCTTGCCGAGGGCGCCTTCGAGCGGCGGCTTCATGAGCTCACGGTCGATGTAGGGACCCCTGGGCTCGAGCTGCGGGGGCAGTCGGAGCTCCCGGGGCTTCTGCCCCGTCCGCTTGTTCTCGTCGCGCTTGGCCAAGGCGTTGCGCTTGGCGTTCGTGCGGTTCTCGAGGTCCTTGAGCTCCACCTTCTTGCCGGTGGCCTGGATCTGGAACTGGTACTGCTGAGCGACCATAGACACCTCCCTATCGGGACTAGCTACCATGTGTAGGTATGCACGGGGGAATCCCGTCTACCTGTCCGTTTTCCCTGCTGTACCCCGTAGTATTACCGGATACTCCAGGGGAAACGGACTAATCTATAGCTTTTTGTAAAGTTCTGTATTTTAGTAAACAGCAGAGTATAGCATAAATAAGCCATTTTGTCAAGTATTTCGTACCTTATTAACATGTAGTGTCGATAAAAAATTGACAACTTGTATACTTTAAATTATGCTAAGTGTATTGTATTTATGAACACTGAAATATTCAAAAAATTAGGAATGTCTGACAAAATAGCCCAAATCTATCAATCTTTGTTATCTTTGGGCCCTAGTTCAGTTCGCTCGATTGCTCTTCATAGTGGCTTAAATAGGGGGAGTACCTATGATGCGCTCAAGTGGCTTGAGGAACACGGGCTTGTGACCTTCTATCACAAGGATACTAAACAGTATTTTGTAGCTGAACATCCAGACCATCTCATGTCACTTGTCCGCGAACAAAAGCAGGTAGCTGAGCGGGCTGAGAAAGAGCTTGAGAAAATGATACCCGAACTTGCTGCGTTGCATCACAAAGGTGGTGATCGTCCGGTCGCTCGCTATGTACCAGCAGGCGAGCTTAATAGTATTCTCGAAGATGTGCTTACCACGTGTGAACAGAGTGAAGATAAAATGTATCGGATTTATTCGGCTGAAGGTGTAAAAGAATTTTTGTACGAACAGTTTCCCACTTTTAGTGATGCGCGGATTGCCAAAGGAATTTCGGTTCGAGCAATTGCGATTGGAGAGAGGGGAGAATTGCGCGGCCTTGATCAGCGCAAACAACTTCCCTCAAGCGAAGAATTATCTACGTATATTATTATCTATCCAGGGAAAACGGCGTTTATCTCGATTGATGCAAAGAAACAACCTGTGGGAGTGGTGATTGAGAATGAAGGAATTTATCGAACTGAAAAATCAGTATTTGATTCATTGTGGGAAAAAATTTAACTGTATGTTTATCATAGATTTTGATGATACGCTTTTTAATACTCATGATTTCAAGAAATCGCGGATTGAATCATTGTTGAAAGCTGGAGTATCTGAGCATGATTATCAGGAAACCTATATCGAAGCCTCGAAAAAGAATGATTTATTCTCCTATTCCAATGAACGACATGTTGAATTGCTTGCTCTCAGAGGATATTCAAAAGAAAAAGTACTTGCTGCATTACAGGAAACTACAGGGGAGAGATTGCGTGAGTTTCTATTTCTTGATACGGTAGAATTTATGCAAAAGTTACAAGATCTGAAACATCCATTGGTGCTTCTCAGTCTCGGTGAAGCAAGTTTTCAGGAATTAAAAGTAAAAGGGTCGGGAGTTTCAGAGTATTTTGACCGAATGTTTATGGTACAGGATAGTAAAGAGCATATTATCCACGAACTTGTATCAGTAGGGGAAAAGCTAGAAGAGACGTGGTTTATCAATGACAAAGTAGGAGAGAGTTTGCTTATTAAAAATGCATTTCCTAATCTGCATATTGTCCTCAAGAAATCAGCGTCAATTGGTGAAGAAGAATACAGACAAAGTAATTTACCGTATTTCAAAACACTTACCGAAATATATGGATACATCGAACAAAAAAACAGATAAGGTTGGAGTAGTAATCCTTGCAGCGGGAGATGGTAAACGTATGAAAAGTTCACTTCCAAAGATGATGCACGAGCTTAATCAAAAACCATTGGTTGAACATGTGGTGCAGCATGTAGAAGAAGTGGGAATAGGAAAACCACTTATTGTAGTATCTGCAAAACACACCATGGTACAGGATCATCTAGGTGATCGTGCTCAGTATGTGGTGCAAAGTGAACAGCTGGGCACCGGGCATGCAGCTTCAATGGCAGAAACAATACTCACAGACCGTGTGTCACATGTAGTATTTCTTAATGGTGATATGCCCTTTGTTTCCGCGGAATCAATTAAACGCCTTTTGGCTCGGCATATTGAGAGAAAAAATACGATTACCATGATGACGGTTACGGTTCCTCATTTTGAGAATGAAAATCAGGCTTTCGTGGGATTTGGTAGAATTGTGAGGGGTGTTAATGGACACATTGCGCGGATTGTGGAAAAAAAAGATGCTACAGAAGATGAGCTTGGTATTCTCGAACTGAATCCTTCCGTATGGTGCTTTGAAGCATCATGGCTCTGGAAGTCACTTAAAAATCTTAAGAATGAAAATTCGCAGAAAGAATATTATCTTACTGATTTAATTGGAATGGGAATTGACGAAGGAGTTCAAATTTCTTCAATCTCAATTGAACCCAAAGAAGCTATTGGGATTAATACTGCTGAAGATTTGCAGACTGCTCGGAGTTTATAATTTTTTTCGTATGAATACTATTAATGCACTTACACTCGACCTGGCACAAGAAGGATGGGAAACGTCTCGGGGATTTTTCAAGAGACAGATTGCTCGACCCGAACTTGATGAAAAGAAAGATGTGCGTGATGCGCTTTCGGTTATTGTCAAAGTATCTTATGCGGGTGTGTGCGGTTCTGATCGTGGTATTTGGACCAGAAGTGCTTTTACTGAAATGTTTAAGGGTGCGCTTGTAAAAGAAGGTAAGACACTTCGTGTTCTTGGGCATGAGTTTGTGGGTGAAGTGGTAGAAGTAGGTTCACTGGTTGAAACAACGACCTATGATATTCGGGTAGGAAGTATGGTTTCTGGAGATTCTCATGTAACGTGTGGTAAATGTTACCAATGTCGGCTCGGGGAAGAAGAGGTGTGTCAGGATCAGGCGATTTTGGGAATTAGTATTGATGGGATTTTTGCAGAGTATGTGAAGATTCCTGCAAAAAATTTGTGGGCAGTCGACTTCAATCGTGTGCGACCAGAAATTTGTGCGATTTATGATCCATTTGGTAATGCGGTGCATGCACTTACCAAAGTTGATATGCGCGGTAGTCGTGTTGCAATTTTTGGTTGTGGTCAAATTGGTTTGTTTGCAGTACTTTTGGCAAAACATTTTGGCGCAGCAAAAGTAATTGCGATTGATACGAATCCTCATAACCTTACGATTGCTCGAGAACTTGGAGCACATGAGACCATTCTAGTTGATCCAAACGTTCAGAAAAAAAATAGTTATGATATTGATGTTTCGGTGATTGAACAAATCAAGGCTTTGACCTATGGAAAGGGAGTGGACGTGAGTCTTGAGATGGCTGGATTTAATTCCTCAGTGAATAATTGCATTGAAGCAACACGTTACGGTGGAAATATTATTTTATTTGGTATTAAAGATGGAGATTTTATTATTCCCAATTTTTCTCGCATGATCGTAAAAGGTTTTACGTTGCATAATGTTATTGGTCGTCAGATTTTCAAAACTTGGCAGATTGCTCAGCGAGTATTATCGGATAACACCAATGGTATCCAGGAAGCGATTTGGAAACATATTCTTAAAGAGGGTGATGGAACGATTTTACCGCTTTCACACTATACACCTGAATTAATGGAAGAACGCATGAAAGTGCATCCGAAAATACTTTTTGATATTCAACATTAATTATATGAATCAACTTGTACGTACAGCAGCAAAGGGTATGCTTGATGAGATATCTAATGCTGGCTTGTTTAAAAAACAACGTATTATTACTTCTCGACAAGGGAGTGTGATTCAGGCTGATGGGAAAACTTTGATTAATTTTTGTGCAAATAATTATTTGGGTCTTGCAGGACGACAGGAATTGGTAGATGTTGGAAAAGAGGCGCTTGAAGCATGTGGTTATGGCATGTCTTCGGTTCGATTTATCTGCGGTACACATCAGGTGCATGTTGATCTTGAAAAAAAAGTAGCAGCATTTTTACATCAAGAAGCTGCTATCGTATTTACGTCGTGTTGGGATGCGAATGAGGCTGTTTTTGCAACACTACTCACTGATGCTGATGCAATTATTTCTGATGAACTCAATCATGCGAGTATTATTGATGGTGTACGCCTGTGTAAAGCTGAACGACACGTGTATAAGCACATGGATATGGTTGATCTTGAGGAGCGACTGAAGGAGACTCAGAGTAATCGTATGCGATGTGTAGTGACTGATGGGGTGTTTAGTATGGATGGTCACATTGCTCCACTTCGAGAAGTGTGTGATTTGGCGGAGAAATATAATGCCTTTGTGGTTGTTGATGATTCTCATGCTACTGGATTTATGGGGGATACTGGTCGAGGAACGGTTGAGGCATGTGGGGTACTTGATCGGGTGGATATTATTACGACCACATTCGGTAAGGCATTGGGTGGTGCAAATGGAGGTGTGATTGCTGGTTCGAAAGAAGTTATTGATGTATTACATCAGCGTGCACGAACGACATTATTTACCAACACGCTACCTCTGGTGGTTGCATCAGTTACCATGTTTGTACTTGATTTTATTGATGCGCATCCTGAATTACGAGAGACATTATGGGAGAATACTTATTATTTTCGTGAACAGATGTCAGGTGCTGGTTTTGTGGTTTCCGAGTCAGTTCATCCAATTGTACCGATCATGCTTGGTGATGGTCGTATAGCGAGTGATATGGCGCAGGATATGATGGATGAAGGAATTTATGTAATTGGATTCAGCTACCCTGTAGTTCCAATGGGTAAGGCAAGAATTCGAGTACAGATTTCTGCAATCCATACCAAGGAACATATCGATACCTTGGTCGCAGCTTTTGTAAAGTTGGGGAAGAGGTATGGAATAATTTCTTAATTTCTTATTTTGTATGTGCGGAATAATTGGATACATTGGAAAAAAGGAGGTACTGCCTGTACTTGTTCAAGGATTACGTCGACTTGAATATCGTGGGTATGATTCGGCCGGCATAGCCGTCCTCAAAAGTCAAAAGATTGAGAGAGATTCCTTTGAGCTTATTCGTGTTAGATCGGTAGGTAAGATTGATAAGCTTGCTGAAAAAGTGAAAGATTTTGATTTAACAAGTACTGTCGGTATCGCGCATACGCGATGGGCAACTCATGGGGGAGTGACAGAAGAAAATGCGCATCCGCATGTGTCACTCGATGGTAAACTTGCGATTTGTCATAATGGAATTATTGAAAATTACCGAGAGTTAAAGATTGAGCTTGAGAAAAAAGGATTCCAATTTGTTTCTGAGACAGATACTGAAGTATTGGCGCATCTTATTGGATCTCTCTACTCTGGAAATCTTGTATCTGCTGTGGAGGCAGCACTCAAGCGCGTACGAGGCACGTATGGACTTGTTGCTATTCACGCTGACCACCCAGACATGATTGTGGCCGCACGTATGGGAAGTCCCTTGGTAATTGGAGTGGGAAAAGGAGAACATTTTGTTGCAAGCGATGCGACGCCATTATTGCCTTATACTTCTGATATGGTATTTCTTGATGATGGAGAAGTTGCCGTTATTTCAAAAGATTCATTTGAGACTTTTTCAAAGACTCATACACATGTGGAAAAAGAAGTAACGACGATTGAGTGGAGTGAGGCAGAAGCGCAGACGAGCGGGTATCCACATTTTATGATCAAAGAAATTTTTGATCAGCCGACTGTTTTTGAAGACGCGATTCGTGGACGATATGATCTCGACGAAGGCACAGCGCGACTCGGAGGACTCAATATGACTGAAGCTCAGATGCGAAGTGTTAAACGTATTATTCTGATTGCCTGTGGTACTGCGTCGTATGCTGGAATGGCAGGCAAATATGCGTTTGAACGCTTAGCTGGAATTCCAACTGAAGTTGATGTGGCAAGCGAATTTCGATATCGTGATCCAATCATTGATAACGAAACATTGGTGTTTGGAATTTCACAATCGGGAGAAACTGCAGATACACTTGCCGCACTTCGTGAAGCAAAACGAAAAGGCGCGTTTGTTCGTGGAATTGTAAATGTGGTTGGGTCAACAATTTCTCGCGAAACCGATGGGGGAACATATATTCATGCGGGCCCTGAGCTTGCAGTGGCTTCTACCAAAGCGTATACGAATATGGTTGCGATTCTTACACTCTACGCACTTCAGTTTGGTCGACTCAAACGGCTGACACCTGCTACTGGACAGCGAGTACTCAAAGCATTGCTCGAAGTACCTCGCAAAATGAATGCGGTTCTTGAAACCAGAGAGAAAATTAAGCAATTAGCGCTTTCGTACAAAGATTATCATAACATGTATTTTTTGGGACGAGGTATCAATTATCCGATTGCGCTCGAAGGTTCCCTCAAACTTAAAGAAATTGCGTATATTCATAGTGAAGGATATCAGGGTGGGGAAATGAAACATGGTCCGATTGCACTTTTGACTAAAGATTTTCCGGTGGTGGCTATTATGACCAAGGATCAGCTGTATGAAAAAATGAGAAGCAATGTTGAAGAGGTTCGCGCGCGAGGAGCTCGTCTACTCTTGATTGCAACAGAGGGAGATGAATCTGCGAAAGCGCTTGCTGATGACGTAATCTATGTTCCTGAAACTATGGAATTGTTGCAACCACTCGTGAATACACTTCCGCTTCAGATTTTTGCTTATGAAATTGCAGTGGCGCTGGGGCGAGATGTGGATCGTCCGAGAAATTTGGCAAAAAGTGTTACGGTAGAGTAGGTTGAATAGAAAACAGATGATACGCTTGCCTGCCGGTAGGCAGGGATTTAACGGATTAGTACGGATGTATGAATCAATCTAATTTAAAATTTAAGGCGGTAATTTTTGATTTTGAAGGAACGATTGTTCATGGGAGAAAAGTCTATGACGATGCGCGAGAGTTGATCTATAAGCTGCATAGTTCGGGAATACCATTAGGAATTGCATCAAATACATCGAATGTTTCAATTATTGAGCGATTGGAGAAGAATGATTTGCTTCAGTATTTTGACACGATTGTAGGGATTGATCAGGTAGACTATATTGGTAAGCCTGCACCAGACATGTTTTTACGAGTGTCTGAAAATTTGGGGGTTGATGTGCAGGACTGTGTAGTAATTGAAGATTCGGTGAGTGGGATTGAAGGAGCTACTACAGCTGGGATGTCCTCAATATTGATTAGAGGGGCAGCTCATCCTGCCGCAATATATGTATGTAAAGATTTATATGACGATACGTTGAATCGTTTGTTATTTTCATAATATGGAACAAAAGAAAAAAGTAGTAATTATTGGTGGAGGAAATGGTGGATCAATTTCTATTCGCGCAATGAAACAATTTTCCGATCAGTATTCGATTTCTGCAATTATTGCCATGAGCGATTCCGGAAGTTCAAGTGGAAAATTGCGTCAAGAATTAGGAGTTCTACCACCAGGTGATATTTTACGGGCAGTTCTTGCGATGAGTACGTATGAGTATGATATGCTCAAACGTATTTTTTATGATACGAGATATTCCGAGCATGGAAAATTGCAAGGATTTGGAATTGGACATCTTTTTCTTGCTTTGGTGGAAAAATATAATGGTGGGATTATTGATGCAATTCGAGCGCTGGCTCAAGCTGTTGACGCAGTTGGACCAGTATTTCCCGTTACACTCAATCAAACAGATCTCTGTGTGGAATTGACTGATGGAGTTATTGTAAAAAGTGAACATGAAATTGATCGGCCACAGTGGGACCGCTCAATTACGATCACGCGTGCCTGGCTCGAACCTGGTGTAGATATGTATGAACGTGCACAACGTGAGATTCTTACTGCTGATGTGATTATTATTGGTCCGGGTAGTTTTTATACGAGTATTATTGCAACCCTTTTACCTCGGGGAATGAAGGAAGTTCTTCAAGAGAGTAAAGCTTCGATTATTTTTGTCTCAGGGAATGCAATTGAGGGAAATGGTGAGACCGGGCCTACGTGTACAAGTGATATTATTGATATACTACATACCTATTTACCTCGAGAGGTGGATATGGTAATTTCTAATACTCATGAGCTTGATTCGAGACAGCAAGAGTATTACCAAGAAAAAGGATGGAAAAGGATACGTATTGATACCGAAAAAGTATCGGTGCCTATAATCTCAGCACCGTTTGAGCTTCCTCAGGGCGGACTTGATCCTACGGTTCTTGGACAGTTAATTCATGATTATCTGAAACAAAGCTAATATGCAGGAGTATCAAGTTTCGTATGCAGAGGTGAATACACTTGGTGTGCGGGTTTCATTGACTGGGACTATGGGAGTTGAAGTGGGGCATGTATATGTATTTTTTATTACCAATGATTTACATGATCAGCCGTATGCACTTTTTGAGGATTTGTGTGTGATTGTAAGTGAGCGGAGTAAGGGTGTGGGAAATACTCTTCTTACTGAAGCGATTAAACTCGCGACTGAACGCGGATGCTATAAGATTCTTGCAACGTCCCGGACTGAACGAGAAGAGGTTCATGCGTGGTATGTACGGAAAGGGTTTGAAAAGTTCGGATATGAATTTAGAATGGAATTGAATTAACATTATTATGTCAGATATTACACTTGCAATCACTAAACCTTCGAAAGATTACGAGCTTTTGGATAGTGGAGTTGGAGAAAAGCTGGAACGATACGGAAAAGTGGTGTTTCGAAGACCCGATCCACAGGCGCTCTGGATGAAGAGTCGTGATATTCAGGAGTGGAATAAAGCCCAAGCTTCGTTTAATCGTGATGGTAAAAAAGGTGATTGGAATTTGAAAGGAAATATACCTGAGCGTTGGCAAATCGAATTTGGGAATTTGAAATTGTGGATTCGCCCAACGTCTTTTAAACATACAGGTCTTTTTCCTGAGCAGCTTCCGAATTGGGATTGGATGCGAGAAAAAATTACTGCAGCACAGAGACCGGTGAGCGTATTGAATTTATTTGGGTATACCGGAGGCGCTTCGCTCGCTGCTGCTCAGGCTGGAGCATCGGTCGTACATGTTGATGGGTCAAAAGTCGCAATCCAGTGGGGGAAAGATAATGCACATGCTTCAGGACTAGAAGACAAGCCAATACGTTGGATTCTTGATGATGCGCGAACATTTGTAAAACGGGAAATTAAACGTGGAAATAAGTATGAGGGAATTTTGCTTGATCCTCCTGCATTTGGTCATGGGCCGAAAAAAGAATTATGGAAAATTGAAGATCATTTACCTGAGCTTTTGAAATTGTGTACTGAGATTGTATCAGACAAACCGGTATTTTTTCTGATTAATGGTTATGCGTCAGGATATTCATCAATCGCGTATGAAAATAATCTAAAGCAATTGTTACACAAATTTGGTGGGAGTTTTGAAAAAGGAGAATTAGCAATTGAAGAATCAAAATCAGAAAAATTATTGCCGTGTGGAATATTCTCACGCTGGAGCTCTGTATAATGTATGAAAGTTCTCTACGAAGACAATCATGTAATTGCGGTATGGAAAGAAGCTCGTACTCCGGTGCAGGGGGATGAATCGGGGGACGTAAGTCTTATGGATATGGTCAAAGAGTATCTGAAAGAAAAATACCAGAAACCAGGTGCAGTTTTTCTTGGGCTTATTCATAGGCTTGACCGTCCTGTAGCAGGGATCGTTATTTTTGGTAAAACAAGCAAGGGAGCTTCTAGATTGAGCGAACAATTCCGAATGCATACGGTGAAAAAAATATACCATGCATTAGTAGAAGGGAAATTCGAGAAAAATACAGGCACTCTGGTTAACTATCTTTTGAAAGATGCTGAAAGAAATTTTGTGGCGGTGTATGATACTCCACGTGGGGATGCAAAAATGGCGGAGTTGTCGTATAAAGTTATTGGATCGAAAGACAAAAATACGATAATTGAGATTGAGCTCAAAACTGGTCGTTCACATCAGATTCGATCACAATTTGCGCATATCGGACATCCTCTTGTTGGGGATCACAAGTATGGATCGAAAGCGACCTATCAGGCGGGTGCTCTTGCTCTTGCGGCAGTAAGACTAGAATTTGATCAGCCGGTAAGTGGAGAGCGGATCGTTATTATTGAGTCTGCTGATTTTAATTAATCATTATGAATCTCTATGAATTTGAAGGAAAAGAATTATTTGCAACACATGGAATTGCAGTACCCAAAGGTATTGTGGTCCGTCGTGGAGAGAATGTTCTCGATGCGTATACCGCACTCGGGGTAGAAGAAGTTGTAGTAAAAGCTCAAGTATTATCCGGGAAACGGGGTAAAAATAATGCGATACGATTTTGTTTTTCAGTCGAAGAGGTAGTGCATGCATGTGAAGAGATATTTCAGATGCAGGTCCGAGGGCAATATGTTGCAGCTATTCGAATTGAAGAAAAATTGGCAATTGCAGAAGAACATTATTTGTCGATCAGTTATGATAGTCAGATTCGCCAGCCTGTTTTAGTTTATTCTACAAAGGGTGGAGTAGATATTGAGGAGGTAGGGGAAAAAGATATTCGAAAAGAAAGGCTCGATATACGAAATGAGAAATTAGATTTTGCTGATATTCCGTTTGCACAGGAATTATGGAATTGTTTTCTAGTGGAAGATGCACGCCAAGTGGAAATTAATCCATTGGTCAAAACTACTAGTAACAAGTGGATTGCTGCTGACGCAAAAGTAGCACTTGATGACGATGCATTTTATCGCCATGAAACATGGAAAAATTTTGAAGCGCGCACTATGATGGGAAGATTGCCAACTGATAGAGAAAAAGAAGTTACGGCAATTGATGCTGGTGAGGATTATTATCGAGGTACTGCGGGAAAATATATTGAGATGGATGGGGATATTGCGATTTTATTTTCAGGCGGGGGAGCGAGTATTGCAAATATGGATGCGCTTATCAAAACTGGATTGAAGCCTGCAAATTATACCGAATATTCAGGGAATCCCCCTCGAGAAAAAGTGAGAGATTTGGCAAAAATCGTATTATCAAAGCCAGGACTAAAAGGTTTGTGGATTGCAGGTGGGGTCGCAAATTTTACTAATGTGCAAGAAACGTTTAATGGAATTGTAGATGCTCTTGATCAGATAAAACCGACATATCCAATCGTGGTACGTCGAGCTGGTCCTTATGAAGTAGAGGGAATGGAATTAATGCGTGAGTGCGCAGAACGGAATAATCTCAATATGAAATTATTTGGAAAAGAAACCAGCATGTCTGAAACAGCTGGTATTCTTGCGACTATGGTTGTCTAGATTATTTTTCGCCCGGGTATTTTACTTCAACGTATACCGCATCTTCGTCCGTTACTTGAAATGTTTTTTTGAGATAGTCGTGGATGAGTTCCGGATCAAAAGGTTTGCAAGAGAACACATCAATACATGCTTCGCCTGGATTTGAGAAGGTGTGTATTGATATGTGAGAAAAATCAACCACGCAAATTCCTGTAACACCAGGATTTTCAGGTACTCCTTTGAGTACGAGTGGTCCGCCTACAATGGTCATACCACATAACCCGGCGATATCTCTCAGGGCTTTTTCGACCAATACGGTGTTAGTTCCCACATCATTTGGTATATTTTCTGCGTCGAAAATCCAGTGGTAACGCTTCGTCATCATAAAAGATATAATTAAACAATATATGGCACAGTTATATCATTTTTTTTTCATTTTTACAAGATTAGACCTGAAAACTGGCAAAAATTGGATGAATGGTATAGTATATAGTCAAGTAATTTATATTTTTATTCTTATCTTCTTTGTATGAAGTCATGGCTTATTGGGGGAGGAATCCTCGTGGTTATCGTAATGTGGCTTGTGGGTACGTATAACTCGTTTGTTGGTTTGAACGAAGACGTGTCGACTGCGTGGGCTCAGGTAGAGAATCAGTACCAGAGACGCTATGATCTCATTCCAAATTTGGTTTCTACTGTGCAGGCCGTTGCAAAACAAGAACAGGCGGTATTTGTGGGAGTTGCGGATGCTCGTGCAAAAGTAGGTCAATTGACTATAACTCCAGAGGTATTAAGTAATCCTCAATTATTCCAGCAATTTCAAGCGGCGCAAGGTGAGTTGTCTTCAGCGCTTTCTCGCTTGATGGCTGTTGCTGAAAATTACCCTGTTTTGAAATCAAATGAAAATTTCATGGCATTACAGACTTCACTTGAAGGAACTGAAAACAGAATTGCAACTGAGCGTATGCGCTACAATGAAGTCGTGCGAACGTACAATGTAAAAGCTAAGGGAATTCCTGGTGTATTCTTTGTCTCATTGTTTGGATTTGATAAAGAACGTCTCTTATTTGAAGCTGCTGAAGGTGCAAATACTGCTCCAAAAGTTGAATTTAATATCGGTTCATAACCTATTCTCCTATGCGACGGATTGTATATGCTTTTGCATTTATTATTTTCTTATCCTTCGCATGGTTTTCTTCTGCCAATGCAGCTCCGACGTATCCCGCACCAGCAGGATTTGTCGTAGACCAAGCTAATATCATCGATGATACTATTGAGGCGCGCATCACTGCGCGTCTTAGTGCGCTTGAAGCGACTTCTACGAGCGAGATTTCGGTGGCTACTGTGTCATCTCTTGAAGACCTTACTATCGAGGAATATGCTCTCGAGCTATTTGAGTATTGGAAAGTAGGTAAGGCAAAGCAGGATAATGGTGTACTGCTGTTGATTGCGCCTAATGAGCGGGAAGTACGAATTGAGGTGGGATATGGGCTCGAAGGTGCGCTAACTGATATCGAATCTTCTCAGATTATCGATAATATTCTTATTCCTGCATTTAAGGAGAATAACTATAGTGAAGGAATAGATGAGGCGACTATTGCGATCGTTGCTGCAGTAGAAGGGGAGTATTCTTCAGAGATTGCACCCTATGACGATGGAGTAATGGGCTGGATTGGAGCCTTGATTATTCTTTCAATTGTAGGTTTTATTGGCTTTGCAATATTTTCTCAAGTGGTACTCGAGCTTTCCAAATCAAAATCATTTGTTGCTGGAGGTATTGTGGGAGGTGTGTTTGGGTCACTTATGGGTTTGATCGTAGGAAGTGCCTTTATTGGTGGTGTGTTGGGTACTATATTTGGCGCAGTTGTCGATTGGGCGGTATCTCGATCACCAGAATTCCAGAAATTTAGGCAAAAAGCTTTGCAACAAAAAAAAGATAGAAAAAATAATTGGCCTCCTCGAAGTGGTGGGTTTGGAGGAGGTAGTTTTGGTGGGGGAAGTGGAAAATCAAGTGGAGGTTTTGGTGGGTTTGGAGGAGGGTCATCAGGTGGTGGGGGAGCTTCTGGTAGATGGTAGCAAAGAAGGTAAAAGATAAATACAAATTTAAGAGATATGGGAATACTACTTACGTCTACAACTAAAGTATTGGTTCAAGGGATTACGGGAAAAGAGGGGCAGAAGGCATCTGCTGCGATGAGAGAGTACGGAACTAATGTAGTTGGTGGTGTTCGTCCTGGCAAAGGTGGAGAATTGGTAGACGGTGTTCCTGTTTTTAATAATATTTCCGAAGCCCTCGCAACGCATCCTGATATCTCAGTTACTACTGTTTTTGTTCCTCCATTTGCGGCGAAGGCCGCAATTCTTGAAGGGATTGAAGCAGGGATTCCACAGATTAATGCAATTGTTGAACGTATTCCGATTAAGGATACAGCATATTGCCTCGCTGCTGCAAAAGAAAAAAATATTAGAATTATCGGACCAAGTTCTCTTGGGTATATTACTCCTGGGGTGGGGCGTATTGGAGTAGTAGGGGGACCAAAATTACAAGCAGATCAGATTTTTACTCCAGGCCCTGTTGGAATTATTTCCCGTTCAGGCGGTATGACCAATGAGCTCTCGTGGCAGGTACGGAAAGCAGGGCTAGGTCAAAGTAGCGCGGTGCATGTGGGTGGAGATTTGCTGATGGGTACTACCTACGCTGACTTGCTTACCTTGTTTGAGGCTGATGTTCAAACCAAAGTGGTAATTATTTTTGGTGAGCATGGGGGGTCGTATGAATTTGAAATCGTTGATTTGATTAATAGAAAAGGTTATACCAAACCACTCGCAATATATATCGGAGGTAAGTTTGCAAGTATTCTTCCTGAGGGAATGAATGTGGGTCATGCTGGAGCGATTGTTGAACGGGGGAAAGGTGCGCTTGAAAAAGAAGGTGCGCTTAAAGAAGTTGGCGTTATGATTGCAGATACCTATGAAGAATTGGTTAATTTGATTAAACCTTCGATATAATTTATTTGTATGAAAATTAAAACGTCAATTACTCAGATCAAAGATGATAAAGAAATTATTCGAGGCAAGTCTCTTGAGTCTTTGATAAAAAAACAATCATTTGTTTCGACTATTTTTTTATTATTGTTTAACCGATTGCCAAAAAAGAATGAAGAAATAATGTTTAATGCGCTATTGATCAGTGTTATTGATCATGGGCCTGGAACAACGTCCACTCTTAATGCGCGTATTTCTGCTTCAGCTGGAAACCCCGTGCATGCATCGCTTGCTGCAGGAATCCTTGGATTCGGTGAACGACATGGTATGGCAGTTGAAGCTGCAATGAAGTTTTTTTATGATAATGTAGGGGAAAAAGATTTAAGATTTAAGATTAAAGATTTGAAAGAGAGAAAAGTGAGATTGCCTGGGTTTGGACATAAAGTATTTACTAAAGTGGATCCACGTTCAATCACTTTATTTGATATTGCTAAAAGACAAAAGATTCTTGGAAAATATTGTAAATTTGCTGGTGTAGTTCAAAAAGAACTAAATGCAGTTTCTTCAAAACCCCTTCCACTTAATGTCGATGGTGCACTTGCAGCGATTCTGTGTGATATGGGTGTGGATGCAAAAATCGGTAATATGATTTTTCTTATGGGAAGAATCCAGGGGCTTCTTGCTCATATCTATGAAGAACGAGTAAATGATGTGGGTATTCGAAGACTTGAAGAGAATGAGATTGAATTTATTTAGCGTGTATTAATACGGAGGGGGTATGAGTATATTTCAATCGAGTAATATACCGCAATCATCAGAGGTGCTTGATGTGCTGTGGTCGGAGCTTGATACGAGAAGTTTGCGATATAGATTCAAACGGTCTGTTCAACTTGATCATCGGTATGTTGTTGATTATTATTGTGATGAATTAAAATTGGTCGTGGAAGTCGTTGATACATCTTATGCTCTCGGCGCAGAAAAAGAACAGTGGTTACTACCCCAAGGTTATACATTATTATATTTTTCTCCTACGCAAGTTTCAGCTAATCCTAAAGTTGTTGTAGATAAAGTTTTTCGTGTTTGTCTACATTTATCTTCACTTATTTGATTTTTTCTACAATACCGCGTACTACGTATTCTATTTTTATGATTCAGAAGATTCTTGATCTCCATGCACACTCAAAATATTCGCGAGCATGCTCCAAGGATTTGGAATTGCCTAAAATTGCGAAAGCATGTGAAATTCGAGGGATTGATATCGTAGTTACGAGTGATTTTACACACCCAAAGTGGTTTGACCATATGAAAAGTGAGCTTATCCTCGATACCGAAGGAGTGTATAAGCTTAAAAATCATGAAAGCAAGACGAGATTTATCATTGGAACAGAAATTGCTTCAATCAAAAAACATAATGATCAGACACGCCGTGTTCATTTACTTATTTTCTCGCCGAGCCTTGAAGTAACTGAGAAATTTAATCAGGCTCTCGAGGATCGAGGATATAATATTCGCTCTGATGGTCGCCCTATTATCGGGCTTACGTCAAAACAGATACTCGAGCTTATGCTTGAGGTTGATCCACGTATGAAAATGATTCCTGCTCATGCTTGGACTCCCTGGTTTGGTGTTTTTGGTTCTAAAGGAGGTTATACCTCGCTTGATGAGGCGTTTGAAGACTTGAGTCCCTATATTCGTGCAATTGAAACAGGGCTTTCGAGTGATCCTCTTATGAATTGGCGATGGAGTCATCTTGATAATATTACCCTTGTCTCTAATTCTGATGCGCATAGCCTTCAAAAACTAGGTCGCGAAGCAAATGTGTTACAGTTCAATTCAGAGAGTGAGATAACCTACACTGAAATAATGCGTATCATCGAAGAGGGCGATAAGAAAAAGTTTTTGCATACCATAGAATTTTATCCTGAAGAAGGAAAATATCATTATGATGGGCATCGTGATTGTACATTTTATTGCGCGCCTGAGGAAACTAAAAAACGAAAGGGGATTTGTCCAGTGTGTGGAAAAAATTTGACGATTGGGGTGGAATATCGGGTACATGAACTCGCGGACCGTACGAGTGATGAAGCAAAAAATTATGCATTACGTACAAAACGCATTCCTTTTAAATCATTAGTTCCTCTTCCTGAGATTATTGCTGATGTATATGATATGGGAGTGTCGTCTAAAAAAGTAATGACTGAATATGAAACATTGATAACGCATCTCGGAACTGAATTTCATATTTTGATTGATGCAGCGCTTGAAGAGATACAAAAAGCAACAAATGAAACTATTGCGAGAGCGATCGGGCGAGTTCGGTCTGGAAATATTTACATCCGCCCTGGGTATGATGGGGAATTTGGAATAGTAAAGGTTTTTGAAGAACATGAATCTAGAGGTTTATCCTCTCAAATACCTCTGGAGTTGGGTGTGGAATAAAATCTTAGGTAAAACAAAAATCTCCCTTACGGGAGATTTTTGTACTTAGAGAAAAATATTACTTTTTTCTCTTAGCTGCAGTTTTGCGTTTCTTTGCAGGAGCGCGTTTCTTTGCAGGAGCGCGTTTCTTTGCAGGAGCGCGTTTCTTTGCAACTGCTTTTTTTCTTTTTGCTGGCATACTTATTGTACACCTCCTCTCAGATTAAGATAGACGTACTTGTTAATGATGATGTGACCATGGTGCACACCAGAGTGTCACACAAATACGATGATGCAAATTTTTTTACATGACAAGCATTGACGTAAAAATAAATTTGCAGATTTACACGACCTTTGACATTAGTATAGATTGTTTTCATGTTTTATTGAATAGTAAATGCACTTTTTTTGTTTTTACCTGTGAATAACTTTTTTGATAAAAATAAATACTCAAAATTATTTTTTGATTACAAAAGATTTTTTTTCTTTAAATTATTTTTTTCATCACTACATTTTATTTTTTTATATCAAAAAAGAAGCTCGTCGCTTCTTTTTTGGTTTAATTCTATAAAGTTTCTTTTACGGGTGTGACTTTTTGACGAAGTTTTGCAAATTTTTCAATTGAGTTGTCGATCCAGACTTGTCCAAAGAAATTTACATATGAAGGATCGTTTCGGTGTTCGCATATCCAGTGGTAAATTCCTTCAACTCCTTCTGCTAAGTATATATTAGCTGCACTTGTTTTCATTTGTAGTGCTGACTCGCGTGTGTTGTACAACATGAGACACTGTAGTCCCCAGAAATATTTTCTTGAAGTCTTTGAAAGTTCACATACGAGGGCAAGACGCTCTGCATTCATTATATCCAATTGATCCGCGTCTCTTAACACATGCATCATTAGGCGTTCTTTTTTTGATAGGAGAAGTTTGGTAAGTACGGTTCCGGTGGCAAATGTCTTACAAAGTATTAGTTTTGTGGCTATTCCACCGCTCTGTCTCCAAAAACCATACCGAATGCTATGTAGACAGAGCATGAGTGCTGATACTGCATCGTCAATACATGCCATCCACACAAACGAAGGTTGTTTAGTGAGTACTCGAGCTACGTCATGCCACCACGCTGCAAGTTCGATTGCTTCTGTTTCTTTTTTTGAGAGATTTAGTGAAGGGGCGATTTTTTTTACATTTGCGACTACGCGTTCTACGTGGGATAGGTCATGAATAGGGTCTTTCGACAATTTCATGAGTTCGCGTGCCTTTTGTACCATGAATTTATGCTTGGAATCGATCATATGGCAATAAGTATATCTAAAAATCTTGTTTTGCTCAAGTCCTTGATTTTAACCTTTTTTTTTGTTAGTATGGATTCATTTACATGGGCCTATAGCTCAGGTGGTTAGAGCACAACGCTTATAACGTTGGGGTCGATGGTTCAAGTCCATCTAGGCCTACATTATTTTAGATTATGAATATTACCGTTCCAGAACAACTTACTAAAAAACGAATTGATGCTTTTCTTGCCGAGAATGGATTTGGTACGCGCACATTGGTCCAGAGAGCAATTGATCGCGGACTCGTCGCTGTTAATGGTACTGTATGTATGAAATCTTCATATCGGGTACAAGAAGGAGAGAGTATTGAAATGCAGGAGGTACCAGAGGTTGAAAAAACCGCAGAAGTCATTCTTGAAGAATCTGAAGAGCTGTATAGCAAAGTACAACTTATCCATGAAGACAAAGAGTATATAGTGGTCATGAAGCCTGCAGGATTGATTGTGCATCCTACTGAAGCCAAAGAGAAGATTACTCTTGCTTCGTGGGTTGTATCAAAATATCCTGATGTAGCAGGTGTCGGTGATTCAACTATTCGACCAGGTATCGTACATCGATTGGATAAAGAAGCTTCCGGATTACTTGTTGTTGCGCGCACACAGAAAATGTTTGAGCATTTGAAAGATCAATTTAAGAATCGTACGGTTGATAAGAATTATACGGTTCTCGTATATGGGAATACGGCAACTGAGCATGGTACGATTAATTTTATTATTGATCGTGGTAAAGAGGGGAAGATGATTGCGCGTCCTAATACCCAGATGACGCTTAAGAATGTAAAGGAAGATCGAAGTGGCAAAGAAGCTTTGACTGAATTTGATGTTATCAAACGTTTTGCGCGTTATACGTTGCTTTCGGTGCGGCTCCATACGGGGCGTATGCACCAGATTCGTGTGCATATGTATGCGTTTAATCAGCCAGTGGTAGGGGATATGCTCTATTACCAAAAAGCGTATTTCAAAAAAAATGATCCATTGCTTGGGCGCTTATTCTTGCACGCTTCGAAGCTCGGCTTTACCACTCTTGAAAATAAAAAGGTTTCCTATGAAGCTCCACTTCCCGAAGAGCTCACTGCATATCTTGATGCGTTAACTTAAGTTTAGTGTATGACACAAAAGGGATTACTGGTTGTTATTTCTTCACCCTCAGGTGGTGGTAAAGACTCTGTTATTAAGGCGCTTAGTAAGCGCATCCCTCATTCTTCTCGCTGTCTCACGACGACCTCTCGACCACCACGTCCAGGCAATGTTGAAGGTGTGGACTATCATTTTGTTTCAGAAGAAGAGTTTAAGAAAAAAATTTCTCATGATGAGTTTGTAGAGTACAATGTGTATGCGGGTAATTATTATGGTACTGAGAAGAGTGTGCTTGAATATACACTTTTGAATCATGAGGTCGTATATACTCAGGTAGAAATTAATGGTAAACGTGCGTTTGATCGTCTACACATTCCTCATTTTGCTGTTTTTCTTATGCCGGAGAATTTGGACGTTCTACGTGATCGGATTACTGCGCGGGGAGGGCTTACTCGTGAAGAGGTGGATGAGAGGCTTCTGATTGCAAAGCAGCAAATAGCTGAGGCAGGAATTTATGATCTCCAGATTGTGAATGAACAGGGTCGATTTGATCACACGGTCTCCCAGCTTATAGAGGCGATTCTTGACAAAAAGGAAACAGTATAGTACAGTGTTGCCACTACATATTATATACGACGTTGGCGTACAATAGTGTCCAACCTCTCGATTAAACATTTACCTATGTCAGCAGATATCAGACATGAAGTTAAATCAGGGATGATCGTAAAGGTTCATCAAAAGATTAAAGAATTGAATACTAAAGGTGAGGAAAAAGAGCGTATTCAGATCTTCGAAGGAATGGTTCTTGCTCAAAAGCATGGAACTGAAGCTGGAGCCACCATCACTGTTCGAAAAGTATCAGACGGTGTCGGAGTAGAGAAAATTTTTCCAATCAATTCCCCGGTTGTAGAAAAGATTGAACTCGTACGTGCAATGCATGTTCGAAAGTCTCGACCTTACTTCCTACGTGATTATAAGAAAAAGTTGAAAGAAGTAAAAGTAAAAGGAGCTGAAGAAAAAAAGTAAATTAAAAATCCGCCGATGAGGCGGATTTTTTTTATCTAGTTATTTGAATAGTGAGAATTTTTTGGTAAATTGTTTGATCTCTTCGGTTGATCCAAACAGTACAATAGCGTAATACTCTAAATCTGCTTCTGTTGCTGCATAGGTCGCATTCATCTGTTCTTCACTAGTACCAAGTGTCATTGTGTTGGTAAAGTCGGAAAAGGGGATAGTTCTGTTCACACATTCTTGCCTGATTTTGCGAATTTCATTTGAGTTTTCTGCTCTGAGGATAATAAACGGGTAGTGTGAGATTTTTCCATGTACTCCGCCTTCTTTATCAGAATAGGGGAGTAGGCATAGATTCTCTTGGTCTTCTGTTGAACCGGTAAGACCTGCCGTACAATGTCCAAGCGCATTCATTAATTTTCCTGTTTCAATTTTTCTATTGAGGATGGCGACAAAACGTTTATTATTTTCGTCAGGTAACATATTTTTATTTCTTTTTACTTTTTACTTTTTCGTTTTTACTTGTTGCAGCAAGCTCTAGCTTGAGGTACTCACCAGTGAGACTATTTTTTGCTTTGATTACTTGCTCAGGTGTGCCTGATGCGACTACTTGTCCGCCATGTTTTCCGCCCCCTGGACCCAAATCAATGATCCAGTCTGAGCATTTGATAATATCAAGGTTATGCTCGATTACGAGTATGGTGTTTCCTTTGTCCACAAGCTGATTCAAGACATGAAGCAGTTTTTTGATATCTTCAAAATGAAGACCAGTCGAAGGTTCGTCCAGGATATAAATAGTTTTACCCGTTGATCGGCGTGAGAGCTCAGTTGCGAGCTTGATTCTCTGTGCTTCTCCACCTGATAGCGTAGTAGCAGGTTGGCCTAGTTGTACATAGCCCAATCCCACATTTCGGAGAATTTGGAGTTTGTCCGTAATTGGTTGCTTGCCTTGGAAAAATTTGAATGCTTCTTCAACCGTCATTTTGAGTACTTCGGCAATATTTTTTTCTTTATAATGGATTTCTAGTACATCTCTCGTATACCTTGTTCCATGACATTCACTACATTCTACAAATACATCGTTCAAGAAATGCATGGGGATCGTGACATATCCTTCTCCACCACATGCTTCGCAGCGGCCATCACCTTTTACATTGAAACTAAAGGTGCCTGCCTGGTATCCGCGCAATTTTGACTCAGGGAGCTCAGCGTAGAGATCTCGAATCATCGTGAATATGCCCGTGTAGGTTACTGGATTACTTCGGGGAGTTCTTCCGATGGGGGTCTGGTCGATTGCTATTACTTTGTCGATATTTGATAATCCTTTGATATCATCATGTGCACCTGGTTCATCTTTTGCACGGTAGAATTTTTTCTCCAGTGATTTACCGAGAATGTCCAAGATGAGTGTAGATTTTCCAGATCCAGATACGCCGGTAATACTGACAAACATGGCAAGTGGAATTTCAACATCAATATTTTTGAGATTGTTTGCCTTGGCACCAAGAATGGTAAGCTTTTTACCACTTCCTTTTCTTGGTTTGCCAGGAGCTTTGATTTCTTCTGCGTTTGAAAGATATCTTCCAGTGAGGGATTTATCTGATTTTATCACTTTGTCAGGAGTGCCTGCAGCCATAATCTCTCCGCCATATTCTCCGGCTCCAGGGCCGATATCTATGAGATAGTCGGCGGCTTTCATAATAGCTTTGTCATGTTCGACTACGACTACTGTATTTCCTGCGTCACGAAGAGACATCAGCGTGGTAATGAGTTTACTGTTATCTTTCGGGTGGAGTCCAATTGAAGGCTCGTCAAGGATGTAAATAAGACCAGACAGACCTGCCGAGAGCTGTGTAGAGAGGCGTACGCGCTGTGATTCTCCGCCTGAGAGTGTGTTCAATGATCGGTCGAGTGTGAGATATGCAAGTCCTACATCAATCAAGTGTTCAATTCTTCGTCGAATTTCCAAGGCAATAGGTTTTGCGATGGTTTTCTCTTCAGCACTTAGTTTTTTTGCAATACCACTGGTTTGATTTTCTAATGATTGGAATATTTCATATGATTCCTCAAGGCTCATTTCAGCCACATCAGCAATAGAATAATCAGAAATTTTGATATTCAAACTGTCTTCCTTCAAACGTTTGGTTTCACATACTGAACATGTTTTTTCACGCATGTATACTTCGATTTCTTTTTTTACATACTCTGATTTGGTCTCAATATATCGCGCGGTGAGATTGGGGATCACTCCTTCGTAATTTGTTTTTTTGCCTTTCACTAGATATTCCTGGCCGTCAGTTCCATAGAGGATAATATCCATGACTGATTGTGGTAATTCTTCAATCGGACGGGAAAGAGAAAAATTGTGAGCAAACGCCACTTCGGTCAAAATCTCCATGAGGCCCGTATTATTCCCCACCAGTCTGGTCCAGGGCTGGATTGCTCCTTCTTCTACGGTAAGCTTCTGATTTGGGATGACGAGCTCTGGGTCAACTTCTAGCGTTTTGCCTAGTCCGGTACAGCGAGGACACGCACCATAAGGGCTATTGAAGCTAAATGAGCGTGGTTCAATATGTGAGAATGTACGTTTACATGAACTACAAACCGGGATTTGTGAAAATGAAGTTTCTTCGTCAGTGTCCGGATCGTAGACAACGATATGTCCATTTGAAAAATCCAGTGCTTTCAAAACATGCTTGGCAAATGATTCTTTGAGTATATTTTTTAATTCCCCAATGATTACTTCAACATCATATTTATATGAAGGATTGAGTGTGATCGTTGATAGTTGTTTGATTGATGTTTCAACTCCATTCAGGCGGATTGAAGGATATCCTGTTTTTTCTACTCGATGTTTTAATTCTTTATTCGTGATCGTTTCCTGGCGGATGATAGGGGAGAGAAGTAAACTTGTGGGAGATTTTTTGGCGAGTGTTCGTACACGTTCAATAATCGTACCTGGTTTGTGTGAAGATACGGGAATATTACACGCAGGACACCACTGTACTCCGATGCGCGCGAAGAGTAATCGGAGGTAATCATAAATTTCAGTCGTCGTACCCACGGTTGAACGTGGGTTTTGGGTGGTATTTCTCTGATTGATCGCAATCGTTGGTGAGAGGCCAGATATTTCGTCTGCGTCAGGCTTATCCTGCATATCCATGAATTGTCTGGCGTAGGCATTGAGACTCTCGGCATAACGACGCTGTCCTTCGGCATAGATCGTATCAAACGCGAGAGAAGATTTTCCTGATCCTGATAACCCTGTAATTACTACCAACTTATTTTTTGGAATTTCAAGTGAGACATTTTTGAGATTATGTACACGGGCGTTAACTATTTTTATGGTTTCGTTTTGTTTCATAAGCAGGTTTTGATTTTTTGCTTCTGTAATTAAGATGGACATCCTACGCCGTACTGATGAATACCAGATGGGTTTGCATAAGCTTTCTTCCAATCATCTGAATTATCAATGTCAGCTGTTTTAGAAACATCTATATTTAATTTAAAACCTTTTTGTACTTCTTCTTTTTGAAAAAAGTGTGATTTTTGTGTATTTTTAAGTACACATTTAGTATCACCTTCAGATTGAACATCGCTAATATCAAAGGATGTGTACGTACCACTTGTATTTTCTACACCATTTGGTGCTAGGGTTTTTCCAATAAAATGGCGTTCACAATATTGATCTCCGAGTTCGCTGTGGCATACTCCCAATAGAAACCCCTTTAGACCACCTTCACTGTCACATGAATTTGATGAGTTTGTTAATCCTTCATCTGAAACTATATATCCATATAATTGTTTTTTGGTTAAACCATCCACTTTTTGATTTATGGATAGTTCAGGATCAATTGGTAATCCATCACCGTTCACACGTTTATTATTACCATCATTACAAATTGCATACAAAAATATTGGAGCTCTGCCAAATAGACCTGCAACCGCACCCTCGTCACCTTTAACCCAAGGAAATGTCCAGCCTTCAGCTCCTGTAAAAGAACTTAGACCAAAGGAGGCAGAGTGTAGTCCTTCGCTAAACTGATCCCACAAGCCTGTAGTATGAATTTCCCCTAGTATATTTGCTTTTTCACATTTTTCTCCTAATCCATCTTTATTAAAACATACTTGTGTATTTCCTGCAGCATCTTTTGGGCAATAATCTCCGGTACAGGTGAGAGCTCCTGTGCCTTGTACAAAATATGATTGTCCACAATGTGCAGGGGGTGCGTTTGGTGGAGCAATATTTGTCTGTGTGGTGGTAGGCGCAACCCATGTACTAATGCTGCTAAATTTTTTCTTAATATCTTCTTGGTTGAGTTTTTCACCAGTTTTGTATGCTGGAGTCGGTGAAATTTTTTCTCCCTTTGTCATCGCTTGGCACGATGGGTTTGTGGGGAGATTAAGTGTGTTAATCATCCATGCATTTGGGGGGCGTAAATTTACTAAATCAGGGTTGACGGTATAGAGAATAGTGTATGCAGCGGCCAAAATAACCATGCCGATGACTGCTCCAACGATTTTATGTTTTGCTTTACTGATTGTTTCTGCATTCCCACCTGAGATAATCCACTGTACTCCTGCGAAGATGAGTACAAGTACTGAAAGTATTCCTGCCAGGCCCATGCCGTATTGATAGATAAACGCGATAAATTCTGCTAATCCGGTGAATTCAGTTTGTCCACCAATTGCAATTTTGATTTTTGCATTGGTTGATGGAAGACAAAAGCCGATTGGATTGTCTTCTGTTTGATATACTCCTTTACACAAATCATTTGATACAACGTTTTGTATAAATCCTTCTTTTAATTCATCAGGTGTTGCATTAGATTTGAATTCTTTGCGAGCGTCAATACAATCATTTTTATACCAGCAACGCGCATCGACCTGTGCATGAGAAGAGTGGGGGAAGAGTAATGCAGCAAGTACGAGAATGAAAAAGATTTTTTTCATAGCGTCTGAAGGATAAAGAGGTATGATTATTTTTGATTCAAAATGTCTAATAGGAGTGTTTTCCATTCATCCAGTGTGATTACACCCTCTACAAACTGTCCATTGATAATGTAGGTGGGGGTACCGCGTACGCCGAGCTCTATTCCGTCCGTGAGGTCTTGGTCTATGGATTTGGCGTATTTTTTGTCCTTAAAACAAGCGTCAAAAGCGAACGCATTCAAACCTGATTCAACAGCATACGTGTAAAGTGACGATTCGTCAAGCCTTTTAACACTAAATGCTCGATCGTAAAATTGCCAAAATTTGTCTTGTTCTTCGGCACACATACTCGCTTCGGCAGCGTTTCTGGCGTTAGGGTGGATGGTTTCAAGAGGGAATTGTTTGAATACTACTCTCACCCCATCACCAAATGAATCCATAACCTGTTTGAAGACAGGAAAACTTGCCTGGCAGTAGGGGCATTCAAAGTCGATAAACATAATTACTTCTACTGGGGCATCTGGATTACCCATTGTTGGATTGTGTGAGCGGATAAAGGATCGGTAGTCGGTTCGGAATGTCGGTGCGTCTGTATTCACCTCTTTGCTGAAACTACCATCAAGAGTGCGGGTGAGGGTGGCTAAGGTCTCTGGGGAACCGTATTTTAATTGCCAGGTAAAATAGATAAAGAAGTATAGAAAAATTATTAGTATAATTCCTAGGAATGTAAGGATGGAGTATCCGAGTATTTTTAAGCTTTTGGGGGTCATATAAAGTGGTATAAGTTAGGCATACTATAGCACTTTTTACTGATTTTTACCAAGGGCTCTCTATTTTCTAATTCTTGACAGAGACTCTCGTTTTTGGTAGACTACGGTATACAGTTTTGTCTGATCAATTATTCTGATATACTTCTAGAAAATGGTTATATGATTTCGACTATACTCTCAATTGCGAATCTCGTGGTGGCCGGATTACTCGTTACTGCGATTTTATTACAACAAAAAGGAACAGGTATTGGAGGTGCGTTTGGGGGTACTACCGGTGTGTATACTACACGCCGAGGTGTGGACCGTGTCCTCTTTAACATGACTATTGCATTCTCTATTTTGTTTTTTGCTATTGCTCTCGTTAATGTGATCGTCTAGTATTTTATTTAGTTAGGTTTTAAACTTCTCTTTTGGTGTGCCTTTTTTAAAAGATGCAAAGGCAGTACGAGGAGGAAATGGAAAAAAGAAGTCGCGTTCCTTGCACGATGTAGCTCTGCTTTCACGTCTTCGGAGTCGTCGTTTTCCTGCCCCTCGTCAACTGTTTCAGATAAGTCACGTGCTTTCGATACGCGAACGGATCGTATTTTTCGTTGCAGTGTTAGTGTTTGTTTGTTCGCTTGGGCTTATTGGAGTTGTGGCTGCAAATGAATATCGCGTTACGGTGCCAAAAGTCGCGGGAACGTATCGAGAGGGAATTATTGGCTCTCCTCAATCATTGAATCCGTTGTTTTCGTCTCTTAATGAAGTTGACGAAGACATTGTATCTCTCGTGTATTCAGGATTGCTTCGTTACGACGATGCAAGACGATTGGTTCCGGATCTTGCAGTGAAGTATGAAGTGAGCGAGGATAATAAAACATATACTTTTGAACTTAAACAAAATGTGCGTTGGCACGATGGCGAACCTTTTACTTCTGATGATGTTCTTCATACATTTGAGTTGATACAAGATCCAGAAGTGGGAAGTCCACTCCGAGTGACATTTCAGAAAGCTACCGTTTCTGCAATTGATGAATATACTGTATCGTTTACTCTTGAAGAACCATTTCCTTCGTTTTTAACCAGTCTTACGGTAGGTATTCTTCCCAAACATGCGTGGTCCGGAATTCCTGCTTCACAAGTACGTTTGGCGCAGAGGAATTTACAGCCAACCGGAACGGGTCGATTTCAGTTTAAACGATTGGTAAAAAATTCTGATGGATTTGTAGAATCGATTGAACTTGAGCGATTTGCAGATTTTTATCGAAATCCAGCGTATTTAAAAGAAGTTGTTTTTCAATTTTTTAGTGATTACGATGGTCCTCAAGGTATTATCACGGCACTTCGTGAACAAAAAATTGATGGAATTTCTTTTGTACCCTATGAGTATAGAGAGAAGGTTCTCCGTAAGCATATTGTATTAAATACTCTTGAATTGCCACAGTACACTGCACTTTTCTTTAATCAGAAAAATGAAATTTTGAAGGACAAACATGTTCGCGCCGCATTATCTCTTGCGATCGATAAAGATCGAATTGTGGCAGACGTACTTGATAATGAAGCTCGTATCATGTCTGGTCCATTATTACCCGGTTTCCCAGGATTTACTGAATCTTCTACCACGACAAAATTTTCAGTTGAAGAAGCAAATACAGGACTTGATAAACTGTATGATCGCATATCTGCTGCAGAGTATCGTTCTCTACTCCTCGAAGCACGTGTTGCTGTGCGGATTGCACAAGAAAATGTTGAAAATAATGTAAATATTTCTACTTCTACTCCCGCGACTCCTCCGGAAAATTCAGCGAGCACTGTCACGAGTACTTTTTCCAATGAAGAGGTAATTCGAGAGGCTATTTCGCAAGAATTGGATCGTGAATTAAATCCTGCACAATTGTTTTATCGATATAAAAAAGGAGGAGACAAGAAAGTGGCAATTGGATTTGAATTGGTAACTGCTGCAACACCTGAATATTCAAAAATTGCTGATATTATCGCAGGGTATTTTCAAGAAATTGGAATTCGGATGACTGTTCGAATGGTAGATCCACAGGATATTACTCGCGAAGTGCTTCGTTCTCGAAATTACGACATGCTTTTATATGGAATTATTATTGGGAGTGATCCAGATCAATATCCATTCTGGCATTCAAGTCAGATCGGATATCCGGGGTTGAATTTGTCGCAGTACTCTAATAAGAATATTGATCAGACACTTGAAAAAGCTCGAGTCTCTAGTAATCCAGAAGAACTTACGGAATTGTATACGAATTTTTCAAATATTTTGGTAGCTGATACTCCTGCAGTATTTCTCTATACTCCAACCTACACGTATGCTTTGACTGATAAGGTAAAAGGTTTTTCCGTTGAGCGGATTGCTAAGCCGGCTGATCGATTTACTAATATTCTCGATTGGTATATTCAAGAAAAAAAAGTGTGGGGGACTAAGAAAGTTAGTGAACCAGCTTCGTAGGAAACTTTGATTGGTTTACGCCGATGTGGTGAAATTGGTAGACACGTGCGCTTCAGGTGCGCATGCTTCGCGGCTTGTGGGTTCGAGTCCCACCATCGGCACCAAAGACGATACAACATACATGGAATACGATACAAAATTTCTACTTTAATTTTTTTATTGTGTATCTTGTTCCATGTATATTGTATCTTTAATTTAAAATTTATTTATTTGTACTACAGACGCAAATTAGCGTCAGTACATATTACTTCATGTAACATGATTTAATGTAATTGTTTATTTGTATGATGAATGCACAGGCACAGAGCACGGAGAGTCCACGAAGAAGTCCGCAAGGTGGTGGATACGCTCCACGAACAACACGTGGCAACTCTTCACGTCCGCAGGGGCGTCCGCACTCTCGAGGCGGACGAACCGTTAATTCGGGTAAGTTTAATTCTTTTAAGAGAGAAGAGAGTGGGGGGTATGAAAAAAATCCTAAAGCTCTTCGGATTATTCCGATTGGTGGGTGTGAAGAAGTCGGTCGAAACATGACGGTATTTGAGTATGGTGATGATATTATTATTCTTGACATGGGAATTCAATTCCCAGAAGAAGACATGCCTGGTATCGACTATATCGTTCCTAACACCAAATACTTGCAGGATAAAAAGAAAAATATTCGGGCTGTTATATTTAGTCACGGACATTTGGATCATATCGGGGCTGCGCCAATTTTGCTTGAACAGTTGAATAATCCGCTCATTGTTGGACGCGATCTTACGCTTGCGTTGATCAAACATAAGCAGGAAGATTATCGCAAAGGTAGTGCTGATAAATTGAAAACGATTCGTATTAAGGGTATTGATGATGTCTTGAAATTTGGCGCGTTTACGATCAAATTTTTCCAAGTAGAACATTCGATCATGGATGCGGTTGGGGTTATTGTGGAAACTGCAGCGGGTACTGCAATTCATCCTGGCGACTGGACTCTTGATCGTGATAAAGAAGGAAAACCAACTCTTGATTATACTCCGCTTCAAAACCTTACCAAACCTACCGTTCTCATGCTTGAGAGTTTGGGGGTTGTGCATGAATTCCGAGGAAAAAGCTATGAAGAAATGTATAACAATCTTCAGAGCATTATGTCGTCTGCGCCAGGGCGTATTATTATCGGAACATTCTCTTCACAGCTTGAACGTATCCGATGGGTACTCGATGCTGCAGAAAAATTGGGCAAGAAAGTGGCACTCGACGGATATAGTATGAAGGTGAATGTAGAGATGGCGAAGAAACTTGGATATATCAAAATAAAACCTGAAGTACTTATTGATGTAAAAAAGATTGCAGATTATCCTGATAATCGTGTAGTCGTTTTGTGTACGGGAGCACAGGGGGAAGAGAATGCAGTACTTATGCGCATCGTTAATAGACAGCACAAATCAATTACGCTGAAAACAACTGATACGGTAGTATTCTCATCGTCTATTATTCCAGGAAACGAACGATCAATTCAGCGATTGAAAGATAATATGTATCGTCAGTGTGACAATGTGATCCATGGACAATTGATGGATGTGCATGTGTCTGGTCATGCGACTCGTCAGGATATCCGTGAAGTATTGACTCAAGTTAAACCAACCTATTTTATTCCCGTTTACGCAAATCATTACTTCCTCAAAGAAGCTCGTAAACTGGCAATTGCTCATGGATTTGAAGATAAAAAAATATTTGTTCCAGATAATGGATCAGTTATTGAAGTGACTCCTGAAGGAGCAAAAATGCTTGCAAAGAAAGTTCCAAGTGATTATGTATTCGTTGATGGATTGGGAATCAGCGATAGTCAGAGTATTGTACTTCGTGACCGACAGGTGTTGGCAGAAGACGGAATGCTTGTCGTGATTACGACGATCAATGCAAAATCTGGTGCTCTTATCCAGAACCCGGATATTATTTCACGTGGATTTGTATTCCTCAAAGATAATCGAGATTTGATCGAAGAAATTCGAAATCGGGTTAAAAAAATGGTTACTGAATCAGATCCAAAGAGTTGGGCTGATACTAATCAGATCAAGAATGACATTCGAGATAAGATCGGACAGTATGTGGCAGGAAAAACTGAGAAACGTCCGATGATCTTGCCAGTAGTCATCGAAGTGTAATACACTAAAAGCCCTCACAACGAGGGCTTTTTGATAACTCATTTATGCCATTTATTATCCCCGAATCTCCAACAATTAGTATTAATGCGCTGGCTCAGAAATTAAAGGCTGAAGGTCGGACCATCTATAATTTGAGTGTAGGGGAGCCTGTTATTGAAACTCCTCACATTATTAGGGATGCGGCAAAGCGATCAATTGATGAGGATAAAACATCGTATCCTCCTGCTGCTGGTATTCCTGAATTACGAACTGAAATTGCGTCATGGTTATCTGAATCATATGGATGTTCATATAATTCTCAAAATATGGTGATTACTCCAGGGGGAAAAAGTGCCTTGTATTTTTTGTTACAAACCATTCTTGAGCGAGATGATGAAGTACTTGTCATCTCTCCTTATTGGGTATCGTATCCTGCGATTATTGGTATTTTTGGTGGTATTTCCAAATTTGTTGAGACACAGCCTGAAGATAATTGGAAAGTGAATATTGAAGCACTTGAAGCGACTTATTCATCGCAGACTAAAATGCTAGTATTGAATAATGCTTCAAATCCGACAGGAGTTTTGTATACCCGAGACGAGTTGTACTCAATTCTCGCATGGGCAAAAGAGAAGGGGATAATTGTTATTTCGGATGAAGTGTATAGTGGGCTGGTGTATGAAGGAGAGTTTGTCTCATGTGGATCGTTTACAGAATTTCAGGATAGCGTATATGTTATACAGAGCGCCTCTAAAAATTTTGGTATGACGGGATGGCGTATTGGAATGCTTGCCGGTAATGTAGAAATAGTAAAAAAAGTCACCGCATTGCTTAGTCAAAGTGTGAGTGGTGTCTCTACTATTAGTCAGTGGGCACTACTGGAAGGACTCAAGCATCGGGATGAAATTTGTCCGTTGATTAATCGAGAATTTAAATTTCGGAGAGACATGTGTGTTGGTTTGATCACAGAATTATTTCATGTGGAAATTGAAGCGCCAGTCGCAGGATTATATGTTTTTGTGCCTTTGAGTATTTTTGGTGCAACGACTGAATCTTCCGTTTTCTGGTCGGAGAGAGTTTTGAGGGAAGCAGGAGTAGCTACGGTACCTGGTAGTGTGTTTGGGTGCGAAGGGTATGTACGATTGTCATATGGCGGAAATAAAGAAGAAACGGTAGGTGGATTGCGGGCGCTTTCAACTTATTTTAAAAAGTAATTTTACAGACAGGCCTCTACTATAGTACACTTGATTCATCTTAATTAGTATTAGTATGGCAAAACGACCGGTTATTGTATCTGGTATCCAGCCGACGGGAAATCTTCATATTGGAAATTATTTGGGTGCAGTAAAAAATTGGGTAGATCTGCAGAATTCTGGAAAGTACGATTGTTATTTTTTTATTGCAGACCTGCATTCACTTACCGGTACAAGAAGTGCTAGTGAGAGGAAATCACAGATTCTTCGAACCGCTTCTGAATTATTGGCTGCAGGAATTGATCCCAAAAAATCTACCTTTTTTGTACAATCACATGTTCCTCAACATACTGAATTGGGTTGGATTTTTAATTGCGTCACCCCCATTACTGAGCTTGAACGTATGACACAGTTCAAAGATAAATCTGAAACCCAGGCAAAAAATATTAATGTTGGACTTTTTACGTATCCTGTTCTTCAGGCTGCAGACATTTTGTTGTATCGAGCGACACATATTCCTGTCGGACAAGATCAAGTACAACATGTAGAATTAACCAGAGATATTGCTCGATGGTTTAATAAAAAATTTGATACATTTTTTCCTGAAGTGAAACATGTCCTTACGGAAACTCCAAAAATTATGAGTTTGCTTGAACCAATGAAAAAAATGAGCAAGTCTTTGGGTGAAGGACATGTGATTGAGCTTGCGGATGAGCCTGCAGTGATTGAGAAGAAATTAAAAAAAGCAGTAACAGCGACCGAGGGCGGAACACATTCACCAGGAGTTGAGAATCTACTTGGATTACTCAAGATTTTTGGAGATAAAAAAGTGCATGCACAATTTGTGAAAGCAGAAAAAGATGGATCGATTCGCTATGGAGATTTGAAGAGTGAACTTGGTAAAGCGATTGGTGGGTATTTTGCGGATTTTCGAGCTCGTCGAGATGAGCTCATGCAGGGGCATGATGAGGTTGCGGAGATATTGACAAGTGGGATGGAGCGTGCGACAATGACAGCACAAACTACTCTACAGGAAGTACGGAAAATGATCGGTATCAGGTAAGTATCATCAATCGATTTTCCCCTTGATTGGGGGATGATCGGCAGAGATTAAGAAGTGCATATCTTGACCCCTACCAACCCTCCCTTAATTAAGGGAGGGTTGTTTAATTATCTCAATTACACTATGACGCATCGTCAAAAAATTTCACTTGTTGTTCTCCGTATTACCATGGGGTGGTTTATGTTTTATGCGGGGATTACCAAGGTGCTTGATCCTGCGTGGTCTGCAGAAGGATATATCAAGGGCGCTAAAAATTTTGTATGGTTGTATGAATTGTTTCTCCATCCTGTAGTTTTGCCTGTGGTTAATTTTCTCAATGCATGGGGGCTCACCCTTCTTGGTGTCTCATTAATCCTTGGGCTTTTGGTACGATGGAGTACGATCCCGGGTATTTTGCTTATGCTCCTGTACTATTTTGCTATTCTTGATTTCCCTTATCCCAATTCACATGCCTTGATTGTTGACGAGCATGTTATTTATTCACTGGTGTTGTTACTTTTCTTCACCATGCGCGTAGGAGAATGGTGGGGATTGGATAGGTTTATTTTTCATAAAAAAGTTAATTAATTTAATTCGCTGTATATGTCAGAACAAATTTCTGTGCAAGGGGCAAAAGTAGTTGCTGTGGGGATGGTTGTAGCATCTCTCGTATTTTCGATTTTTTTCTACGCGTCACGTGTGGCTAATCCGGGTATTCTTTCGGTTACAGGATCAGCAAAGACTTCGGTGACTTCAGATTTGGTTAAGTGGACTATTCAGCTTTCTCGCACAGCCAGTGCATCTGAACTCAATCAGGCGTATACCGCATTGAGTAGAGATATATCTATTGTTCAGTCTGAGATTGTAGATCACAGCATCCCATCTTCTGCTATTACGCTTTCATCAGTATTTACTGAGCAGGATTATGGCTATGATTCCAATGCACCTCGTCGATATACGGTGCGCCAGACACTTACTGTTGAGTCTACTGATATTCAGAATGTTACCGCTCTCTCAAAAAATATTCAGACGCAGGTTTCTATTGGTTCTGTCATGTCGACATTTCCTACGGAGTACTACTATACCAAGCTTGCCGATCTTCGAGTGAATCTTCTCTCTGACGCGGTAAAGGATGCAAAAGCTCGAGCAGAAAAAATTGCTGAAAGTAGTGGTTCTCGTGTAGGGGCTCTTACCTCTGCAAGTCAGGGAGTAGTTCAGGTACTCTCACCAAATTCAATTGAAGTATCTGATTACGGTTCATATGATACTTCGAGTATTGAAAAAGAGGTGATGGCAACGGTACGTGCATCATTTGGGGTAAAGTAGTTTTACGTTAAAACAAAAAACTCCCATGAAGGGAGTTTTTTGTTTCTTGACAGTGAGGTTTTCTCCATGATATAACGTATGGGCTATGAAAATCCACTTGAATAACAATAATAATTGCAATAATTACTTCAGAAAGTAATGGGTTTTCGTGTGCAATAGAAGAACATGAATACCCGCGAGATGCGGGATTTTTCTTTCTTACATATTCCCAGATAGTTCAGCGGTAGAACACCTCGCTGTTAACGAGGGGGTCCCTGGTTCGAATCCAGGTCTGGGAGCTGATGAAAATAATGGCTTAAATAAGTCATTATTTTTTTTAGCGTATATTTTATTTTAAGTTGGTATGATACATTTATACCATGCTAATTTATTTATATATGCAATATGTCTGAAACAGGTCCAAGCGGTTATGAAGGAAGTAGAGAATATATCCCTTCGTCAGAAGAAGTAGTTTCGATTGTTAAAGAAATAATTGGAGAAAAAGAATATAAAGAAACGAGAAGACGTGAAGATGAAAAAGGTCTTTATTTATTAGAACTTACTACTACCGAGGAAGACGGTACTACATCAGAATACACATATATGAGAGCAGGTAACTATAAAGAAGGATCAGCTAAAAATAGTGTTATTAACGTTGTTTTTTATGATGCGGACAGCTTTCCTGTCGGTGGCCATAATGTCGCAGACTTTATTGATGGTCAGTGGAAGAAGACATAAAATAAGTTCGAACATTATCTACGACGTGGAGCTTTGATAATAATTGAATGTAGATAAAATAAAAATAGAGCTTCAATGCTCTGTTTTTTTATAATGAATTGATGGGGGCAGAGTGCTTTTGCACCCTGCCCCCCCCCATCCGCCTACTTCAGGAGAGTGGCATCGTCTCGACGAAGTGTGTCATGAAGTCGACGAACTTCTTCGACGACTGCTGTGCCGTGTCGAGCACCTCCTGCTCGTTTGGTACACTGCCTTTCACACCTGCAGCGTAGTTCGTGACGCACGACATCGCGAACACGCGAGCGCCCATGTGACGGGCCGCGATGGTCTCGAAGACCGTTGACATTCCCACGAGGTTGGCGCCGGCATTTCTCAGTCGGTTGATTTCAGCAGGAGTCTCGTACTCGGGTCCGGCCATGAGCGCGTAGACACCGTCTCTGTGAAGGTTGATCGAATTCGTTGCATTCGGATCCTCACTCCATGTGTTCAGCGCATGCGCTCGGAGATCTGCATCGTACGCACCGTTCATGGGCACGAAGCGTTGTCCGAGTCGCGTGTCATTGTGTCCACGAAGCGGGCTTTCTCCGGTCATGTTGATGTGGTCGGAGATGATCCGAAGATCTCCCGGACTCACCTGATCATCGATCGTGCCTGCCGCATTCGTGAGAATGATGGTACTCGCGCCCATGCTGATCATGGTGCGGAGACCATAGACACACTGCTCCGGGGTGTTGCCCTCGTAGTAGTGGTGACGTCCCTGCATCACGACCACTCGCACACTCCCGACTTTGCCGAACCACAGGGTTCCGGCGTGGCCGGGAGCGGTGGATTCGGGGAAGTGAGGGATGTCCTGGTAGCGGAACGACTCGGGGTCCTTGAGCCTCTTTGCGAACTCTCCGAGACCTGAGCCGAGTACGATGCCGACTTGTGGTTTCCTTTGCTTCTTACCGAGGCGTTTGCCGAGGTGTGTCACGGTTTCCTGAAGCTGCGTATACACTTTTTTCATGCGTCTATCTCCTGATTGGGTTGTGATCACGTTGCTCTATATGCAAGAGTGATGGAGAGAGCCTAGCAGATTTTCTGGAAAAATCAAGGGTGTGAAACATAGATTTGGCGTTTACCTGTCTTTCTAGATATGCTATTCTTGGGGTTAACGTGCTCTTTACAATCATTCCCTAAAACCTGAGTTTCAGGATGTCGGCAGTCGTCCGGGTTCATGAAAAGAAAAGCTATCGGCATTAGCTTCATGAAATTTGACGATTTTAGGAAAAGAACAAATAGGTTGTTAAGCTATTTGGAAGACCTCAATGGAAATAATCAATATCTGATAGATTTCTGTCAGATATATTAGGGAGTGATTGTATATTGTATGTTTAGAGAAATCATATCCAAGCGTAATTTGGAAGCCGCATATCTAGAGATTGTTCAAAAATTTGCCAAAGACAGTAAGGAATCTCGATATTACGGCCTCGACCATAAAAAAATATTGGATTATGAGGTCAATTCGCATGATCTTCTAAGCCTTATTCAGGATGAGTTAATTAATACCAAAGCCATTGAACCGGCTGTTTTATTGCGTATTCCAAAGAAAAATAATCCTACCAAGACTCGTGAGATTTTTATTTATACGCTCAAGGAGCGTATCAAGGCACAGGCAATTTATCGTGTGGTATTGCCCGTTTTTGAACGCAGTTTTTCTGATCGTTTGTTTTCCTATCGTCCGGGCAGACCACCACATGTCGCGTCATATTTATTTGCTCGTCGATATCGCAGGCGTTTTACCACGGACCATTGCCTCGTGATTGATTTGCAAAATTATTCGAGTCTGATTGATCGGGATTATTTAGTCGAAAAATTACAAGTATTATTTCCGGATACTGAAACAGTGGAAGTATTGAAGCTTTTTATATTCAATCAGGTGTATGATCGTGGTTCGATACAAACGATCGGTCAGGGTATTGTGCAAGGTGTGCCATTAATCGCCTTGTTTGCTAATCTCTATCTTTCAGACCTTGATTTCAGATATGATAGTCAGTCTGATTTTTATATACGAGTAGGGGATGATCTTGCGCTCTTTGATCCGGATTTAGAAAAATTGAAAGTTATAGAGAAAGAGATGAAAATTAAACTCCATGAAAGGGGGTTGAAGCTTAATAATGATAAACTGTTTATTGGGTCTGCTAGAGACACTTTTTCTTTTTTGGGATATCGCTTTTCGAATGGACGTATTAGTCTTGAAGATGGGTTTATTGCCCGTATTGAATCGGAGTGGAAGAGTTTACTGCTTTATAAGCATGAGTCGGAAGCAAAGAAAAAACGTATTCTCAAAAATATCATGCGTAGCAACTATACAAATTTTAATACTCGATTTCAGGAGATAATCAAGAATAAATCACAGGTGAATGATGTGAATCAAATAAGGATAGTGTCTGAACATTTTTTTCATATTCTTACTGAATTTTACTATGGACAACATTCTCCGCAGCATCGACGATTGTTGAAGGAAGTGATGGGGGGCGTGGGTATTGTTTCACTGTACCAGTATTATAAGAATTTTCATTATGGACGAGGTCGAGAATAATACACACAAAGTCACACATATCTTTAGTAAGAAGATGCAGGAGCAGGCTCGGCTTCTTCGGTTGGCGAAAAAAGAGAGTCGTGAATGGAGGGAGGTTTTATTTACGAAAGATCATTATCAGTATCTTCGGGATTTTTCAAAAAAACATATTTTGTTGATTATTGGTTTGTTGGTTTTGTTGTTTTCCCAAGGTATTATTGAATCTGCGTTGATTATTTTTAGTCGCGATCAGATTTCAGACGGGACTCGCCTATGGCTCTCCAGTCATTTTATATTATTGTTTTCAGTACTTATTGGTGTATTTTTGATCAATTCTTTTTTTGCTATCAAATATGAGCGATCATTTGTCGTTCTTTTGACGAATAGTATTAGGCGTCGTATTTTTAAGAATTTTCTTGGTCGTTCACCTCAGCATACATCCTCAGAACAACACGCGAGTCTTATTGCAAAGATTTCGTATCACATTCCTTTGGTTACACAGGGTATCTCTAATACATTTTTTGGATTTTGGCGCTGGCTCATGTATTTGGGAATTATACTCATGATTTCATATGTGAGTAATTACCATGTTCTTGTGGTGAGTGGCGCGTTTATTCTTGCATCAGTGCTTCTATTTTTTGGTGGGTACCTCGTATCTCGATTTTATGTTTCGCAAGAGGTGACATTCTATTCTCAAATTATTAGAGAAATAGATTTCAATGCTACTAATATTAGTTTTTTAAAAATGTTTGGGCAGGAGCGGAGCATTCTCGAAAAGTTTGATAAGCTGGTTTGGTTTGATTCATATTTTCGTATACGTCGAGATATTTGGATACGTCTCGGTTTTAAAATGGTGTTTATTTTCTTGATTGTTGTTTCGATTTTTAGCCATTTTTTCCCCACAACGTTTTTTTCTTTTTTAGGTACCGAACATATTGGTGAACGATTTTTATTTATATTGTTACTTATTTATTTTTCGCGTGCCTTGAACGAAGCTACACGAGTGGGGTTATATCTTTTTCCTGCTCGGTTGGGCCTTTTTTTGACGGTGGTACAATCAGGTAAGAATTATGTGAAAGACACGGCTTTTCACCTGAGAGAAAAAACACTTGGTTTCCGTAGTCACAAGACCAAGCTTTTTCCAGAAGGAGAGTATTATCGAAATATGCGTTTTGATTTTAAACCGGGTGAGCGTGTATTATTTTTTGGTACCAATATGACCGGGAAGACTTCATTGGCAAAATTATTTGCGGGTGTTGCTGCGTATAATCCGCGTGCGATAAAAATTACGGTTGATGCTGAACGATTTGAGTTTGTCGGCTGGCAGAATGTGTGCACTGATGTGTATTTTTTTGATCCCAATTTTCGGGTAGATCGCACTCTCGCGGAGTGTATTATGGGTAAAGTGAAAGATGATATTACTACGGAAGAATTTGCTTCGGCACTGCTTATTATGAATCGGTATCCTTCTATTGTAGAACTTGTTTCAGTCGATGGAAATTATACTACTTCTGCAAATAGGGTACTCAAAAATCCGCTGCAGGCTTTTGCATTGCACACACTGCATTCTCTAGTAACCCATCGTCCGGTATTGGTTATTGATAATTTTTGGCTTGATTTACAATACCCACGCATTATTGATATGATACATATATTACATCAAGCACTACCAACCTCAATCATGTTGGTATTTGCGAACAATAGTAATGATTATTTATCCTACACTCAACGACATGAACTTGGCACCACAATTAGATCCATCTCTTAATTCTCCCGAAACAACTCCTCGTTTTTTGGTTTGGCTTATCCCTGTATTTTTGTTACTTTTTGCATCGATACTTGTTTTTGCTTTTGTCTATATGCGTTCTCATGATGAGGGTGTTGTAGAATATACTCTTCCATTGGATCAAGTAGTGTCTTCGACGGACACCATTTCTCAGTCGTCGGTGTTTACTCCTCGAGAGACGATTGATATCCTCGAATCTTTTTCAGGACAATTATATTTTAATACTGATTTTGGGCAAACACATCTTTCGTCACTTATTATCGACGCGATAGACAAAGCAGTGGTGCAGATCGAGGTCGCTGTGTATTCGATGGATCATCCGTTGATACGAGATGCGCTCTATCGTGCAGCCAATCGTGGTGTTGCGGTGAAGTTGCTTTTGAGCGAGAAGCGAAAAGAAACTCATGATCTGGTTTTTTATAATCCTCCTCAGAATATTTCACGCGTCGATGCTAGTTTTGAGAGTTCTCGGGGATCGATGCATCATAAGTTTATACTTATTGATCGGAACTTTGTATCGGCAAAACTTTTTTTTGGTTCATATAATTTTACGTCTCTCCAAGAGAAATTTGATCCAAGCTTTGTGCTAGAAACAACTCGTCCTGAAATTATTGATGTATTTGGTAGGGAATTCAATCGTTTATACACTGGCGGTGCTCTCACTGATCGTAATCCCTATGCCGCATTACTTAGATATCCTGAAGGTTATATCGAAATTTGGTTTACTCCTGCTCCCTCGAATAGTGTAGGTTTGCGTACACGTTTTTTGGGTCTCATTGCTGACACTAAAAAAACAATTGAGGTATTGATTTGGAATCTCACTGATACTACTGTTGCTCAGACAATACTTCAGAAAAGTAAGGAGGGTGTGCCTACAACCATACTCACTGATGATTCTAATTATGCTTTGACTGATTCCGTGTTTCCTTTTTTGAATTCTCAAAAAGAGTTATATCGTTTGGAGAATCTTCAGGTTTTTACTGACCATAAACGAAATCTTGAAATTCAGGAAGTCTATGGTGAGGAAGATTTTAATTCTTTTTTACATCACCATTTGTTACTTGTTGACGATGATACTGCGGTATTTGGTACCAATAATTGGAGTACGAATGGGTTCTTTAATAATAATGAGTCTATTATGATTAGTGATATTCCGTATATTGTGTCATCTTTTAAACAAGCCTTTGATGCCAATCTTGACAAAGCGAGATAATGGTGATATATATTGTAGGTTAGTTTTCGTAGTTTTTAATACAATTTTATGAAGAAATGGTATAAAAATCATCTTGATGCCTTGAAGAAGGAAGGTTTGAAGGCTGATTCATTAGACAAGCCTGGACATGCCTTTGATACTCGAAAATTACAAGCACCTCCCAAAGCATTTCGAGATCCTGTAGCTGTGGGCAAGCGTACACGTAATAAGACTTTTGGGGCATAAGTTCAAATCAAAAACACTGGTATATACCAGTGTTTTGTGTTAGGCTTTTACCAAGAGTTTTTTTAAATAAAGGGGTATCATGGAAGATGATTTTTCGATTGTTATAAAAATTATTCTTGGAATAGTGATTATGTTAATCCTATACCATTCCATGCGAGTGGGAATGCTTCTTTATCGTGGGCGTGGAATATACCGTTCAACCATCGCTTTTGAGAGGAAGATCCCTAACCCAGATTCTCGAATACTGGTGGCAGGTGATAGTACTGCCTTTGGAATTGGGGCAGCAAAGCCAGAAGAATCCACTGCAGGCAGACTGGGTGTACTCTACCCACATGCTGAAATTACTAACATTAGTAAGAGTGGAGATAGAGTAGTTGATACACTTGCTAAATTGCGTGGAGTATCTACGGACACTGATCTGTATAATCTTTTGCTTATACAGGTTGGGGCAAATGATATTACTCATCGGACTCCACTTGATGAACTTGAAAAAGATTTGAGTGATCTTCTCGATGTAGCTTCCGAAAAATCAAAACAAGTGATCATTTTACATTCAGCGGATGTTGGTACTGCTCCCATTTTCCCTGAGCCAATTGATTGGTATCTCGGTCGTCAATCAAGAATGGTTCGTGAGTTGTATCTCCGAGTTGCTTTTGAAAAGAAAGTTACGTATGTGGACTTGCTTCAAGAAGGTGTTGATGATATCTTTCTTGAAGATGTGTCGAGATATTATTCAGTCGATCATTTTCATCCTTCTGGCGAGGGGTATCGAGTCTGGTTTGAGAAAATCGAGAAGGTACTTAATCCATTATTTTAGTTATTTATACTGTAGCTTATGAATTTTCGAAATCGTAAATTAGTGGTCACTGTTAGAATTCTCCTTGGGTTGTTTATTTTTTTTAGTGGCGTGAGTGGGCTTATGGCTGGGTCTGAAATGAAGAATGTACCGGCTCCTATGGTTCCGACTATGATGCAGTTGTGGGATATGGGAATTTTTCAATTGATTAAAATCACTGAGGTTGTGGTGGGTCTTATGCTTATTGTGGGTTTTTTGCCTGCACTTGCGTTGTTATTCCTGGCACCGATTTGTATCGGGGTTATTGTGTATAATGGAACCGTAGCACCTCAATATGTGGTTACGGGAGTAATAGTGAGTGTTCTTACTGCATATCTCGGATATGCGTATTGGGATAAATACCGAGCAATTTTTGCAGACAAAAAACTCAATTCTTAATTTTTTACTATATGGTTAAGCAAATTTTTGTGAACTTAGCGGTAAAGGATTTACAGAAATCGATTGAATTTTTTACCCAGCTTGGATTCACCTTCAATCCTCAATTCACTGATGAAAATGCGACTTGCATGATTATGGGTGAGAATATTTTTGCCATGCTTATGGTAGAAAATAGATTTAAGGATTTTACCAAAAAAGAAATTGTTGATGCTGCACGACAAGTGGAGGTTTTGAATGCCCTTTCAGTTGGAAGTAGGGAAGAGGTGGATAGTTTCCTTGAAAAGGCACTTGCGGCAGGTGCTACCGAGCCTATGCCCCCACAAGATTATGGGTGGATGTATTCTCGGGATATTCAAGATTTGGATGGTCATGTGTGGGAAGTATTCTATATGGATGAGAAAGCTGCTGCTGAAGCGAATACAAAATAGAAATATCAAAAAATCGCCTACAGGGCGGTTTTTTGATATGATGCTGATATTATTTATATACTGATTTATATGCTTATCAAACTATATGCTATCGCATTGCCTGTGTTTTTTGCTATCGACATGATATGGCTCGGGTTGGTTGCAAAAAATTTTTATCGTGAGCATCTGGGTTTTCTTATGAAAACAAATATTAATTGGATTGCCGCAATTATATTTTACCTTCTGTTTATTTTCGGATTAGTGGTATTTGTTATTTCTCCTGCGCTTGCCAAAGGATCGTGGATGCATGCGCTGCTGTATGGAGCATTGTTTGGTCTTATCACTTATGCCACCTATGATTTGACTAATCTTGCTACAATCAGAGACTGGCCGCTTAATGTAACCGTCGTTGATCTTATATGGGGGGCGGTGTTATCAGCTTCGGTGTCAGTGATTGTGTATCTTATTGCTGCTAAAATGAGTGTATGAATTATTATGTAATGCTTGGTCTCGTGTTGTTTGTGTACATGACCGCGTGGTTTGGTATTTCGATATTGAAAAAAAGAAACGATGTTGCGGATATTGCGTGGGGACTGGGTTTTGTTCTTCTTGCATGGGTTTCTTTTATATTGTCTGATACAGCGAGTGTGTATGGGTTGGTTATGGGCGTATTGATAACTGTTTGGGGTGTGCGACTTGCCTGGCATATCCATACGCGAAATAAGGGTAAGACAGAAGATTATCGGTATCTTGCTTGGCGAAAAGAGTGGGGCAAGTGGTTCTATCTTCGATCCTATGCTCAGGTGTATTTTTTGCAAGGGTTCTTTCTTTTTCTTATTTTATTACCCGTATTATTGGTGAATAAAAGTGAGAATATTGGAGCATTTGGAGTGTTTGGGTATCTTGGAGTTTTTGTATGGCTAATCGGTTTCTTTTTTGAGTCTGTGGGTGATGCTCAATTGGCAGCGTTTATACGAGATTCTCGAAATAAAGGAAAATTAATGCAGTACGGTCTGTGGCAGTATACGCGTCATCCAAATTATTTTGGTGAGGTTACTCAGTGGTGGGGAATCTGGCTTATCTCACTTGGTGTTACCTATAGTTGGTATGGAATTGTGGGTCCGCTCACTATAACTTTTTTGATTCTTAAAGTTTCTGGAATTCCGATGCTTGAGAAAAAAATGGAGCAACATCCTGAATTTGCTGAGTACAAAAGACGAACGAGTGTGTTTATTCCATTGCCACCAAAATAATTCGTACGCACATTTATTTTTTGGTTGACAGAGTCTATTAATGGGAGTATGGTTAGTAAAGATCATACTCAACTGTACAATTCAATTGGTATATCGATTATCCTATTGGAACGACAGACAATCATATACTACATATGACAGACGAACAAAAAACAGATGAGACTACTGAAGAGGTAACAACCCCAGTAACTCCAGAAGTTGAAGAAACTGAAGAGGCTGCAGAACCAAAAACAGAGGTTGCAGAATAATCGAAGAATAAAATTGGTTCCCGACTCAGTCGGGACTTTTTTTATTTATAGGGCATGATACACTAGGTCTGTTAAAGCATTATTTTTTCAAACATCTAGATAAGTTTTATGCATCTCACCCTCATTCTTGGTCCCATGAAAAGTGGAAAATCGTTTGATCTTATCAGTCATTTTTCACCACTCAAATATTCCACTTCTTCGTATGGGCTCTTTCAGCCTATTCGCAATGTGCGTGATAGTGGAATCGAGTCACGAAGTGGGCTTTTTCTTGAAGCTGAAAAAATACATTCTCTGAAAGAAATTTTGGCTAAGGATTTTTCTGTTGTGGGTATCGATGAAATACACATGTTTGATCCGTCCGATGCCGTATATATTGGTGAACTGTTGTCTCGAGGCACTGATGTGATTGTCTCTGGACTTGATACTGATTATCGGGGTGAGTTGTTTGAAATGACTAAAAAATTGTTTGAGCTTGGTCCTCGTGATGTGAAGTACAAGCGAGCAGTGTGTAATGATTGTAAGAATTTTTCTGCAACGCATACGCAGGTGTATAGTTTGGGGAAAGCTCTTACTAGTGGGATGCCATCGGTCATTCCTGATGATGGCACGTTTACTTACGAACCTTTGTGTCGTGGCTGTTTTGTTCGGTAGTTTTTTTATCTGTGTCATCGTTGACAAGGGGATAATCATCTTGTATCTTTAGTTTTATGTGGCTTATAGTAGCCGCTTTTTCTTTTTTAGCTATGAAAAAAATTCTTATTACATCCCACCATAATGAAGCAGAGGCTGAGAAATTTTTTGGGTATCCATCGGTCATTGTGCAGGACTACAAAGTGTTTCCGTTTCATGCCGAAGGAGCTATTCCTGTTATTGTGCCTGCAATTGAATTTACCACTGCTGAGCTGCGAGAAATGGTTCGAATGGTTGATATGGTGGTACTTACTGGCGGTGATGATGTTGATACTAAATTGTACGGTGAAGAAGTGAAACATCCCACTATTAAATGCTATAGTTATCGCGATCGAATCGAGTTCAATCTGCTCGAAGCTGCAATTCTCGAAAACAAACCTGTATTTGGAATCTGTCGAGGAATGCAGATCATTAATGTATTTTTTGGAGGTTCCCTTTATCAGAATCTGCATCATGATTATGAATCGAATTCCACGCTTCAGCATCGAGAGCCTGATAGCGAAAAAAAGAAATTATCGCATGAGATCCAGGTTGAGCCAGATTCTTTTCTCTCACGTATTTATGGCGACTCTGCATGTATTTGGGTCACCTCGCTCCATAATCAGAGTGTAAAGAAATTAGGAAAAGGTTTCAAAATTTCAGCAACTAGTACTGATGGAATTATTGAGGCAATCGAACATGAGGAGTATCAGATTTTTGGCGTGCAATGGCATCCTGAGCATTCGTATAAGGATGATCCAAATTCTCAAAAATTGATCGAGGCAGTAGTTAAAATGTAGGCTTATTTGAGCTATTTTTTAGCTTGATTATATATGTCTTTGGTGCTATAGTTAGTCTTACTATTGTTTCTTTTTTTATTTTTGTGTTTTTCCTGCCTGCCGGCAGGCAGGACTTTTTATTTTGTTGTATGCACGCACTTGAGATAACGAACTTTACCAAGAAATATGGTGAAGCTACTGCAGTCGATAATATTTCTCTGACCGTTGAACCAGGCGAGTTTTTTGGTTTTTTGGGAAGAAATGGGGCAGGGAAAACTACTACGATTAGTGCTATTACGGGTATTGGTCGGATTACTTCTGGAACGATTAAAGTGTTTGGTAAGGATGTTGAAAAAGATTATAGAGAAGCTCGAATGCTTGTTGGACTTGCTCCTCAAGAATTCAATATGGATATTTTTGCTCCTGCAGAGAAAATATTATGGTATGTAGGTGGGTATTATGGAATGACTAAAGAACAGAGAAAGATCAGAATAAAAGAACTTTTTAAAATCTTGGATTTGGAATCTCACAAAGAAAAGACTTTTATGCAACTTTCTGGTGGGCTCAAGCGTCGGGTACTTCTCGCACGCGCTATGATTCATGATCCGAAACTTCTGATTCTTGATGAGCCAACTGCGGGAGTCGATGTGGAACTTCGACTTGAATTGTGGGAATATTTGAAAAAAATTAATGCGGCTGGAAAAACAATTATGTTTACTTCTCACTATCTTGAGGAAGTTGAGGAGCTTTGCCAGCGAATTGCAATTATTGATGGGGGGAAAATTATTGCGGATGCTCCTAAGTCTGACTTTGTAAAAGATGGCGGTAGTCTCGAAGCGAAATTTCTTTCGCTTACTGCAAAGAAAAAATAACTTCTTTTTTTATGATGAATATTATTGGTCTTCAAACATTTATTGAGCGGGAAATACAGCGATCGTTTCGGGTGTATATCCAGACGCTTCTTTCTCCATGGATAAATGCGCTCCTCTATATCCTGATTTTTGGTGTAGTTGTGGGTGGTAACATTGATCTCATTGCAGGAGTTACGTATATTGATTTTGTGCTTCCTGGAATCCTTATGCTTAATCTTATTGGTTCTTCTTTTGCTCAGACTTCATCGTCACTGTATTTTCAACGGTTTGCAAAGCATATTGAAGAAGTATTGGTAGCACCCCTCTCTCACTTTGAAATGATTACGGGCTATGTAGTCGGCGGGGTTGCGCGCGGGGTGATTGTTGGGATTGGCGTGTATGTAATCGCGCTTATTTTTAGTGCGGCCACTATTAGTCATCTCGGTTTATTTCTTTTGTATACGATTGCAGTCGCGATTATTTTTTCGCTTCTTGGGCTTCTTGTTGCATTGTGGGCACAAAATTTTGAACAGCTGTCGGTATTGAGTGTATTTATTATTACCCCGCTTACGTTTCTTGGTGGAGTGTTCAATTCTATTACGATGCTCCCTGAGAAATTACAGATTTTTGTGCAATTCAATCCATTTTTCTATTTTGTTGATGGACTTCGGTACGCTATGGTTGGAATTAGAGAGGGAAGTGCTCTCATCGGCTGGTTTGTTATTATTGGTCTCATAGTTCTCTTTGGAGGATTGGTGTGGAGATTGTTTTCGATTGGGTGGAGACTCCGGACCTAGAAATGAATAATACGTAATTAGCAATTAACAAATTAGAATTTTTGTTCGTCGGTAACTGTTAATTGATCTCTATGAAACCAATGCGCCTCCGCATTAATACTGATATTGTTACTGAATTTCTCCCACCGCGTAGTCTGAGTAGTGATCATGCTATTGTGGTATGTGATGGTTTGCCGAGTGTTCCTTCCAAACGACATGTGCTTGGTTATTGGTCAAAGCGAGGTTTTTGGGTGTTCCATCCTCGGTATAAAGGCACCTGGGAGAGTTCCGGAAGGTTTTTAGATCATGACCCAACTAACGATATTTTGGAGGTTGCGCGAACTATTAAAAATGGGATTTTAATACCCACACGAAAAAAGACATCTTCATTGCCTGATCATTTGAAGATTACTCATGTCACGATTATTGGGGCTAGTTTTGGAGGTGCTGTCGCTCTACTCGCATCTCTCCATCCTGAAGTTGATAAAGTGATTGCTGTTTCTCCTGTGATCGATTGGAAAGAGGAAATTTATCGACCCCAGGAACCGTTATCAAATTTACGAGAATATATACGTAATGTCTTTGGAGAAGCGTATCGTTTTTCTGATTCGGATTTTAATCAGCTCGGAGTTGACGACCAATTTTTTAATCCTATTACACATGTAGGGGAGTATAACCCAGAGAAAATATTTATTATGCACGCAAAAGATGATATGATAGTGTCATATGATGCAGTAGAAAAATTTCTTAGCAACGTTCCGTGTAAACATCGATTGGTGCGAACGGGAGGGCATTTCTCTGCACGTGCTACAACTACCTTTTTTGTTGGACGAGCATTGCGACGCTTTATTCTTGAAACCTAAGTGTATGAAAAAAATTTTTATCATTGTTCCTATACTTCTGGCGCTTGGACTCAGCACTTATATTGGTGTTTTTTATTATAAGCATCTTCGAGGGGTAGGGCCTGCAATCAGTGATCCTCCGTATCCTATTGCTGATGTGGTTGATACAAATGCCGAGGAGGTGCTTACTTTTCCTGAAGGATTTTCTGTTGAAGTATTTGCGCGAGATTTGGGTGGCGCTCGCGTACTTGCTTTCGATCAATTTGGTAATGTGTGGGTCTCACGTACTAAGGAGGGGAAGATATCGGCGGTTATTGTGGAAAATGGAAAAGCGGTACGAACTATAGATGTCGTTACCGGACTTACTAATCCACATGGACTATTATTTGGTATTGAGAATCCTAATATCCTCTATATTGCTGAAGAGAATCGAATTTCTTCAATTGAAATTACTCGTGTTTCTGGTACTAATGAACCAGTTTCCTTTGCTTCGACTGACCTCACTACATTGGTTGAGCTCCAGACAGGTAAGGGAATTCACTATACTCGTTCACTTGCGTATACTCCGAATCAGGAAATACTCGTCTCAATTGGGTCTTCGTGCAATGTGTGTAATGAAGACTCTTCACTTAATGCATCAATTCAAAAATTGCAAAAAAATGGTGATACGTGGACATTGACGCCCTATGCAATCGGTCTCAGAAATTCAGTATTCATGGCCACTGATCCAGTAAATGGAAAAGTGTGGGCAACTGAGATGGGACGTGATTTGTTGGGTGATAATATTCCACCAGATGAGCTTAATATTATTGAGGAAGGAAAAAATTATGGTTGGCCGGTGTGTTTTGGTAATCGAATACATGACAGTAATTTTGATAAAAATACGTATATCATGGATCCGTGCGCTCATACAGTCGCCAGTTTTTATGATTTGCCGGCACACGTTGCTCCATTGGGACTCGCCTTTATTCCTGAAGAAAGTTTTTGGCCTGAAGAGTACTGGAATGATCTTCTCGTTGCATACCATGGATCATGGAATCGAAGCGTGCCTGTAGGATATTCCATTGAGCGTATTATGCTTGATAAAAATGGGCAGATTGTAGGTGAGGAACCGTTTATGGAAGGATGGCTGACGAAGGAGAAAAAATCATTAGGTCGTCCGGTAGATTTGAAATTTATGAACGGGTCATTGTATGTGAGTGATGATCATGCAGGAGTTATCTATAAAGTAATGGGTGCAACTGATATTCCTTCAGAAGTTGAGGAACCTGATTTGATTTCGGTTGATATTATCGAACCGTATATCTACGATACTTCTGCTCCGTCAATCATTTTTACGGGAAAAGCACGTGGAACGATGTATTTTGAAGCAAGCTTTCCTGTAGTGGTGACTGATGATATTGGTACAATCGTGGCTCAGGGAATTGCTCAAGCTCAATCTGATTGGATGACGACTGAGTATGTTCCATTTTCGGTGACTGTTTCATTTATCGATAGTCCAACTACTCCAACAGGAAAAATTTCTTTTATCAAGGATAATCCATCGGGTCTTCCAGAGCATGACTATACCTATTCCGTACCTGTCACTTTTCAATAAGGTTTTATGAAATATTTTCTAGGAGTTCTCGTGATTGTATTAGGTACTCTTATGGTTGCAAAGACCCAGTGGTTTATTGAAAATTTTGGATATAGCGATTGGGCTGAATCAAAATTTGGTGGCGGAGGAACTCGTATAATGTATAAAGGCTTAGGGATTATATTTATTGTAGGCTCTATACTTGGAATGACTGGGGCATTGGGTGAGATGATCGTGGGAATTTTTGGTAATCTTTTTATTGGTGGATCACAATAGTCAGCAAGTCTAAAAGTCCTGCCTGCCGGCAGGCACGGCGAAAGTCATAAAGTAAATACATTACTAGTCGGACTTTGAGACTTTATAGACTTTGAGACTTTATAGACTTTTATCTATGACATATCATACGGGAACACATCTTATTGATCCATACGCACTACTTGCTAAAGGTGGAATTGTCGAAGGAATGCACATTGCTGATATGGGTTGTGGTCGAACGGGGCATGTCGTTTTTCCAGCATCAAAAATGGTTGGTGATCGCGGTGTTGTGTATGCGGTAGATGTACTCAAAGATGTGCTTGAGTCTGTTCGAAAACGTGCAGCTACTGAAGCGATTCACAATGTTCAGACTGTGTGGGCTGATTTGGGGCAAACACAGGGGTTGGCAATTCCTGTAGGGACTCTTGATACTGCTTTTTTTATCAACGTGTTGTATCACTTTGATTCATACGATACCCCGCTTGCTGAGGCTGCTCGTGTACTCAAAGAAAAAGGCCGAATTATTGTCGCCGATTGGACAAAAAAATTATCAGTACTTGGTCCTTCGAGTAATAACATGGTTGATTTTTCGCACATTATTTCATGGGCACGAAAGAATAATTTTGGTGTTCAGGAAGATGCGAAGACTGGTCCGTACCATCGTGTAGTTGTATTGTTTCGGGGATAGTCGGGAAAGATTGAAGACTGAAGATTAAAGATTGTGATTGTATTTTTAATCTTCAATTTTCAGTCTTGTATGTATTTCAGAAGGAGGGAAGATAAACGAAAAATTGGCACTAAAGGCGAGCGCATAGCTGCCGATTTTTTGTTACAAGCAGGTTATGAAATCGTGGGGCGTAATTTTGCAAAACGTTTTGGAGAAATTGATATTGTGGCCTGGCACACTAAGTCATATTTTGGTCGAACACTTTGTTTTATTGAAGTAAAGTATCGTTCGGCTGATGACGGAAGTGCTGAGCGGTCGGTAGGAAGGAAGAAGCAGCTGCATATGCTCCGTGGGGCAGAAGCCTATTGTATTGAATATGGGGTTGATAGTGAACATACGCCCATACAGTTTGAACAGGTGAGTATTTATGGCGAAGGGGAAGAGCAAAAAATTTTTCATTATGAGATAGTGAAATAACCTATTGTTTGGGCATGTTATTCTTGACAAAAGTTTACTTCTGTGGTAGTATTCTCTATGTAAGTAGCATCATCAAATGCTGCTTTTTTTAAACTCAAAATTATTTTAATTAACTAGTAGTGTTGTATGTCATCAGAAATTAGTAAAAGCATTCAGTTTATTTGTGACGAGAAAGGTCTTCAGTACGATATCGTAATGGAGGCTCTTCAGTCAGCACTTGGTGCTGCGTATCGCAAAGATTTTGGAAACAAGCAGCAGAATATCCAGGTAGTCTTTGATCCTGAAACAGGGGATATGAAGGTGTGGGATGAAAAGGAAGTGGTAGAGGATATTGCTGAGGAAACCTTGCTTCATGATCAGGAAGAACTTACTCGTCGACGCGAGGAAATACGAAAAGAAGGTCGCGATCTTTCTGAAGAAGAGATTGCTGATTTGGTACGTTTTAATCCAAAAACTCAGATCATGATTAGTGAGGCTAAAGAGCATAAGAAGAGTGTGAAATTGGGAGATACGCTCAAAATTGATCTTGAGGTACCGGGAGATTTTGGTCGCATGGCAGCACAAACCGCAAAACAGGTAATTATTCAGAAACTCCGTGAAGCTGAACGCAGTTCAGTGTTTGAAGATTTCAAAAAACAAGAAGGACATATTGTACAGGGAATTGTACAGAGACGTGATCGTCATACTGGCGGATACGTAATTGACCTCGGTAAAATTACCGGTATCTTGCCTCAAAGTGAGACCGTATTTCGTGAACGCTATACACTGGGTAATAAAATGAAATTTTTTGTTTCTTCAGTGGCCCTTGGAATTCGTGGTCCTGAAATTATTCTTTCGAGAAAAGACAAACGCATGGTGTCATTTGTATTTGAACAAGAAATTCCCGAAATTACCTCTGGTGAAGTGGTGATCAAAGGTATTGCGCGCGATCCAGGAAATCGATCAAAAGTGGCGGTAGCTACTGATGATGAATCTATTGACCCAATTGGATCATGTGTTGGACAGCGTGGAAGTCGTATTACGACGATTATTGATGAGCTCGCTGGAGAAAAAATTGATGTCATTCTTTACAATGAAAATGCTGCAGACTATATCAAAGCAGCGTTGTCTCCTGCAAAAGTTGCAAGTGTCGAGCTCGACGAAGCTGATAAGCAAGCGATTGTGAAGGTAGAATCAGACCAATTCTCACTTGCAATCGGACGTGGCGGACAAAATGTACGTCTTGCGGCTGAGCTTACGGGCTGGAAAATTAAAGTAGTTGAAAAAGATGGAACTCAGGTAGTAACGAGTGAGGATGGAGAAGTGGTTCTCGAGAAACCTGTAGAGGGTGAAGTTGCAGCATCAGAAGTGGAAAAAGTTGAAGAGACTGAGACACCTGTAGAATCACCTGCTGAAGAAGTTGTTACTGAAGAGGCTCCAAAAGCAGAGTAAATAGTATTGATGCAAAAAAATTCAATCAAAACTCCCCTTAATCGGGGAGTTTTTTTGTTTTAACCCTATGTTGCTGTTCATCATAGGAGGCTATGAGCACTGCTTGATTTTGCCCTCACCGCGTGCTATACTGAGTGAATAATGTATAAATTATTTGTTATGAAAGAGCTGTTTACGACTATTATTTACCAGCCTATATTCAACCTCTTTGTCTGGTTTTATAATTTGGTTGGCGATGTAGGAATCGCGATTTTGCTTATTACTATTTTGTTCCAACTTCTTTTATATCCATTAAATAATAAGTCTATCCGTGCGCAAAAGGTGATGGCTGATTTGCAGCCAAAGCTTGAAAAGCTTAAAAAAGAGCACAAGGAGGATCAACAGAAATTGGCAGCTGAAACCATGAAGCTGTATAAGGATAACAAGATTAATCCATTTGGATCATGTCTTCCAGTACTTGCTCAAATTCCTATTTTTCTTGCGTTGTTTTATGTATTTCAAAACGCTTTTAAAGATACGTCGTTTGAATTGTTGTATCCTTTTGTTGCGAATCCAGGGTCTATTGATCCTGTAAGTTTGGGAATTTTCAATTTAGCAGGGAAGAGCGCAGTACTTGCGGTGTTAGCAGGAGCAGCACAGTTTGTGCAGACAAAAATGCTTATGACCAAGCGTCCACCTGCTGTTGCAGGTGAAGGGTCCAAAGATGAGAGTATGGCTGCGATGATGAATAAGCAGATGCTCTATATGATGCCGATTTTGACTATTATTATTGGTTTCCAGTTTCCTGCCGGTGTGGTGTTGTACTGGTTTTTCAGAACCCTACTCGCAGTAATTCAGCAATGGATTTTGTTTAGAAAAGATACACCACCAACGGGCAGTGGAAAAGATTCAAATGTTATTGAGGGTAAGATTGTTTCTTAATTTATTTATATGAAACTTGCATGTTCAAAGGTTTTGAAAATGCATGTGTATACTACGTCCGGTAAAAACGTAGGTAAAGTTAAGGATATTTCATTTGATCTCGACTCGGGATTAATTCGTGAATATCTGGTTTCCTCACTACTACATCGAACCTATACGATTGCACGGGAACAAGTAGTACGCTACGAAGAAGATAAAATGTTTGTGGAAGATAGGGTTCTTGAAGAATTTGAAAAATCTGCAATATCTATGTCAATAAACCCAACTAACCCTCTCGGATTGGTCGAAGATGAAGCCCGCTCATAAGCGGGCTTTTGCTTTGGGTTGCTTTTAGGTACACTACCCTCTATATGGAAGACTTGCTGTACCAATCAGTTGTTCGGACTATCGCTTTCTTTGATATTTTTGATCATTCGCTTACTGATCGAGAGCTTTTTGAGTATCTTCATAATCCACCGGTAAAGCCGAAATTAGATTTTGCATCTTTTGTCCTTAAAACCAGACATTTTCCTGGTGCGCAAATTGCAAGTACTCAGGGCCTTTGGCATTTGGTCGGGCGAGAAGCTCTGGTGCCATTGCGTACTGAGCGAAGTGTGCATCTCGAGTATAAGTTGCGTAAGCTGAAGAAAGCAGTGCGACTATTTTCCGCGACACCATTTGTGCGGGGTGTGCTTGTATGCAATACACTTGCCTTTAATGCTGCTGATCCGGATAGTGATATTGATGTCTTGGTAATTGTGAAGCGTGGTCGCATGTGGGTTGCGAGATTCTTTACTACTATTATCATGTCATTATTTCGTCTGAGGCGCACTAAGAAAAAAATAACCAATCGGATTTGTCTTAGTTTTTATTTGGCTGATCGTGCATTGAATCTGTCAAAATTTAGAATTGCAACTGAAGATATTTATCTCTCATACTGGATACGTACACTTATTCCCGTGTATGATCCTGATCAGCTAGGGGATAGCATGCTTCGTGCTAATCACGAATTACTTGCACCTTTTTTACCGCATGCACGCCATGTGGGCCCTACGATGCACTACATGGGTGAAAGACAGAGAGATAGGCGGAATATTACTCACGTACTTGAATACGTACTTCAGGGGCATTTTGGAGACCGTGTAGAAGATATTACTCGAAGTTTTCAGAGAAGAAAGATAATGCATAATTCTCGGAGTTTGGTTCATGCAAAAGATACTCGGGTAGTCGTGAATGATTCGATACTTAAATTTCATGAGAATGATCGTCGTCTGCGGTATCGGGATGAATGGATTGAGAGATTGGAGAAATTGGGGGTACAGGGGAAAGACTGAAAACTGAAGATTAAAGACTATAGATTTTAATTTTCAGTCTTTAATCTTTTAATCTTATCTATGGCTGGACGAGTCTCACAACAAATTGAGCGAACTTTGATCTATGCATGGGGAATGATATTTCCTTGGCAGACGATCTGGATATACCAGGCAGGAATAATTAACGGTGTTGTGTCACCATTTTTGACTCTTGGATTTTATATAAGTGAAATTATTTTGTGGCTTTTGTGTATCGTTGCTTTTGTTAATTTTAAATCGAGTGTAGTACCTGCCGCTCTCGATCGGTCTACCAAATGGAGAAAGGTATTGTGGCTTTTTTTATTCGTTGCGTTTCCTCTGTATCTATTGATGAATGCGTGGTGGTCGATTCAATTTGATGTATCGATCCGACAATCACTTTTTTTGATTGAGGGGTACATGATCCTTACTGCGATTATTGTTTCCCGTGTTTCGGTACATGAGTGGATTCGTGCATTTGTTATTGGAGGTGTCGCACCTGTTGCATTGGGTTTGTTTCAATGGTTTACTCAGACAACTTTTAGCTCAACGTTGTTTGGTCTTACCGAGCATATTGCATCCAATCCAGGGGCTTCAATTGTAGCTTCAGACACCATTGGGCGCTGGCTTCGAGCGTATGGCTCATTCCCTCATCCGAATATTTTTGGCGGGTATCTAGTGTTTATTCTTGCGTTTACGTTTTTGTATTCCCAATTAACCGAGAATAAGTGGGAAAAAATTGGATTATATAGTATTCATATTGCTGCAGTTTTTACTCTTTATACTACCTTAAGTAGATCAGCTATTAGTGCGTATGTTTTTGTGTGCATTGGATTTTTATTGTATGCATTAAAAAACAAGATTAAGAATATCTTGTTACTTACTGTATGTTCACTAATCATGGGCGTGATATTTGGAATGTTATATCAGAGCATTGTGTATACGCGCAGTATCCCGGTTTCTATTTCTGAAACTCGTTCGTTGTCTGAAAGACAAGAGGGGGTAGAAGTTGCGTGGGAATTGCACCGTCTGAAACCATTGGTTGGTTTTGGTGGTGGCACCTACATACATGCGTGGCATGCGAATAATTCAACACTTGCAGGCTACGCATATCAGCCGGTTCATATGGTATTTTTTGTAGCGTTAGTTGAATATGGGTTGATTGGCACTTTGTTTCTTCTGATTTCTTTTGGACTTTTTATCGGGTTTGGAATGAGTAGAGCAAGGACTCATCGTGTACTGTTTTTTATTAGCGGAATAATACCTTTTATTTTTATCAGTTTTTTTGACCATTATTTAATTACACTCTACCCAGGAATATTACTTTACTTTGCTTATCTTAGCGTATTTTTTCGGTTCTCCACAGGCACTCCACAGCATGTCCACAATTAGTAATTTTATCGTTATTTTTTCTCGTTGACAGAGTGGGGGTATGAGCGTATAGTACACAGGCTAAGAGCTCGAGGCGGGACGCATTTGCATGAAGCGACGCTGTGCGAAATTCGTGTTTCTGACAGGCATCACGAATTTCATTTACGGTCGTCGCATCAGGCTGCATCCCGCCGCGGGCTTTTTTATTTTTACCTACTTTTTATCCTTGACAGCTAGGGTAAAATATTCTATTATCTGAATACAATATTATCACTCGCAAAATAAGAGTGATAATAGGTGTAGATATTATTTATTAATCATAATTGTCGTATGTCTATTCGACCATTGGGGGATCGAGTGCTTGTAAAACCACTCAAAGAGGAAGAAATAACCAAGTCTGGAATCGTTCTTCCTGATACTCTTGATAAAGAGAAAAAAACAGAGGGAGAAATTATTGCGCTTGGTGAAGGTGAAAAACTTGCAAAATTGAATCTCAAAGTTGGAATGAAAGTATTGTTTAAAAAAGGTTGGGATGACGATGTGAAAGTTGAGGGAGTTGAATACAAAGTCCTTGATCATGAAAATGTGGTTGCGGTAATTGAGTAGGCCGACCCCACCCGGGCTACGCCCACCCTCCCCTAAAAGGGGAGGGAATACACTGAAGATTTTAAAAAAGTTTAACGAAATTTATATGGCAAAACAAATCAAATTTGATGATGACGCACGTCAGGCTCTCGTGCGTGGGGTGGATACTCTCGCGAATGTCGTAAAAATTACTCTTGGTCCTAAGGGGCGTAATGTAGTACTTGATCGTGGATATGGAAGTCCTATTATTACTAAGGATGGAGTTACGGTTGCAAAAGAAATCGAACTTGAAGATAAGTTTGAAAATATTGGAGTTGAAATTATCAAAGAAGTTGCAAGTAAGACTAATGACATTGTAGGTGATGGTACAACTACTGCAACAGTACTTGCACAGGCGATTGTAAAAGAAGGGTTGAAGAATGTGACTGCTGGAGCAAATCCAGTAGCACTTAACCGTGGACTTCATAAGGCTGCTGAAGCGGTGGTACTTGAACTCAAAAATACTATTTCAAAAAAAGTTGAAGCTCATGATATTGCAAACGTAGCATCAATTTCTGCGAACGATCGAGAAATTGGTGAAAAAATTGCTGAAGCAATGAAAGAGGTCGGAAATGATGGGGTTATTACGGTAGAAGAATCTCCTACGTTTGGAATGGATATTGAGACCGTGAAAGGTATGCGATTTGATAAAGGATATATTTCAGCATACATGGTCACGAATACTGACCGCATGGAAGCTGAATATGAGGATCCTTTTATTCTTATTACTGACAAAAAGATTTCTTCAGTTGATGACATGTTGCCAGTACTTGAAAAAGTCGCTCAGACTGGACGAAAAGAAATGGTGATTATTGCAGATGATGTAGATGGACAAGCATTGACCACGCTCGTACTTAATAAACTTCGTGGAAGTTTCAATGTGCTTGCAGTGAAAGCTCCAGGGTTTGGAGATCGACGAAAGGAAATGCTCCAGGATATCGCCGTTTTAACTGGTGGAAAATTGATTACTGAAGAAGTGGGACTTAAGCTCGATAGTGTGACTCTCGAAGATCTTGGTCGTGCACGCAAAGTAGTCTCAACCAAAGAAACTACGACGATTGTAGAAGGTAAAGGTGATCAATCTGCAATTACCGATCGTGTGACACAAATCAAAAAGTTTATTGAACAAAGTGATTCTGATTTTGATCGAGAAAAACTTCAGGAGCGTCTCGCGAAACTTGCAGGTGGAGTGGCAGTCATCCGAGTAGGAGCTGCAACTGAGACTGAAATGAAAGAAATTAAACATCGTATTGAAGACGCAGTAGGAGCTACCAAAGCTGCGATTGAAGAAGGAGTGGTACCTGGTGGTGGAGTAGCGTTACTCCGTGCTATGAAAGCTCTCGATACGATCAAGCTCGAACCAGAAGAAATGGTAGCAGTTGGAATTCTCCGACGTGCTTTGGAAGAACCAATCCGTATCATTGCAAAAAATGCTGGATATGAAGGAGCGGTAGTTGTGGATGAAGTGAAAAAACATGAAGGTAACTATGGATTCAATGCTTTGACTGGTGTGTATGAAGATATGGTTGCAGCAGGAGTCATTGATCCGACCAAGGTTACCCGTAGTGCTCTTCAGAACGCAGTATCTGCGGCTGGAATGCTTCTCACAACTGAAGCAGTAGTCACAGACCTCCCAAAGAAAGATGAACCTCAAATGCCCGGTGGTATGGGAGGAATGGGTGGGGGAATGGGGATGATGTAGTTTTAGATTAATCGAAAAAAAACTCCTCGCGAAAATGAGGAGTTTTTTTGTTTTTAGGAATATGGTATAGTTGTTTTCTCTATATATTTATTTCTTTTAGAAAAGCTTTATGCGCATGTGGAAAATAATTAAAAAGATTGGTGTGTTTTTTCTGTGTTCCTCTTTATTATTTCCACATTTTGTTTCAGCTGAGATTAGTAATGGAATGGGAGCTTCAGATGTAATTGGTCAATATTCAGAAAATGAGTCGGGTGATCCTACTCCATTTTATACTAAAAATGGCGAAAACGACGGTCCTTCCAATCTTGGTTTTAGTGCCCCGGCATGGTCGACTATCGATACTACAAGTCATCTTTTTTTTCTTTCAGATTCAAGTAATAATCGTGTGCTTGTATATGAATTAGATAATAATAATGATTTTGTTGATTATGAAGCTGATTATGTGCTTGGTCAACCCGATTTTTTTAGTGACTCTGCTTCAACTTCTCAATCTGGCTTGAGCAGTCCTCAAGGTCTTGCGTATGATGCTGTTAATCATCGATTGTTTGTGGTGAGTAATGGTAATAATAGAGTAATGGTCTATGACTTATCTGGAAGTATTATTAATGGAATGAATGCGAGTTTTGTAATTGGGCAGCCTAGTTTCGCTTCTTCTACAAGTGCTACTACTCAGATAGGTCTTGCAAGTCCTCGGGGGGTTGTATACGATTCTGTAAATAGTAGATTGTTTGTGAGTCAGTCTACCAGTAACCGCGTGACTGTTTATAATGTCGCACCTGAATCGATTCTTACCACAAGTACTCCTGCAACTC
>CAYUTO010000004.1:0-88264 GCA_964447765.1 uncultured Gammaproteobacteria bacterium | reverse complement strand
ACTGTTTATAATGTCGCACCTGAATCGATTCTTACCACAAGTACTCCTGCAACTCATGTGCTCGGACAAACTTCGTTTACTTTGAGTAGTTCCGCGACTACTCAAATCGGTATGAGTGGTCCGTATGGACTTGCTTTTGATTCTCTTACTAGCCGTCTTTTTGTAGCTCAATCAACTAGCAATCGAGTTACTGTTTATAATGTCGCACCTGAATCGATTCTTACCACAAGTACTCCTGCAACTCATGTGCTCGGACAGATAAATTTCACTTCTTCAACTGCTGCTACTACACAATCAGGGTTTAGTAGTCCTCGTGGTATTGCATATGATACTACTAATGATCGGTTATTTGTTGTTCAAGATAGTAACATGCGTGTGAGTATTTTTGATGCTTCAGTTGATACTATTTCAAATGGCATGAACGCAATTGATCTTCTTGGTCAATATAATGAAACTGAAGAGGATGTTTTTGTTCCGAACTATACTAAAAGTGGGAGAAATAATGGACCAAATATTTTAGGATTGCATTCGCCATCGTACACTGCTCTTGATACGGTCAATCATCGTCTGTTTATTTCTGACACAACTAATAATCGAATTTTGGTTCACTCTTTGGATTCAGGTGATAATTTGATTGATTATGAGGCTGATTATGTAATTGGACAGGTTGATTTTGATACTCGAGTAGCTGCTACTAGTCAGTCTGGGCTCAGTGGCCCTCAGGGTGTGGCATATGATGACGTTTATGATCGGTTGTTTGTAACGGATTCAGGAAATAATCGTGTACTTGTGTATGATGTTTCAATTATTAGTAACGGCATGAACGCGAGTTATGTTCTTGGGCAGACTTTGTTTACTACTACTCAAGCTGCGGTGAATCAATCTGGTATGTTTGGTCCACAGGGACTTGAGTATGACGATGTGGGGGAGTATTTGTTTGTCGCAGATGGTAGTGGTAACCGTGTTCTTATTTTTGATGTGTCACCAGGGACTATTTTAAATGGAATGGATGCGATTGATCTATTAGGGCAACCTAATTTTTTTGAAAATACAGCGTCTGTATCGCAAAATGGATTAAGTGGTCCAACAGATCTTGCGTATGACCCAGATCATAATAGGTTATTTGTTTCTCAATCAAGCAATCGTGTGAGTGTTTTTGATCTTACGATATCTACTTCTACTATTGCCTATGGTCCTGAGGCGGTTGGTTTATTGGGACAATTTAGTGATGATGGAGCAGGTAATTTGACCCCTTATTATAATCGAGGGGGCAGAAATAATGGGCCTACAGATTTAGGATTTTTTTCGCCTGAAGATGTGGTTATTGATCCTGTTCATCATTTGTTATTTATTGCAGAGAGTTCTAATAATCGTGTGGTGGCGTATCAACTTGATAGCAGTAATGAACTCCTTGATTATCATGCGGATTATGTATTAGGGCAACCTAATTTTGACGATTATACGAGTCGGACTACTCAATCAGGTATGAGTGCTCCTAACGGACTTACGTATGATTCATTAAATGGTTATCTTTTTGTTGCACAGTCAGGAAATCATCGAGTCACTGTTTATGATATTAATAATATCGCGAATGGTATGAACGCAAGCTACGTTCTTGGTCAAACAACTTTTATAGGCTCTTCTTCGGCAAATACACAAGCTGGTATGAGTACTCCTGTGAGTCTTGCGTATGCAACTTCTACTAGTCGATTATTTGTTGGACAGACAGGTAATAATCGTGTTAGCGTCTATGATTTTTCTACAACGACAATTTCGAACGGTATGCCTGCTAATTATGTGTTGGGACAACTTACATTCACGGCCAGCACTGGTGTTACGACTCAAACTAGTACTCGGGGCCCTACGGGACTTGCTTATGATTCGGTTTATAACCGTTTATTTGTTGCGCAAGGTGGAAATGCGAATCGTGTTAGCGTCTATGATTTTTCTACAACGACAATTTCGAACGGTATGCCTGCTAATTATGTGTTGGGACAAACTACGTTTACCGGTAGTACTGCTGCTACAACTCAATCGGGATTGAGTGCACCTAGTGGTATCGCATATGATTCTATAAGTAATCGTTTATTTGTAAATGATTCTTCTAATCGACGAGTTGTAGTATATGATGTTGCGTCTATTACTAATGGAGAAAATGCTACTTATCAGTTAGGTCAACCGAATTTTACTACTTCTACGTTTGCTACGACACAGTCGAGTACTCTTGGGTCAGGGGGGCTTGCTTATAATGAGACGACTGGTAAATTGTATGTAGTCCAAGATAGTACTAATCGAGTGAGTATTTTTAATGCGGCTACATCAACTATTACTAATGGGATGAACGCAACTGATTTACTTGGACATTTTGACTATAATGACAGTGATCAGTTGGTGCCAGTTTATACGAGAGTTGGCTACAATAATGGTCCTACACGAATTGGGTTTGATTTTCCTTACTATACTTTTCTTGATACGGTGAATCATCGGTTGTTTGTGTCGGATGATCAGAATCATCGAGTGTTGGTCCATACTCTTGATAGTAATAATGATTTAATTGATTATGAGGCTGATTATGTATTGGGCCAGTCTAATTTTAATACTAAGACGCAAGCTACTACTCAAAGTGGTATGAGTGCTCCTCAGGGTCTTGCCTATGACTATGAAAATGATTATCTTTTTGTTACGGATGGTGGTAATAATCGAGTGTTAGTATTTGATCTTTCAATATCCATTACGAATGGTATGAGTGCAAGCTATGTGCTTGGACAAACCACTTTTACTGTAGGTAGTAGTGGTAGTACTCAGGTAGGATTGGTTTCACCTGACGGTCTCGTGTATGATTCAAATAATAGCCGACTTTTTGTGTCTAATTCGAATCGTGTAAGTATTTTTGATTTTTCCACAACGACTATTTCAAATGGTAAGCCTGCGTTACATATTCTTGGACAAGCTTTATTTACTGGCAATAGTTCGGCGACTACCCAAGTAGGTTTCAATAATACTGACGGACTTGCATATGATCTGGTGAGTAATCGTTTGTTTGTCTCTGATACAGGTAATAATCGTGTTAAGGTATACGATTTTTCTACAACGACAATTTCGAACGGCATGCCTGCTAATTATGTTCTTGGACAGATTCTATTTACGAACGGTAGTGCTTTAGGTACACAAGCAGGTTTATCAAGTCCAGCAGGGTTGGCTTATAACCCTGTACATCAGCGACTTTTTGTGGGCGGTGCAGTAGTTATTGTGTTCGATGTTGCAACGAGTACCATTTCAAATGGTATGAATGCTAAATATATTTTTGGTGCACCGGATTTCGATAATGGCTATTCAGGTATCAGTACTTCATCATTACCTAGCACGCGAGGCGTGACCTATGATGTTGATAATGAACGTCTGTATGTTACTCAAACTACAGCTCACAGAATATCTATTTTTGATGCTTCGCCTGCAAATACGACTGAAGTTGATTTTCCAAGTGCGAGTTATGTTCTTGGTCAGTCAACGTTTACAGGGAGTTCTGCAGCTGCAACACAATCGGGATTAGATGATCCGCAAGGTCTTGCGTATGATGCAGAAAATCAACGTTTATTTGTGGGAGATAATGATAGTGATCGAGTGGTAGTATATGACTTTTCAACAACCACAATTTCAAATGGCATGAATGCAAGTTATGTTCTTGGGCAGACTGATTTTACGGGTGCAGCAGGCTCTGCTTCGCAATCAAAATTTGCAACACCTAAGGGGGTAACCTATGATTCTAATAATGATCGGTTATATGTGGCTGATAATGGGAATTCTCGAATTATGATGTTCACCCTCTCCGAGGGAAGTTCTCTTGGAGTTCCTTCGTTTGTTTCTTTTACCGCTGCGGCAGCTTCTATACCATTTTCATGGTCACCTGTTTCTGGTGCAACCTCATATACTGTTTCTTCAACTGCGACTTCTCCAGTTACTACTGCTGCAACTAATTATACTTTTTCTGGACTTAATCCTAATACGAGTTATTCGTTCCAAGTACGAGCAAATAATTTATCAACTTCAAGTTCTTATTCTTCTGTTTTTACCACCTCAACACAACCAACTCTTGTTATTTCAAATGTGACTTCAACTAACGTTGGAACTTCGACTGCAACTATCTCTTGGATTACGAACCGCCCTGCGTCTTCTCGAATTTTATACGGATTTATTACTTCCCTCGGTGTGTCTACTACAGAAATCAATACACTCACTCGAGTTCTTGATCATGAGGTTTCTCTTACTAATCTTGTTCCTTGTACGGTTTATAATTATACACCTCGAGCGGTTGCAGGATCAGGAGATTTTACTACGAGTTCTAAACGCACCTTTGCTACTCGGGGGTGTCAATTTTCTGCACCAATTATATCTCATGAAGCTTCCGTAGTGTCTTCTTCGTCTGGAGGGTCGATTACGTTTTTGGAATCAGGTAACGGGGTTTCCCTTACTGTGCCAACTGGATTTACAAGTACGACTGCCGCCGCTTTTCAGCTCAAGCGACTTGAGAAGGATATTGTTACGACTGATGGAGGGTTGCCTGCGGGTAAAAATATTATCGGGTCTCTTGTTTTTGATTTTAAAGCTATTTCAGACACTTCAACTATTATCTCAACTTTTGATGAACCGGTTGAGGTTACTATGACGTATGATCCAAGTGACCTTGAGGGGATTGATACAACGACGTTGTCAATCTTTAGATATACTGATGACGAATGGACACAACTTTCTCCTTGCACTGTAAATACGAACGCCTTTACCGTTACTTGTGACACCCCTGGATTCTCACTTTTTGCTCTTATGGGAGAAGAAGGGGATGATGAGGGTGGTGCTGGTGATACATCTCCCTTAAACGGTGGTATCCCATATATCCCTCCCGCCCCTCCGTCTTCGGTATCTCAATTTACTATTAATCAAGGAGCGCTCTCAACAAACAGTCGCTTGGTGTCTCTGCATATAACTTCACCTAATGCTTCGATGGTTGCTGTCTCTTCTGATTCTACATTTACCAATGGATCATTTGAATCACTGATTTCTCCACTCTGGTATACACTCCCTCTCGGGAATGGAGAAAAGACGGTTTATATCAAATTACGAACCTCTGAAGGGGGAGAGCTCATCCTCTCAGATACTATTACTCTAACCTCAAACGCATGCCCACTTACACCAGAGCGTCCCTACAAAACATTGAGTTCTTCCTCAGTATTCTACGTCACGTCAGACTGTACGAGACGGCCAATTCCGAATGAAAGAACGTATTTTACTTACTTTTCATCATGGAGCGATGTAGGTGTTGTATCTCTTGCTACTCTTACTTCAGTGCCTCTCGATGCTTTCTCTTTCCTTCCTCTTGGTCCTTTGTACCGTCCTACCTATGGAGCACTCATCAAGACACCGGGAGATCCCAAAGTATACGTTTTGATTAACGACACCAAATATTGGGTCACGGATGAGATAGTATTCGCTAAACTTAACTATCGCTCAGACTGGATCGAGGATGTAGATTCTCGTCTTCTTGATGCATATAATGTAGGAGAAGAAATAACTCGAACTGACGTTCATCCTGCGTTCACTCTGATTAAGTACCAAAATTCCCCCAAGGTCTATCGTCTTGAAGTTGATCTTACTGATGCAACCAAACTTATCAAGCGCTGGATTGTAACTGAGGACGCGTTCAAGAAACTCAACTTCAGAGGAGATCGAATCATCGTGATTGGTGAGAGTGAAGTGTATGAAGATGGTGAAAGTTTGGAATAAAGAAGGTTAAAATTTTTATTTTTTGATATGATATACTATCACTATACTTTATTATAGGACTATGCAAAAATTTCTTTTTAACAAATCTTTTTGGATTTTAAGCATTATTGCTTTTGGTTTTTTATCTTTTTATATTCATTTTGATTTTATTCGGGCCGCTTGGGTAGAAGATGCTAAAATTCTTCCTTCAGATGGAGTGGCTAGTCAGGGATTTGGATACTCAGTTGATGTCTCTGGCGACTATGCAATAGTTGGAGTTGATAATCAAAAGAAAGCTTATATTTTTCATTTTGAGGATGGTTCTTGGATTCAGCAGGCGATGATTACCACATCGACTGGTTCTACTTTTTTTGCGGAAAATGTAGCGATTGCGGGTGATTATGCTATGGTGACCGACCATAATGATGGGTCGCAGGCTGGTGCGGTGTTTGTCTATAAACGTACGGGCTCCTCATGGGATCTTCATCAAAGACTTGTTTCAAGTGATCTTGCAAATCAAGATTTTTTTGGTGATAAACTTGCTATGGCGGGTGAATATGCAATTATTGGTGCATATCGCGAGGATCAGGATGCTGCGGGTGCTAATACATTGAGTGCAGCAGGCTCTGCATATATTTTTAAAAGAGATGGAAGTGGAGTATGGTCACAACAGCAAAAAATAGTTCCTACCGACCGGGCGGCTGACGATTGGTTTGGTCGAGCTGTAGATATCTCAGAATCAGGTGATTATATACTTGTCGGAGCTCCGAATGATGATGATACTGCTCTTAGTTCTGGTTCTGCCTATGTGTTTTATCGTACGACCAGTACTTGGGCTCAACAGGCAAAACTAAATGCAAATGATCCTGCCGCTAGTGATTTTTTTGGTAATGCAGTTTCCATTTCTGATTCAGGGGAGTATGTCGTTGTTGGAGCTTATTCAAATGATGACGCTGGGAGTGCTTCTGGTTCGGGGTATGTTTTTGTGCGGAGTGGGGTATCGTGGTCATTAGATCAAAAGGTTGTCGCAAGTGATGCTGCAGCAAGTAACTTTTTTGGTGAAGCTGTTGCAATCGATGGTCTAGGTGAGAAAGTTGCGATTGGTGCATCTGGTAATACTACTGACACTGGAGCCGTATATATTTTTGACCGAGAAAGTGGAGATTGGGAAGAGAATGAAAAATTGGTTGCATCTGATGCAAGTATTGATTCATGGTTTGGTGTTGAGGTTTCTTTTGATAAAACTAATGATGTGTTGATTGTAGGTGCTCCAAGTGAAACAAATGTAAATGGTTCTAATTCAGGAGCTGCATATATTTTGACATTTTCAGAATTGACTAGTCTTTCCTCTCCTGAATTTACTACAAGTACTTTTTCTACTTCTTCAGTTCAATTGTCGTGGTCTTCTGCTGCAGGTGCAACATTCTACTCTATCTCTAGTACTGTGGGGTCAGTCGTTACTACTACTGAGACAAGTTATACTTTTACTGGACTCACTCCTAATTCTAGTTATTCATTTCAAGTGCGCGCTGATAACGTATCGACTTCGAGTGCGTATTCTTCTGTTACTTCTACTATCACTAACGCACTATTAAGCATTTCTAGTGTCACTTCAACTAATATCAGCACTTCAACTGCTACTATCTCGTGGTCTACTAATCGACTTGCTTCATCTCGAGTGTTGTATGGGTTGGTTGCATCACTGGGAGTTTCGACTACTGAGAGTAATACATCTTCCAGAGTTACTACTCATGAAGTTTTGATGACTGGGTTACTACCTTGTACGGTTTATCACTACACTCCTCGTGCTGTGACAGCTGATGGTGATGTTGCAACTAGTTCTCATCGCACGTTTGTGACTCAAGGGTGTTCATTTTCAGCGCCGGTAATTGCTTCAGAGAGTTCTGCAGTTTCTTCAAGTTTAGGTGCTACTATTCAACTTGAGACGGTAGCTGAGAGTATTGCTCTTGATATTCCTCCTGCATTTACTACTTCCACTGATGTTGTGTTCCAGATTAAACAAGTAGATACTGTAACGGTGATTGAAGACGGAGGCATTCCTGCTGGTAGAACAGTCGTTGGTTCTCTCGTTTTTCATCTCAAAGCAATTGCAAACACCTCAACTATCATCTCAGAATTCGATGAACCAATTGAACTCACCATGACCTACGATCCAGATACACTTGGGAGTCTCGACCCTACTACCTTAGTTATTTATCGTTATGCAACTAGCACATGGACCGAACTCTCTCCGTGCACAATTAACACGAGTCTTTTTACCGTCACCTGTGACACTCCTGGATTCTCACTTTTTGCTCTGATGGGTGAAGAAGGGGAGGGTGACAGTGACTCTAACGATACATCTTCCTCAAACGGCGGTATCCCATACCTTCCTCCCACCCTTCCGTCTTCAGCATCTCACTTCACGATCAACCAGGGAGCACTCTCAACAAACAGTCGCTTGGTGTCTCTGCATATAACTTCACCTAATGCTTCCATGGTTGCTGTTTCTACTGACCCTACATTCGCCAATGGATCATTTGAATCACTCATCTCTCCACTCTGGTACACGCTCCCTCTTGGGAATGGAGAAAAGACCGTATACGTTAAATTACGAACTCCTGAAGGGGGAGAACTCATTCTTTCAGACACGATTACCCTTACCTCAAACGCATGTCCACTTACTCCGGAGCAGCCATATAAATCATCAGGCTCTCCTTCAGTATTCTATGTCACGTCAGACTGTACGAGGCGGCCAATTCCGAATGAACGAACGTATTTTACTTACTTCTCATCATGGAGTGATGTAGGTGTGGTTACCAATGTAACCCTCACTTCAGTCCCTCTTGATCCGCTGTCATTCTTACCTCTCGGACCCCTGTATCGTCCAACCTATGGAGCACTCATTAAAACTCCCTATGATCCTAAAGTCTATGTACTCATTAATGATACGAAATACTGGATTACCAGTGAAGAAGTGTTCAACAAGTTGAACTATCGCTCAGACTGGATTGAAGATGTAGACCCTCGTCTTCTTGATGCATATAAGGTGGGTGAAGAGATTACGAGAACCGACGTTCATCCTGCCTACACCCTCATCAAATATACTACTTCTCCCAAAGTGTATCGTCTTGAAGTAGATCCTACTGATTCATCTAAGCTCATCAAACGATGGATCGTAACTGAAGATGCATTCACTAAACTTAACTTTAGAGGAGATCGCATCATCGTAATTGATGAGAATGAAGTGTATGAGGATGGTGAAGAGTTGAAATAGTTTTAAAAACTCTCCGTCTAAAGCGGGGAGTTTTTGTATTGACAAAAAGCACTTATTATGGTAGTTTGCTTTGTTCTGAGAAGTTTAGTATTAGAATCTGGCACATTGTCAGACCGAACCACAATCAATCAGGAGATCTGTGATGAGCAACCGATTCGCTAACGAAGAGAAGGTGTCCAAGTGGGGTTATTACTCTGGCTATGAGAAGCCGAAGAGTGTGGAGGACCAGATCGACATCATCCGGTCTCACTGGTCGAATCTGGATCCTGATCCTGCTCTGCGGTACATGCGCGAGGTGTATCCGAACCTCAAGATTCCCAGGTGGGTGGAGGACCCCTTCGCTCTCGTCCGACCGAAGAATCTGTACTGCCATGATGGTAGTGACTCTCGTACGTTTGAAAAAGAGACAAATCAGTTGGCTCATGTGCTGGCAGCGCTTCGTCTGAGTCGTGGCACGGGCGTGCGTCTTGGAAATTCCAAGTTCGTTCCGCAGCAGATACACCGCACGAAGTCTCTGCACTGGACATGGCTCACGCGGCTCACGGAACAACAGTCGGGCGATATCCTCATCATTCCTGCTCAATTCGGACTCCGTCACCGCGGACGTTCGATCCGTCGAGCGCGTGAGATGTTCGGTCGAAATGAGTTCGGTCTCGACTCATACATGGTCGGGACCATGCTTCTGACGCATCCTGAACGTCTGCAGCATCGTAGTGATTTGAATATCGATTGTGCTGGAGATGCATACGATCCGTTGGATCTCCTTGGACGAGAAATGTGCGCCCCGAACTTCAATATTCAGAACATGGATTGTCTGTATTTCAGTGCACGCTGGATCGATGAAGCTAGTCCGTACAACGGTTCTGCGTCGGGATACCTCCCGACCTGACGGAACTACAACACAACATTAGTTCGACATCCTATCATTTCAGACCCCGGTCTGCTGTGGCGACTCGGACTATGACCGAAGCCCGAATCGTGTAACAACGGTCCGGGCTTCTTCATTTTTATACTTGAATTATCCTTCTATTTTCGTTACACTAGCTCTATTATGAGTACTATTAAAGACGTAATTGGACGACTAGAAACGCTTGATACTAAAATCACTGATACGTGGAAACTTCTTCGGATTGATGAGCTTAAAGAGCAGGTGGTACATTTGGAAAAAAGTATGCAGGATCCTGCATTTTGGACCGATTCAGAGCGAGCTGGACAAGTATCAAAACAGCGAGAGAGTTTGGCGTCTGAAATTGAAACATGGGAAACTCTTCAGAAAGAAACTCGTGAGCTTTTTTCGTTTGCACAAGATTTGGTGGAAAGTCCGGATGAGTCACTCGAGGTTGATGTCATAACAAAAACAGAAGAGTTGGAGAGGAAGTTTGAAAAATTAGAATTTTTGGTTTTGATGAGTGGAAAGCATGATAAACTTGGTGCGATTGTATCCATTCATGCGGGGAGCGGAGGGACTGAAGCTCAAGATTGGGCGGAGATGCTTCTTCGTATGGTGATGCGTTATGCTGAGAAAAAAAGTTGGAATACAATCATGATTGATGAATCACGAGGGAATGAAGCGGGGATTAAATCAGTAACCTTTAGAGTTGAAGGGCGTTACGCCTACGGTCATCTGAAAAGTGAGCATGGTACCCATCGCCTGGTACGAATTTCACCGTTTGATGCTGAACAGATGCGACACACCTCCTTTGCTTTGATTGAAGTAATTCCTGAGGTTGAAAGTGCTGATGCGGTCACTATTGATCCCAAAGATCTTCGTATTGATACATTCATGGCAGGTGGAAAAGGTGGGCAGAGCGTAAATACTACTTATTCAGCTGTGCGGTTAGTTCATATTCCTACGGGGATTACGGTGCAATGTCAGAATGAACGATCACAATTACAAAACAAAGAAACTGCAATGAAAGTATTGCTTTCAAAGTTGCTTAAGCTTCAGGATGAAAAAGAAGAGGAAGAACGACTGAAACTTCGTGGAGAACATAAGAGCGCTGAATGGGGGAATCAAATTAGATCCTATGTATTGCAGCCTTATAAAATGGTGAAAGATGTTCGCACTAGACATGAGACTGCAGATACGGACGCTATTTTGAATGGAGAATTAGATGAATTTGTCGAAGCGTATCTTAGGTTTATTAAATCCAAACAATAAAGGGTTCGTATGAAACAATCTTGGAGCCACAAATTATTTTTGAGGATTAACGCGTCTATTGGAAAAAATCCTCGTCGTGATCGATTTATGATTTTTTGTGCCAATATTTTAGTTTTTCTCATGCTTGTTTTGGTTACTGTCTATGGATTGTATGTATGGAGTCAGGGGAACAGTTCTTGGTTAAAACTTTATCTTGAGTTATTTATTATTGCGTTTATTTGTGCTGAGATGGTTAGTTATCTTTTTGCTGTTTTATTCAAGCATCCTCGTCCACGAATTGAATTTCCTGAGAGTAGACAACTCATACATACCGTGGGCACCTGGAAATCGTTTCCTTCTGATCATACTATTGGTGCTTTTCTTCTCGCGGGAGTATTACTGTTCCTACCCTCGACGCCTCTATGGTTAATGGCCATCATGTATATTTCTGCTATTTTTGTCTCATTTTCTCGGGTATATGTAGGAGTGCATTATCCTCGTGATATTGTGGGGGGATTTATTGTAGCTAGTGCTATTTTGGCGCTGTTACCACTGGCTTTGTATTATATTATTGAACCATTTAGTTTCTTGTGGTAAGGTACGTATCTATGAATTTTCTTATTTTTGCAGGTGGAGCAGGCACTCGATTGTGGCCTATTAGCCGGTCACAGTCTCCAAAACAGTTTGAAAAATTAAAAGATGACAAGTCTACGCTTCAGATGGCGGTCGAGCGAATCTCGCCGTTTGGGCTTGAGCATGTCTATATTTCAACTAATAGTCGATATGTAGAATTGGTCGAGGGTCAGATCCCTGGAATACCAGTGGACCATATTATGAGTGAGCCTGCGCGGAGAGATTTGGCTGCAGCAGTATTGCTCGGACTTTTGCGACTCAAACAGAAGGGGATTTCAGGCACGGTTGCCTTGCTCTGGGCAGATCATTTTATGGATCGACCAGACAATTTTCGCGCTGCTCTTGTTCGTGCAGAAGAATTGATTGCTGAAAATAGTAATCGATTTATTTTTCTCGCAGAAAAACCACGATTTCCTAATCATAATTTAGGTTGGATACAAGTTGGTGAAGAGATTGGAGAAGGAGTGTTTACTTTTGAGGGATGGAAATATCGACCAGATCTTGTTGAATGTGAAGAGATGTTTGATTCGGGTATGTGGCAGTGGAATCCGGGATATTTTGTTGCAGACATTGATTTTGTACTAGGACTGTACCAGGAACATCAACATGACCTATATACTGCAGTCTCTGCAATGGTTGAGGGATCTCGCAATCTTGAAACAGAATATTCGAGTGTGCTGGTTTCATCTTTTGATAATGCAATTATTGAAAAAATTGATCAATCACAGGCAGTTGTATTGCCCGTAGATTTGGGTTGGAGTGATCCAGGAACACTGTATGCTCTCAAAGAAGCATTACAGAGTAGACCTGATCAAACTGTTACGATTGGTAATACTTATGAAATGGGTTCGAGTGATTCTTTTGTTTTCAATGATGAGCCTGATAAATTAGTTTCTGTGATTGGTTTGAAAGGGATGGTTGTGGTGAATACCAAGGATGCACTTTTGGTGGTTCATAAAGATCAGGTTCCTGAAATCAAAGCGTTGTTATCTAAACTTCAAGAAGACGGTAAAGAAAATTATTTATGAGTTTTAAACTACTGAAACGATTATTTTTGTTAATCGTCCTTATTTTGGGTATCGTTGTTTTTGTTTTGTATAGAAAAATCTATGTTACGAAGTTTGATTTTACTTCCGAAGTCTCCTTTGCTATTGAGCAAGGGGAGAGCGTCGCTTCAATTGCGAAGCGTCTAGAGGAGATGAATATTGTTTCCAGTGCATCAATTTTGCAAAAGTATGTTGCGTGGAAAAAGTTCGACCGTTCGATCACACATGGTACTATCATTTTTGATAAGGCTCTGACGATTGTTGGCGTTGCTGAATTACTTTCAGAGGAAAAACCAGGGGCAGAGCGTGTAGTGACGATTATCCCGGGTTCAAATTTACGAGATATTGCGGAGAGTTTTGAAAAGCAGGGAATAGCGACGAGTGCTGAGGTGTATACATTGCTCGGTACCCCAGTGAAATTACAAAAACCTGAATTGGATATTGATGTGAATCGTTTTTTATTTCATGGTAAGTCTGAAAATGTAAGTTTGGAAGGGTATCTTGCTCCCGAGACATTTAATGTATTTGCACAAGCAACACTACTTGAAGTAGTGAATAAATTTATTAACGAACGAGAGGATCAGATTGAAAAATTTAGGTCTGATATCGAAAAATCGGGTCGGAGTGTGTTTGAAATTTTGACACTTGCGAGTGTACTTGAGCGGGAAGTACGAAGTTTGGAAGATCGAAAAATTGTTGCTGATATTTTTTGGAGAAGACTTAAGTCTGGCTGGGCTCTGCAAGCTGACTCCACGGTGCACTATATTGTAGGTACTCCTGATAGTGTATTTACTACTGCAAAGGACCGGGATACTGATTCACCATGGAATACGTATAAATATCCCGGACTTCCTGCTGGTCCTATTTCAGCTCCGAGTGTTTCTTCAATTGAGGCAGTGCTCCATCCAACTCCTAATAGTTATTGGTATTTTTTGACTACTCTTGATACGGGAGAAGTAAAGTATGGACGTACGCTTGATGAACATAATATGAATGTGGCGAAATATTTGAGATAACTATGGATTCATTAGAATTTCACAAAAAATATAACGGTAAAATAGAAGTAGTTTCTCGTGTTCCAGTTACCAATCGGGAGGAGCTAAGTCTTGCGTATACCCCGGGCGTTGCTGAACCGTGTAAGGAGATAGCGAAGGATGTGAGTAAAGTCTATGACTATACACGAAAAGGAAACTTGGTTGCCGTAGTTTCTGACGGGAGCGCAGTATTAGGATTAGGGAATATTGGCCCAGAGGCGGGGTTACCGGTAATGGAAGGTAAATGTATTTTGTTCAAAGAATTTGGTGGAGTAGATGCTTTTCCGATTATCTTGAATACACAGGATGTGGATGAGATTGTTGAAACTGTAGTTCGTATTTCTCCAGGATTTGGTGGAATCAATCTCGAAGACATTGCGGCTCCTCGCTGTTTTGAGGTAGAGCGAAAATTGAGTGAGCGACTGGATATTCCTGTTTTTCATGATGACCAACATGGTACAGCTATTGTTGTTCTAGCTGGGTTGATTAATGCGTTTAAAGTCACTAACAAATCAATTGAGACTGCAAAAATAGTTATTAATGGTGCGGGTGCGGCTGGAATTGCAATTGCAAAATTACTTATTGCCGCTGGAGCCACTTCAATTATCCTTGTTGATTCTACGGGAACTATTTATGAAGGCAGGGAAGATTTGAATGATGAGAAAATTGAAATGGCGCGTATTACGAATCGAGAAATGGTTCGTGGAAAGCTAGCTGAATCAATACAGGGTGCTGATGTTTTTATTGGCGTAAGTAAAGCTGGAGTCTTGAGTACTGAAATGGTTCGTACTATGAGCAGTGATGCAATCGTATGTGCGCTTGCAAATCCAACTCCTGAAATTATGCCAGATGAGGCTAAGCTCGGAGGAGCTCGAATTGTTGCAACGGGCAGAAGTGATTTTCCAAATCAAATTAATAACGTACTCGCGTTTCCTGGAATTTTTCGAGGGCTTCTCGATGCTCGAATACGAACAGTCACGACTGAAATGAAACTTGCAGCAGCGAGAGCGATTGCTTCGTGCGTTGAAAATCCTTCTGAAGAGAACATCATTCCTGATGTGTTTGATAAGCGAGTTGCAGAGCGAGTTGCCGAGGCAGTGAAAAACGCTTAGTATTATGCATGATTTTAGTTTACATAGACGCGCACGACTGCGACGTATTACGTTATCCGTAAATTCCAAAGGAAAAGTGCGAGTAACTGCTCCTAAGAGCGTTTCAAAATCAGTGATTGAAAAATTTGTAAAAACTAAGCATGATTGGATTGATGGGGTGTTGCAAAAATTAAAAACAGTCAAAAAATCTGAGTTTTCTGGTCCGAAGTTTTCATATCATGCGAATAAAGCCCGTGCAAAGAAAATAATTACTGAGCGTGTAAAGCATTTTGCGCATGTCCATGGATTTACCTTCAAGCGGATTTCAATTAAAAATACCTCGAGTCGCTGGGGGAGTTGTTCTACTAAAGAAAATTTGAATTTTAATTATAAACTAATTTTTTTGTCTGAAGCATTGCTTGATTATGTTGTTGTGCATGAGCTCTGCCACCTGAGACATCATAATCATTCAGCAAAATTCTGGGCAGAGGTTGGTACTATTTTACCGGATTATCGAGTACGTGAGCGGGAATTGAAAAAGTATCACTTATAAGGTACAGTTGACGATGCTATGATTGATAAAAATGTACAGTTCAAAAAAGCCCTCGATCGTATGGAGAACACCCATACGAATCTTTTTATTACCGGTCGCGCGGGGACTGGAAAATCAACTTTGCTTACTTATTTTCGTCATCATACCAAGAAAAAGATTGTAGTATTGGCGCCGACTGGGGTTGCGGCAGTGAATGTGGAAGGGCAGACGATTCATTCTTTTTTTGGGTTTACCCCAGAGACTACGCCTGACACTATTAAGAATCCTCGAGGAGATGATGAGCAGAAAAAGATTTATCGCGAACTGGATGCAATTGTCATTGATGAGATTTCTATGGTTCGGGCTGACTTATTTGATTGTATTGATATATTCCTCAGGAAAGCTGGTAGAGATAAACGAAAACCATTTGGTGGCGTGCAAATGATTCTGATTGGTGACCTCTATCAATTGCCGCCCGTGGTCACGAGAGGCGAACAGCAGTTTTTTTCTGAACGATATGATTCTCCGTATTTTTTTGCCGCGCATGTGTGTGGGGGAAATAAGCAGAAAAAAATGCTCGAAGAAGAAATTTTTGAATTAGAAATAATTGAGCTTGAAAAAATGTATCGCCAGACAGATACAGATTTTATATCACTCTTGAATGCAGTGCGAGATATGACACTTACTTCCGAACAACTACAAGTACTCAATCAGCGTTGTGTAGATGAAGATTTTGATCATGCTGCATATGATGGTGTGTGGGTCACGACGACCAATGCACTTGCGTCTGCGGTGAATCAGGGGCAACTGCAGGCTCTAGAAGAGAAAGAACGTGTGTTCACTGGTAGAGTAGAGCATAAATTTGATCGGGGAGCGTTTCCGACTGACGCTGAACTCAAATTAAAAATTGGTGCGAGAGTGATGGTCCTTCATAATGATCCGTGGGGAAAATGGCATAATGGAAGTATGGGTGTGGTAAAAGGTTTTTCTAAAGTGGAAGGTGAAGATGAAATGATTAAAGTTACTCTTGATTCAGGTGATGAGGTATTGATTGGGATGTACACCTGGGACATGTATCGATTTTATTTTGATCCATCTACCAAACAGGTGGAATCAGAAACAGTCGGTTCATTTATACAGTATCCGCTGAAGCTTGCATGGGCGGTCACCATTCATAAAGCTCAAGGAAAAACGTTTGATCGAGTATTGCTTGATATTGGTAGCGGAACTTTTGTATCTGGCCAGGTGTATGTCGCATTATCTCGCTGTACTACGTTTGAAGGGCTTCATCTTCGTCGTCCGCTCAAACGTGAGCATGTCTGGACTGATCCGGCAGTACATGCGTTTGTGACTAAAAATAAGAGTTGAAAAAATGCTTACTCTAAGGTAGAGTTTTTCTACGCTCGGTGTCATTCCGAGCGACCCGAGTCTTTGAGGGGAGTCGAGGAATCCCTTGCATTAAGTTAATATTACTTTAAACAAGGGATTCCTCGACTTCGCTACGCTTCGCTCGGAATGACACAATACTAATCTATGCATACCAAAGACTTTGACTATATCCTCCCTGACGAACGGATTGCTCAGCAATCTGTCGAACCACGAGATCATTCACGACTCATGGTGATTGACCGGGAAAATAAGACGACGGTTGATCGTCATTTTTATGATATTATTGATTACTTACAATCTGGTGATGTGCTTGTCTGGAATAATTCCAAAGTGTTTAAAGCACGCTTAATTGGAAAATTGGAAGCAGGAAATACTGATGCGAATCAGGATGGAGTTCCCGACCATGCGTTATTGAACCAGAAAGAAGTGGAAATATTTTTGGTGCGCTCCATGGAAAATAGTGGTGTGTGGAAAGTACTTGGAAAACCAGGTCGGAGAATTCAGACTGGTATGGTGGTACGATTTGCTCCGGATTTTTATTGTGAAGTGATGTTTAAAGAAAAAGATGGAACAATCCTTGTGCAGTTTTCTGATACTGATGATGAGGTGCGAAGAAAAGCAAATCAATATGGATCAATTCCTATTCCTCCGTATGTCAAAGATGAACCACATGAGCTTGAGAGTTATCAGACCGTGTATGCAAAGCCTGAAGGATCAGTTGCAGCGCCTACTGCTGGATTTCATTTTACCCCTGAATTAATAGAAAAGTTAAAACAAAAAGGGATTATATTTGCAGAAGTAACTTTGCATGTGGGGCTCGGAACTTTTCTTCCAGTAAAGTCTGAGAGAATTGAAGATCATACGATGCATAGTGAGTGGGTGGAAGTAATAGAAGAAACTTCAGAAATTATTACTGCTGCAAAAAAAGAGGGAAGACGAGTGATTGCTATTGGTACGACGACTGCACGGACGCTCGAAGGTGTTGCTTTGCTTCATCATGGGACAATGAGTGCATACACAGGAGATATTAATATTTTTATTACACCTGGATTTGAATTCAGTATTGTTGATGCAATGATTACTAATTTTCATCTTCCAAAATCAACGCTTCTTATGCTTGTGTCAGCTTTAGCAGGGGATCGAGAATTTATTTTGAATTGTTACAAAACAGCAGTAGAAAAAGAATATCGATTTTATAGTTTTGGTGATGCGATGTTTATTTATTAGTTCATAGGAAAATACAAATTTGTATTTTCCTATTGGCTAATTAAACAAAAAACCACCCGGATTCTCCCACAACGTATTCCAATCTATTTAGAATATCTTGTGGTAGCGGGTGGTTTTTGATTGTATCTCTGTCCTCCCGCTCCAACATCTGTCACTTCTTGGACTTCCTCCTGTCGCTGAGGCCGACGGAGAGCGAGCTTCCCATCATGGTAGCGATGGCTCGGGAACCGAGCTGCATCCCGAAGTTCTTGATCCGCAGACGGATCTGGTTACGAACGAGTCGTGACAGGTCGGCGGCTGGGATGATCTGATTCTGGGACGACTTGATGATGTCTTGCATGTGGTTCCTCCTTTGGAACACAAAACGTATACTTCTCGTATACGTTTGTTTAGAGACCGGGACAGTTTACTCCACGTGAGCGTATTTGTCAAGGTTTAGTGGTGATATGATTTTCCTGTTTTGATCATGTACACTCGGTAAATTTGTTCGAGGAGAATGATACGGGTCATTTGGTGGGTAAAAGTGAGCAGAGAGAGTGAAAGTTTGAGGTTAGTTTTTTTGAAAACTGATTCGTGAATTCCAAGTGGTCCGCCGATGATGAAGGTGAGGTGAGAAGTCGTGTGTTCAAGGTCACTTATATTTTTTGAAAGTGATTCAGATGATAATTCTTTTCCGTGTGGGTCAAGCGCAATTATGTACGAAGACGCTGGAATAGAGTTGAATATTATCTCAACTTCTTTTTCTTTTATTGATTCAATAGTATCTTTTTCCGAAAAACCAATTTCTTTGTGTTCTATAATTTCAACTTTTGCAAAGGCGGAAAGCCGTTTCAGATATTCACTTTCTGCATCTTTCCAGTATGACTCTTTGAGTTTGCCGATTGATATTATGGTAATTCGCATCATATGGTATTTTATCCGTTTTTTATTCCGTGTGATTCTGTCCAATCCGTGTTCTATTAAACATTCGCTTAATGGAACACGGAATCGAACTAATTTAACAGAATTAAGGCGGAATCTAATTTCCTTCAATCCATGATTTTTTAAATTCAAAAAATCTGTCTTCGATAATTGCCACACGCATTTCTTTCATCAGTTTGAGAAGGAAGGTAAGATTGTGCATAGTTGCAATTCGATAGGCTGCGAGCTCTTCTGCTTTGAAGAGGTGATGAAGGTATGCTCGTGTAACGTTGAGATGTGGAGGAAGGGTGTTTGTTGGATCGATGGGAGAAAAATCTTCTCTATATTTTGCATTAGTAATTGAGATTCTAAAGTTAGAATCTTTTGCTGACTGATCAAATAATGTACCGTTTCTCGCAACCCTAGTCGGAGCAACACAGTCGAACATATCAATTCCATGTTCTACTACATCAAATAAATCCATAGGTGAATAACCGACACCCATGGTGTAGTGTGGTTTATTTTCTGGTAAGTGTGGAGCTACCCATTGCAAGATTTCACGGGTTATTGGCATATTGTACCCGACTGATTCTCCTCCAACCGCAATTCCGTCAAAGTCCATGTTGCAAATAGCTTTGGCACTTTCGATTCGTAAGTCTTTATGAACTCCACCTTGAATAATTCCAAATAAGAATTGGTTGTAACCATGGCGATTGGTTTCTTTTTTGTGTGCCTCGAGTGATTCTTTCGCCCAGCGATGAGTTCGTTCAAGCGCTTTTTTTGCATATTCTTCATTTGCATCGTCTGGAGTGCATTCGTCGAACACCATAATAATGTCAGCGCCAAGTTTATGCTGAATATCAATTGCGATTTCTGGAGTAAAGCGATGAGTAGATCCGTCGATATGGCTTTTGAACGTTACTCCATTGTCATCAATTTTTGATAACGCCTCTCCGCCTTTATTTCGAGTTTTTTGTGCTCCGAGTGATAGTACTTGGAATCCGCCACTATCAGTAAGCATTGGTTTATCCCAACCCATGAATTTGTGGAGACCACCTGCTGTATCAATTAAATCTTCTCCTGGGCGGAGATGGAGGTGATAGGTATTGGCTAAGATTATTTCTGCGCCCGTATTTTTGATGTCATGAGTATCTAATGTTTTGACACTTGCCTGAGTTCCAACAGGCATAAAAATAGGAGTTTCAATATCTCCATGGTCAGTGTGAATGATGCCAGCACGTGCACCACATTCACTAGATTTTTTTATTGTCTTCCAAAACATATAGTGCTAACACTAACAGAAGTTGTGTTTTTTTTCAATTGGGGCTATGATTTGAATCAGTGTATTTCTTTAGTAAAGGAGGTTGTATCGATTTATCGTTCATTTAATTTTTTGTCCTTTACCCTTTCTCATTACAGTGCGGGGCCCTATGTACGTGATCGCTCAATGCGGGTGTGGCTGTGTTTGTGCCAAAATTACAGTCGGCGATCCGGAGGATCATACAGTCATCAATACAGTGGCGAGTGAATGTACTGGCTGCTATCGCAATGGAGGTGATTACACTAAGTGTCCTCACCATTCCAAAGAAGTGTCTTTGCGAAGCGCAGAGTCTGATGCCGAGAATGGCTCATCTGATCGAAAGGTGGTGCCGTTCGAGTCCAAGCTCTCCAAAAAGGCTATGCGTAGGCAGAGCAAGTTGAAGGTTCCGGAAGAAACCAATCTCGCTGGGTGAGTAGAGTGGGGGGATAACTCAAGAGCGGCGGGAGGAATGTACTATTCTTACCGCCGCAAGGAGACAACAAAGCTACGTACCTGGTTACGTAGCTTACGAGTTTATATTACGAGATTATATCTATGATCGATTTTCAAAAAGAATTAAATACAGAACAACTGGATGTCGTGTTGCATGGTGATGGACCGTGTCTTGTACTTGCGGGAGCCGGGAGTGGGAAGACACGCGCAATTACCTATCGAGTTGCATATTTATTGGAGAAGGGTATTGATCCTTCTTCAATTTTGTTGCTCACTTTTACCAATAAAGCTGCACGAGAAATGCTTCATCGCGTCGAATCGTTTACAGAGGGTGGAGTGAAATTACCGTGGTCTGGAACATTCCATCATATTGCGTATCGCATACTCAAACAGTATGCGCCATTACTTGGTTATGCAAATACGTTTAATATTCTTGATTCAGAAGATGCGCGTGACATGATCAAACTTTGTATTGGGAGTGAAGGGGTGCAGCGATCACATAAAAAATTTCCGTCACCAGCAGTGGTTGCATCACTCTTAAGTTTTGCACGAAATGCAGAGCGCACGGTCGGGGACGTGCTCCTCGAAAAACATCCACAGTGGGTAGATTTTGCTGATGCATTATCCCGCATTGCAGAAGATTATGGCAGAAGAAAGCGAGAAAGCAATGTCATGGATTTTGATGATTTACTGGTGAATTTATTTTTATTACTTTCATCATCAGAACAGGTGCGAAAAAAATACGCAACACAGTTTCAGTATATTTTAGTAGACGAGTATCAGGATACGAATAAGATTCAGGCGTCTATTATTCGGTTTTTTGCTATTGTTCATCAGAACCTATTGGTAGTGGGGGATGATGCTCAGAGCATTTATTCATTCCGTGCTGCTGATATAACGAACATTCTTGATTTCGAACATACACACACCGATGCAAAAATTTTTCGACTTGAAACGAATTATCGCTCCACTCCAGATATTCTCGGAGTTGCTAATGAAGTAATTGCACAGAATAAAAAACAGTATAAAAAAGAATTGCGAAGTATCCGGGAGAGTTTTACCAAGCCCGAAGTACATGCATTTGTCGATGCATTTGAAGAAGCTCGATTTATCGCCGACCGAATTCTTGAATTATCAGAAGAGGGAGTTCCGCTGTCTGAAATCGCTGTGTTATTTCGTGCGGCATTCCATTCACAATCACTTGAAATTGAACTTACACGGAGACAAATTCCTTATGACTACCGTGGAGGTGTGCGATTTTTTGAACGCGCACACGTGAAGGACACACTCGCATATTTGCGTATATTTGCGAACCGAGGAGACTCTATTGCGTGGATGCGGGTACTTACCATGCAGACTGGTATTGGTCCGTCGGGTGCTGAAAAAGTTATTGATATGGTTCGTGGACTGGCACCGAACGACCCAATTGACCATGTAGGTAGTATTCTTTCTGTACGTGGACAATTGGGTTGGGGAGAGTTTATTCGAATTTGGAATGAAGTTATTGCGTCTGAGACTCGGGGTCCTGGAGAAATGATTCGTGGAATTTTGGCTTCGCCCTACAAAGACTATCTGGAAGCAGAATATCCAGATTATCGTGAACGATTACAAGATATTGAACAACTTGCCTTATTTGCGGATCAATATATTACAGAATCTGGAGAATCACGATTATCAGAATTTCTTGCTGAAGCAAGTTTGCAGGAGAGTTATTCGGGTAAAGTTGCAAAAAATGCAGAAGAAGATACTGAAAAAATTGTACTTTCTACTATTCACCAAGCCAAAGGACTGGAGTGGGAAGCTGTATTTATCCTCCATGTTTCTGCTGGTCAATTTCCGAGTGAGCGATCGATGAGGGAAGTGGATGGTGTCGAAGAAGAGAGGCGATTATTCTATGTTGCAATTACTCGTGCAAAAAAGTTTTTATACCTCTCATATCCATTGCTCGCGAGTTCATTTAGCGTCCTTCAGGGACCGAGTAGATTTATCGAAGAGATTGATCGGAGTCTTATTCTTCATGAGCGAAGTCAGGGATCGAGTACGCTCGTGTTTTCTGATCCGAGTGATGATGTTGATGATATTACCTATGAGGCAGATGATAGTAATAAGCCGGTTCGAAGTTTTTTGAAGTCATTGGATGAACTCTGAAGAATTAAAAACTCTCCCGAATATAGGGAGAGTTTTTATGTTAGGATAGTTTTTCTTTTCGAGGTCTCTTGGTGCGTCGTGCTGCAGGTTTTGTCTTTCTTGTTTTTTTATTTTCCACTTCTTCTACCTCTGTGTTACTAGTTTCTTCAAAGTCATCTGGGTTATATCGTGCAGCAGAAACTTCTTGTGACAATCTATTGTATTCACTGAAATCTCTTTGAAATGCTTGCGCCTGGAGTCGGTCTTGGTCTGACGCCATGAGATCGCTCACCAATCCTTTAATTTTTCCAAGGATTCCAGAGCGTTGAATTTTTTTTACATCTGCATCAACGAGGCTCATCATTTTTGATACTTTATCTTCATCTGACTGTGATGCTGGATTACCCTCGTCGTTTAGTAATATGCCATAGACTTCTTCGAATCGTTGACGGTAAAGTACAAGCTTTCGGTTGTCTTCTGTGGGAGTAAATCCTTCTGCTTTATCTGGTAGAGAAGCAATAGTATCTGAAATTCTTTTGATAGATTGTTGGTCTATGTTGTGGGATTTTTTTGATGCATTATGCGCATTGAGTTTGAGATAGAGCTCCCATGCATCATCATATTCAGAGAAATCAATTTTTTTATTGTCCATTGCCCAGTCAAGGAAATGAATTGCTTCTTCTTTTGAAATACTATTTCCAATAACGTCTTCCGATACATCTTTCCACTGATCAAATGCTTTTTTAACTTCAGGATGTTTTTCAATTTTTTCTAGAATTTCATCAGATTCAGATGTATCTTGAATTAATTTATGAAATCCTTCATATTTGTTTTCTTCTTCTGGTTCAAGAACCATCTCTGCATCTGGTATTTCTTTTAATTTTATCTCACGCTTTTTCCTTTTTTTTGGTTCATGGTTTTTTAGACCATCAAGATTTCGTTCAAAAGCAAGTGCCATATAGAAGAATAAAATTATAGATTGACGTATTATAGCATTTTTTATATTTTCAGCATATTTTTTTTGTCATCAACTTGCTTGACAGTAAGCATATTTCCGGCTATAATGCTCCCCATTAATTCATCTAATCAAAAATCTCTATGAAATTTGAAGGATTAGAAGAAAAAACACTTGTAATTATTAAGCCAGACGCAATCCAGCGCGGGTTGGTAGGTAAGATTACCGATCGATTCGAACAGAAGGGTTTGAAATTGGTAGGTATGAAAATGATGAGGCTCGAAGAAGCAGTTCTTCGTGAGCATTATTCTCATATTGCTGAAAAACCTTTTTATCCTGGAGTGGAGCGATTTATGATGAGCTCACCCGTGATTGTGCAAGTATGGGAAGGGCTTGAAGTAGTGAATGCAATACGGCTCATTACTGGAATTACCAAAGCTCGGACTGCTGAAGCTGGGTCTATCCGAGGAGATTATGCTATGAGTGTCGCATGTAACGTGATTCATGCATCAGATTCTGTCGAAGCTGCGCAAGCCGAAGTACAACGCTTTTTCAAAGCGGATGAATTGCATGGATATGAGAAGAGTGATTATCTCCATGTGTATACTGAAGATGAGAGAGTGTAATGTTTTAGAGAAAAAAAGTCTCGCTATAAGCGGGACTTTTTTATTTTTTACTTGTGGATAAGTAACTTCAAAAAACTTGACCGCGTAAAAATTCAGAGTTATAGTCAGATATGTGTTGTAACAAACTTATGAAATTATTTTCTCATACAATTATTACTCTCATTCTCAACCGCCTTTGCAAGGTGAACTTTTGTTTTGCAATGGTGGATTATACGCATGGGGTAAGAAGTGGTTTGAGATGAAATAGATTCATGTAACCTTAAACCTTCTAGGCCCCATGCACAATCAAGTGTTTGGGGTCTTTTTTTCTGGAAAATATACGTGAAGAAGAGTGTGTATCCTTTTGTACATTCTTCTTCCCGCATATCGGGAAATAGTTCTTTCAAAAGTTTATATTGAAATTTACGTTTGTAGACTTTGATCGGCGAGTGTTATTTGTACATTGTGGTGTATATATAAAACTCGCTTGAACAAGTCTACCCGCGGTGGGGAAGCCTGTATGAGCGACTTTGCTCTTGCAATGCCATGCGAGAGAATTTCGGGGGAATGCTATGTCTGGAGATAATTCCAAGCTGCCGTCACAGCAGCTGAACCTCGACGCCAAGTCCATCAAGTCCTCGGAGGCGGTTCTCGCCCCTTCGCGTAAGAAGGAGCGCAAGAATACCGCGCCCGTCCTCCTCGACGACCGGATCGCTGCGGTCTGGGATCGTGAGATCGCTTCTCGCGACCGCTCGGAGTTGCGGTACAAGTTCGGCGACTGATCGATCGTTTGAGAGCGGCAACGTGCTTAGTTGGAAACTCCAGCTCTCACGTTGTCGCACTCGTCAACCCATCTTTCGTTTCTCTTGTCTTTATTTCACACAAGGAGAGTGTGTATGTTTATGGGAATTAAAGGAGTGGTGCGGATTGAGCATCTCAAGAAAGGCGAGCACTTCCAGTGTTCGTGCGGTGCCGGTAAGATCGATACCGTGGAGCCATGCAGCAATGGTGATTATCGCGTCGGTTGTGAGTGCAAGCGGACCATCGCGGTTACGAGGACGGGCGCTTACACGCCGGCGTATCCACCTGTCCCTGAGGTCGCTAGTGCGGCCTGATTCTCGAGTTTTTGTTCTTTTTTCCCGGGCGATCGATGAGTACTCCACTCATCGATCGCCCATATGCCATTGTTTTTCATCATAGGAATACAGTGGTATGTATCTGTGAATAACTTGTAAGGAATTAGTAGTACTATTCTTTACAAGTTTTTTTTATTTTTGTATTCTTATTCAATGTCTTTAGAGTAAGTTGGTGTTGGTGTAAAAAGATTTTTATTTAGACTGAATTCCGCTTTGTGCGAGTTTTCTCAAAGTTTGAGAATATTCAATCGAGCATGCTCGTTAGGGTAATCATGCCTGAAGGTTCTGTGTATCAAGTGTGGGCCAAGAATTTGGCCAAGTTCAAGAAAAAGTCAGCGGTTCCTCCGCGAAGCAGTGAGATGGCTCGTCCCGAGCCTGCTTCCCTTCGCGGATGTCGACATCGCTTCCTCCCTGAGGCACAAGTGGCGCCTGTCTCGACTCCTGTCAAACGGCAGCGAGGTAATCACGACTCTTAGGTGAGGTCAGAGTAGAATCGAGTGGTAACGTGTGAGTTGGTATCTCGACTTATGCGTTATCGCGCTTGATCTTTCATGGCTGTATATTGTTCTTTTGTTTCTCGGCGACCTGTTTCACCTGGTCGTCTCTCCTCCAGTATTTAGAGAGTTCTAAGTAGTGGATGAGTCACATTTGCACAATTTTGAACGTCTTGGTATATTTGAATTGACCCTGGTTCTAGTGGTACAGTACATATACTATTCTACAAATATACTACATAGGGAGGCCTATATTTTTCTAGCCCGTGGGCTAGAAGTGCGGCTACCCACCTGTTTCATTCAGGAGTAGTATTTCGTACTGCACCTCTCTGGGGTCATACAAGGAACTCTTGAAAAAAAGGGTTTTTTGTTTTAATATGCTGGGGATAAGGAACAATGAGCAAGGAACAACTAACAAAAATACAATTTTATGCAATTTGTTAGTTGATAATTGTTTTATTGGTAATTGGCTTAAATCGGGCTGTAGCTCAGTTGGTAGAGCGCATGGCTGGGGGTCATGAGGCCGCACGTTCAAGTCGTGTCAGCCCGACGAATGTTAGTCAAAAGTCTGAAAGTCATAAAGTTGAAAGTAATATATATTACTAATCAGATTTTTAGACATTATGGACTTTTTGACTTTTTAACTTGATAGACTTTTATATGTTCCATACCTTACTGTATTACAAAATTGTAAACATCAAGAATCCAGCGAAAGAAGTTGAAATGCACAAAGAGATTTGTCTTGCTTTGGGTATCAAAGGACGAATTCTTATTGGTGATTATGGTATTAATGGAAATGTTGGTGGAACCAAAGAAAGTATTGAGCTCTATAAAGCGTACATGAATCAGCATCGGTTATATAAAAAAATTGACTGGAAAGAACATACTGCTGATTTTCTTCCATTTCCGAAACTTCGTGTACGACATCGCGACGAAATTATTACGACTGAAATTAAAGATGCTATTGATTGGACCAAGCGTGGAAAACATGTGGATCGTGATACATTCCATAAATGGCTTAGTCGCGGAGAAGAGATGATTCTTATTGATATGCGGAATGATTATGAATACGATATCGGTCGTTTCAAAAATGCTATCCGTCCGCCTGTATCATATTTTCGTGATCTGAAAGACGTGATGGATTTTTATGGTCAGTTCAAGGGAAAAAAGATTGTAATGTATTGTACTGGGGGAGTGCGTTGTGAACCGGCTTCAGCACTATTCGTTGCTTATGGATTTGATAAAAGTCAGGTTTATCAGTTGGATGGGGGAATCGTAACGTATGCTGAGAAATATGGTAATGAAGGTTTTTTTGAAGGAAAATGCTTTACGTTTGATGATCGAATTGCTTTGCGTGTGAATCATACTGATACTGAAGAGATTGTGGGGAAGTGTTTACTTTGTGGAGTTTTGTGTGACACGTATCGCAATTGTGTGTACAAAGAGTGTAATAGATTATTTATTGGCTGTGATGGCTGTGTTGAAAAATTCAACGGTGCATGTTCTCCTGAATGTAAAAAGATTGTAGAAAGTGATGATAGTATGAAGCGGCCTCCAGCTCGGTTTGAATAATAACTGTGATGATAAAAAAATACTCTCCGATTTGGAGAGTATTTTTATTTTTTGAAATGATTACTTTGTTTGAGCTACTTTCACTGCTTTTTTTGGAGTAGCAGCTTCGGTTACTCTTTTTTGGATCGTTCGTCGGCATGAACTGCAGAGCATGAGCCCCATAAATTTCTGGAGGTTTGCATGTTGTTTGCGAAGTGTCTTCACTTTTGAATGACTTCGATTTGCTGCACTTACTGAGCCTTTTTTACATAGTTCGCATTTTCGCATACTGGTTGACGTTAGAAGAGAATAGAGGATATACTGATACGGCGTTATGCGCAGAAGTGTATTCTATTATTCTCTTTTTGTCAAGTCAGGATCCTATGGATAATCTTATTGCATTCTTTTATCTTCTCGTTATTATCCCTTCAGCCATTATCCATGAATATATGCATGGATGGGTTGCAGATCGAATGGGGGACCCTACGGCCCGCTATGCAGGGAGACTAACTCTCAACCCAAAATCCCATATTGATCTCTGGGGAACGATTATTTTGCCTATTTTTTTGTATCTTTCGACCGGGGGTAGATTTTTGTTTGCCTATGCAAAACCAGTCCCATACAATCCCTATAATTTGAAAAATCAGAAAACCGGTCCGATGTGGGTGGCGCTTGCGGGTCCCTTGTCTAATCTATTTCTTGCGTTTTTGTTTAGCATTGTTATTCGTGTGCTTCCGATTAGTGACATGACGTTGTTTTTTTCGATTATTGTATACGCAAATATTGGTCTTGCTGTATTCAATCTTCTGCCGATTCCTCCGCTTGATGGATCAAAAGTGTTGTACGCAATACTTCCAGATTCAATGTGGAAGGTCAAAGAAATACTTGAGCGATATGGTTTTATGATTCTGATCGCGTTTATTTTATTTTTTTCTGGGGTTATGAGTCCGGTGATTCAATATATTTTTCAACTTTTTGTAGGAAGTAAAGTTCTTATGTAGTCTCTAAAAATGTAGATGCCGGCCTCTTTCGAGGCCGGCTTTTGGTTACTCCGACTCGCGGAGCAGCTCCAGCAGGAGCGCTATACGGATGTACAGCCCATTTTCAGCTTGTGTGAAGTACCACGACCGTGGATCTTGGTCCACTTCGTGCAGGATTTCTCCGACACGGGGAAGTGGGTGAAGGATATTCGCGGTTGGCTTCATGACTGAGAGCTGTGGCGATCCGATATTGTACGTTCCTTTTCGTTCAATTTCCTCGAGTTCGATACGTGTACGTTCGTCTTCGATTCTCTCTTTCTGCAGTCGCGTCCAATAGATCACGTCTGCTTCCGGGAACGCCTTCATCGGATCTGATTCGAGCGTGTAGGGTATCTGATGGGTGTCGAGGTCTGCACGGATGTCTTCTGCGACCTGGAGCGCTTCAGGCGCTACGAACGTCATCGTAATCCCCGGGTACTTGGCAAGTACACGCGCGAGAGAACGAACAGTACGCCCGTATTTCAGATCGCCTCCGAACATGATTCGGATATTGTCGAGCTTTCTTCCTTTGGCTTGCCAGATCGTGTAGAAGTCGAGGAGTGCTTGTGAAGGATGTTCTCCTTTACCATCACCTGCGTTGATGATGTGCACGTTCTTTTTCTTCTCATCGATTACTTCTGCTGCGCGTTTTGCTGCTCCTTTCACTTTGTGCCGCAGCACGAATACATCTGGGTAGTATCCCGAGAGCGTTTTCACCGTGTCTTCTAGGTTTTCACCCTTGGAGACTGAAGAGGTTATCTCGGCATTCTCGGTAGAGCACTTGTGCATACCACACACGTTTCCTGCCTGTTCGAAGGAAAAACGTGTGCGAGTCGAAGGCTCGTAGAATACTGTGAACATGCTCATTCCGTGCAGTTTTCCGAGAAGCTGGCGTTTCTTGCCAGTCTCCATGATCGCACGGATGTCTTCTGCCTGACCGCAGAGGTATTCGATCATTTCGGGACTGAACTGGTCTGAGCTAAGAACATGCTTCGGAAATTTTTCCATACTCCTCCCTGAAAGAACAGAACTGTTGAACTTCGGATATAGTATAGTGTATGACTGGATTGGTCAACGATGGTGACTTCTTGTCTTGACATATGTCTTTATATCAGGTATATTCTGCCTACGTCACCTAAAGACGTATAAGAACGTAGTAATCCTCAATTTTCGAGGGTGAAGCGTCTCAGAGCTTGTATTAGCTCTCAAACGTTCGATAAACACTCATTTTGTTTGTCTGAACGTGCCCTACCAGGGGCATTTTAATTTATTTATAAGTTTAATTTAGCAAATCAGACTATGCCTACGATGAATCAGATTTTGCGCAAGGGACGGATCACACGGAAAAATAAATCCAAGTCTCCAGCGCTCCAGTTTACGCTCGACAGTTTACACCGCAAACGAACTGAACTTCGTCGCGGAGCACCATTTAAACGTGGTGTGTGTACCAAGGTGTATACCATGACTCCAAAGAAACCTAACTCAGCTCTTCGAAAAGTAGCGAAAGTTCGTCTTTCTAATGGATCAGAAATTATCGCTTATATTCCGGGCGAGGGACACAATTTGCAGGAACACTCAATCGTGCTTATTCGTGGTGGACGTGTAAAAGATTTACCTGGTGTACGTTATCATATTGTTCGTGGAGTGTATGACACACAGGGAGTAGAAGCTCGAAGACGCAGTCGCTCAATTTATGGAGCAAAACGTCCAAAAGCTGCAAAGAAATAACTCACCTTTCATTAGATAATCATCAAAGAATATATGCCACGAGGAAAACGAGGATTCAAGCGAACTCCTACACCGGACCCATTGTATAACAGTGAGATCTTAGCAAAGTTCATCAACTTTGTAATGAAAGATGGTAAGAAATCTACTGCAGAACATATTGTGTATGGAGCTCTCGAAATTTTGAAGGAAAAAAAGAAAACTGAACCAATTAAAGTATTTGAACAAACATTGGAAACGGTGCGACCTCAAGTAGAGGTTCGTTCACGACGCGTGGGTGGCGCTAACTACCAGGTTCCAATGCCCGTATCTGGAACCAGACAGAATGCACTCGCATTCCGATGGATCGTGACTGCTGCACATTCTCGAAAGGGAAGAACGATGGCTGAAAAGCTTGCTCAAGAATGTTTAGACGTACTCGAAGGAACTGGAGGAGCAATCAAAAAGCGTGATGACATGCATCGTATGGCTGAAGCAAACAAAGCGTTTGCACACTTCGCACGTTTTAGTCGCTAAGTAATTTTTACTTTTAACCCACTTTTTTATGGGACGAGATTATCCACTCGAGCGCGTGCGAAATATTGGAATCATGGCGCATATTGATGCCGGAAAGACGACCGTTTCTGAACGTATTCTTTTTTACACAGGAAAAAAACACAAAATCGGAGAAGTACATGAAGGAGCTGCTGAAATGGACTGGATGGAACAGGAAAAAGAACGTGGTATTACGATCACTTCTGCTGCGACTACTTGTTTCTGGAAAAATCATCGTATCAACTTGATCGATACTCCAGGTCACGTAGATTTTACTGTAGAAGTAGAGCGATCACTCCGTGTACTTGATGGGGCTGTTGCAGTATTTGATGGTTCACAGGGAGTAGAGCCACAGTCTGAAACCGTGTGGCGCCAGGCAGATAAATATCGCGTGCCTCGTATTTGTTTTGCAAATAAAATGGACAAGACGGGCGCTGACTTTTTCATGACGTTAAATTCAATTAGAACCAGATTGTCTCCAAATGCTTTTGCAATCCAATTGCCTATTGGTATGGAATCTGAGTTTAAAGGAATTATTGATATTGTTGAAGAGAAAGCGTACCGATTTGAAGGAGATCATGGAATCAATGTAGTTGAATTTGAAATTCCAGAAGACATGAAAGCACAGGTTGCAGAATATCGTGCTCTGTTACTTGAAAAAGTAGCTGAGGCAACTGATGAACTCATGAGTAAATATCTTGAAACTAATACACTTTCAGTTGAAGAAGTGAAAAAAGCAATTCGCTTGATGGTGTTGAAAGATGAAATTTATCCGGTCATGTGTGGAACAGCTCTCCAAAATATTGGAGTACAATTGGTACTCGATAATGTGGTTGAGTATTTGCCGACTCCACTTGATATGCCGGTTATTGAAGCACTCGATCCTGATGATGAAGCTAAAACGATTGAAGTCAAAGCGAGTGATGCTGACCCATTTGTTGGTCTTGCATTTAAAGTTGCAACAGATCCTTTTGTTGGACGCCTTACTTTCTTCCGCGTGTATTCGGGAAATATCAAAGCGGGAAGTTATGTATTGAATAGTACGAATGGTAACAAAGAACGTATTGGTCGTATCGTGCGATTGCATGCAAATACTCGTGAAGATGTAGATCAGGTATTTGCTGGGGAAATCGCTGCGGCAATTGGACTCAAAAATACAACGACTGGAGATACACTTTGTGATGAATCACGACCAGTACTTTTGGCTCGCCCAACATTTCCAGAGCCAGTTATTTCTGTTGCTATTGAACCTAATACCAAGGGTGATGCTGAAAAAATGAGTATGGCATTACAGAAACTTGCTGAAGAAGATCCAACATTCAGAGTATCAAGTGATCCTGAAACACTTCAGACTATTATTGCGGGAATGGGGGAATTGCATCTCGACATTATCGTGGATCGTATGCGACGTGAATTCAAAGTGGAAGCGCAAGTAGGTGCTCCACAGGTGGCATATAAAGAAACGATTCGTCAGAGTGCTGAGGCTGAAGGAAAACATGTGAAGCAGTCGGGTGGACGTGGACAATACGGACACTGCTGGCTCCGCGTGGAACCACTTTCAGATGAAGACAAAGTAGAATATCCAGGGCAAAATTTGGTATTCGTTGATGATATCAAGGGAGGATTGATCCCACGTGAATATATCCCTGCTATTGAAAAAGGTGTGAAAGAAGCAGTGGGTAAAGGAATCGTTGCAGGATACCCAATCCTTGATGTAAAAGTTACGGTGTTTGATGGAAGTTATCACGAAGTCGACTCAAGTGAAATCGCGTTCAAACTCGCGGGATCTATGGGATTTGTAGCAGCTGCACACAAAGCACATCCTGTACTTCTTGAGCCTATTATGAAAGTAGAAGTCACGACTCCTGAAGAATATATGGGAGACGTAATCGGAGATTTGTCTTCAAAGCGTGGACAGATCGAAGAGATGACTCAACGAGGAACTGCAAAAGTTATTCGTGCGTTGGTACCACTTGCAAGTATGTTTGGCTATGCAACTGGACTCCGCTCTATGACCCAAGGACGAGCAACGTATGCTATGGAATTTTCTAAGTATGCAGAATGTCCAAAAAATATTGAAGCGCTTGTTGCAAGTGGAAAGATGAAGTAATTCAAACATTGAAAGATTAAAAAACACCCTGTGAAAGCGGGGTGTTTTTTTTAGTGTGCAAAATATTTTTGAAGTAAAAATAGTAACTCGGGGTGAAATTTTTCTTCATTTTGTATCATGGCTCTAATGGTTTCAAGAGGGAAGAATTCAACTTTTTCTACTTCTGTGGGATCTTTGGAAAATGGTCCGTTAAATGTACTGGTAAATATAGTTAAGAATTTTTTTGGTCTATTCTCTATTTCATAGATGTCTTTACCGAAGAAGGTAAGCGCATTTTTTATTCCTAATTCTTCTTCATATTCTCTCATTGCAGCTTCTTCATAGTTTTCTCCAGATTGCACATGTCCGCCAACCGCAGTCGACCAATGGTTCGGACAAAAGGATACGGTCTTGCTTCGGAGTTGTAGTGCCATTTCTTTGTTGTCATTAAAAATAAGTACATGCACGATGCGATGGGGTAATAATTTTTCGTATACCTCATCTCGAGAAGCTTTTCCGATCACTTCATCATATTGATTTACAATGTCTAGAATTTCCATAAGCTATATGTGCTTTGGTATTTCTTCCCATGAATGCACTCGAGTGATACCTACGGGTAATTCAGGATGTTGGTTCCAGGGATTGTTGAACAGTAAAATTTTTCTTTGTGAGGTAACGCATTCCAGTGCGTACTCGAGATTGTCATCTATCAACATATCTACTCCATGTTTTTCACAGAGTTCTGCTTTGGTAGTAGATGGGCCTGATTTTGCAAATCGATTGGCGATGTGTAGTTCTGAAAAAATTCCGGGAAAGTGCGTGCTGATCCATTCTTCGGTTTTATTTCTGATTTCTTCGGGACGTGCGGTCATGGCTATGAGATTGTGTTTTTCTTTGAGTTGCCCTATTCCATTTTGTGCTCCGTGGATTACGGGTAGATTTTTGAATTCGGGAGTATTATAAAATGTGTATACTTCGTCAATTGCTTCTTCTCTGGTACCGCCCCAAATTTCCCACAGATGATATCGGTCAATGTCGGTAAGTCTATAGTTTGTTCCATAAACTGTATTGTGAAATTGGATGAGGGTGGGTATAAAATTTGCGAGTACGTCGTCAATGTCAATTGCGATTTTCATATTAATATTTTTTATTTCCAGCCGTATTCACTATACAGTATATTTTGTTTTACGCATTCCACAGCAGCTTTGATGTAGGGGATCGTATTTTCTGGTAAGTTATTTATATCACACCATGAGAAATCATCACATTTGTGTGGTTCTTTATTTTCCAGATTTCCTGACCAGGTACTTGCAAGAAAAAATGCGTCGATTCTTTCTTCAGCGTTGACATGTGATTTTCGGTGCATTATATGTACCAATTGTATATCATTTGGTGAAAGTGTGATACCAGCTTCTTCGTGTGCTTCACGAATCATGCCTTCGGTAAATGTTTCACCTTGGTCGACGTGCCCTGCGATCATACTATAGTTTCCATCTTCAAAGCCAGTATTATAGCGACGAGTGAGAAGTACACTGTTTTCTTTTTTGAGTACGAGGTATGACGCGGGGATAATGGTGTGTCGTTCGGGCATAGTATTTTTATTATTTTTTTATCATACTAGACGCATGTTTATTTGTAAAATACTTTTATTGACTTTGGATATAAAATATTGTAAAAAATATATGCAGAAACAACATAGATTGAGGAGGGTCTAGGATGGAAGATCTCTGTGATATTGATTTTGTTGGTGTTTCGGTTACCGAGCATTTTTCAAACGGAAGAACACGGAAGGGGCGTGTTTTTTTCGCGGGTCTCCAGGGTAGTAATTTTTATCTCAACTGGAAACCTGAGTGTGGTACGCAGGAAGAGGTGGTGCTTGAACCAACGGTATGGTTTGGTACTATCAATTACGACGGAATCGTCTTGATCGATCGGTACTACAAACCTTCGGAGAAGTTCCTTCATTTCTGGGTGCGAGCGGTGACGTACACATTCGTTCTGGATCGGTGAGCATCGTGATTTCTGTATCGGTGATCGCATCTGTCGGGGCTTTTAGGCTTCGGCAGATGCGATAGAGTCAAAATTCCTTAATACAGAGGAATTTTATTATTGACATTTTTTATCGTATATGATATTTTTTCTTGTCTGGTTTACGGTGCCAGCATCGTGTTTTTACCAAGCCGTGAGAGGATCGTCATGGAAGCTACGTTTACGGTGTCTGTTGGTGAGGAAGGGAAAGATTTTATCACCCTTCCGATCGTTACGAGTGAGCACAACCCAAATATCTGGGATGTGTACGCGTCCAATCGCAGTTACTACGATCCGTCGGATCGTCAGCCTGCCCCGCTCTACGTCGACGGGCGAGGTGTCTTCCCTGATAAACTCCCTCTGTACGTGCGCAGTATTGCGTACTATGAGGAGAAGCCTCGTGCCATGCTCCTGATCGGGCAGATCCACAATCAGATCGTGGATCGATTCTACGAGGTGGTGGTGTTCTACTTGGTACACGACGCGATTCTACAGCGTTCCGGGTATCTGCGGGTCTACCTGTCGGATGAGGACAAAAAACTCTTTGGCACGCCCGAGGAGATCAAGTCGCTTTTCGGTGATATCGACGTCATTCCGATGAGCTGACTATCGACGTCCGCGTCCATCTCCACTTCGTGTGGTTGATGGGTGCGGACGACTGAATTCCTCGTTGCGAGGATTTTTTAATAGGCTGGTTCCTGGTATACTATAAAACATTATGATTCGATTTTCAGTCCTCACGCTTTTTCCAAAAATTATTACGTCATATGCTAATGAGACGATTCTTGGTCGTGCGCAAAAAAAGAAATTGATTGACGTTCGGGCTTTGTATATTCGTGATTTTACGCATGACAAACATAAGACGGTGGATGATACTCTCTGTGGTGGGGGAGCGGGAATGCTTATGAAACCTGATCCGATTTATGAGGCGCTTATGTCAATTGACGGATTGCCTTTCAAAAAAGCTCCTGGACTTACCAAATTAAAACGTCTGGCCACGGGAACTGTTGGGCAGAAAAAACGTACGGTATTGCTTTCTCCACGTGGAAGACAGTTCGATCAATCAACTGCCACATCATGGGCAAAGCTTGATGAACTTATTTTGATTTGTGGTCGGTATGAAGGCGTGGACCAGCGCGTAGTAGATCATATGATTGATGAGGAAATCTCTATTGGTCCATATGTTTTGGCGGGTGGTGAATTGGGAGCTTTAGCAATTGTTGAGGCGGTGTCGCGACTGGTGCCAGGAGTTTTAGGTAATGCGGAATCTCTTACTGATGAAACGTTTAATAATGTCAAAACGCAAAAGGAAAAAGGTGGTATAGGAGAGGGAGAAATTGAGGTTGAGTATCCACAGTATACGAAACCAGTTGATTTTAAGGGGTGGAAGGTGCCCGAGGTGCTTCTCAGTGGGGATCATAAAAAAATCGCTGAATGGAGGAAAGGAAAGTCTATAAAGTCTTAAAGTCAAAAGTCCATAAAGTCTTGTTGTAATGTAGGTTTTTTCTCTCTCGACTTTCGACTTTTAGCTTTCGACTTTTTGACTATTCCAGACTTATCCCCAATATGTGAACAATTGGGACTTGTCATGGTACTTGACAGATGTCTTAGAGTTTTATACTATATGCGAGCTATCTGATATTTATAACTTATCCTTTTCTCAAGTCTACTAGCCTTAACTTAGGCGAGCATGTCACTGGACCGAGATACTAAGAAAAGAGCGACTATATTTGCTTTTCCCCTAATTCACATTATTGGAAAAGCAACAGAGTTTCTCTTTTTTCTTTTAGCGAAGAAAAAAAAGGATACGATCTTTACAATTTGAAGATGTGAAACAACAATACAGCAAAAATGATTAATACGGTGTTGCGCCAGGCTCTACGGAGGATGCGCAATAAGTTCACGTAATACACGTGGCAAAAACCGATTGATCGTCTATTTTCTTAGAGCTAACTCATATGCTTAATCTAGTATATGAGAATCACACATATTTTTGAGTAAATATGTTGATTACAATCAAACACTAATTTTCTCTTCGGAGAAAATCACTCAATTTATTGAGAGTTTGATCCTGGCTCAGGATGAACGCTGGCGGCGTGCCTAAGGCATGCAAGTCGTGGGACAGATTTTTTTGTAGCAATACTAAGAAACACTGACCGGCAAACGGGAGAGTAACACATTGATAACTTACCTTTAAGACGAGGATAGCCCACCGAAAGGTGGATTAATACTCGATAGGCATGAGGGGGCTTGAGGCCATTCTCATGTAAAACTTCGGTGCTTAAAGAGAGGTCTATGTCTGATTAGTTAGTTGGTGGGGTAATGGCCTACCAAGACGATGATCAGTACCGGGCGTGAGAGCGTGACCCGGCTCACTGGGACTGAGATACTGCCCAGACACCTACGGGTGGCTGCAGTCAGGAATATTCCGCAATGCACGAAAGTGTGACGGAGCGACGCCGCGTGCAGGAAGACGCCCCTCGGGGTGTAAACTGCTTTTATATGGGAAGAATTTTTGACGGTACCATATGAATAAGAGGTTGCAAACTCTGTGCCAGCAGCAGCGGTAATACAGAGACCTCAAGCGTTATCCGGATTCATTGGGCGTAAAGCGTCCGCAGGTGGTTTTTCAAGTTGGAAGTCAAATCTTTGGGCTTAACCTAGAGACTGCTTTCAATACTGGGAAACTTGAGACTGGGAGAGGTATACGGAACTGTTGGTGTAGTAGTAAAATGCGTTGATATCAACAGGAACACCAAAGGCGAAAGCAGTATACTGGAACAGTTCTGACACTCATGGACGAAAGCGTGGGGAGCGAATGGGATTAGATACCCCAGTAGTCCACGCCCTAAACGATGTGTACTAGGTATTTGGAGTATCGACCCTCTAAGTGCCGTTTAAAAAAGCTAACGCGTTAAGTACACCGCCTGGGGACTACGGCCGCAAGGTTAAAACTCAAAGGAATAGACGGGGACCCGCACAAGCAGAGGATCATGTGGTTTAATTCGATGGTACGCGGCAAACCTCACCAAGGCTTGACATGTAGCTGCAAGCTCCTGGAAACAGGAGCCGCCTTCGAGGGTGCTACACAGGTGCTGCATGGTTGCCGTCAGCTCGTGCCGTGAGGTGTACCCTTAAGTGGGGTAACGAGCGCAACCCCCGTCGTGTGTTAAATATACACACGAGACTGCCCGTGCAAACGGGAGGAAGGTGGGGACGACGTCAAATCAGCATGGCTCTTACGTCTTGGGCTACACACATGATACAATGGCCGGTACAGAGGGACGCCAAACCGCGAGGTGGAGCCAATCCCATAAAGCCGGTCTCAGTTCGGATCGTAGGCTGCAATTCGTCTACGTGAAGTTGGATTTGCTAGTAAACGCGCATCAGCACGGCGCGTTGAATACGTTCTCGGGTCTTGTACTCACCGCCCGTCAAACCACGAAAGTTGGCAATGCCCGAAGGCTCCCGTATGGGGGACGAAGGCAGGGTCAATGATCAGGGTTAAGTCGTAACAAGGCATCCGTAGCGGAAGCTGTGGATGGATCACCTCCTTTCTGGAGTCAATTCTAATGAAAGTTAGAATATATCCAAAGTCAGTATTACACTCGCAAGAGTATGATCTGGCCAGTTCTAAGTATAAGAAAACGTTCAATCGTGTTTTTGCCACATGTATTAAGTGAATCATCTTCAATAACAAGCCGCCCTTAATCGGGCGGTTTTTGTTTTATTTTTTTAAATACATTATCTAAAACTTTTTATAACTAAAAAGTTTTACAAAAAGTTTCGGGGGTCAAAAAACTCGCCTCACTAAGTATCACTATCTATTCTTCACTCGGAGCTCGAACAGTTTTGACCCCCGAACCCCCATTGTTCGAAATTTAGAAATTTTATAATTTAAAATTCAGATAATTAACATTATTTTGTATACACTTATTGTTCGTTAATTTGATAAACAAAAAAACGCAGTTACGCGTTTTCTTTTTGTGTTTGTTTTTTTCGTCCGAGAGGCCCCCTTCCCGAAGGAAAGGGGGCCTAAGATCGGACGAAGCTCAGCGCATGAACAGAAGACCTACTGCGACACCAGCTCCCACGGTGAGTAGAATGTACATGAGTATGTACTTGTTCCTTTTCGGGGAGTTGGGCTTCGTCGATGCGGACACCTCTTCCTGCTTGTTGGTCGGAGACATCTCGTCTGCGGGCTCCATGGGTACAGCTCTTATCTTCGGCTGCGTCTTACGGATATTCTCCTCGCGAACGGTGATGTGGGCACGGATTCGTTGTTCGGTGGTGTTCAGCATGGCTGATATACTCCTTGTTGTGACGGTAAAAGACGCTAGATCGCACTCGCGATCTACCTGGTGGACAGAGAAGTCCGGTCAGGAGAAAGGGTGGTGAATAATTCACCAGCACTTGCTCCTCATCGGACTAGTTTTCCATGCAGTACATCTCTTACCAAAAAAAGAACAGACGATCATTGTATAATTTATTTGTACACCCGTCAATAATTTTGGTGGATAAATACCACTACCAAATAGCAATTAACAATAAATAATTAGTAAAAATTTACATTTGTTAATTGTTAGCTGCTCATTGTTAATTTTTTGAAAAATACCCTGTTTGACACTCTGACTTTTCTATAGGTATAATCACCATATATCCCTCCCCATTTATTATTAATATATCCTATGATTGATAGACTCAACCGGATACTTTCGCTTTCCAAAAAAACAGGGGATACCGTTATTATACATGACCCAACCGAAGCTCATGATTTGGTTGTATTACCCTTTGATCAGTACGAAGAATTTAGGGCTTCTGATAAGGTTTCTCATAGTGACTTTGATGAATATTTACTTGAGGAGATGTCAGAGCGAGAATTGATTGATAAGATTAATCGTGATATTGCGATCTGGAGATCCTATCAAGAGTTAAATTCCCAAGACAAGCAGGCCGCGCTTATCGAAGATCAGCTTGTAGATGAACCATTGTCTGATCCATTTGAAGAGGATTATGCTCATCACACTGATTGGCATCGAGTGAGTGATCTCATTACTGACAGGAGAAGTGCTCTGGTAAAACAAGATACTCCTACAGATTTACCAGAAGAAGACGATGCTAGTGAGCCGATACATACGTATGTTCCGGTGCCGGAACAGCCACTTGCGCCCACTGTTGGCTTTACGAAACCATCTTTTACTTCTAATTTTTCGTCTGTATCTCCTGAAGAAATTAGTGCTCAGCCATTGCTTGAAAATGAACCAGGTCTTGATGGGGAGGATGATGAGGTGGTGTTCTTTGAAGAGCCTGCTTCGTAAGTTTAGTAGTTGGTCTATTTTTCCCCAGGTAATCCCCAGGTACGCCCTCTTGACGAATTTTACGACTTGACGTATAATCACCCTCGCAAATCGAAGCAACTTTTTTATATATTTATCATAATAACCGCTGGATACAAATCTACTCTGACCACTCAGAAGTAGTGCGGGGAACACCATAGTAATATATGGCAGAATTTCTAAGAAACAAACCGCATGTGAATGTGGGAACCATTGGTCACGTTGACCACGGTAAGACTACTACGACCGCTGCAATCCTTAAGGTTGCCGCAGCTCATGGTTTGACAGCTCAATCAAAAGGTGTTGATGAAATCGATGCAGCTCCTGAAGAAAAAGCTCGTGGGATCACGATTGCTACTGCACACGTAGAATACGAAACTGAAAAACGACACTATGCACACGTAGATTGTCCAGGTCACGCTGATTATGTTAAAAACATGATCACTGGTGCGGCTCAGATGGATGGAGCTATTCTCGTAGTTTCAGCAGCAGACGGTCCGATGCCTCAGACACGTGAGCACATCTTGCTTGCAAGACAAGTAGGTGTACCTTATATCGTGGTATATCTCAACAAAGTTGATCAGGTAAGTGATCCTGAACTTATCGACCTCGTTGAAGAGGAAGTTCGTGATCTTTTGAAGAAATACAATTTCCCTGGAGACACTACTCCAATTGTTCGTGGTTCATCACTCAAAGCGCTTGAGAACCCAAATGATCCTGAAGCAGCTAAGCCAATTCTTGATCTCTTGAAGACTCTTGATGATTATATTCCAGATCCAATTCGTGATCTTGATAAGAATTTCTTCATGCCCGTAGAAGATGTGTTCTCAATTGAAGGACGTGGAACTGTAGTTACTGGTCGTATTGAACGTGGTATCATCAAAATCGGTGACGAAATCGAAATTGTTGGTATGCGCGCTGAACCTATGAAGACTACCGTAACTGGAGTTGAAATGTTCAACAAATCATTGGGACAAGGGCAGGCTGGAGACAACGCTGGTATCCTTCTTCGTGGTACCAAGAAAGAAGAAGTAGAGCGCGGAATGGTACTTGCAAAGATTGGTACTATCAAACCTCATACTGAAGTAGAAGCTGAAGTATATGCACTTACCAAAGAAGAAGGTGGACGACACAAACCTTTCTTCAATGGATACAAACCTCAGTTCTATATCCGAACTACTGACGTTACTGGAGAAGTAACCCTTCCTGAGGGAACTGAAATGGTAATGCCTGGAGATACGGTTAATGTTAAAATCAAACTTATTGTTCCTGTAGCTATCGAAGAGCAAATGCGATTTGCTATCCGCGAAGGTGGACGAACTGTAGGAGCAGGAGTTGTAACTAAGATTCTTGTCTAACTTTAATATACCCAGCCCTCCGATCGGAGGGCTGGGTTGCCCTTTTTATTAGCTCATTTATATGGTCACTCCAACACCCGTAAAAAAAACAGAAGAAGTCGGTCCACGCGTTCGAGTAAAAATTAAAGCGTATGATCATAAGATCATTGATGGTGCTACAAAGACTATTATTGATACTGCAGAGCGCAATGGCGCTAAAGTAGTAGGTCCAGTTCCACTTCCAACGCACATTCAGAAGTATAGTGTGAACCGTGCAACATTTGTGCACAAGACTGCACAAGAACAGTTTGAAATGCGCACGCACAAACGTTTGCTTGATATCCATTCTCCAAGTCCTAAGGCAATTGATGCTCTCATGAACCTTAATTTGCCAAGTGGAGTTGATGTGGAGATCAAAATGATGTAACTATAAGGGTGTAATTACCCTTTTCTAGGGACTGTAAACGAGAGGTCAACATTCACAAAAAAATTACGTATTTTACGGCTCGAAGTAGCCCTTGACAGATGTATAAAGATAGGTTACACTAGAGCCCACATACATTGGTTTTGCACAGATAAGATCCATATAAAAGGAAAACATCTGGACCGAGACAAGATGTATACATGAGGTTAGTATTCATTACATATTCACTACAACGCCTTAGATAACTCCATAGGTACTATGGTTTTTAGAGGCTAGAAGCAGCATTGTCACTTATACACATGTGTATTAGGTGGCGCCGCTACTTCTAGTTTTTTAATAGAAATAACTAGGAAGTTTTCACAAAATCAACAACTGGTATGAAATTCATCATTGGTAAAAAAATTGGAATGACACAGGTGTTTCGAGCTGATGGAACGGTAGTTCCTGTTACTCGTGTTCAGGCAGGTCCATGTGTAGTAACCCAGGTAAAACCAGGCGCAGTTCAGATTGGCTTTGGAAGTCAAAAATTATTCCGCTTGAGCAAATCTGAAAAAGGTCACCTCAAAGGAATTTCTGCACACAATGATCCACAGGCAACTGTTCGATTCCTCAAGGATTTTAGAGCTGAATCAGAGAATCTTAAGAAAGGTGATCAATTCAATGCAAGTATTTTTGCTGCAGGCGAGAAAGTGCAGGTTACTGGTATGTCAAAAGGAAAAGGTTTCCAAGGTGTAGTAAAACGCCATGGATTTGCCGGAGGTCCTGCAAGTCATGGACACAAAGACAACCTTCGTATGCCTGGAAGTATTGGAGCTGGTGGTGTACAGAGAGTCTTCAAGAACATGCGCATGGGAGGACATATGGGAGCTGATCAGGTAACTGTCAAAAATTTGGAAGTGGTTGAAGTACATCCTGAGGCACATGAACTCTTCATTAAAGGAGCGGTTCCTGGAGCACGAAATGGACTCCTCTATATTTCTACGAATGACGGAAGTATTACTATTGAAGAAATCAAAGAGTCAGTAGTGGAAGCACCAGTTCTCGAACCAGTAGCTGATACGTCAGCCGGAGAGACAGTTACGGCATAATTTTTTAGAGCCATTTATAATTGTATGACTAAGGTAGCTGTATACAACCAATCAGGAGAAAAACAATCTGAACTTCAGGTGAATGAAGCTGTGTTTGGAGTAGCTTCAAACTCATCTCTGATTCATCAGGTATATGTCGCAATGCGCGCTAATGCTCGTCAGCCTTTTGCACATACCAAGATGCGAGGAGATGTTCGTGGTGGTGGAAAAAAACCATGGAAGCAAAAAGGTACTGGACGTGCGAGACACGGTTCTATCCGATCTCCTTTGTGGAGAGGTGGAGGTATCACTTTTGGACCTTTGAGTGAACGAAGTTATACACAAAAAATCAATAAAAAAATGAAAGCAGGTGCAGTAAAATCATGTCTTTCAGATAAAGTTCAGAATGATCGATTGATCGTGGTTGAAGCATACGACTTCAAAGGTAAATCTCAGACTGCTTCACAATTCCGAAGTGTACTTCCAGGAAGTGGAAGAACTACGATGCTTTTGGTGTCAGAGTTTACTCCTGAATTGACTAATGCTACACGCAACGTTCATAATCTTGATGTTGTTCGCGCACAGGACGTGAGTGTGATTGATTTAATGCATCATCAGTATGTCATTGCATCAAAGGATGCTGTATCAGTACTTGAAAAACGATTTGTAAAATAATTATATGAGTTTGCTTAACAAATTTTCAAAAAAACCTGCAGAGGCTTCTGAAGTGAAAAGTGCTCCAAAAGCACGTGCTAAAAAAGCTGAATCAAAGGCTGTAAGCGCAGCAGGTGGAAAGCAGACTGGGGCAGCATTCCGAGTTCTCATCCGACCAATTACGAGTGAGAAAGCTGCACTTCTTGAATCACGTCGTTCATATAGTTTTATCGTAAGTACACGTGCTACCAAAGCAGACATTAGACGCGCAGTGACACAAGTCTATGGTGTGGCTCCATATAAAATTCGTACGAGTAGAGTAGAAGGAAAGAGCGTACGATTCGGAACTTTCAACGGAAGACGAGCAGGTTATAAGAAAGCAGTCGTTATTCTCAAAGAAGGAGACTCTATCCGTATACACGAAGGGGTATAAACCTAAACAATTTTTTAGAAGAATCCATTACGTATGCCAATCAAAATCCATAAACCAACCAGTGCAGGGCGACGGAACTCAAGTGTTCAGGATTTTTCTGATATCACTAAGCATAATCCAGAAAAATCATTGATTATTCCATTGAAAAAACATTCTGGTCGAAACAATACGGGAAAAATTACCGTACGACATCAGGGTGGTGGAGTAAAGAGATATTATCGAATGGTTGATTTCAAACAACAGGTGTTTGATATACCAGCGACTGTTATTGCAATTGAGTACGATCCAAACCGTGGACCACGCGTTGCTCTCATTGAATATGCAGGTGGAAAGAAGTCATATGTTCTTGGATACGAAGGAATCAAAGTCGGAGATGTTATTGTTTCTTCAAAAGAAAAACTTGAACCAAAAATTGGAAATCGAATGCCTCTTGAACATATCCCTGCCGGAATGTTTGTCTATAACGTAGAATTGGAACCAGGAAAAGGTGGACAACTCGGACGTGGAGCAGGTATTGGAGTACAACTCATGGTTATTGAAGGAAAATATGCACAGCTGAAAATGCCATCTTCTGAAGTTCGATTGGTTAAAAAAGAATGTATTGCGTCTGTAGGACAATTGGGAAATGCAGATTACAAGCTGATTCGCTGGGGAAAAGCTGGACGTATGCGTTTTCGTGGAATCCGACCAACCGTTATTGGTAAAAATATGAACCCGGTTGACCATCCACACGGTGGAGGAGAAGGACATTCTCCAATTGGACAGAGACGAGGACCTCGAACTCCATGGGGAAAAGCAGCCCGTGGTGTGAAGACTCGATTGAAGAAAGCAAGTGATAAGTTTATTGTATCGAGAAGGGGTTCAAAGAAGAAAAAGTAATATAAGTTTCACCCGAATAAATCGAATTTACGAATAAAGATACCCTATGTCACGAAGTTTGAAAAAAGGACCATATACTGATGCCAAGCTCATGGAAAAAGTAGAGAAGGCTCTTAAGAGTGGAGAAAAAAAACCAATTAAGACTTGGGCGCGAGCCTCAACGATCACTCCTATAATGGTAGGTATGAAATTTCAGGTTCATAATGGTAAAGATTTTCCTGAAGTATTGATTGATGAAAATATGGTAGGACACAAACTGGGAGAATTTTCTTTGACTCGTAAATTTGTGAGCCATGGGGGAAAGATGGCAAAAGAAGAAACTAAAGCAGCGGCTCCAGCAAAACCTGCAGCAGCGGCTCCAGCAAAATAATTTAGCGATATATGAAGCTTGAATCAAAAGCACAATTGAATAGTTTACGCATGAGTCCTCAGAAAGTACGACTAGTGGTTGATTTGATCAGGGGAATGCATGTGCAGGATGCGTCAGCTCAGCTTCAGTTTTCGAGGAAAGCTGCTGCGAAACCACTGTATACTCTATTGCAGTCAGCAATTGCAAATGCGGTTCACAACCATCGCATGGATACGACCACATTAGTTATTTCATCAATTTTTGTAAACGAAGGCACAGTGCTTAAACGATGGATGCCTCGAGCACAGGGACGCGCGACACCTCTCCGCAAGAGAAGTTCGCACATTACTCTCGTGCTTACGGGCGAAGGATCAGGTAATGCTCCAGTTGAAGTGGTAACTCCCTCAGAAGAGGTGGTTGCAACAGATGCTCCAGTAGATACTAAAAAATCTACCACGAAAAAGACGACAAAAAAGACAACTGCTGCAAAAAAGCCTCGAGCAAAAAAGACTGACACAAAAGTTTCATAATCATATCTAGATAACGATTTATTTCATTCGTATGGGTCACAAAGTCCACCCCAAAATCTTTCGAACAGGAATTCTATTCCCTTGGGTCTCCCGCTGGGTCTCTATTTCGAAGTACCCTCAGTATTTGGAACAAGACATTAGAATTCGTGAGTACTTAGCAGGAAAGTTCAAAGATGCACAGATTGATTCTGTATTTATTGAACGTGGCCCAAAAAATATCACTATTACTATTTTTGCAGGTAAGCCTGGAGTAGTAATTGGACGAGGTGGACAAGGGCTCGAAGTTTTGAAAAAAGATATTGAGCGCAAATTTTTGAAAATGGCAGTTGTGGTCAAGCTCAATGTGCAGGAAGTTCGTAGTCCATCACTCTCAGCTCCAATTGTTGCTGAAATGATTGCAAAAGATATTGAAAATCGTATCCCATTTAGAAGAATCATGAAGCAGACTATTGAACGTGTCATGAAAGCTGGAGCGCAAGGGGTAAAAATTTCAGTATCAGGACGACTTAATGGAGCTGAAATTGCACGCCGAGAAACATTGTCTTCTGGAAAAATTCCTTTGGCAACTCTCCGAAGTAATGTTGATTATACCAATTATACTGCACGCACTATTTACGGAGCGATTGGAGTTAAAGTCTGGATTTATCTTGGTGAATCATTTGTAGAGATTGATAAATTGGCCGAGAAAACTGAGTCAATTAAACGCAAAAAGAAATAATATGTTAGTCCCTAAAAAAGTAAAACATAGAAAGTGGCATAAACCACGACGCATGAATAAGGGTGTTGCTTCACGCATGACTACTGTTGCGTTTGGAAGTTTTGGCTTGAAGTCAACTTCACATGCATGGGTATCAAGTCGACAGATTGAAGCAGCTCGCCGTGTCATGACTCGATATGTGAAACGTGGAGGAAAAATCTGGATTCGTATTTTCCCAGATCGACCAGTGACCAGAAAAGGAAGCGAAGTACCGATGGGTGGAGGAAAAGGATCTCCTGATCACTATGTGTGCACCATCAAGCCAGGAGTTGTCATGTTTGAAATGGAAGGGGTAACAGAGGTTGAAGCACGTGAGGCACTGACACAGGCAGCATACAAGCTTCCGGTTACAGCGCTATTTGTTAAACGATAATTACTTGATTATTTATTCTCGTTAGTATGGTTAATGCGAAAGATCTACAATCACAAAGTGTACAGGAACTACATGAGAGCCTTTCTTCGAAACGGGAAGAATTACGTACGCTCCGTTTTTCAGTGAGTGGTAATCAATTGAAGGATGTACGATCTATTCGTGAAGTACGAACTGACATTGCCCGCATTCTTGGTGCGATTAGCGCAAAGAATACTGACAACGTGAAAAAATAATATCATTTTAGATTATGACTACTGTACCAACCAAACAAACTGCACAACGCCGACGTTTTGAAGGCGAAGTAGTTTCTACCAAAGAAAATAAAACTATCCACGTGAAGGTTAAGAGTATTAAAACTCATCCTAAGTACGACAAGCAGTACAGCCGAGATAAAAAATATCCAGTGCACGATGAAAATGCTCAGGCGCATGTTGGGGATACGGTATTATTTGAAGAATGTCGTCCATTGAGTAAGACGAAACGATGGACATTGGTTAAAGTTCTCGTGCGTGCACGCTCATAACACAAACGTAATCTGTATATATGATTCAACATAGAAGTATGCTAAGTGTAGCGGATAATAGCGGAGCTAAAAAGCTCATGTGTATTCGCGTACTCGGCGGTTACAGAAAACGTTTTGCACAAATTGGTGATATCATTACCTGTAGTGTAAAAGAAGCACTTCCTCGTACCCAGGTGAAAAAAGGTGAAGTCGTTCATGCTGTTATTGTACGCCAGAGAAAAGAATTACGCCGCCGCGACGGAACCTATATTCGTTTTGATGAGAATGCAGTGGTTATTATCGATAAAGCGTCAGGTGAACCAAAAGGAACACGTATTTTCGGACCGATTGCTCGTGAACTTCGTCAAAAAGGATACCAGCGTATTGTTTCTCTTGCTCCAGAAGTCCTCTAAATTCAGAAAAATTATATGAAAATAAAGACAGGAGACAATGTAGTAATATTATCAGGAAAAGACCGTGGTAAAACCGGTAAGATTGTTCAGGTATTACGCAACAAGGCAACTGCACAGTCGTATGTGGTGGTAGAAGGAGTAAATGTTCTCAAAAAACATTTGCGAGCTGGAAGACAGGGGGAAAAGGGTCAGGTTATTGAATTACCTTCTCCAATACATGCAAGTGCCGTGGCTGTAATTGATCCTAAAACTAATAAAGGTACACGTGTAGGATATCGAATTGAAGGAGACGCTAAAAAACGTGTTGCAAAAGGAAGTAATGAAATTATCGGATAATTTTGTATATGAAATCATCACTGTATCAACTCTATAAAACTCAAGTAGTCCCAAAACTCAAAGAAAAAATGGGATATACTAATGTAATGCAGATTCCTCGTATCACGAAGGTTGTGCTTAATGTCGGATATGGTAAGCGCGCAAAAGAAAATGCATTCATTGAGCGAGTTGAGGAAACTCTTCGAAGAATTTCTGGTCAAAAGCCGGTTCGCAATAAAGCGAAGAAGTCTATCTCGAACTTTAAACTTCGAGAAGGGACTGAGATCGGATCATCGGTGACCGTTCGAGGAGAGCACATGTATGATTTTATGTATAAGCTTATCCATTTGACACTCCCTCGTGTACGAGATTTTCGAGGACTTAATCCAAAAAGTTTCGATGGAAAAGGAAATTACACGATTGGGTTCAAGGAACATCTCGCATTCCCTGAAATCGGAGGAGATTCAGCTGACCAGATTCACGGACTTGAGATGACGATTTCGACCACTGCTACAACGAATGAAGAAGGCCGCGCGTTACTTGAGGAGCTCGGGTTCCCTTTCAGAAAGAAATAAATTATTTACGGTTATGGCAACACAGGCACAAATCTCAAAATCAGCAAAAACACCAAAATTCAGCACCCGCGTTGTACGCAGATGTTGGCATTGTGGACGCAAGCGTGGATATATGCGCAAATTTAAATTGTGCAGAATCTGTTTTCGAGAGCTTGCGAATAAAGCAGCGCTCCCTGGCGTCCGAAAGTCGAGCTGGTAAGCCTGACTCTATACCTAAACTAATTATCAATTACGTATGATGACTGACCCTATCGCAGACATGCTCACACGAATCAGAAACGCGCATCAATCGCGAAAGAAACGTGTGCTCGTACCCTATTCTCGGGTAAAATTTGCGATTGCTCAAATTCTCAAAGATCAGGGCTATGTTGACGCAGTTTCTACCGAAGAAGGAATGCCAAAAATGCTTGCGCTTGATTTGAAATATACTGGAGGATCTCCTGCAATTACTTCTATTACTCGTGAGAGTACTCCTGGACACCGTATGTATCGAGGAGTGGGAGAATTACCAAAGGTATTGAATGGATTTGGTATTGCAATTGTTTCAACCAGTCATGGAATTATGACTGCAAAGGATGCGGAGAAGAAAGGTGTTGGCGGAGAAGTACTTTGCTCAGTATACTAACAGCAACTATTTAGACTTATATGTCACGTATTGGAAAACAACAATTCAGCATTCCTCAGGGAGTAGAAGTGAATGTACAGAATGGTAAAGTGTTGGTCAAAGGACCAAAAGGAACACTTGAAAGAACACTTCACTCAGTGGTTACTGTAACGATTGAAAACGGAACAGTTAGTGTTTCGGTTAAGCGACCTGAAGAAAAATATGAACGTTCTTTGTGGGGCACCTTTGCTGCTCATATCAAAAACATGATTGAGGGCGTAACCAAAGGTTTTGAAAAAAAACTTGAAGTAAATGGAGTGGGTTTTCGAGTTGCAATGCAAGGAAAGGATATTAAGCTTGAAATTGGCTTTTCACACTCAGTGGTATATAAGATGCCCCCTGAAGTTACTGCAACGGTAGAAAAAAATATCATTACCTTGGTGAGCGCTGATGTTGAAATGCTTGGTAAAACTGCATCTGAAATTCGCGCCTTGAAAAAACCTGAGCCTTATAAAGGTAAGGGTATTAAGTATCTTGATGAAGTAGTTCGACGCAAGGCAGGTAAGACTGCAAGCGCAGGTAAAGAATAATATTCTAGTATATGAAACAAGCTAATACACGCAGCGCATATCGCGTGCGACGACACAAAAGAATCCGCAAACAGGTAATTGGTACTGCTCTTAGACCTCGTCTTTCAGTGTACCGAAGTTTACTTAGTATGTATGGGCAACTTATTGATGACAGTAAGAGCGTTACTATTGCGGGTGTTTCAAGTACTGGTACACTTACTACCACTGCTGATGCAGGAGAACGAAAAGGAAAAACAAAACTTGCATATCTTCTCGGACACGAAATTGCACTCAAAGCAAAAGAAAAAAATATTACTGAGGTAGTATTTGATCGTGGGGGATTCACTTATCACGGACGCATTGCTGCGTTTGCTGATGGGGCACGAGATGGCGGGCTCACATTCTAACCATTATAAGACTAGCTATATGTCTAATCAAAAACGCACTGAACGTGGCAGCCGAATGCCTAAAGAAAAACCTGAGTTCGATCAGACTATTGTTGATCTTGCCCGCGTAACACGTGTTACCAAAGGTGGAAAACACATGAGTTTTCGAGCATGTGTCCTTATTGGAGATCGCAAAGGACGAGTCGCTTATGGAATTGAAAAAGGAAAAGACGTTCAGATTGCAGTTGATAAGGCTGTAAATCAGGCAAAGAAAAATATTTTGACTGTTCCTATTTTCAATGGCACGATCCCTCACCGGGTGGAAGCAAAATTCAAAGCTGGAAAAATCATGATTAAGCCGGCTCCAAAAGGTTCTGGAATTATTGCTGGAAGTACCGTACGTATGGTCCTTGATCTTGCAGGAGTAGGAAATGCGTCAGGAAAAATCTTAGGAAAAACTAATAATAAAGTAGTAAACGTAAAAGCCACTTTTGAAGCTTTGAAAAAATTCAAAAAACAAGCAATTCGAACACTTTCACAAGATCGTCGTCCAGCAGAAGCTCCTTCTACTTCAGTAACTTCTGAATCTGTGAGTTCTGTGGTGGAAGAAGATGGTGCTAAACGAAAAACACGAGCATCTGGTGGAAAAAAAGCTGCGCCAAAGAAAGCTGCTGAATCAGTAGCTTAGTATAAGGCATTTATAAATTTTTTTGTATGTTAACCCCTTCAACAATCAGTTCACGAGGCCGCAAGCGAAACGTTAAACGTGTGGGTCGTGGTAATTCCAGCGGAAAGGGAAGCTATTCTACCCGTGGTATTAAAGGGCAAAAAGCTCGAGCAGGCGCAGGTGGTATTATGCGTCGTGCATTTAAAGCACAGCTTCAGAAAGTTCCAAAATCTCGTGGTTTTACCTCAAGTGCTCTTAAGCCTGAAACCGTATCTTTGAGTCAGCTTAATACGCTCGCTTCGACTGTTTCTGAAATCACTCCTTACGTACTCAAGGCTCATGGTATCATCAATAATGTACGTGCTGGAGTAAAAATTGTAGCTACAGGTGTCCTCACTCAAAAAGTAGTGTTGCACGATTGTCTCGCTACTAAAACTGCGCTACAAGCCATTGAAAAGGCTGGAGGAAAATTGGTACTGTAATTCCGACACCCGTCGGAATTATTGTCTTTAAGCCACGTAACTTGTAATTTATATGTGGAATAAAATACGTCGAATTTGGACTATTCCTGATATCCGCAACCGTGTACTTTTTGTATTCGCCATGTTGGTCATATTTCGATTAGCAGCGCATATTCCGGTTCCTGGTGTCAATGTTGAAGGATTGCGACAATTTTTAGCAGGAAATCAAATTTTGGGTCTTCTTAATATTTTTTCAGGAGGCACTATTGCAAACTTTTCTATTGTGATGCTTGGTGTTGCGCCATACATTACTGCTTCGATTATTTTCCAACTTTTGACAATGGTAGTTCCTTATTTTGAAGAACTTTCAAAAGAAGGGGAGAGTGGTCGACAGAAAATTAATATGTATACGAGAATTGCAGCAGTTCCTCTCGGATTGCTTCAAGCGTATGGTACTATTAAGCTTTTACATCAGTCACAGTTTGCTATCATGGGAGATTTGACGACATTCAAATTTGTTTCGATCATGATTACTATCACTGCAGGAAGTATTTTCCTCATGTGGATTGGTGAATTGATTACTGAAAAAAATGTCGGAAATGGAATTTCATTGCTTATTTTTGCAGGTATCGTTGCGTCACTTCCAACTACTATCCAGACTGCGATTGTTAATTATGATTCTTCACAATTATATCTATACCTTTTATTTGTGGCTATTTCAATTGCGACAATTATCGGTGTGGTGTATGTAAATGAAGGTCAAAGGAATATTCCGGTAAGTTACGCGCGACAAAATCAAGGAACTCGTTCGTTTGGCGGTATGACCAACTTTTTACCGCTTCGAATCAATATGGCAGGAGTAATTCCAATTATCTTTGCTATCTCCATGGTACTTTTTCCACCAATGGTTGCACAATTTTTTGTGAATAGCGGAGGATTTATTGGATCTGCGGCAAATACGATCATTACGGTTTTTAATAACCAGTGGTTTTACGGAATTGTGTATTTTGTCTTAGTGTTTGGCTTTACCTACTTCTATACTTCAGTTGTTTTCAATCCAGACAAGATGGCTGAAAATTTACAGCGTCAAGGTGCATTTATCTTGGGTATTCGACCAGGAAAACAAACAGAAGAATATTTGCAAAAAACCATGACCAAGCTTTTGTTTTCAGGTGCGTTGTTCTTGGGTATTATTGCCATCCTTCCACTTATTGCACAAGGTTTCACTGGTTCACAAGGGTTGGTAATTGGTGGTACGAGTCTTCTGATTGTTGTTTCAGTTGCGGTTGAAACTACGAAACAGATTCAGTCACAACTCAAGATGCATGAATACGACCATGTGTAATTTATTTATCTTTGAACACGCCTTCTGCTATACTTCAGAGGCGTGTTTTTAGTTCAAGTGGGAAAGATTACTAAGTTATAAGATTGAGCGTGAAATACAAAATTTATAATCTTACAATCTTATTTATTTCTGTTTAATCCTCACTAAACCAATTGACTAATATATTATGAAGAAAGTAATTATTCTCCTCGGAATTCCAGGTAGTGGAAAAGGTACTCAAGCAAAACGCTTGGCTCAGCACTTTGGTTATGGACATATTTCGACCGGAGATTTACTTCGTACATTTGAAAAAAATCCTCATGCATCAGCTGATGATAAGGCACTTCTTCTCGAAATGAAAGAAGGTAAATTAGTTTCAGATGAGTTGATTTATAAACTGGCATTTCAGGCCATTGATACTTATCTTGCAGATGGGCAGGGGGTAGTGCTTGATGGGGCAATCAGAACAAAGAGTCAGGCGTATGGATATGAGGACTATTTTGATTCAAAAAAATTGATACCGGAATTAGTTGCAATTGAAATTAAACTAACTGATGAGGAAGGTGCACTCCGTATTCTTAAGCGAAAAGTGTGTGAACAATGTGGCTTTATTATTCCGTATACTCCGCATAATGATACGCTGACTCATTGCGAAAAGTGTGGTGGTACATTGGTACGACGAAGTGATGATACACCTGAAACGGTAGAGAAACGTATGAGAGAGCAGGGTAATGAAGCTGTCGCACCGGTGCGTGAATATTATGAGGAGAAAGGCTTGCTTCGTATTGTTGATGGTAATCAGGGTATTGATGAAGTTGAAAAAGAAATAGCAGTAATCGTTTCTGAATAATATTCTATTGTAGAATTTCGTTAACTTTTTTATTTAAAATATGCTATACTAATGGCATATTTTTGTATGTCTGCAGGCTTAAAACATTTTTTCATTCCTCACGAAGAAAATAATTATCACCCGCATGCACTTCACCATGGGCGAGTGCTTTTTTATGGTTTCCTTGGTATTGCGGTAAAGATGATTGTTGTTGTCACTGCCTTGCTTTTACCTGTTCAAGCATATGTTGTCCCTGAAGTTTTGGTCGCACAACAGGAGAGGGTTATTGAGCTGACCAATGAAATCCGTAGCCGCGAGGGTGTTCCATTGTTAGAATATACTGAACCTTTGGCGGAGTCATCTTGGAATAAAGCTCTCGACATGACTGAGCTTGGGTATTTTGAACATATCAATCCTCATGGTAAACGATTGCGAGATTTTCTCTCTGAAGCAGGATATAGTTATTCGGTTGCTGGCGAAAACCTTGCGGTGGGATTTTCTTCACCTGAAGCTATGGTAGAGGCATGGGTGGAGAGTCCGACGCATTTTGCGAATATTATTGATCCTGATTTCAAGGATATTGGCATTGGTTCATCGGTTGGTATGTACGGCGAGAATATTGCAGTGTATGTTGCGCAACATTTTGGGCAACCATCGAATCAGCTCGCTGTTGCTTTTGACTCTCGTGAACGAGTGCGAGGAATTATTGAGAATACTGAAGATACTCAGATTGCTACTCAATATTATGATTTTGGAACATCATATTTGTCGTGGAAAAAAGAAGGTGAAAAAATTATACTTCAAGCATTTGCACGAATTGTAGGATCGGCGAGTCAGGTGACCGTTACTACACAAGGGTATGGATTTGAATTATACGATACTCGTGAAGACGGTGTATGGGTTGGGACTATTACTGTCTCTGAATCACTTGAAGATTTTTTTGCATCAGTCGTGCCTGCGGAAATGGTGATTAAGTGGGAAGATGGGGAAGTCACCAATTCTTCGATTGAATGGCAGACCATTCCTGCAATTCCAATGGGTGCTATTCAGAAATATGAACTTTCAAAACAAGTTCCTGCGGTACTCGGTACTATCTCCCCAGTGTCTCGAGGAGTGCTTTTTGGGCTTATTATATTCTTTTCTTGCGCTTTGATACTTAAAATTGTTATTCAAATTCGACGCCAGCACTACCATGTCATTGCGTCTGCCCTAACGCTTATAGGTTTCCTCACCCTTTTGGTCATTGTATAGGTGCTTCACAAATTAACACAATCTTGCTAGGATACTCTCTATGTCATATACCAAAACTAAGGAAGAACAATCATGGATAGAAGAAGGGGGTCATGTCATAGGAGAAATCCTTGAATATTTGGGTACCCTAGCTGTATCTGGGGCAACGGCATATGAGATTGATGGTGAAGCTGAGGCACGTATCAAGAAAGCAGGTGGGAGACCTTCTTTTAAAGGCTATCGATCGAGAAGAAGTGATCCTCCGTTTCCTTCGACCATTTGTGCTTCACTGAATGAAGAAGTGGTTCATGGTATTGCAACCAAAACAAAAGTTCTTAAAAATGGAGATATTTTTACTATTGATATTGGAATGGAATACCCGGTCAAAAGTGGACTTGGGCGATTTGGAAATGGATTTTTTACAGATACTGCGCTTACGGTCTTGGTCGGGAAAGCAACACCTGATACTACATTACTTTTTGAACGAACGTACGAATCATTGAAGAGGGGAATTGCTGCTGCGGTAGTTGGAAATACTGTGGCGTCTATTGGTAAAGCGGTCGAAGAATATATCAAACCTTTCAAATACGGGATTGTGAGAGATTTGGTTGGTCATGGAGTTGGATATCAGGTTCACGAGGAACCACGTGTGCCCAATTATTATGATGCGAGTTTGGAGGGTATTAAGCTTGTACCAGGAATGGTACTCGCAATTGAACCTATGATTACTCTCGGGAGCTATAAAGTGGAAACAGCTCCAGATGGGTGGGGTATTAGTACGGTCGATCAGTCGATGAGTGCTCATTTTGAGCATACGGTTATTGTAACTGAGGGAAAGCCTATTGTTGCGACGAAGAGACCAAGTGAAAAATTATGAATATTTTAGCGATTGATTTTGGTACCAAAAATCTCGGCCTTGCATGGGTAGGGTCGGGAGTTGATGTAGTATTGCCCTATGGACGTGTAGAAGCAAAAAATTGGAAAACTGAATTGCCGAAATTGATTTTAGAAGAAAAAATTGGGACCGTTCTTGTAGGAATTCCGTATGGTCCAGATGGTGAAGAGACGAAAAATTCAGAACGTGTCCGTTCGTTTATTAGAGAACTTGCGCTACTCGTTTCAGTGCCTATTGAAACGATTGATGAAAGTTTTACTACCAGGGAAGCCCAGTCTATGGAAGGGGATGCATCATTGGATGAAAAAGCGGCAATGCTTATTTTGAGTGATTATCTAAAACAACACATGTAGTGTATTAGGAATACTTACTATTGAAGATAAAAGATTAAAGATTGTTCATTTATAGCTATTTTTAATCTTCAATCTTCAATTTTTTCTACTATGCCCGAGGGGATCGTGCTTACCCGAACTTCATTACGTGAACATGATGAAGTAATATCTTTTATTACCAGAGATTTCGGTCGGGTCGATGTACTTGCAAAAAGTGTCAAAAAAATTACGAGTAAACTTTCTCCTCATTTAGAACCTTTTTCCCATGTGTCATTTGATTCCGTACAAGGGAAGGAAATGATGATTTTGACTACGGTGAGTGCAATTGAATTTTTTCCTCATGTACGAACTCACTATGTCAAAAGTCTTCAGGCAGAATTTGCGTCACATGCGCTTTATCGTCTCACACGACCTGGAAATTTAGAACATGGAGTTTTTGATTTATTTTCCGAATGGTTACAGATGTTTGATAGTGCCACTGATGTTTTTGATTGCCGTTTCCTTGATTGGTTTATGTTGAAACTTATGGGCGCTATTGGATTTGAGCCTACGTATTCCGTATGCATCAGGTGTGGAAGTGTTGATAATCTAGGTTTTTGGTCTTTTTCAGGTGGGGGAGTAGTATGTTCTTCGTGTTCCGCGAAGAATATTGAGGGTGAGACTTTATTTCGTGTTACCCCTCAAACGATCCATGATTTGGCTCGTCTTTCATCGGGGAGTCCCCTCGTGCTCGGAGAAGGCACCCCGTTTACTCCTGGGGTACATAGTCTTTTGGTAGGTCATCTCCAGTACCAGGCTGAGGCAAAAATAGGGAATTGGGCGCATACGTGCCTTCAGGAAGAAGTCACCTCGGGTAAGCTTGCGTAGAGGCTTAAAATGAAGTAGGATAGTCCTGAAGTCAAAGGGTAAAGCTCAAAAGTAAAAAGAAAATACGTGGATTGAGCATTTTTCTTTTTACTTTTTCGTTTTTACTTTTTACTTTATCTATGAAAATTTTCATTTCTGATGCCAAAGCACATGTCGGTCAATCTGTTCAAATAAAAGGTTGGGTGTATAACAGTCGTTCTTCAGGTTCGATAACATTCGTTGAAGTACGTGATGGTACGGGATTTATTCAGTGTGTGGCTTCAGAAAAAGATGTTGATACTACATCATGGAAAGCACTTACTGATGCAACTCAGGAGTCGTCAGTTGATGTTATTGGAATGGTAAAAGAACACCCAAAAAAACCAGGTGTGTATGAGCTCGCAATTGAGAATGCTACACTCATTCATAAAGCAGTGGAATATCCTATTGCCCACAAAGAACATGGTCCTGATTTTCTTCTTGAAAATAGACATTTGTGGATTAGAAGCAAAAAACAATGGGCAATACTTCGTATCCGAGATGTAGTAGAAACGGCGATTAATGAGTATCTACATCAAGAAAAATTTATACGAACAGATTCACCGATTTTTACTCCCAATGCGTGTGAAGGAACAACTACACTTTTCCCGGTTCCGTATTTTGATTTGGGTGAAGCGTATTTGTCACAATCGGGTCAGCTCTATATTGAAGCTGCGATTGCGAGTGTGGGTCGCTGCTATGATTTTGGGCCGGTGTTTCGTGCAGAAAAATCTGTTACCAAACGCCACCTCACTGAATTTTGGATGATGGATGCTGAAGCTGCATTTGTTGAACATGAGGAAAATATGAATATTCAGGAAGGTCTGGTGAAATTTATTGCTCGCGCATGTTTAGAGAAATGCACGGAAGAGTTTGCTATTCTTGAAAGAGATCCAGAACCAATTCGTAAAATGGTAGAGTTACCGTTTGTAAAACTTACTTACGAAGAATCGATTCCATGGCTACAAGAACGGGGGAGTGATATCAAACATGGTGAAGATTTGGGTAATGATGACGAAGCACTACTTACCAAAGATAGTCTGGTTCCTGTGTTTATTCACAAATGGCCAAAGAGTATTAAGCCATTTTACATGAAGCTTGACCCAACCGACCCGACCAGAGTATTGAATAATGATTTGATTGGAATTGAAGGGTCTGGTGAAATTATTGGAGGATCTCAGCGTGAAGATAATTTTGATTTATTGCTTGAGCGAATACGTGAAGAACAATTACCTGAGAGTGAATACGCATGGTATACCGATCTTCGAAAATATGGCAGTGTACCGCATTCTGGATTTGGAATTGGAGTTGAACGTATGGTCCGCTGGATGAGTGGGGTTGAGCATATCCGTGAATGTATTCCATTTCCTCGATTGGTAAATCGTGTACGTCCGTAAATATTAATAATGGAACGCGGATTGAACGAATTTGACGGAATAAAGACCGAATTAATTCTGTTTTCATTCTGTACAATTCCGTGTCATCCGTGTTCTATTGCATTATGAAAAGAAAGAAAAAAGGAAAAAACGGATTTAGAAAAGATCTTCCTGAGAAATTTATTGAACGGGCTTCTCTTATTTTTGGTGTTTCTCGTTTTCGTGAAATCGAGAAAACGTTTGTTGGTAGACCAACCACGTTTCGAATTAATAGTCTCAAATCAAATTCAGCGGAGGTCTTACCTATATTGTCGCAAAATGGCTTTAAAGTTCAAAAAATTGCATGGTACCCCGGTGCTTTTGTATTGCTCAACAAATCAAAACGAGAGCTAACTGATTTGTCGCTTTATTCTGAAGGAAAATTGTATATTCAGAGCCTTGCTAGTATGGTTCCGCCGGTAGTGCTGGATCCGAAACCTGGGGAGAGAGTTCTTGATCTTACTGCAGCTCCTGGGAGTAAAACTAGCCAGATTACTGCCATGATGGAGAAAAAAGGTGAATTGGTCGCTAATGATAAGAATAAAGTCCGTTTTTTCAAGCTGAAGCATAATATGGAGCTTTTGGGGGTGACGTGCAGTGTCATCCCGAGTGAGGAGGCACACGACGAATCGAGGGATCCCTTGCATAACCGCAATTCTACGTTAAACAAGGGATTTCTCGACTCCCTCGGAGACTCGGTCGCTCGAAATGACACAGGAGGGTGGAAATTCACACTTAGGATGGAGCATGGGGCTCAGCTTTCACGAGAGTATGAGAATTATTTTGATAAAATTCTACTTGATGCACCTTGTAGCGCTGAAGCTCGGTTTGATACGACAGATCCCAAGAGTTTTGGGTACTGGAGTGAACGAAAAATTAAAGAAATGGCGTATACGCAACGAATTTTGCTTCGAGCTGCATGGCACATGCTGAAACCGGGCGGTGTACTAGTGTATTCTACATGTACCTTTGCTCCTGAGGAAAATGAAGTCCAGTTACAAAAATTTATTGAGCGGATTCCTGAGGCAGAGCTTTTACCTATTGTATTACCTCAGCTTCAAGTGGCACCAATTGCAACTTCTTTCAAGAATATCGTGATTAGTGAATCAATTAGAAAAAATGTATTGAGAATTTTACCAAATAGCCAGATCGAAGGATTTTTTGTTGCTAAAATAACAAAAAAAGTCGTTGAATAGGCTTTTAAAAAGTGAATTATATATCATACACACGTTTTTATAGCGTGTGGTTTTTATTTATGGTATACTAGCTATCGCTTAGTATTTCTAATATTTACTACATGACGCGCTTTTTTGCACGGGTATCTGCTCGTGTCGGCCAAGCGTATACAAAACTGTTTCCGAATACGCTCAAAAAACGGACTTGGTGGCCGGTTTTTGGCGTTGGTGTGTTATTGGTTGCTGTATTGAGTGTGGGGTTTGTAAGTAGTCAAGCAGTTGTTGTTGAGACTGTATTGAATGGTCTGGTAGATATGATTGCAACCATTCTTATTGAACTATCCAAGCTTTGTATATTTTTGACGATATTTTTCTTGCGTGCATTTATTACACTTGCGAGTTATAACAATTTTATTGATGTGAGTGTAGTGAAGCTCGGGTGGGTAATGGTTCGGGATGTTGCGAATATGTTCTTTATCGTTGGTCTACTTGTTATTGCATTTGCGACCATCTTAGGTTTTGAGAGTTATGAATGGAAACATGGATTGGTAAAGATTGTCCTCATGGCAATTTTGATTAATTTTAGTAATTTGATAGCTCAGCTCGTGATTGATGTTGCTCATATCTTTACGATTACCTTCCTCAATGCAGTTTCTGCAACTGCGGGCGGTAATCTGATTACCTTGTTTCAGATGGATAAGATTCTTGAGCTTGCTCAGAATTCTCCGAGTGAGCTCGGTGCTACTCGGGAGGTAGCTAGTCTCACACTCTTTGCTGGAGCTGTGCTTGCCTTTATATTTGCTCTTCTGGCAGCGCTCACCATTGGTGCGTACATGGTCGTCATGATTTTCCGTATCGTGGTTTTGTGGGCATTGATCGTTCTCTCACCTCTTGCTTTCATGTTGTACGCGATTCCCAAGGGAGAGAAGTATGCTACTGAATGGTGGAGTGAGTTTAGTAAGCATGTGATTGTTGCTCCAATCATGGTTTTTTTCTTGTGGTTGGCATTTGCAACGCTAGGTACTGGGCAGATTATCTCTGAAATTCAGAGTGGTCCGAATGTAATTCAATTGAATTCTTCTGGTGAGAAACAATCAGTCACCGTACTTGAAATCTCTACCTGGGAGAATTTTGCTAGTTTCCTTCTTGGAATTGGTTTTTTGTGGGTAGGTATCAAGAAGACTGAGGAGACTGGGGCCACAGGAGCGGGGCTCGTGGGTGGTGCAATTGATTTTACCAAGAATGTAGCGACTATCGCGACGGGATATGCTGCAGGTAGATGGCTCGTAGGTGGTGCAGTAGATAAAGTGAAATCAGATTTCCCTATTATTGGTGGTAAGTCGTTGGCGAGAAAAGGTGAAAAAATTGCTGGTATGTATAAAACACTCAAGACAAAGAGTGGTCAGCGTCGTGATGAGAGGATACAGGATATGGAGAAAAAACAAGAAGAGGCAAAGGGTGTTGCAGGAAAAGTTGGGTGGTGGGCAGCTAAAACTCTTTATGGCAGTATATTTGAGTCTGACAAACGAAAGGATGCTCGAGCTGAAAATTGGTCGGAGATTGCAGCAGCGGCTGATCGAGAACATGAGGCAAAGATTTCAACAAGTCGATCAAAGGGTGGTGAAATTAAATTAACAGCACGTGTAAAAGCTGATGAGGCAGAAAAAGCAAAATCTGCGAAGGGGCCACAAAAAATGGCTGAAGAGTGGCTTAGGTTGCAGGAGAAAGGTGACAAGTCTTTTACAGAATCTAGAAAGGTTTTGGCTGGTGCCAAAGCAAAAAGTCATGATCTTGAGGAACTTGTAAAAACTGAGGAGAAACAGGCTATCGCAAAAAAGACTGATGATTTGGAGGAGCATCGTGATAAAGGTAGTGATGAATTTCATAAGATACGAGAAAGATTGGCAACACTTAAGCCAATTACGGAACAAATTGAGCAAAAAGTTGCAGGTGATCATCATTATCATGAAGAGAAAAGAATTGAAGAATTGCTTAGACCAATTACTGCTGCAGAACGTGCTGCTGCTGTGGGGGATGAAGATTTAACAAAAGACATTGCAGAGAGAGATGAGTACCAGAAGTACAATGAACTTGCTACCACAGCAGAAAAGAAATTGGAAAATGTGAAAGGTTCAAATAAGGCTCAGTTGGATCAAGGGGCTGCTGAAACAGAGGCTCGATTAGCGAGAACATCCTATGCTTTTGGACAGAGAGAGGGTATTATTGCTGAAAGTAAGGCTCGGATGAAGGATATCGAGGATACGAGAAATTCAGAGAAAGAAATTTTGCTTTTAGGAGAAATTGCGAAATTATTAGCATCTGGGGGACTCACAGCCTCATTAAAAGCGAAGGCAGAATTAGAAAGTGTTAAAGGAATGCTAGAACTTGATCAGATCGACGCGACAGCACAGCAACGTGCTCAGGTTTATGAAAGTCAAGGTGATCATCCTCGAGCTGAGGCAATTCTCAGAAAAGCTGCTGCGGAAAAAGAAAAAAAATTGACTGAATCGTTTGGTGATGTGCAATATGATGATAAAAAAGTATTGGAGAAATATCTCATTAGACAAATAAGTAATGAGGAAGCTAGACAGGCACAAGTGATTCGAGCGGGGGGTTCTGTCTCCCAATCTGAGACAGAAAAATTAACTAAATTAAGACAACAGAAAAATGCATTTTCTACTCTTGTTGCAAAAGCAGATGGAGATACAGTGCGTGATACCAAGGTTAGTGCAATGGACGAGCTTGGTGTCCAGGAGTTCAATGCTAAAAATCGTTTATTAGTTAGATTACAGATGCACACTGGTTTAGATAATGCAGTTGTTAATGATTTGAGACAGCAAGTGGCACAACAATTTCCAGCTTTGAACAATGATCAGCGTGAAGAGGAGCTTGTTAAGGTATTAATACAACGATTTAATGATATGTATACTGATGATAATCAGCGCCAGTCGGCTCTTAAAGACCTTTCAGGTGCTCTTAAGAGTGCTGCAATGAAGGGTGATTCGAGTGGTCTCGGACTTATTGATGCTGATGAAGATGTGGCTACTGGTAAGATGAAGTATAAGTGGCGTTCTGTTGCTAATAACGATCCTACACTTACTGCTTGGTTCGCGTCTCGTTCTAGTGCAGATAGTATTTCTGGTTATGCTGATCTTAGGCGTGACGCTACAGGAAAGATGGTGATGAATGGTTTTTCCGATCATGAATTACCCTCTATTGCTGAATTTTATCGCAATATGGATGGTCGGGCAATGTCAAATGACAAAATGAAATCTGTACATGCTTCTTGGAATAGTGCCTCTGTTACTTCAAATAATATTAGGTCGTATCTTGCTGCGCTTGAGCAGATGCAAAATACGATGAAAACAGATGGTTTTAATTCAATTTCTATTGCTATGAGGGATTTTGTTACAAATGTAAGGGATGTGGTGCGCCAATCTAATGACCCAGTTTTAAATCAGCAACTTCAAGCTTTGAATATTCCTTAGAATATGCGATCCATTCAGAAAAATACAATCTTCCAAGAAGATGATTTTAAAACCACTGAAGAGCGACTTCGGGAGATTATGCTTGATCCTGCTGGCAAAGATGGGTTATGGAGATTGTTGTATGCGAATTTTAAGGATGCAACGAATGAAACTATACACCGCTATTGGTGGAGGGAGTATCGGTTTTTTACTGAATTAGCGTGTGATCGGGTGCGGGTGTTGTATGCTGATGATGTGGTAAATCATGTGTTTGCTAAACAACTCGTAATGGCTTGTATTCTCAAATTTGAACCGATTGATGAGACTCTGTGGTATCTTGGGCTTCGCTTTCCTGATAAGACTGATGCTATTACCGAATATGGTCGTATACGAAAAGCAGTATTTGAATCAGAGGTGGTAGTAGGGTCATATAAAAATCAACCTCAGACAGTACGGAGTATTGTGCAAGAAATTGTACGTCTCAATCAAATGAATAATCCTTCGCTTGAGGTCGCTGAATTCAAGGCAAAATTGGAAACTATATTTTTTTCAGAACTACCTGATCCTGCATATATCGATCGTTTGGATATTGATAAACGAGAATCGGTTGCCACATTTTTCTCATTTGTTCATTTTCTTATTGGTGTTAAGCCAGAGTATATTTATGGACTGGTTGAAGAGGCTTTGAATGCTGATAAAATGGCGATAGCAGCTTCAGAATCTCAATCGAGTGATACTATTCAAAATGCGGAAATTGATAGAGAGGTAGAACAAGAACAGGAATCGGAACCAGAAATTAGTACCAATTATTTTGTTGAGATTAAAAATAAAATACAAGATGATCTTTCGAGTGGGAAAATGGTAGATGAAGCAGAAGTTTTTGACATTCTCCAGAATTATTCAGAGGAGTACAACGATTCTCGTATTCTTGACCTCTATTATTACGATGAAAATTTGGAAAAATTTGTGTGGAATGATGAATTACTTAATGAAGAATAGTTTGTACTATGGCAGATACACAGAAACCACAACCTACGATTCTCGTGAAAAAAGCTGATGGTACGACTGAGCGTATTACTCTTCAGGAATTTCGAAAAAGAAAACAGGCGAACAATGAACAACGAACAAAGAACAACGAACAAAGGGAATCTCAAAAGCAAGAAGTAACACCTGCTCAGGTGTTAGAGACTCGAAATACTAATCAAAAATCGATAAATATTGAATCTGATCTAAAACAGTCTGCGCGCAGAGTGATTCCTCTGGTTGAAGAAGAGGAAGTTGCGCGTCCGATGGCACAGGCACCTAAGCCTGTAGTATCACAGCCTCCTCGCCGTGTAATTCCGCTAGTAGAAGAGGTGGAAATGGTAAAACCATCGGTAGCTCCCAAAGTAGTACCAACCACTCCTGTGGTTCAAACTGAGACGCATATAACGAATACGACGCCGGTAATCAAGGTGTTTGAGCATCCGATTACTCCAAAATTAGCTGATACTGCACGAGGAAAAGCTTCTGATCACCAGTCGCTTCTCGACGAAGATGATTCTGAGATTCGGGCAATAGGTGAAAAAAAAGGACAGATGGTAAGTCATACTCCGGCTGCTTCGGTATCATTCTCTAGTTCAGTCATAATTCCAAAAGATTTGAAAGCGCGCACCGATGCGTTGATTTTGTCATGGAAAAAGGGGATTAGAGATCAGTATCAATTTATTCAGTATGCAGAGAGACCCGCGTCAGAAGGAGGATTGGGACTTACCAAAGTGGATGCAATGAAATTATTTGAAGAGATTTCACATTCTACTACACTCGGTGCACCACGACCACAACATCGACCTGCGTCGGTGCCTAGTGCTGCGCCACTCAGTTCTTCACTTTCTACTCCCTCACAGAAAAAACCACAACTCAATCACATTCCAAATTCTACGACACTTATTCGTGAAATTGCACCTACCAGAGATGTTACTGCAGTGATGGGTCCTATTGAAGAATCTGCATCTCTCAGTATTCTGGATTTTCGTAGACTCTCACGAGTTCCAAAAACTGCAGGTGAGATGGTGGTTGCAAAGTTTAGTGGTTGGAAAGACGAGTCATACTTGCTATACTTACAAGTACGTGATAGCTGGAGAACCAGTCCATTGTTTCAATTATATATTGAAAAAACAACTGAAGCAGTAGAAAAAAATCTAACGATTACTGCAGTGTTGCAGAGTGGTGAATTGACGTATGAAGAATATCTTGCGATTGCAGAAGTAAATAAGAAATTAGGACAGATGGACTAATATAAGGCAAAACGAAAAAGTAAAAAGGCAAAAGATTTGTGAATGCGAGTATTTTCTTTTTACTTTTACCTTTTACCTTTTACCATTGGAATGTGCAACAGTTTATAGTCCCACAATTCATTGAAGTAGAGGATAAAATTTTGGGGCCGATCACTACTCGGCAATTTGTTATTCTCTTGGTAGTCGGGATGATTGTGTTTTTGTCCTATCGGTTTGGTGATTTTGCATTATTTATTTTTTGCGTCATATTTTTTGGCATCGGAGGCTTGGTGGTTGCGTTTGTAAAGGTGAATGGTCAGGCGTTTCATTATTTTTTCTTGAACATTGTACAGACACTTCGTCGCCCCTCACGTCGGGTATGGCACAAGACATTATCCAAAAAAGAACTTGAGATGCTTCGGAAGTATGTACCTGAGGCTCCTGCAGTAAAAGAAGAGGTAAAACGAGTCAAACGTGAACGCATTCAAGATTTATCATTATTGGTAAATACGGGCGGTTTTTATAGACCCGAGGACGATAATTAGTTTTATGAAGGATAAAAAAGCAGTACAAAAAAGAGCAAAGCAATCCAATACTCAGTCCCATCTTCCGATTGCAGAAATTAAGGATGGGGTAGTGGTATTAAAGGATGGTACGATGCGCAAAGTGCTTTTGACTTCAAGTATTAATTTTGCGTTGAAATCAGAGGATGAGCAGAATGCAATTATTTCAGCTTATGTAGGATTTTTGAATTCACTTGATTTTCCAATTCAGATTGTGATCCAGTCGAGAAAGCTCCAGATCAAGCCATACCTCGAAACATTAACCAAACTTGAGCGTGATCAGGCAAATGAACTATTGCGTGTGCAGATTGCGGATTATCGATTATTTATTGAAGAGCTTGTTGATATTGGAAAAATCATGACCAAACGATATTTTGTAGTGGTCCCATATTCGCCTCTGGATAATCAAAAAAAAGGGTTCTTTGCACGAGCTAAAGAGGTGATTGTGCCGGTTATTACTTTGAGACTCAAAGAAGACCAATTTCAGCGTCGAAAACAGGATCTAGAGCTCCGGGTGAGGCAAATTAGCTCAGGTCTTACGAATATGGGTCTTGAAGTTGCAGAACTTGATACCCAGGCTTTGATTGAACTCTACTATAGTACGTATAATCCGGATATTTCATTTGCTGAACAGATGGGGGATGTAGGTGCGCAGCAAGTAGAAGAAAATTTACCCATGTAATATTGTATGCCTTTTCAACCTGTCTCATTTGAATCAAAAAATAAGCGATTGACCTCTTCCACAGACAAAAAGAAAACGGATGAAACATTGGTCACGCTTGAGGAAGAGCGTGTCTATCGCGAAGGAACCGTCTCTCTCCGTGATCTGATCGCGCCTTCAGCTTTTAATGTTGAGTCAAATTTTCTACAACTGGGTTCTATATTTTTGCGTACGATTTTTATTGTCAGCTATCCACGTTATATTTCAATTGGTTGGTCGTCTCCCATTCTCAATCTCAATCTCACAATGGACGTGGGTATGTTTTTCTATCCTGTTGAGGCTTCAGTTATCCTCAAACAATTGAAGAAAAAAGTGGGGGCACTACAGGCACAGATTAGTCAGGATACTGAAAAAGGAGCTCCGCGTGATCCGATGAGAGAAACTGCACTTCGGGATGTTGAACAGCTACGAGACGATTTGACCCAAGGAATTGAACATTTTTTCCAATTCGCGTTTTATGTTACGTTGTATGCATCGAGCAAAGAAGAATTGGATCGTGTTACCGAAGATATTCATAATATTTTTGGTTCAAAATTGATTCATAGTAAGCATGTACTGTATCAATCAGAACAGGGATTCAATTCAACTGCACCTTTGGGAATCGATGAGCTCGTGATTTCTTTCAACATGAATTCGAGTCCTATTGCAGCGTCATTTCCATTTATTTCTACGGAACTTACGAGTGATAATGGAATTCTCTATGGTATTAACAAACATAATAATAGTTTGATTTTGTTTGATCGATTTTCTCTCCAGAATGCCAACATGGTAGTATTCGCGACCTCTGGTGCGGGTAAATCCTATGCGGTGAAGCTCGAAATTCTTCGAAGTCTGATGATGGGAATTGATGTTATTGTTATTGATCCTGAAATGGAATATGTCCATCTGTCAGAAGCCGTAGGTGGAACGTATATCAATATTTCGCTTGCATCAGAGAGTAAAGTAAATCCTTTTGATTTGCCACGTCCGGTGGGGCAACAAATTTCAACTGAAGACGTGATTCGAAGTGCGGTTATTACTATGAAAGGTCTTCTTCGTATCATGTTTGGCACGCTTACTGCATCTGAGGACTCGATTCTTGATCGGGCAGTACTCGAAGCGTATGCAAAAAAAGATATTACGACCTCATCTGATCTTGCTACTATTGAGCCGCCGATTATGCAAGATTTACTTGATGTACTTGAAGGAATGGATGGGGCAGATACACTTGCTCTTAAACTTCGTAAATATACGGATGGAACATTTGCAGGACTTTTCAATTCTCCGACAAATGTTAATATGAATAATCAACTGGTGGTCTTTAGTGTACGTGATCTTGAAGATGAGCTTCGTCCAATGGCGATTTATACGCTTATCAACTATATTTGGAATATTGTCCGTTCAGAGCGAAAAAAACGTCTCTTGGTTGTCGATGAAGCGTGGTGGCTCATGCTTCACGAAGATAGTGCAAAATTCATGTATGCTTTGGTAAAACGTTGTCGAAAGTATTATTTGGGAGTTACGACGATTACTCAGGATGTGAATGATTTCTTGCGTTCTCCATATGGTCAGGCAATTGTAAATAACTCTGCATTGCAGCTTTTACTTCGACAATCTCCCTCAGCAGTTGATATGATTCAGAAGACTTTTATGTTGACTGAGGGTGAAAAATATTTACTACTTGATAGTGGGGTAGGACAAGGAATATTTTTTGCAGGGAATAGACATGCAGCGATTCAGATTGTTGCTTCTTATACGGAGGATCAGCTCGTTACTTCAAATCCGCAGCAGTTATTGGAAATTGAACGTGCAAAAAAAGAGTTTCAGAATGAGTTTAAACAAAATAATGGAGGAACGTCATAAATTCTTTTTTTAGAATAATTAGGTTAATTAGAATAATTTTCTTATATGCTCTCTCTTCGAAAACGAATTTTCTTACTCATAGGGAGTGTGGTTCTCGTCGTTGTCTTAATTTTATTGTGGGTATTTTTTAGAGGTAAAGTCCCAACTACCCCTCCGACTGAAATAATCCCCGGAACTCCCGATGAAGTCGAGATTGATCCTATTACCACGGTGGATTACCGGAGACCAGATACGATTCCAACTCAGCCTGTATTAAATCCTGCAAATCCTGATGAGACGTATGCAAAACAGAGTGCTCGAATTTTTGTAGAACGTTTTTGGAGTTATTCAAATCAGAATGATAATCAACATATTAATGATGCATTAGCACTTTCTGTTGATGCTATGCACACCTGGATTGTTTCTCAGGCAAAAGAGCAAAGTCTTCAATATTCAGGGGTTACCACGGAAGTTCTTAGTTCAAGAATTTTGTCATATTCAACGCTTGCTGCAACGGTTGAAATTGGCGCACGTCAGACGACTCGGGGTTCGGATGGTACAGGGGGCGAAGAGACAAAAAATATTATCGCCAAGGTTGATTTGGTAAAAACAGGGGAGCAGTGGTTGGTTTCTGGACTGTGGTTGGAATAGTTTTTTGGTCTGCTGGTTGTCTGGTAATAAAAGATTGAAATAAAGATTGTGATTCTAATTTAATCTTTAATTTTTATTCTTCAATCTTTAATTTTCAATTTTTTATGTCAAACGTGTTGGAGGGCACGTGGTCTCGTATTTGTGATTATATTTTTCCTGTCTTTTGTATTTCGTGCGAACAGGAAGGTGAAATAGTATGTGCCAATTGTCAAAACACACTCGAAGTAACGGGTGTGTTTTGTTGTCCTGTGTGCCATGTAGAGCGCATGGATGGAAGTTGTTGCGATATTTGTAGGGATAAGACTCCGTTAACTCGGCATGTCGCCATGATGCCGCTTACGGAAGCGTCTTTATTGCATCAGATTATTCATTTGTATAAGTATGATTGTATTGAGGGCTTGGAATCCACCTTTGAATTTTTTATTACTAGGTTTTTAGATATGTATCAATTTTCTTCTGTTGATTATATTGCTCCAGTTCCTTTGCATAAGAAACGGTATGTTGAGCGAGGGTTTAATCAAAGTGAGAGGATTGCTCGTATACTAAGCATTCAAACGGGAATTCCATTTCTTGATCCATTGAAAAGGACTAGAAATACGATGAAACAGGCAACACTTGATCGTCATCATAGGGAACTGAATGTATCAAATGCTTTTGTGGTAAAAAAAGATTTTATAGAAATTATTTCAGGAAAAAATATTATGTTGATTGATGATGTATATACAACAGGAAGCACACTTCGAGAGTGTGCTTCCGCGCTTACATCTGTCGGTGTATCAGAAATAACCGGTTGGAGTATTGCGAGAGGGTAAGTTATTTTATTGGATTTTCTCCACGAATAATTCTGATAAGAAACATGATTATTGCGATAACAAGAAGTATATGGATAAACCATCCGATGCTCTGGAATCCAATATATCCAATAAGCCACAGAACAAGCAGTATTATTGCGATTGTGGTAAGCATATTAAGATATTTAAAATAAATATTTCTAGGATTTTGCAGTTATTTTTTGCTTGAGGAACTTTTTCTATTTGTGCTACCTTTTGACTCTTTTGCAAGAGATTTCCATTGTGCTTTAATTTCTTTTACTGCCTCTTCGAGATCTGCTGGGCTGATATTTTTTATTTTTTCATATTTACTAGCTACTTCGTCCACGATTCTGTTGAAAACTGGTTCCGTAATATCTTTTACATTTTCGAGTCTTTCTACTATATCTCCCTTCATTTTGATTACCCAGCCTTTAAGTATTTTTCTGTTCTTTTTACCTTGAGGTCCTACGAGAAGATATGCGATGGCTGCTGCCGTGAGTGCAGCAATACTTGCTCCGATTGCCATTTTTTTCGATCCTCCCTTTTTAGTTGTTTCTTGTTTTGGCATATGTGTGATGTTAAAAATAAACTATATTTTTAGTATACTCTTCGAACACAAAAGCGCAAGTAAATGCGCTTTTATTTTTCCACAGCACGGGTACTCTTATATAAGAGCAAGTTCGATTGCTGCGAGTGCGGCGTCACTACCAAGAGCTTTTCTGGCTACTGCCTGACTTTGATTATTGACGGTAATAATTCCAAAACCAATAGGGATTTGCTGATCGAGTGATACTCGCAATACACCTTCTTGCACCATTTTGCATACATAGTCAAAATGCGGTGTTTCTCCTTTGATAATACAGCCCAGAGCTATCAGACAATCGTATCGTTTGGTGAGGGCCATTTTTTGGAGGGCATAGGGAATTTCAGCACAACCTGCCACTTGCACTTTTGTAACATTTGTTTCTTCTACTTTGCACCCATAGAGCTTGCTCATTGCTGATTCCAAGAGTCCTTCGGTAATTTCTGTGTTAAAACGAGCAGTGACAATGCATACTTTGATACCATGCGCATCTATTGTGGGGGAGAATTTATTTGGTATTTGCATACGTCAGGAATTGATTAAGATATTTAGCTAATACGTCGATCTCGATATTTACCATATCACCCTCTTGCTTATTCGACAAGTTGGTGTGGTCCCAGGTATAGGGGATTATTTTGAATGTAAAATTTTTCTTTCCCGTTGTAGTTACGGTAAGGCTGATGCCATCAATCGCAATTGAGCCTTTTTCGGCAATCATTCTAAGGTATTTTTTTTCACGAGGTTCGATCGTGAAGATATAGGAGTTTCCTTCGGGAGTAATGGAAATAATTTTTCCAATAGTATCAATATGTCCTTGTACAATATGTCCATCGAGTCGGTCGTCTGCGCGCATGGATTGTTCTAGATTTACCGTTTTACCCACTTCAAGATCAGCGAGACTTGTCCGCTCTAGACTTTCCGGCATGTATTCGAAGGTGAGTCCTTTTTGGATTTTTTTGAGTGTAGAGCATACACCGTTTACGGTGATACTTGCACCTAGTTTTACTTTCCAACCTTTTGGCTGAGTTATCACTAACACCATTCCGTTTTTATTCAGATTTTTTTTTACTACTTTTGCGGTTGCGGTGATTATTCCGGTAAACATATGGCATTGATTTTAGTGAAATTAATTGGTGTAATCAATGTTTTAGAATTGATCTATATTTTTTTCTACATAATCCCATATATGTTTTGCGACAGGATTTGGTTTACCTTCGAGTGGGTAGTGGTGTAGATCAACAAAAGGTACGCCGTTGCATTCAATAATACCGCACCGCTGTTCATAGGGTGAACGCGTTACATCCTCGATAATAAAATCAAATCCAATCATCGGGTCTTGTACTACGGCTGCTGCAGCCTCAAGAATACGTTTTATTTCTGGATGAGTACTATCGGTTACCTCGGCTCTAAACCCTCCGTATGATGTTCCTATTTTTTCTAAGAGATCAATCGTAGTCCCTGCTTTGAGTATGTCAGTAATTGTTCTTCCTGTTCGAGCAAGAAATTGAGTGTGGACATCGCTTAGCTTTACTTCTTTTACTTCAGCATGACGATTGGTATTTTTTATGGTAACTAATTCTTCAATAGTGTGTACTCCATCTCCTGTAATACGTGGTGGATCACCACGTAGGTTTCCTCTAAATTTTCCATCAATCATGGTCCCTCGATAGATGCTACCTACGAGGTGTTCTTCCATTACTACCCAATAGCATAGCTGTTTTGCTCGATTAAATGCCTGTTTCAATTCGTGTTCACTGGAGATCTGGGTTGTGGTATGTCGACCTCTTGAGCCAATGCGTGGTTTGATAATTACTGGCTTTTGTAGTGTCTCAAACATTTTTCGGAGGGGTTCGTAACGGGTAAAAGATCCGCCATTTGGTACTGGAATTCCTGCTTTTTGCAGCTTTTTTTTCAATGCCGCCTTATCATCAAGCCACCAATCTGATCCGCTTTCATTATGTGGTGGACGTGGGAGACCATTGAATCTGATTTTTTTTCCTTTTATTTCTACTTCATAAATATCAACGGGTTTATTCCACACGACAAAACTTTTAAAAGGAATACCCCGAATTTCTGCCTCGTCCCAGAGTGCCATTCCTCGGTCGCTCACTACGTTACTTTTATCTCTGTTTTCCTTGATCGCGCCAAATAGGTCTAGAATCGCGAATGTTGCTTGAAAGAACCAATTTGAAAAATGGGATAATGCTCGTGATAAAAATCCTCCGGCAATAAGTCTGCCAACTGGGTTCATAACAATCACGAATGACTGTGAGAGCCAGGTGAGACGGTGAGGGGTCGGGTTATTACCGCAATGGATGCATTTTTTAGACATAGACACAGGGAGGAAAGGTGTATTCTGGTAGTTCGACCAGTGCTTCTTTTCCATATAGAATTCTATAGAATTTTGGCATCATATGGTCAACTGCTTCACCCAGTGTACCTACTTCGGCTAATTCTTGCAATTTTTGGGCAGTATCCTTATTTTGGTATACAATCAGGTCGATACTCGATGCGTGAGCAACACGCTTTCCTTTAATTGTTGCAAATACAAATTCACCGCAGAAATAGTCAGTTTTTATTGGATTAATTATTTTAATTTCATCATTTTTTTCAATGCGTGTGAGTAATTTTATGTAAGCATCTTTTAAATACGTGAGATAATTTACTTGCATGAATCCGCCTCCGCACGTGAGCCCATAGTAGAAGCTGAGTACAATAAACGAGAGTGCCATACTTGGCATGAGTTCTTGTTTTTTAATTGCTTCTTTAATTCCAGATGGGGTTAAGGAGACTTGGTAGAGGCCATCTAGTGATTCAAGAATATTTTTTTGATATCGCAATTGTTTTCTTTTTCCTTCATGAATTGCCCAAAATAATGTGGTACCTGTATGCGTCTCAGAAGAAAATGCTCCCTGAATACCGTCAAAACATTCTTCAAAAATTTTTAGTATTGATTCGTCAGTTAGCAGACGAGTAATGAGCGTGGGGGTATCTAGATGATGTTTCAGGATGAGTTCATTCACTATTTCTTCTTGTTCGAGATAGATGAGGTTCATGTGTTCTTGTCCGGGAATTTTTTTCCACAACAAATAATTGGAATACGTGATTTGATCTGAGTACTTTGTAAAGCTTAGTACTTTCTCCTTTGTATACACGTCACTGAGGAGAGTATCTAATTTTTCTGATATGTTTTTTTCTATATCTTTTTTTGTGTACGCAGGAAATGAAAATACGGGGTGGTGTCGATGTTTCAAACTTATGAAATTGAGTTGTTTTTTGTTGAGTTCGGCATCGTGAAATAGTATACCTCGTGGTAGGGAAGAATTATTCAGAGAAATCCCTCCGCAAGAAAATACAAATATATGTTTGAGTTGATGTTTTTGATACGCTGCTGATTGTGCGAGATGACTGTTTACAAAGAATGGGTGCGTGATGGGGCCATGATGATCAGCGGTTGATGCGTAATAGTGTTTTTGTAATTGTGCGATTGCAGTTTCTGCTACTTTATGACTGATAAGTCTTTCAATCATTTCTTTTACGGTACGTAATAATTCTTCTTGTCTCTCAAAGGATATTGGATTTGAAAATTTTAAACTTTCTTCAAAATAAGTAAGGAGCTTGATGCTCCCTTTGTGTTCAAGAGTTTTTTTGAGGAGTGGAGTGCTCTCAAGTACTTTTTTTTTGACTTCAATAAAATTCATACAGGCGTCAGAGGCTGGTTTTTAATTTTTGTATACTAGCTGCTGCATGGTACACAGTATACCAAAATATACGTTTTGGAAAGGGTTTTGTTTGATTTCAAAAGTCTCCCTGAGGGGGAGACTTTTGGTGACTACTATTTGATATATTGCGCTGATACCCATTCTGATTCTCCGATACGTACCCACCCATTTTTTTCTTCGTATACTTTGACTGCGGTACCTATGGGAAGTTTTTTGGTTGCTTGGAAATTAGTTCCAGCACCGCTTCGTACATTTAACTGATTAATAGTTACGGCAGCATCGTAGGGGAGGGTAGTTGGTTTTTTGACGTAATTTGCTGACACCCATTCGTTTCCAGTCTCCTTAATTCGATACCACCCACCTTTTTCTTCATAAATGGTAACCGCAGTACCTAGGGGTAAGTTTGTTACTGCTTTGTTCGTAGTTCCAGGACCGCTTCTCACATTGAGCTTATCGATAGTCGTTATTCCTTTGGGAAGTTTGGGAATGACTCCCATAACATGAGGGAGTGTTCGTCCTGGTTCTACAAAGTATTGTCCAGGTAGATTGTATGCACAGGTGGCACTTCCGCCTCCATCTGCTTGTAATTGGTTTTCTACTGGTACACCTGCATTCACGAGAGCATTGCTTGCCCATTCGTTCGAAGCACTTTTGCTACAAAATACGAGTAATTCTTTTCCTTCAGAACGAACGCCCAAGTACACACGAGCAGTTTGTTCAGATTTTACACTTGGACTTCCTAATGGGTGAAATCCTTCGACCGCCTGGTCTCCTTCTTTTATAAATGTGTTTTCATCAAAATCTGTAATTTTTGCAGTCCCAAGTGTATTATCAATAATAAGCATTCGTCTCGACTGTTCCATGTCATTTGATGGGCGAGACCCGCTGGTTATATAGCTCCCATCTTTGTCACTAGATTTGAGTCCTAGACTTAATTCAGTTACTGGAGTAGTGATATTGAAAAAAGGTGCGTTCCACAAAAATTTTACCTGTGGATTTGAAGTTTTAAATGTTTCAACAATTGATTTTGCAAAAGCCCAATTTTCTGCGCTATCTTCAGGAAATGGACTAGTAGCAGGACCTTTTAATACTCGAGGAGTGTCTGAGGTGATTAATTTTACTTCCGCGGTTGGGAGGTGAATGATTGTAAGATAATCAATATGCCCGGAATTTTCAGGTACATTGATAAAACTTTTGATTCCATTTCCAGATACCCAGGTGATTGGTACGTATTCTCGAGGAGTGCTAGGGATCCAATTTTCTGCATGTGCTTCAAAAGGTGTGAATAGTGAAATAAGTGCGGCGAAAAATAACAGTGGTATTTTTTTCATAGCAATACTAAGTTAAAATTAATTGAAGGTACATTCTAGTGTACTAAAAAAAAGACACTCTGCCAAATAGCGTAGTGTCTTTTTTAGTTGCGGTGTGTGATTGACGGTATCAGAACTAAACCAGTGTGAAAACAAAAATACATATTTTATCTACTTTCCTGCATATAATCAGCTACAATTTTCACTTCTAAATTTTGTGCCAATTTCATTGATGCGCCACCAAAAAGATTATTTAAATATAATAAATAAAAAATTCTTATTTATAAATTTTAAAGAAAAAAGGTCTCTATTATATACATAACAAAAGCACCGATTGCAAAAGATGCTAATCCTAATATTAAAAATCGTGGCTCTCTTATCTTCATATTTTAAATTAAATTTAAATAATGATATTTAATACATTTATTTATATTAAGGCTTTTTAAAAAACTCACTTATTTTACATACTTACAATAAGTTCAACAATAACATAAATAATCCAAAAAAACAAAAGTAAATACCCTTCATTTTTTGTAATCAATCTTCCGGTTTTCATAAACTTAAGCAATATGAATGAGAACACTACCATAAACATCCCTGTAATGTAAACAATTTTAACTGGGAAGAAAAATGGGTTGATTGTGGCCAAAACACCAACCACTATAGTAGCATCTGCCAAAACCGATCCCATAATATCACCAATTGCTAGCTCGTCATCTTTTCGTTTTACAGCTTTTAAAGAGAAAAATAATTCTGGTATAGTCGTACCCAAACTTACAATAAGCATGCCAATAAGGATGGGTGATATTTTTAGAGCATGAGCCAAAGCAGAAGCCGAAGTTACGGTAAAATGCGAACCGACCAATAGTAGGACCATTGAGATAATTAAAAACAAGAGGCTTTTGTATTTTCCGTTACTATCCCGTAAATTAACAGATACATCGATTCCATTTTTAAATACTAGATAATAAAAAATAATACCTGCGATAATTAAAAATACACCTTCAATTCTTGTATAATGTCCATTCAAACCAAATAATAATGGTAAAAGCAGAAAGAAAGGATATAATCGAATATTTTTTAAAACTTTACTTTCTATTTTTATGCCTCGACCGGCATATATGATTAGAATTGCAAATATCAAAGACAAATCAGCAACATTTGATCCAAACAATGTGCCAAGACCAAATTCAGGAATACCACTAATGGCAGAGTTAATTGAAATTAATGTCTCTGGCAAAATTGAAATAAATGCAACAATAATAAATCCCACAATATATTTTGAAATATTAAAATTATCTGCCAATTTAGCTGAATATTTTGTGGCCATTGTTGCGCCTTTAGTTAACATCAACAGAGCAATTGCAAAAATGAATAAATTACTGATCATAAAATTATTTAAAAGTATCCAATTTAAGTGGTGCTTTTTCCGCTTTATTGATGATAAATTTACTTAAAATCAGCCCCTTTTTCTTACTCAAAACAATAAGAATTATTGTTGCTATTAAACCAAAAAACGAAATAATTCCAAACAAAGCGTTAAAACCCAGTTTGCTGGCAATAAAAGCGCCGATAGTGGCACTAGAGGCCGTAGCGATGCCAACCCCGACATCTTCTAACGACCATTCAAGTCCCACGATTTTTTTATCTATGTGATTGGTAAAAAGAATGCGCCAAGCTGGAACCGCCATTGAATAAGCAATTCCGTTCATTATTTGCAATACATAAATATGCCAAGAGACGGATGATACGATGTAAAACAAGGGAATAATTGATATTAAAAAGGTACCAATGATCATGAACGAATATTCGTCAATTTCACCTCTGATTTTATCCATCAGCCGACTAAGTGGAACAACCATAATGACTCTAGTCAACCAGTAGCAAGACATGGCATAACCGATAACTTCTATTTTATTTTCTATGTTTTCAAGAATAAAAACAGCAAATATTGGGGCTAGCAAGCCGACGGCAAAAAAAAGAAAAAAATCGGATAGTATCAAAAAACGGATAGTTGCACTTATTTTATTTTTCTTTATCATATTATTCATAGTTGCCTTCAGCTTCGGGTTGATGTAATATCTTCTTGACTTTAATATTCTTCTCTCCGCTCGGTGTTTTAAGACTAATAACATCACCCACACAATATCCCAATAAAGCACACCCCACCGGAGAAATAACCGATATTTTGCGTTGAGCGATGTCGGCATCCTCGGGAAAGACCAACCAATACTCAAGTTCCACTCCTGAATCAATGTCAATAAAATTTACCAAGGAATTCATAGTAATTACATTGGCTGGTATCTTTTCCGGTTCGACAATTTCTGCCCTTTTAAGTTCCGAAAGCAAAGAACTGGCACTGTCGTTATCCGATAAATTTTCATTTATCAATTTTATTATTTTTTTGTAATCATTTTTTGTAATGTATATGTTAGTCATAGATTATAAATTTAAAAAAACAACCGTTTTAAATCGGTTGTTTTTGTTCTTAAACTAAAACAACCGACTAAGTGACGGTAAGAAAAGAAAGTGTGGCATTTTTGTATATATTATGCAAAAACATATTAAATATATTATATCAAATCAGGCTAAAAATGGCAAACTTTGACATGTTTTAAAATTTGAGATATAATACTTATGTTCCGATGAGAAACTATTACATAACGCTCGGAACATGTTTCTGAGTTTGTGCTCGGGAAGGATTGCACCCCCTACTAAGGGAGGTGTTTTGTTTTATATCTACTTTCTGCCTTTGGATACAGTGCAGGTCAGTTTTTTCGGGCGGTTGCCCCGCCCGAAAAACTGGCTGCCTGCCAAGGTGAAAGAGAAAACAAAGATTCCCGCTGTTAGTGTATCAGGCCTGTGCACTGACATAAATCTGTTTAGCCTCATTAACTAGATTATAAGCACACATTTAACCGCAGAATGAGGCTACTATTGTAATCCGCTCTTTTAACAACATCATGCCTATGATTGAACTGTATGACTTTAAACTAATAAAGTCTGGTAAAGAAATCGAGGTGTATGTGTATAAAACAAAGAAAATATTAAAGGGCTACACCCGAACGAAAAACTGTGCCGAAGAACAAAAGATACTGATTAAAGAAAAACAAGCCCAAGCCAAACAAAAAGAAGTCGAATATATGGAATTGGTGGAAGAATGGGGTTGCGAGCAAGAAGTCGCTGACTTGCACCAAACCCAAAACCAAAAAACCACCTTTTCTATATCTCGTACTAGAACCAATATTCGCCGTCTCACCAATGCCAACCCACATCTGCGTAAATTCCTCACGCTAACCTTTGCAGAAAGCACGACCGAGCTCTTAGAGGCCAATCGCCTGTTTAACACCGCCATGAAACGAATTCTGCGAGCCAAACCAGCCTTTGAATATATCGCCGTCGTTGAATTTCAAAAAGATATAGATTATTACGGCAACAAAAAAGAAAAAGGCGGATCTGTTCATTACCACCTATTGTGCAATATTGTCTTGCCCGACAATGTTGATACCTTTGCGTGGGAAAGACGGTTTGCGATGAAATATTGGAAAAATGGGTTTGTGAAAATTAAGGAAGTGCAAACGGTTACCAATATGGGTGCATACTTCTGTAAATATCTGGGAAAAGATATGTTTGATAAAAGAATGTTTGGCAAAAAGAAATTCTTTTGTTCTCGACAATTAAATAAGCCAGTTGAAATGACTGGCGGTAAAGCAATTAGTTTTTTCAATAGGTTTGTTAAGCCGACCCTTAAACCGATCTTTGAAAAAACTTTCACCAGTGAATATACTGGCAAGGTGGAATATTCCGCCTACACTCTTAAAGAGGATTCCTAATTTAGTTTGAACATAATTTTTATGGCTTTCATCAACACAAAACGGTATGCAATTAACGGACAATTTTGTCCTGAAATTCCAGATGATCTACGAGGCGGAATTTCATGAGAAATTGAGCTACGAAAAAGCGTATGCAGAATGTATGGACATGTTTGTCCTTGGAAAAATATTATTTAGACCTGTGAGCAAACAGGATATACACGCTCTTGAATTGAGCAAAGAAAATTGATACTATATGAGGGCTTACCCGATACAACACAATAAACGCTATTAAAGACTTTTTTATTTTCATACCAGAGATGGGCAGTCCTGTCCGATGAAATAGTCTTTTTTAGCTATTTGTGTCGGGTAAGCCAGGGCTGTCCTTTTTTGTTTTTAATCATCTTTTTTATGAAATCAACTAAGTATTTCGCCTATGTTCGCAAGTCGAGCGAGGGCGAAGAACGACAAGCATTATCCATTAGTAGCCAAATTGATAAAGTAAAAGAATTATTTGGTAATGTGGATATTGTGGAAATACTGGAAGAAAAACACTCGGCTTTTAGTCCATACGAAAGGCCAGTGTTTGAGAACATGATCAAGCGAATACGCAAAGGCGAGGCCACTGGCGTGATTGCGTGGCACCCTGACCGATTAAGCCGAAACGAAATTGACGCTTCAACAATTACCTATCTAGTCCGTACTGGCGTTATCCACGACCTCAAATTCGGCTCGTATAACTTTGATAACTCCCCCGAAGGTATAATGATGTTACAAATGGCTTTGTCGCAATCTCAATACTTTTCTTCAAAGTTAGGAAAAGATGTTCGGCGTGGATTGGAGAAAAAATATCAAATGGGCTGGCAACCAAATATGTGCCCGAATGGCTATGTAAATGTTAGAAATATTGGCTTGAGCACGATTGAAATAGACGACGAAAGATTTAAAACAATCCGTAAAGCGTTTGATTTAATGCTATCGGGCAATTATTCTGTTCCCGCAGTTTTGGATAAGCTAAACAACGAATGGAAGTTTGATCCCAAGACCAACAGCCGAAACAAAAGTGGTAAATTGGTTAGAGCTTCACTGTATAGAATGTTTACCAATATTTTTTATGCTGGGATTATTGAATATAACGGACAACAAAAACAGGGCAAACACAAGGCAATGATAACTTTGGAAGAATATGACCGCATACAAATGTTACTAGGCAGAAATGGCAAGCCAAGAAAACGCATACATGATTTTGCGTATTCGGGAATAATACATTGTGCCGATTGTGGCTGTTTGGTTTGTGCTGATAAGAAAAGTAAGGTTATTAAAACTACTGGCAAGCAGACTGAATATGTATATTATCGTTGTACGCATAAAAAATTATCATACAAATGCGAACAGCCTGCGGTTGAAGTAAAGACACTAGAAACACAAATTGATTTAATGCTCGCAAAATATGAGTTTAGACCAAAGTTTAAAGAATTACTTTTTGAAATGTTAGACAAAGACGAAAAGTCTGATCCTGACGACAAACAAAATGTAATTAAAAATCTTGAAGAAAATATTATAAAAATAAAGCTAGAAAAAAGTAATTTAACAAAGTTAATCTGCAAAGGGTTGATATCTGACGACGAATATTTAACACAGAAAAACGAATACGAAAAAGAGCTTATCAAGTCAACGCAAAAAATTGCGGACATTAAAAAATACGGTAATCAAACCGATGATATAACTAAAGATATTAAGTTTGCTGTTCAAGCTCGTGCTAACTTTAAAAAAGCAACTGAAAAAGACAAAAGGAACATACTTTTACGATTAGGCTCGAACCAACAATTAAAAGACAAAAAACTCGTTATTGAGCCGAAGAAATGGTTAGTTGCAACCGAAAATTATATAAAACCTATTGAGCAGAAATATACCACGCTCGAACTGGACAAATTACCCTTAACAAAAGCAAAAAGTGAGCGTTTAAACTCACTTTGTTGCGAACTGCGGAGAGGGCGAGATTCGAACTCGCGAGACCCTTACGGATCCGGCAGTTTAGTAAACTGCTGTTTTCAACCACTCAACCACCTCTCCATTGTAATAAATTTTTGTACTATGCGATCTCCGTATAGCGGAGAGGGAGGGATTCGAACCCTCGGAGGCGGTAAAGCCTCACAGCTTTAGCAAAGCTGTACGATCGACCACTCTGACACCTCTCCATTGTTGATTGTTAACTTGTATCTATTAACAATTAACCTTAATTTTAAGGATTTTGTTAATTGTCTCCATGCGGAGAGGGCGAGATTCGAACTCGCGGTAGACCGAAGCCTACAACAGTTTTCAAGACTGCCGCCTTCAACCACTCAGCCACCTCTCCATTATGACTATTAACTTTTGATTGTTAATAGTTAATTGTTTCCGATATAGTGTAGCCCAAAAAAAGATAGAAGTCAACCTATACCGTACCCCTTGTTTAATTGACATATACTTTGTATACTTCCTCCTAGTATGAAGCGAAAACAGCCTTCACCATCGTTTGCGATGATTCTCGAACATGTCTCAAATAATGAAGTGGGAGCTACGGCAGTTCCGACTACTTTTCAGGCTGAGACAAAAGACTGGCATGAGAATCTAGAAGAGGGGAAGCTCTCCGTAGATGTGCTACATGATGATGTAAATGTATATATTGTTTCGACAGTTGCAGGTGCCTCCCCAGATCGGCTTGAAGTGTATATTCATAATGACTTGCTTACCTTGAGGGGGGAGCGTATCAACCCTATCAAACAGGATTCATCTATTGAATTTTATCACACTGAGTGTTTTTGGGGACATTTTTCCCGTACGATAGTACTACCGGTTGAAGTAAATGGTGATTTGGCTCGGGCGCAATATAAAAATGGTATTCTTGAGATCACTGTGCCTAAACGGAGTAAAGATAGAAAAATCTCAGTTGAGATAGTTGAAGAATAATTATGACTGAAATACATACACCTGAACTTAACATTCTTGGTTCTCAGACCAAATCAAATAAAAGAAAGATTATCATTTTTTCAATTGTGAGTGCTCTTTTATTCGGGGCTCTTGGTATTGGAATTGCCTACGGGCGATCATTTACCGATCGAGTATTGCCAGGTAGTCGTATTGGTTCATTTGATATTGGTGGCATGACTGAGAGTGAGCTTAGTACGTTTATCTCAGATATGTATGGAAAGCTTTTGGCAAAAGGAATTCCTGTAACACTTGATGCAGGGACAAGTACTACAGATTTCGTAGTATATCCTCCGCAGTCAATTAGCGAAGAGACGGTTACTGAATTTTTGGAAATTGATCCGCATGTTGCAGCTCAAGTGCTAGTTGCACAAAATAAAACGGGGAATATTTTTGTTGATTCTTTTCGAGCATTGCATTCATTGATTTTTCATCCTTCTTACGAAGTTGGTGCTATTACCTATTATGAAGATCAATTGTTTGCTGAGATTAATAAAAATATTGAACCCTACATAACTCCAATGGTAAATTCCGGTGTACGTATTAGCTCTGTCTCTCCTTTGAAATATGAGATTACGTCATCTTCTCGAGGGACAGCCTTGAATTATGAGTATATTTCAGATACGGTTAGAGAGAGCTGGTCACATTTGGAGCAGCCAAAAATTTACCTTGAAACAGAAGAAGTTGATCCTCTGATCACCGAGGCTAATGTAGAGGGGATTATTGATACATTGCCTGATATATTTGACGAAGGAGCGCTTTCTCTTGAGTATTTTAATTCTTCGACCAAGCGTCCGTATGCATGGAAAATAACCCCTGTGTCACTTTCACGCATGATTGAAGTCGAGAAAACTTCTGATAATCAATTTGTATTCCAACTTTCATCTTCATCTACTTATGCATATTTGCGGAACGTAGTCGCTCCTACAGTAGATGTGTTACCCCAGAATGCAAAATTTGCTATTAGCGAGGACAAAAAAGTCACTGAATTTAAAGGTTCTCATCCTGGGGTGACTGTTGACGTTGAAAAGACCTATGAATTGTTGCAAGATGTTTTTGCCGGTAGATTTGATGACACTACGAGTACTCAGACAATTGTTGTTCAGACTAAAACAGTAGAGCCTGAAATCAAAACAGGTGAAGTGAATGATCTTGGTATTACTGAGGTCCTTGGGGTGGGTCAGTCTATTTTCAAAGGTAGTCCAGGAAATCGATACAAAAATATTCGTCATGCTGCTTTTGATAAATTAGATGGATATATTATTAAACCGGGTGATGAATTTTCGTTGCTTGAGGCTTTGAAACCTTTTACCTTATCCGGCGGTTATTTACCAGAACTTGTAATTAAGGGTGATAAATTGGTTCCTGAAATTGGTGGGGGATTGTGCCAGATTGGTACAACGATGTTCCGAGCCGCAATGAATGCTGGTCTTGAAATTACTGAAAGACGAAATCATTCGCTCATGATTTCGTACTACAATGATTTGACCAATGGACTCCCAGGAACTGATGCGACTATTTATGATCCCGGAGTCGATTTCAAATTTAGGAATGATACGGGGCATCATATTCTTATTACTTCTGAATTGGTGGATTCAACAGGAGATTTGTTTTTTACGCTGTGGGGTACAAGTGATGGGCGCAAAGGATATTTTATTCCCCCCACACTTGTTCGAAGAATTCCTGCTGGACCTGCAAAAATAGTCGAGACTACTGAATTGCCTCCAGGTAAAAAAGAGTGTCAGCATGCATATCCGGGAGCTGAAGCGTACTTCACTTATGTTCGTGAGATGCCTGATGGTGAGAAAAAAGAAGTAGTCTACTCGAGTTATTATCGTCCGTTAGCGGAAACCTGTTTGGTTGGTAAAGCATTGCCTACAGTAGAAGAAGAACCTGCCCCTGAAGAGGATCTATTTACTGGTGAGGATGGTGAAGGTGCACTTCCTCCAAGCTCTGAAGAAAGTATTCCTTTGGAAGGGTAAATAGGTGTGTTATACACTATAAAAATGGCTTATCTAAGCCATTTTTATGTATTTATACCCTGTAGCCCTTGACAAAAAAGCTGATCTGTGGTATTATATGACGTCACGTAAATTGCGACAGGATTTCCACTAGATTGTCTACAGGTAGTAGCAGTTGGTCTAGGACCAAATATTACTACCTGTACCACGACAAGCATGGGGATGTGTCGGAGGAAAGTTCAGGCTTCGGCTCGTCTTCTCCTTTAACACATCTTCTTGGTACGGGTAAGGTTTCAACCCTTAACTCTAACAAAACCCCCTCTCCTTAATTGGAGAGGGGGTTTTTATTTTATGTGTTACTTTTTTCTATATTTAATGTGTAATAGTATGCTCAACAACATTATTAAAAAAGTTACGCAGTATATCACCAAAACAAAATTATACAAGGCAATGCTTTTCATTTTGGAAAGCCAGTATTCTTTATGTAGGATATTTGCACTGAGTATAATTGCTATGAGTATTAATGTAGCCACATTCCTTCGAAATCTGTACGCTTTATTTTTGTCTGTGCTGTAAGTTTTATTAGGTTCAGTTTCATGGGAGTATACCCCGAGTAGATGATGCGATGTTTGCAATCGTTCGATTCGGACTATATCATCGTTTTTGTATTGTTTGTATATCTTCCAGGTAACTTGGAATTTGATTCCATCAATGATAAAAAACAGGTACCTTGATCTGACTGTCGATTCTTTTATAACTGGACCTATATACACTTCTTTGGTACCAGACAGTAAGTCTGATTGTGTTTTTTCTCGGATTAGGAAAAAAGCTGCGATGGGTAATATAAAAAAGATTCCAAAGATAATTCCGGGCACCCCTAATGCAATAGGGGTTAGTGCACAATCACAGGAGAAGATCGAGAAATAAAGAATAAGTGCCATTACTACAATCCCCAAAATCACTACAATGGTATTATGTTTTGTCTTTTTTTCTATTATCGTCTTGTCGTACTCAGTTAATTGCTCAATATGCATCGGCATATGTATTGGTAATTTTATTCAATTACTTTATCTACCAGTCCATATATTACCGCTTCATGTGCACCCATGAAGTAGTCTCGGTCGGCATCTTTCTCAACTTTTTCAATTTTTTGCCCTGAGTGTTTTGCAAGGATTTCATTCAAACGTTTTTTCATTTTTACGATGTGCTCAGCATGGATTTGTATGTCACTTGCCTGGCCTTGTGCTCCACCCATTACTTGGTGAATCATGACCTCACTATTAGGAAGACAGAATCTCTTGCCTTTGGCTCCTGCAGCGAGAAGTACTGATCCCATGCTTGCAGCCATCCCAATACAGATCGTAGATACGTCTGGCTGGATAAATTGCATCGTGTCGTAGATTGCGAGTCCAGCGGTGACTGATCCACCTGGAGAATTAATATAGAGCTTAATATCTCGTTCAGGATCTTGATTCGCAAGGAAGAGGAGTTGGGCGACTACAATGTTTGCAACATGATCATCAATAGCGGTTCCAAGAAAAATAATCCGGTCTTTGAGTAGACGGGAATAGATGTCATAGGCGCGTTCACCGTACGTAGTTTTTTCAATAACGGTTGGGATGAGGATTTGTGAAACGACATTGTTTTCAAATAAGCTATTCATATTTTCTATTGATTAGTTCATATTTATTGGATGCTGAGACACCGTATTCTTTATACAATTCCTGTATATACGAATTGATTTGGTCGAGATTTTTACTGTATAGAAAATCATCTAAATTTTTTCCTTCTGAATATTGTTTTGGGTTTGCCCAAAAATCATTTGGATCAGGCATATTGAATTCAGTATATATGATGATCTCTTTTTCTTCTACACCGGTTTTTAAATTATGCAATTTGAGGACTATTTGATCCCATCTGTTGTCTGGAGGATAATTTTCTTTTGCCCAGTTACTGAATTTTGGATTGCTGTTTGTCTGTGCTGCAATCAGATAACATGTCTCATTTTTCCAAAAGAAATGATAATCTTTTCCTATTGGGTAAAATAATCCAATTTTATAATTTTCTTTACTTTTTTCTATTTGCTCAGCACAAAATGCTGGAAGATTTTTTACAATTATTTCTTTTGTCTGAGTTTCCTCACTTTCTGTTTTTTTAATACTTTCCTCTATTTGTTTTTGAGCTTCTTTCGCTTCTGTTAGTAAACTTTCAAATGCTTCTTTATATTCTGGATTGTTTGCCATTTCATTGGCAAGTTCTTCTTGTGTGAGTGCTTTTTCGATAGGATATGAAGCTATTGTATTTTTTTGGTCTACAGTTATGAGAGCGCCATTGCCTATAAGTGGGTTATAACCGCTTACAAGCTCATCATAATCAGAATATCCATCATAATCAGAATCAGCATTATTCGGATCGGTTCCAAAACGATCTTCATCGTGAGACATTAGTCTATCGTTGTCTTTATCTAATTCGATGTTTTTTTCCAGCACTATCTGGGTGACTTCTTGATATTCAGTTGTAGTCTGTGTACTGGAGTTCAAAGATGTCTGTATTGTTGAAGTGGATGTAGTCGGTTCAGTATTTTTTTTAAATGGGTTCCATTTTTGTACTGAGCAACCGACACCTGTAAGAACTACAATAGTTATTGAGAATATTACGACGTTTAATTTTGATGGCATATAGTAATTTAATATGCACTCATTATACCTTTTTTAGGTATTTATTCAAGGTTCCTTGAATTTTTTCGTATACGGATTTAATAGGGGATTCTATGGTAAATCCTGCGGCTTTTTTGTGTCCGCCTCCTCCAAACGATTTTGCAATTTGTGCTACGTCTATATCGTCTTTGGTGGTGCGCATACTCACTTTTACCATATTGTTTGGTTTTTCACGGAATACCATATGCACTTTTCCGTCTTTAAGCGCATTCATAAAGTTTGCAATTCCATCGGCGCCTTCTTCGTCAACACCACTTGCCACCATGTCTTCTATCGAAATGGTCATGGATACAATGTCCAGTTCTTCGTCGTAGTACAGATTACTTAATGCCTTACCCCATAACTTTAGGGTATTCATGTGCTTGTTTTTGTATAGACAACGTACCACTTCTTTCATTGATCCACCACTTTTTACGAGTGACCCTGCAATACTCAAACTTTTTTTGGATGTTGCTGAATTGGTAAAAGACCCTGTGTCGTAGATTATTCCACATAACAGTGAGGTTGCCATGTCTGCAGTGATGTCTATTTTGTTGTATGTAAAATATTCGTACAACATTTCACAGGTAGAAGAATTGGTAAGTGACACTAGGTTTATATCTCCAAAATAGGTATTAGTCGGGTGATGGTCGATTACGACTACGGTTGCTGTTGTATTTTTCTTTAGGTACGAGTCTATTCCTGCGTATACTGGATCTCCTGAATCGCATACAATAATTGCGTCATACGAGTTTTCCCAAATCTTCGGATCAGTTGTGACTGTATCCATAAGAGGTAATGTTTGTAATTCTTTAGGTATGGCAGTAGCACAAAAAATATCAGCCTTTTTTTGGATGTTGTGTAAGTAGAGACCGAGTGCTCCTACTGCGCCGCATGCATCTCCATCTGGATTTTTGTGAGGGATTAGCAGTATACGTTCGCAATTGATTAGAAGCTCGTGTATTTGTTTGGCTAGTCGATGTGGCATATATTCATAAGAACAGGGGAGTATAGATGGATTGCGGAGTATTGTCAAGGGTGTGGAGAAGTCTAAAGTCGAAAGTAAAAAGTCAAAAGAGGGGGGGGGGGAGCTTTTGTTTTTTTTTGGTATTTTTGAAAATATACGTTTGTGGTACAGTCAGAAGTCGTTGAAAATGGTTTTGACTTT
>CAYUTO010000003.1:0-176617 GCA_964447765.1 uncultured Gammaproteobacteria bacterium | reverse complement strand
CCCATTATTCAGGTGGGACCTTTGGCACATCCCGAAGGGTTAGAACCACTAAGTTCAAAAGACTATGTCAAAACGCATGAATGACCTTAAAACCAAGGTCGACGCAAACAAAGTATATTCATTAGACGAAGCTCTTGCGCTCGTAAAAAGTACGAGTACCGTAAAATTCGACGCATCAGTAGAAGTACATGTGCGCCTCGGAATCGACGTAAGCAAGAGTGACCAGCAAATCCGTTCAACAGTAGCTCTCCCTCATGGAACGGGAAAAAAGACTGTTATCGCAGCATTTGTCGGAGCAAACGATGAGAAGGCAGCAAAAGACGCAGGAGCAGACTTCGTCTACAGTGAACCAGATATCAAAGGAATCCAAGCTGGAACCACCAAAATCACCTTCGATATCGCAGTAGCTACTCCTGAAATGATGCCTAAGCTCGCGGTTGCAGCAAAAGTACTCGGTCCAAAAGGGCTGATGCCAAATCCAAAGACTGGAACCGTAGACAAAGATGTATCGCGCATGGTAACTGAACTCAAAAAAGGTAAAGTTGCCTTCAAAAATGATGACACCGGAAATCTCCATGCATCAATCGGAAAAATAAGCTTTGATACTGCAAAAATCAAAGAAAACTACGAAAGTTTGATTGAAGCTTTGAAAAAAGCAAAACCAAGCTCTTCAAAAGGAACATACTTCAAAGCGCTATACCTCACAAGTAGTATGGGGCCAAGCATCAAAGTAGAGCTTCCCCTTTAAAAAACACTAAAGCCCGCCTAAACAGCGGGTTTTTTGTTACTTGCACCGACATACCCCATTTGCTACACTTCACCATATTACTCTTATCCTTTACGTATGTCTGATACTACGGCAACTTCACCAGAGGCTCCGTTCAAACGCCCTACCTGGGATGAGTATTTCATGGAAATCGCACAGACCGTAGCAAAAAGAGCGAGCTGTGATCGAGGACGCTCAGGATGTGTAATCGCAAAAGATAAACAAATCATTGTAACAGGGTATGTAGGCGCAGCAGCAGGCCTACCCCACTGTGACGAAGTAGGGCACCAGATGAAGACCATCACACATGAAGATGGACACCAAAGTCAGCACTGTATGCGGACCGCACATGCAGAGCAAAATGCGATTGTGCAGGCTGCGCGCATCGGAAGCGGAATAGACGGAGCAACTTTATATTGTAAAATGACACCCTGCGCTGCATGCGGCAGAATGATTATTAATGCGGGAATCAAACGTGTAGTGTGCGAAAAAAGATACCACGCCGGAGGTGAATCAGAAGAAATGTTTCGAAAAGTAGGAATTGAACTTGATTTCTTTAATGAAGATGTAGAACAGTATGAAAAACAGTAACAAAATAATTCTCGGATTTGTTGGCGATCTTGCAAGTGGAAAAGGAACTGCTGCAAAATACTTGCATGAAAAATATGGATCAACAACCTATCGTTTTTCAACCATGCTCCGAGATATTCTCAAACGGGTGTACGTACCAGAAACCAGAGAAAATCTGCAAAATCTTTCTACATTTCTCAGAGAATCATACGGACAAGACGTCATGAGTAGAGTTATTGCAGAAGATGTTGCAAGAGATAATAATAATCTAGTCATTGTCGAAGGAATCAGACGCCCGAGTGATATTGAATACTTGAAAAAATTAGAAGGATTCCATTTGATCTATCTTACCGGAAAGCCAGAAATTCGATGGCAAAGACTAGTTCAGAGAAAAGAAAACCCCGGAGATAGTGAAAAAACATTTGAAGAATTTTCAAAAGATGAGAATGCTGAAGCTGATCGAATGATCAAAGAATTGGGCAGAACAGCCGAAAGAAAAATAGAAAATAATAATGGATACGAAGAATTTTACCAAGCTCTTGAAAAGGTTCTACTACACTATGGAAATAAAAATTAAACGAATTGATACCACACTCCCCCTTCCAGAATATAAAACTAAAGGGGCGGTAGCATTTGATCTTTATGCACGAATAAATGATGCGATTAAACCAAAAGAAATAAAACTCATCCCCGCAAACTTCATCATTGAAACCCCCGTAGGATACATGCTCACGATCGCAGCGCGCTCAAGTCTAGCAAAGAAAAAAGGATTGATGATGGCCAACAATATAGGTATTATTGATCAGGATTATTGTGGAGAAAATGATGAGCTTGCAATTTTGCTGTATAATTTTACTGACAGCGAAGTAATCATAGAAAAAGGTGAACGCCTGGCTCAAGGAATATTTGTAAAAATAGAAAAAGGAAATTGGAATGAAGTAGAAAAAATGGCAGATGAAAGCCGTGGTGGATTTGGAACTACCGGACAATTTTAAAAATTGATAATTGGCAAACGCATGAAAACCTACCTCGACCTTGTCCAGAAAATCCTCAATGAAGGAGTATTGAAATCAAACCGTACAGGCACTGATGCATTTGCAATTGCTGGAGCAATGTTTGAACACGACATGTCGACTGGTTTCCCACTTCTCACGACCAAAAAAGTCCCTTTCCGCCTGATCGCAAGCGAACTCGAATTTTTTATAAACGGAATCACTGATAAAGAATGGATGAAAGAACGAAATAATCATATCTGGGATGAATGGGCGAGACCAAGCAAAGCTCCATATGGACATGATGAGGTGAGTAAAAAAAGAATGATAGAAGAACGAGATCTTGGACCTATTTATGGTTTCCAATGGCGACATTTTAATGCGCCATATGTATCATATGATACTGACTATACAGGACAAGGGGTGGACCAACTAAAAAATGTAGTAGAAAAACTAAAAACCAATCCGAATGACCGCCGAATGATTGTCATGGCATGGAATCCTAGCATGCTCTCTGACATGGGTCTTCCTCCATGCCATTATGGATTCCAAGTAACCGTAATCAAAGATAAAATAAATTTACTCTGGAATCAGCGCTCAGTCGATGTGATGCTCGGACTTCCATTTAACATCGCAAGCTATGCCCTGCTCCTTCACCTCCTCGCAAAAGAAACGGGTTTGAAAGAAGGAAAATTAGTCGGCTTTCTTGCTGATGTTCATATATACGAAAACCATATTGAAGGTGCAAAAGAACAACTCACCCGTGACTCAAATAAATATCCACTTCCAAAAATAGAAACCCCTCAATTTACTTCGATTTTTGATTGGAAATATGCTGACAGCCAGATACTCGGTTATGAAAGTTATCCAACCATTAAATTTCCAATTGCCGTATGATCGCTCTCATTGCTGCAATTTCTGAAAATAATTGTATTGGAAAATCTGGTACGCTGCCTTGGTATATCCCCGAAGATTTAAAACGATTCAAAACTATCACTACCGGTCACACTGTTCTCATGGGCAGAAAAACATGGGAATCAATTCCTGAAAAATTTCGTCCATTACCCAATCGGAAAAATATTGTAATCACCAGAAATACAGACTATCCCGTGCCCGCTGGAGTAATTCTCTATCACTCAGTTGACGAAGTGCTTAAACAAGAAAAAGGTGACATTATGGTAATTGGTGGAGCTGAAATCTATACTCAATCAATCGAACTTGCAGATACACTGTATATCACACACATTCGTACGTTTATCGAAGACGGAACTGCTTTTTTCCCTACTATAGACCCAACAATCTGGAAAGAGACAGAACGCGAGGATCATGAGCATTTTTCTTTTGTTACCTATACCAAACATATATGAAAGGCTTATTTATCATGATAGAAGGCACAGATGGATCAGGAAAAAGCTTGCAGACTGCAATGCTCAAGGAGCGGCTTGTAAAAGAAGGCCAATCAGTCGAGGACATCAGCTTTCCCCAATACGGACTACCGAGCGCCTCCATGGTCGAAGAATACCTAAATGGTCGCCTAGGAACCGCAGAAGAAATTGGTCCATATCGCGCATCGATTTTTTTTGCAGTCGATCGCTATGCAGCTGCACCAAAAATAAAAAAATGGTTGGAAGAAGGTAAGATTGTAATTGCAAATAGATATGTCGGATCAAACATGGGGCATCAAGGTGGAAAAATAAAAGATGAAACTGAACGAAAAAAGTTTTTTGATTGGGATTACGAATTGGAGTATACTATCTTCGAAATCCCCAAGCCTGATGTAAATATTATTCTGCACGTTACGCCAGATATTTCACAATCGCTTGTAGATAAAAAAGAAGCACGTACATATTTGCAAGGAAAAAAGAGAGATATACACGAAGACGATATTGAACATCTCAAGAACGCTGAAACAGCATATCTACACATTGCACGAGATTATCCTGAATTTACGCTCATCGAGTGTGTGGAAGATGGAATACTACAGGAACCACATAAAATTCACGAGAAAATATTTACCCTCATTTCCAATCAATTAACATCATAATGTATTTAGTATGATTCCAACATTCGGAAACCTTTTCAAACGTGCACTTGCACCGTACCACAAATTTCCCAAATTAATCGCAGGGTTTGTAGCCCTCATGTTCTTACCTGTCTTGTTTATTGGAATGACCAAATTCTCACTCGATCTTATCGGATTGGTATACGGAACCCTTAGTTTCAATTCACTGCTCTGGATTATCGGATCAATCCTGGTGTCTCTTGCGTCATTATGGGTTACATTAGCATACATGAAAGCACTCGCAGACATTGATAGCGGTAGAATGCCTGAAAAAATTGGAACATACTTGAAAAAAACCCGAGAAATGATACTTCCTGCGTTTGGACTAACGATCGTTGTTAGTCTTATCGTAGCTGGAGGATTTATCTTATTAATCATTCCTGGAGTCATCTTTAGTGTCTGGTTTGTATTCACACTGCAAGCTCGAGTACTCGATCAAAAAAAGGGAACCTCAGCACTCACCCAAAGTAAATCCCTCGTAACAGGAAACTGGTGGGAAGTATTTGGTCGTATCGTTCTAGCAACCATTGTCGTGACCGTGTGTATGAGCATCGTTGAAGCTATTTTCAACAGCTTCTTCCCTGGAGACCTAAATCTTCTAACATTCCAAACACTCACGGTACTATCCTTTATAATAACGATATTAACTGCAGCCGTACAAGCGCTCTTTACGCCATTTGCAAGTGCGATTCCGACAATCATGTACCTCGATTTAAAGAAAGGAAAACCTGTTGAAACTGATCCGATCGCCTCTCTCGTAAAATAGACCTACTTCCTCTTACAAAGACCTCGCCCTTCGGGAAGGGCGAGGTCTTTTCTTTTGGAAAAAAGAGTGATACTCTAAACCTAACTTTAGATTATACGTTATGTCCAAATTTACCCCAATTATTGGAATGGAAGTGCATGTAGAATTGAATACCAAATCAAAGATGTTTTGTGCGTGCGCGAATAATCCAGATGAAATCAAGCCAAACACCAATATTTGTGAAATCTGCACTGCTCAGCCAGGAACACTGCCCGTACCAAATAAGGAAGCAATCGTTTCAACAGTCAAAATCTCAAAAGCACTCGGCGGAACCATTAGAGAACTCTCCAAATTCGACCGAAAACACTATTTTTATCCTGATCTTCCCAAAGGCTACCAGATTTCACAATACGATGAGCCGATTGGTGAATATGGCAAAATTACTCTTGAATTTCAAACTGAAGAAAATGTACGCGATATAGCGACAATTGGAATTCGCCGAGTTCATCTCGAGGAAGATACCGCAAAACTATTTCACGGAAATAATGGGACACTCGTTGATTTCAACAGAGCAGGAACTCCACTCGTAGAAATTGTGACTGACCCTGATTTTATGTCAGCACTTGAAGCAAAAACTTACTGTCAGGAGCTTCGAACACTACTTAAAACACTGGGAGTGAGTGACGCTGATATGGAAAAAGGTCACATGCGCTGTGAAGCAAATATTTCACTCCAAGCTACAGGTAGTTTTGAAATTGTCGAAGGTGAAGTACGCGCACTCAATGGATACACACTCAATCCAAAAGTAGAATTAAAAAATTTAAACTCATTTAAAGCTGTAGAAAAAGGTATTGCATTTGAAATCGAAAGACAGACAAAAATGATTGAAGACGGGGTTGCATGGGTGCAGCAAACACGTGGCTGGAATGAGGATGAGGAAATCACCGTACTTCAGCGAACCAAAGAAAATGCTGCAGACTATCGCTATTTCCCAGAGCCAGATATTCCACCATTTCATCCTGCACAAATCGCAGGCAATATTTCCCTGCCCGAGCTTCCTCAGGCAAAACGAAGACGGTTCAGAGAAGAATATGCTCTCTCACTCACTGACGCTACTCTCCTGTCACAAGACAAAGCATGGGCGCATTTTACCGAAGCAGTTATGAGTGAAGCATCTGTTTGGATTGAAGATAGTGAAGAGGTGAAGTCAAAAGTTGCCCGCCTCGTAGGCGGCTGGATTACCAGCAAACTTATGGGTGGACTAATTGAACGAAACAAGGAAATTACTGAGGTGAAATTCACGCCCGAAAATTTTGCTGAATTAATCTCACTTATCTATACTGAAAAAATAAACTCAACTAATGCTCAAAAAATTCTAAACATCATGCTCGACCACGATCGAGACATCGATCCAAGCCATATCATGGAAAGCGAAAAATTGGGCCAAGTACGTGATTCTGAAACATTAGGCAGTGTCGTTGATGAAGTAATCAAAAGCTACCCAAAACAAGTAGCTGATTTCCAAGCAGGCAAAGAACCAATCCTCAAATTCCTTATTGGCATGGCAATGAAAGCAACCGAAGGAAGTGCTGACCCAAAAATGCTTGAAGAATTGCTGCGTGAAAAAATAAAATCTCTGTAAACTATGGACAATATAAAGCTCTTCGTCGCAACCAAGGCATTTATTATTCATGAAGGAAAAGTATTAATTCTTCGAGAATCCGGTAACTATGTCGACGGATCAAATTCAGGAAAATACGATGTGGTTGGTGGTCGAGTAAAACCAGGTGAAAAATTTGATGAAAGTCTCAAAAGAGAAATAACAGAAGAAACTGGACTAGTAGTAACTATTGAAAAACCCGTGCACGTGGGTGAGTGGAGACCAATCGTACGAGAGGAACAATGGCAAATTGTAGGAATTTTCTTTGTATGTAAAGCAACGTCCTCTGAAGTCAGATTAAGCGAGGATCATGCAGAATACCAATGGATTGACCCAAAAGAATACACGAATTATCCGCTCATAGAGAATTTGAAACCAGCTTTTGAAGCCTACCTCGAATATGAAAGAAAACAGTAATACAGAAACGTGCTCTTACTGTTCAAACCCAAAACAGATAGTCTGGGTACACGGACATGGACAATGCGCGCACTGCAACATAAATATTGATGAATGCTGTAGAGGAGAATCATGTGAAAATAAAACATAAAAAATCCCCGCTAGGGGGATTTTTATTTAGCCAGGTAAATCATTAATCAAATTTTCCATATCTTTCTGATCTGATCGTGATCTTACCACGCCCGCCCTTCTATCTTTCCAGACCTGTCGCTTCATTCGGAGTTTAGTATTTTTACTAAATCCCCCACCAACTTTGAGACTTCTTGCATGCCCGGTGACCAAACCTTCAAAATATTTCAAATCATCAGCGCTTAAATTTTTATACTTATCAGGACGAGAATATTTCATGTGCATCAAGCCCTTACGAAATTTTTTAGCACTAAATGAGCCGCCAGTCCCAACTGAGATTCCCAGATCACTTTGAGCTTCTTCTAGACGTTTCTCTCTCATTCTCTTCCGCGCATACTGATACCGAATTCGATCTCGAATTGCATCATTTTCTATATCCTCTGAAGTCTGTGCAGGAACTCCTGGATGAAATATTGAAGACGTCGGGGTAACGCGGTTTACCCCTATCCGATATACCGAGCTCGCAGCAGGAGTATTCGCTGCACCTACATGCAAAATCGATGATGCTACAGGCGTACTATTAGAAAAAACACTGCTGCGAACAGTATTAACTGTCCGATTGATGGAAGAAATCGGAGATGGACTAGTAGACAGGCTAGGCATACAAAATTACGGGGATAGAAAAGTGGAAATTTTTTTCTCTGCATCTTTCACAGAAGTATACCACAAAATTTCTTGATCGCGCTTGAACCACGTAATCTGTCGCTTGGCATATTTCTTGGTATCCTGCTTCAGATGAGCAATCACATCATTAAGTGTTTCCTTACCATCAAAATAAGGCTTGAACTGTCGGTAACCAATACCACTCATACTTGGTAGGTTCCATCCATATTTCTGTTTGGTAAGATTGACTACTTCTTTTTCCAGCCCTGCATCAATCATATCATTAATGCGAGTATCAATACGACTGTATAGCGTTTCTCTCGGAACTGAAATTCCTAATTTCAAAATATTAAAAACGGGATCCCCTTTTTTCTTTTGTTTTGAAAACTGTTTACCTGAAAGTATGCACACTTCAAGCGCACGAATTATACGGCGCTTATTATGAATATCAATGGTAGCGGCAGCATCAGGGTCGAGTTGTCCGAGCCAAGAGACAAGTTCAGCTGCAGTTTTTTCTTCAAAACCAGCACGAAGCTTTTTATTTGGAGGAACACGAGGAATCGAATAATTACTCACCAATGTCTCGATATACAGACCGGTTCCACCAACAACAATAGGAACCTTCCCTGCTCTCGTAATTTCTTTTATATGTTTCATGGCACGATCTCTAAATTCTGCCGCAGTAAACGTCTTTCCGGGATTAAGAAAATCAACAAGGTGATGCGCAATACCATCCACAAAATACACCCGTCGCAAACCTGAAAATTTCCACTCACCAGCTGGTTTTGCAGTACCAATGGTCATATGCCGATAAATCTGCCGTGAATCAGCAGAAATGATCTCGCCATTACACTTTTTTGCAAGCTTCAAGCCCCAGTCGGTTTTTCCACTAGTGGTAGGTCCAACAAGTATTATTACTTTTGGCAATATTGAAGTTTCTTGTCTCATAAAGGAAGGGGGGGGGAGGTAAGTATACAGGGGCAGAAGACAAGTTACAAAAAAGAGGTTATACTGTAGCAACACAAGGAACAATCTATGCCTGGAGTGTAACCAAGGATGTATAAAAAATCAAGTATCGTTTTATGAAAGAAAAAACAGATGTTATTATTCTAAACAAACCCGTAGGCTACACCACTCTTGAAGCACTTGAATTGCTCGAGGAACAAAAAACTACACACTCCTATTCCATAAGTGAACTAGACAGTAATTCAGAGGGACTACTGGTATTTGTTACCAACAATCATCCCACCGAAGCAGAAATGTACGAAAATGAATACGAAATCACCATTGATGACTATCTTTCAAAACCCGCAGAAAACATTCTTACCAAAGGCATGAATATTGACGGAGAAAATTTTAGTGGCATTACGTTAATTGAAGAAAAACACAAAGGAAAACGTTCGGTGGTGCGTATTAGTTCGACCAAAACTAATGATATCAAAATTAAAAAAATGTTTGAAGCCATCGGATATCATGTCGTAAGCATGAGACGTATTCGTATTGGAAAATTCAAGCTTGGAGTACTCTCTATCGGGCGATGGAAATTTGTATAACAATCTAAAAAAAATACAATATACTCCATTTGCATCCATGCTTTACTCCTGCTACCATACAGTCAATCACCATAACTACTCTATACTAGATCTATATGCCGAAAAATTCCACTAAATCAAATGTAAGCTTTGATCGAATACAAGCTATTTTCTTTTTCGGAATACTCGGGCTCCTCACTCTTGGAATGCTCTATCTCTTCCGACCATTCGCTTACCCACTATTCTGGGCAGCAGTAACAGCAGCGGTATTTTACCCAATGTATACGAAAATTTTAAAAAATACCAAGCAACGCGAAGGTTTGAGTGCCATGATTGCAGTATTTGTTATCATAGTAATTATTTTTATCCCACTTGTCACACTTTCAGCATTAGTAGTCAACGAATCAGTTAATTTATACCAAAAAATTTCAGAATCAGGAGTATTTGATAGTCCACAAAATGTGTCATCATGGCTCGAAAGCACCCCTCTCGCCCCTTACCTCGACACTATCCGAACCAATTGGACAGAATACGCAAGCAGAATTACACAAACAGTGAGTTCATTCTTGTTTAATGGTCTCAAAAATATCACACAAAACTCAGTGACCTTTGTCATCATGGCAATCATCATGTTGTATACTCTGTACTATTTCTTCAAAGATGGTAAACGAATGCTCAGAAGATTGGGACATATCTCTCCCATTAATGGAGAATATGAAGACATGCTCTATGATCGATTTACTTCAACCGTTCGTTCAACCTTAAAAAGCACACTCATTATCGGTGGTATCCAGGGTCTCCTCGGAGGAATTTTATTCTGGATTACCGGAATTGAAGGAGTCTTGGTCTGGAGTGTGATCATGGTAATCGTTGCTATCCTTCCTGCCATGGGTACTCCACTCATCCTTATTCCTGCTGCCATTATCATGTTTGCACTCGGTAATTTCTGGCAAGCGATAGTTCTCCTCAGTGGTACAGCAGTAATAAGCGTCGTTGATAACTTCCTCCGACCAATGCTCGTCGGGAGAGACACTCAGATGCATCCACTCGTTATTTTCTTTAGCACGCTTGGCGGAATTCTCATCTTTGGAGTTTCAGGATTCGTCATTGGACCAGTCATTGCAGCGCTCTACTTATCAGTACTCTCGATTTACGACCACTACTACAACAAGCAGTTGAATGAAGAATAAAAAAAACACCTCCCACATCGGGAGGTGTTTTTGAATAGTAAAAAATATAAAGTGTTTTTGTAAAGACGTGAATCTGAGAGTCGAGAGACCAGAGCGCCCCACACGCTCAAGCCTCTCGAATCCATGTTTTCCTAAAGACGATATCGAACGAGAATGAGATAGTTTTCACCGAGCCCGACCAAATCGACATTCTTAGTGGTGTGTCGATACACTTCACCAAATGAGACATCGAAGTAGGTGAAGCAGTTCGGAAGACCGAAATTCCAGTCCCACGACGTGAGTAGACGATTCTGGGAAAGCGCATCGAAGAGCTCAGGAGAAATCCGGTCACGGTTTTTCCAAATAAACTCCGCATCTTCCCTACCGACCACTTCGCTCTTCTTGTCGACGACACGTGCAAACGCCTCGCGAGCAAAGAGCGTCGTCTCCTTCTGCTTCAAAAACCCGACGATCTTATAATACCGATATCCGGTGGGCTCCGACGAATCCTCGATCTGGAAGTAGCGACGGATCTTTCGATGGGCCTTAACCATGTCTCTCTCCTTTTGATTCATTTAGAGCAAGAAGAACATAATAGAAAGAAAAGGTACTTTTGTCAATATAAAAAACAACCATATTATAATGGCTGTTTTTGCGTACCGCGGGTGGGAGTCGAACCCACACGACCTTGCGATCAAGGGATTTTAAGTCCCTCATGTCTACCATTCCATCACCGCGGCATATATATTTTTTTTACCAAAACACTTACTGCGATTACTCCCCACACTATCTGTAATGCAAATGCTGGCCATGCTTGCTGGTAAAATACATTAATACCAACACCGAGAGCTCCAAACAGATTGAGGGCCTGATACAGAATACTATTACTCTCAACTTTCTTGGCAGAAACCAAGGCATAGGCCAGCACAATAAGAAATGTGCCTATCCAGCCTACCGCAGTTGCAAATATATCCATACAAATAAGTCAGGTCTGCTCAAATTTACCACGCACAAAGCCAAAAATCAAGCCTTCTTGCGCTTTTTAATAACAGAACGAGGTTTTTCCCATGGAACGTCATTAACACCTTCCTTGTGATTAAACCAACGTGCTAGGACAAACAAAAAGTCACTCAATCGATTGAGATACTGCACTGCAACAGGACTAAGCAGATTATTCTCTTTTTTAAGCTCCACAACTCTCCGCTCAGCCCGTCGACATATTGCACGAGCAAAAAAAGCAGCCACCGCACATTCTCCCCCACCAGGCAAAATAAACTGGGTAAGCGGTGGAAGTTCATCAGTCATGGTATCAATCCATTTTTCCAATTTTGTAATGTCTGCTTTTTTGAGTACTGGAATTTTTACAGTCGTTGTCTGTGCAGCAGCAATCATTGATCCCAATGTAAACAAATTATGCTGAATAGAAACCAATCTATTGCGCACACGTGCATATGATTCATCTTGAGCTTCTTCTACTAATATTCCAATATAGCTATTCAACTCATCTACTTCACCGATTGCGTCAATTTCCATACAATCTTTGTCTACCCGACTCCCACCAAGAAGTGAAGTTTTTCCCGCATCCCCCGTTTTAGTATAAATTTTCATATGAGTGTATAATCTTGATTTTAGTAGCAGACAACTATATAGTATTGAAACAGTTTACACAGTATATCACCCTCTCTATGGAACACAATATCAAGCATCTAGCACTGATTGTAGATGGAAATCGAAGCTGGGCAACCCACAAAGGATTGCCCAAATTTTTGGGTCATACTGAGGGTGTAAAAATGCTCAAACGAATAATCAAAGCTGCATCTAAGAAAAATATACCTTATCTCACCGCTTGGTTACTCTCAACTGAAAACCTACAAAGACCAGAAGATGAACTCAAACATTTATTTTCATTATTTATCACGTTTAACAACGAAAAAGAACTAATGGAAAACAATATTCAACTTCGCACCATTGGCGACCTTTCTCGGGTACCCGAAAACGTTCAAAATAAAATGAAAGAATTACAAGAAAAAACAAAAAATAATACAGGAATGATTCTAAATTTTGCCATTGCGTATGGCGGACGCGACGAAATTGTCAGGGCTACACAAAAAATCATCAAAGCCGGACTTACTCCAGAAGAAATAACAGAAAGTAAATTTGAAGAATTTCTTGATACCGCAGGAATGCCTGAAGTTGACTTGGTCATCCGTACGGGTGGTCATCAGCGCCTCTCCGGCTACCTTCCATGGCAATCTACCTATGCAGAACTTTATTTTACCAACACTAGATTTCCTGATTTCAATGAAGAAGAATTAGACAAAGCAATCCAGTGGTTTACGGAGCAGGAGAGAAAAAGAGGAAAATAGTAGTATACATTACTTAAATTTACTTGCTAATTGAGATACGATCTCCTGGTACACTCTATCTTTTTTAAATTCGTTAGGTTTTTTCAAACCTTCCTCTTTATCTTTAATAATTCGATCGATAAGATCAGCAGCATGCTCCAGTCTCTGAATAATAACATTCCCTGCTTTTTGTTTTTGAGCAAACTCTGCAAACACATGTAATTGCAGACGAATTTCAGAAAGAATTTGATGTTGCACAGGGTGTGAGGCAAGTTCCCTATTCTTTTTCCCAAGAGTTAACTTCATAAGCTCTCCAATAGTATCTTTTTGAACACCGATCACTACCCGAGGAACATTACTTAGTTGACCCATAAAAGCCTGATCAGAACTTTGAAAATATTTAATAGTGCTTAATTTTTTAGACAAAATTTCCTGACGTATACGATCAAATTTTTTTTCTAGATGAGTACTATAGGTAATATCCACAGCAAGACCGAGATGAGATACTGCACTACTATCTTCTTCTCCAATTTCAGCAATAAGATCAATTCCATTCCTAATATCATCATATCTCGACGAGGAAATTGTTGAAGTATCTGCACCAAACCAGTTATCCAATTCAATGCGATCAACTAATAAAGATTCAAAAACAGAGCTGATTCTATCAAGATTTTTTTGTTCAGTCGTGTCTGTTCGTTTGATACTATCCTCAATACCTTTCACATAGGCCAAGTCATTCGCAACATTTTGAGCACCATATAAATCTACAAAATCATTAGGATCAATTCGCTCTGGTTTTTCCATTTCACGTTCAAACTTAAGTAACGTTTGATCAAATTCAAGCGAATCTTGCCCTTCTCTAGAAAACCTACCTCCTCCACCTTCGCCAAATCTCATATATATTCAGGTTAAAACCAAAAGCCAGAAGATGCTCCTGGCTTTTGTAGTATACACTATATTAATTAACTACACCCCAATGAATCTCCACAATTCAGACACTTGTAGCACGCACCATTGCGCACCGTGATATGTCCACATGTTGGGCACGCTGGAGCATCTCCCATCATCGTTCCAAGTGCAGCATCAGCCTGATTCACCGGACCTTTTACGGTTTCATCTTGAAGAAGTTGAGGCTGAGCTTCTACTGCGACAACTGCTTTTGCAGGAACAGTTTCAAGAGGCATTGTTTCCTGAAGCGGTTGTGCAATACGAGCGAGATTCTCGAATTTATTTTTCTGGATTCCCTTTGGTGGAACCTGCACAAAATCAGTTCGTCCAAGGTACTCCATTCCCAATACGCGGAATACAAAGTCGATAACAGAGGTACAGTTCTTGATATTTGGGTGATCAGTAAATCCACTAGGTTCAAATCGAGTAAAGACAAAGTTTTCTACATATTTCTCGAGTGGTACTCCATACTGCAATCCCATGGATACAGAAACTGCAAACATATTGAGCAGACTTCGTACCGCAGCACCTTCCTTGTACATGTCGATAAATATTTCAGCAAGTTTTCCATCTGGGTATTCACCCGTGCGAAGCCAGATCTGTTGATTTCCTACTTTTGCTGCGACCGTAATTCCACCGCGCTTTGCAGGAAGTCTACGTTTTTCTCCATGGAGATACACACGTCTTTCTGCTACTTCCCCATCTCTCGTATATGATTCCATCGGGCTCGATACTCCGGCATGCTGACTCAGTATTTCACTCGCATGCATGAGAGCATCACTCATTTCTACCTTAGAAGTCATTTTTGCGACCATTGCTGTGGTTGCTTTTACAGGTTCAGCGGTCACCGCTACTTCTGGTGCTTTTTCTTCGGTTTCAGTTTTCTCTTCCTTCTTTGTCGAACTTGTTGATGATAATGGTTGAGAAAGTTTACATCCATCACGGTAGAGGGCTACTGCTTTCAATCCTACTTTCCACGATTCTTCATACGCATGCTTCACTTCATTGAGAGTGATTTCATGAGGCATGTTGATCGTTTTTGAAATTGCTCCTGAGAGGAATGGTTGTACTGCTGCCATCATTTTTACATGTCCCATGTAATGGATAAATCGCTTTCCTTTCTTTCCATTTCTGTTTGCAGTATCAAACACTGCATAATGTTCTTTCTGTAACCCTGGAGCACCTTCGATTGTCATAGTTCCACAGGTATAATCATTTGCTTCTTCGATTTCTTTGTCAGTAAATCCAAGAGCTGCAAGCATGTTGAATTTTGGATCATTGTATTGTGCTTCACTAAACCCTGCGCGCTTCATCGCTTCTTCTCCAAGGGTCCACACATTACATGCAAATTTAATATCAAACGCTCCTTCGAGTGCCTTATTAATTGCCTTGATATCAACATCAATAAATCCTTTTTCTTTAAGCGTGGTTGCGTTGATATGAGGAGCATTTGTAATGTCAGCTGTTCCTCGCATATAGTTGAGAATACCTTGCATCTGACTTGGTGTATAACCAAGCTGCTGCAATGCCATAGGTACCGCATCATTCACAATTCTGAAATATCCCCCACCGGCCAACTTTTTGAATTTAACCAATGCGAAATCCGGTTCTACACCAGTAGTTGCGCAGTCCATTAATAATCCAATAGTTCCCGTAGGAGCAAGAAGTGTGGTCTGTGCATTGCGATATCCATATTTCTCCCCCATGTCGACCGCTTCGTTCCAACTCTCACGAGCTGCAGCAAGCAAATATGCTGGAGCGTATTGAGGATTGATTCCAATAGGCTTCACCACTAATTTTTCGTATTCATTATCAGGTGCGTTGAATGCTGCACGACGATGATTTCTCATGACGCGAAGCATATGTTCTCGATTGAGTTCAAATTTGGAAAATGCTCCCAAGAACTTAGCCATTTCAGCTGAAGTTTTGTAGCTCTCCGCAGTCATAATTGCAGTCACTGACCCTGCAAATGCATACGCTTCTTCTGACTCGTAGGGAATGCTCGAGGTCATGAGTACAGAACCGATGTTTGCATATCCAAGACCAAGTGTTCGGAAATCAAAACTTCCTTGAGCAATTTCTTTACTAGGGAACTGTGCCATGAGTACACTGATTTCAAGAACGACTGTCCATACACGCACACCATGCTTGAATCCGTCTACGTCAAATGTACTAGTTGATGGTTCAAAGAAATGTTTGAGGTTAAGAGATGCAAGATTACACGCCGTATTGTCGAGGAACATGTATTCAGAACAAGGGTTTGAACCATTGATTCTACCTGATTCTGGACAGGTGTGCCACTCATTGATTGTACCATCATACTGTACACCTGGATCAGCACATGCCCATGCAGCAAATGCAATTTTGTCCCAGAGGTCTCGTGCTTTCAAAGTTTTGCACACACTTCCATCAGTTCTCCAGGTAAGGTTCCATGAAGAACCATTCTTGACTGCTTCCATGAATTTGTGTGGTACACGAACTGAGTTGTTTGAATTCTGTCCAGCAATCGTCTGGTACGCCTCACCTTCGTAATCAGAAGGATATCCTGCAGCAATGAGCGCTGCAACTTTTTTCTCCTCGTTTACTTTCCAATCAATAAATGTTTCAACATCAGGGTGATCGAGGTCAACAATTACCATTTTTGCAGCACGTCTCGTTGTTCCACCAGATTTGATGGCGCCAGCAGCGCGGTCTCCAATTTTCAACCAACTCATGAGTCCACTTGATTTTCCACCACCAGACAATGGCTCTCCACTTCCTCGCAAGTGTGAAAAGTTGGTTCCTGTTCCTGATCCGTATTTGAAAAGTCTAGCTTCACGAGTCCAGAGATCCATGATTCCACCCTCTCCAACCAAATCATCTCGCACCGACTGAATAAAACACGCGTGTGGCTGTGGATGAGAATACGCGTCTTTAGCCTTGGTCATAACTCCAGTGTCTGGATCTACATAGTGATGCCCCTGTGCTCCACTATTAATATTGTATGCCCAATGAAGACCGGTATTAAACCACTGAGGTGAATTTGGTGCTGCCATTTGACGGAGCAACATCACTACCAATTCATCATAAAAAATCTCAGCGTCTTTTGCGCTTGCAAAATATCCATATTTCTCTCCCCAGTATCTCCAGGTGCCCGCCAATCGATGGATCGTCTGTTTTGCCGAGGTTTCAGGTCCAAGCATAGGAGACCCGTCCGCGTTTTTTTTCTGTGATCCATCTGGATTCATTTGAGGGACACCCGTTTTTCGAAAATATTTCTGAGCAATAATGTCAGTTGCCACTTGTGACCAAGTTTTTGGAATTTCAATATCTTTCATCTCAAACACCACCGTTCCATCTGGTTCGCGGATAATAGACGTGCGTTTTTCGTATTCAATCAAATCAAAAGGACTCTTTCCTTCTTCACTAAACATTCGTTTGAATCGAAGTCCATTTTCATTATAAAAAAATTGAGTATCTTGTGCTTGTCCGAGTCGCAAACCCTGAACAAATTTTGAATCAGTCGGCCCCATAGTAGTAATGTAGAAAAAAATAAATTGCCCGCAAAATTCATCCCCCTTTAATTCCCAAACTTTCGTATCATACGAGATAAGTATAGGAGAAAAAACCTCCGTTATATATAGAAATATTCTATGCGGAGGTTTACTGTATATAGTGTTGTAAAGAATTTTACACCACAACCTGTTGTGTTTTTGTTATGGTATACAATAGTATAACACATAAAAAAATACCGACCAAGTGAGCCTAGTTGAGGCAAAAAAAAGGCTTATCCACACAATAAAAAAATAGCACGGGAAAAGCTGTGAGTAACTCTGCGCAAGTAACTAAAAATATACAAAAAGCCCCCTATTCCAACACATGGAAATAGGGGGATGCGACAGTGCCTGAGGATCAGGCAGGGATCCGCTCAAAGCTCAGCCAGCCGAACACCAGCGCGCCATGAGCATCGCTCCCAAAAAAAGGAACAAACACCTCCCCGTAGATTTCCACCGACACAATGACAGTGATCGTATAACCACTGAGCATGTGGGAGAACTGTTTGGGGACCAACTTCTTGAAACGCTGGTGAGCGCTCACCCTGAGGTCACTCACCGAACGATCAGGGAACGAACCACTTGTCTCTCTATTCACAAACGACAGATGCTCACTCATCACTCACCCCCTTATAGGATCAGAACACTTGACTCTAGAGACACCACAATTACGACAAGAAAGAAATATATACCCCTACAACGAGTTTGTCAATCCTTTTCAGATGTATCTTGTATTTTGTATGTGGTACACTATTCCTATATGACCGACACACAAAACGAACTTGATGATTGGTTCACACCAGAAGATGAAACCGAACGAATTGTACAACCAGAAACCCTTGAGAATACTCCAGAGGCTGAATTTGATGTTACCCTCCGACCTCAATCACTAGGTGACTTTGTTGGACAGGAACATATCAAAAACCCCCTCTCAATCTCTATTGAAGCTGCAAAGAAACGAGAAGAACCGCTCGAACACGTTCTCCTCTATGGAAATCCTGGACTTGGAAAAACCACACTTGCAACTATCATTGCCCGTGAGATGAACGTGGATATCAAGGTGACTGCAGGACCAGCGCTCGAACGCGTCGGAGATCTTGCTGCAATTTTATCCAACCTCAAACGTGGCGATGTATTATTTATCGACGAAATTCATCGTATCAATAAATCAGTCGAAGAAGTGCTCTATAGTGCCATGGAAGACTATGCGCTCGACATTATTATTGGAAAAGGTCCAGCAGCTCGTACACTCCGCATGCCGCTCGAACGATTCACCCTAATTGGCGCGACGACCAAACTCAATTTACTCTCTCCCCCACTTCGTGATCGGTTCGGCCATGTATTCCACCTTAATTTTTATGAAAATTCTGACATTGCAAAAATAGTTACACGCAACGCAAAACTTCTTGAGGTTGAAAGTGATGCAGATGCTACCAATTTAATCGCTGAGCGATCACGTCGCACTCCGCGTGTTGCAAATCGATTACTCAAGCGTGTTCGTGATTATGCTGAAGTAAAACACAGTGGTATAATAAACAAAGAAATTGCAGCTGCAGCACTCGAAATGTTGAACGTCGATCATTATGGACTCGATGAAGTAGATCGAAAAATTCTTGTCTCAATTATTACATTATTCGAAGGTGGACCTGTAGGATTAAACACACTGGCGGCAGCAGTAGCAGAAGAAATGGAAACAATCGAGCAAGTGTACGAACCATACTTGATCCAAATCGGAATGCTCGAACGCACACCACGTGGTAGAAAAGTGACTATCAAAAGTTACGAGCATTTAAAGATACATATATTACCTAACTCAAACAAAAACAAACTTTTTTAAATAAACACAATAACTAAAGATTGAAGAATAAAGATTAAAATTCACCTGTTCCCCCAATCTTTAATCTTCAATTTTCAATCTTTCCCCAAGTATGATCGCCTTCCCTCTCTACATCTTCCTATTTATCTATCTTGCCTTCTTGTGTATATTCATTATTTTTTCAACAATCAATTTATATCACATTTTTTCCACTGGCACTTTCACTCTCGCAAGCTTTACCATTACATTAGTAATTAGTCTACTCGCTATCACCACTCTCTACATCACCTGGCAACAAGTATCAACAGTTGATTGGAGTCAATCTTTTATTTTATTTGAGGGTGGAAATTTCTAACATATGCATCTCTCCCAGTTCATAAAACAAAAACCCTACGAAAAAATCATACACATATTACGTCGTCATCCTATTACGTTTGTACCCACAATTGTGTTATTTATCGCTTTGTTTGCGATTCCCGTAGTACTCTATCTCATTGCAGCTAAAAATTTTCCTGATGTCGTAACTAATACGCAGATTTATCCATTATTAGTCCTTGGAGGAAGTACCTACTACCTCTCTATTTACCTATTCTTCTATGCACACTTTATCGATTATTATCTCGATATCTGGATCGTCACCAATGATCGTGTCATAGACAACGAACAGCACGGACTATTCCACCGAACTACAACGGAACTAGAGCTCCACAATATCCAAGATGTCACCTCGCAAGTTACCGGTATTGTCGGAACTTTCTTCAAATTCGGAAATGTAACCCTCAAAACATCATCAATTACAGCAAGTATCGTATTTCGCAATGTTCCAAACCCGGAACATATCAGAAAAGAATTAATTATTCTCGCAGATGAAGATCGAAAATTCCACAACGCTTCCCCCGCGCCACACAACCCACCAACTCCATGACACAAGCGTATTTTATCAATCCTCAATTTATATTTCTCGCATACCTTATAGTAATCAATCTAATCACTATTGTAATATTTGCATTTGATAAATCCCGTTCACGAGGAGACGGGAGACGTATACCTGAAAAAACATTATTACTACTTGCTCTCATTGGTGGAACACCAGCCGCACTCTATGCCATGAACCTTTTTCGTCATAAAACGAAAAAATACTCATTTCAGATTCCGCTGTATATAATTATGTTAGTACAGATTGGTCTAATCGTTTGGATACTACAACATTTTTCAATCGTATAAAAACAAAAAGACACCACTGGTGTGATGTACTTTTGATTTCAGCGGAGTTGGGGTTACCAACTCCGCATATGCGAGCACGCGATCGATGTGATCAGGCGCTTCGTCGTCCCCGCTTCTTCCCGCTCTTCCCAGATCCCCGAGAAACCACAGGCCTAGCCGGGTCGGACTGGTTCGGAGTCGTAACGCCGGCTTGGATGTGCGTCCCTGAGAAGCCAGTCTTCACAGGAATGTGTATCGACTGAGTCGACACAACAGTCTCCGCAGTAGATAGAACGTCCAAATCATCATGAGTCATACGCTTTCCTTTTCACAGATATACACCTGATGTACCCGCCGCGACCGTCAACTGACCTGACTGGCGTGGACGCGCTTCTTATCCCGCGACATTTGATCGCGACGGACAGCCTTGTGAGTGTAGACCTCGATGATGCCTCGACGACCGGGAAGCTCCACGACGACACAGGGGTCGCCCTCGTCTTCGTAGATCGCCCCCTCTTTTTCGCAGAATGCGATCAGCTCCTGCGCCGTGTATGTATCCACCTCACTGTCCTCGACAACCACGTAAGGGACCTTGAACTGCTGAGAATGGCCTCCAACTTTCATATTTAACCTCGCAACTAAGTACCCCCTTCCAAGCCAACATGACTCAGTCAGGGTGTACGTAAGGAACAAAATTTAACAAAATAATATATCATAAAATGTATTTTGTGTCAACATAAACACCTAAAAACAAAAAAGCACCCACTCTCAGGGTGCTTTTTAATTACATTTTTATATTTACTCTAACGCTCTTCCACCATACAACCCGGTCTCAGTATTTACCACAATTTCTTCTCCATCAGTAATAAATATAGGTGCCTGGATTTTGAGTCCATTATCAAGCTCAATTTCTTTGGTAACGTTTCCCGTACTACTATCTCCCTTTACTGCAGGAGGAGCTGTTTTTACCATGTACGTTACTTTTTTAGGAAGCTGGATAGCAACAACCGCTCCATCATTGATAGAAGCGACCACTTCAAGTCCTTCTTTGAGATAGGGAGCATCATCTCCTACGACATCTTTTGATACTTCTACTGTCTCATAATTATCCTTGTTCATGAAAGAATAAAATTCTCCACTCTGGAACAAAAATTGTAAATTCTCATGGAATACTTGTACCACATCTACATTTTCTCCACTTTTAAAAGTCAATTCAGTTCCTTTTGCACCATCGATTGATTTGAGTTTAGTTTTTACAAACGCCTGCCCTTTTCCAGGGTTTACAAAAGCACACGCAGTCACAACAAAAAGATTATTGTTATGTCGTATTACTGCTCCTTTTTTGATTTCTGATGTATCTGCCATATAAGTAATATCAATTTTCAAATAATTGTTTCATGGGCAATACTAACACGTCTTCGACATTTTTGCAACCCGTGAGAGCCATAACCAATCGATCAATTCCAAGTGCAATTCCAGACGATTCAGGCATGTATCGGAGGGCCTCAATAAATTCCTCATCAATAGCATAGACTGGCTTTCCATATTGTTTTCGCTCTTCTTGTTCACCCACAAATCGTGATCGCTGTTCGAGAGCATCCGTTAGTTCTTCAAACCCATTTGCAAGCTCAACCCCATCAATATACGCTTCCACTCGTCGAGCATATTTGTTATCAGAGCTCAATCGTGAAAGCGATGCCATAAATGCCGGATAGTTATAAATCATAACCAACCCCATATTAATCAATCTTGGTTCAATTTCAGATAAAAATATTCGATAAAATATTTCTTCATATTGCTCAGTTTCCTGCACATCATATCCACGAGCTTTCGCAATACTTACAAACTCCTCTCGTGTAGTTATTTTTTCCAAATCAATCGAAATAGACTGAAGCCACAACTCTCGCATAGTGATTCTCTTCCATTTTTCTACAACAAAACGTTCGGCGTTTTTTTTAAATTGAGGATACAGCTGAATCAATCGTTCAGCTGTAACTTTGCTCACATTCTCTACATCATCCATAATATCATCAAGACTAGCTCCCACTCGATACCACTCCGCCATCGTAAATTCAGGATGATGCAAATCTTTCATGCTTTCCTGATTTCGAAATACTTTTCCCAAATAAAAAATGCGTTCAAATCCAGAAGCCAACATTTTTTTCATCGTATATTCAGGAGAAGTGTGCAAATAACCTTGAAACTCTTGTTTCTGATTATCCTGCACCGTAATAGACATCACATCAATGTTTGGTTCTTGCCCAGGATGCCGAACAATAGTCGGGGATTCAATTTCCAAAAAATGTTTAGACCAAAAAAACTCACGAATACCTCGCAGAATTTCATAACGTGCAGAGAGTAATTCTTTGCGTGTTTTGATATGATGAAGTTGATAACCAATACCCTGATTCATAGTAGACTGAGACTATAAGAAAACACCCCTTATGTCAATCATCGTTTTATGCTATGATTGTGCCTGTCCCACACAAAAAGATTGACAGCATAGAGAAAATCGCGTACTATAAACCCTACTTTAATCATGCGGGTATCGTATAACGGCTATTATCTCAGTTTTCCAAACTGATGACGCGGGTTCGACTCCCGCTACCCGCTCGAACAGGCTTAATGCTTGAAAAAACGAACAAAGGATGATAGTATGGTGAGACATATCGCGGGGTAGAGCAGCCAGGCAGCTCGTCGGGCCCATAACCCGAAGGTCGGGGGTTCAAATCCCTCCCCCGCAACAAAGGGCACAAGACAACTTAAGGTGCGGTAGTAGCTCAGTTGGTTAGAGCGTCTCCTTGCCAAGGAGAAGGTCGCCAGTTCGAATCTGGTTTACCGCTCAGTGGACTGTTTGTCAGTTCACGATTGGTATGGTAACATACTAATCATACACATGGGATTAGAAAACGTCCCCTACTGTATGGCCAACGCAATGTCCTCCCGAAAGGGAGGATTTGTGTTTTTATAAATAATGTATAAATAAAAAGACTTCTACAAATCAGAGAAGTCTTTTTATTTTCTTGGTCGGAGTGATAGGACTTGAACCTACGACCCTCTGGTCCCAAACCAGATGCTCTAGCCAACTGAGCTACACTCCGTTAATCATACTACTGCGTGCCGAGAGCCAGGATCGAACTGGCGACACAAGGCTCTTCAGGCCTCTGCTCTACCACTGAGCTACCTCGGCGTAAATAAATTAACAATTAGCAATAAGCAATTAACAAATCTTTATTCTTTGGCAACATGTTAATTGTTAGTTGCTAATTGTTAATTGGACTTGTGGACCAGAGAGGACTCGAACCCCCTACCTCCTCGGTGCAAACGAGGCGCTCTACCAGGTGAGCTACTGGCCCATGCAATAAGTAAAATCGAAAACAAGTATATCAATCGGTCTAATAAAAGTCAAGGGAAGAATATGTAGATAAAACGACTGTCAAAACCTAAACCCCATGACTCTTATGACGCATCTTCAGCTCACTATCCTGGTCTTTCCGTAAATGAGTAAACGTACGAGCAGTCCAAGGTTTTTTCAAAAGCATTTCAGAAATCCACTGCCCCCCAAGGAGGTGTGGCATCATCACAAACGTAGCACCTGCATGATACATTTCTTTTGCCCGATCCATATCATACAAATTTCCAATAATGCACGTTTTGGATGAATTTCTCCGAACATGGGAAATGAGGGTAAGTTGATCTTCAAGACTAGGAATGGTAGAAATAATGATTTTCGATTTTTCCAAATGTAGACTTTCCAAAAACTCAACATCCGCAGCATCTCCAAAATATGCAGTAATTCCCTGCCGTTTAAGTTTCGTAATCGTCTCAGGATTATAATCAACCACCGCAAACGGAATCTTTTGTGCCATAAGCACGTGCGCTATTTTCCACCCAATTCGATGATACCCAAATATCCACGCATCAATTTTCTGAGGATTAGTCTCTCTCTGTTGATATTTGTCCCGACCAAACAAGGTAAAGACGGGAAGCAAAAAGCGATACAACTGTTCACTATAGGTAATCATATATGATGATACAAAAATCGTAGTGAGCGCGACTATAGTAAACACAGGCAATTCTTTCCCATCAATATGTCCCAATTTAATACCAGTCAAAAGAAGAATAAAACCAAACTCACTTACCTGTGCTGCTGTCACTCCAGCTAAAAAGCTATTTCGTCTGGTAAATTTAAGCTTTCTAAATGTGTAATACAAAATAAAAGGGTTACCGAACAAAATGAAAAGTGAAAAAATAATTCCAGGTAATGCGACCGCTCGCACATCGGTTATGATCATTTGAGCTCCGAGAATAATAAAGAATAATACAATAAAAAAGTCACGCAGTGGTTTGATACGACTAATAATTTCTGGTTGATATTTGGAAGAACCAAGAGTAAGTCCTGCAATTATTGCCCCAATCTCCAATGAAAAACCTGCCCAATAAAGTAAGCTCGCGAGCCAAAAACACCATGAGAGGGTAAAAATAAACAAAAACTCAGCTGACCGAGCAACCTGATCCAATATCCACGAAAGTGCATATTTGCTCAATAAATACACCAAAGCAATAAGTGCAAAACCTTTGAGAACTAGTGCACCAAAATGCTCAGCAAGAGAGCCGGTTGTTTCTCCAAATGTCGCAAGAGCGACCATGATGATAATCGCAACGATATCCTGCACAATCATGAGCCCAAACACATGTCGACCATACACCGTCTCCGTGTCTTTTTTTTCACTCAGTAGTTTGACAATGATAATCGTACTGGAAAACGTAAGTGCAACGGCCAAATAGGTAGACGAAACCCACGAAAAACCCAACAATCGTGCAATCAATACACCAATACTTGCAGTAAACATGACTTGTGCGAAACCCGTAATCGTTGATGATTTTCCAATAGCCTTAATATGAGACATGTTAAGGCTAAGTCCAACCATAAAGAGCAACAGTATTACTCCAAACTCTGCAAATGTTTTGAACGTAGTACTACTCTCCCCAATCAGTCCAAGAAATAATGGTCCAGCAATAATTCCAGAAATAATATACGCAATAAGCATTGGTTGACGAAGAAATCGAACAACACACGCAATCGTTACCGTAATTCCGAGAAGAATCGAAATTTCAAAAAAAATATTATGCGGCATAAAAAATGTTTCGTAATTAATAGAAGTATATCACAAAACGTATTTCATTATAAAACAAAATTGAAGATTATAAGATTAAAAACTGAAATACAATCTTTAATCTTTACTCTTTAGTCTTTCTCTTAAAAAAATCAAAATCTTTAGTCCATACAATTTTATTCCCAAAACAATCGCAAGTCCTGCAAGCAAAAACACAACAGCACGTATAATTTCAATTCGAGAATAATTCTCCTCATCAACTACTACTTCAATCTTTTCCCCCTTCACTACTCCTTCCACCTGCACATCACTCACATTTCGAGGAGACACATGATATCCACTCTTAGTTTCTTGTACAATTCCTGCAACAAGTGCATTCGAGCCTTCACTAAAGATTTTTTTATCAATCCCAGACCCACCTCGAATATACACTTTTACCTCATCGGTTCCATCATCGAGATACACGTACGAACCTTTGACCCCCGTCACCTCCCCTGCTATTTCTATCAATCCGCCCTCATATAATTCACCTACATCTACCGCTTCAAGTCTCTCTGGTATCACTGGAACGGTACTAGAAGAAGTTTTAATATCAAAAGCACTCGCCACTTTTAGCCTCATTTCACCAGATACTTCAGCAAGTTCTCCTGAAAGCACCACGCTATCCCCTGCTGCAACTGGTGGAAAATCTTTTTTATACGAATATACCTGAATTCCAAGACCCTTCGGACCTCCTATGTACATATACTGAGAACTCAAAATTCCCGGTGGCACGAGCACCGTACCTTCAATGCTCGCAACAACTCCCACATCAAAATTTCGAACTTGTGCAAGGGTTGTTTGTATTGTTGGTTTTGCGGATGTTGTTTTTGTTTTATTTGTTTCCTTCGTATCTACTGCTGGCACTATCGGATTTTCCATGTTCGGACTAAGTTCACTAGTCCAAAACCATACTCCATTTCCAAATGTATACGATTTATTTTCTTTTGCTCCGGAATATTCTACCTCTTCGACGACCTGCCCTTCACTATCAAGAACACGCACAGCGTCACTCGTATTCGTGAGTGAAAGTTTCGTTTCCTTAGAATACCATGCTCGATACTCGTGTGATCGAAGAATAATATCAGACGAAAATTCAAATGGTTTTGATCCACCTTCTGCGTCATCGAGAAAGAATCCCGCAAGCGAAATATCAAAATCATGTGGATTATACAGTTCAATATACTCGTTTTGAGTATCAGTACCAATTGGATTCGGAAGAATCTCTACAATACGTGGAACAAATTCAGTAGATGCAGTATGCATGAGTAGAGTCTCAGCAGTAGAGCTATTCATAACAAAAACCCCGGATTGAATATTTTCACGTGCAGGCGTAGAAGTTGGAACCCATATCCAATTATTTCCAAATTTAGAAAAACTTTCGTCGTTTAATACCGTTTTACTATAGGTAACAGAGTCCGCAAGAACTTCATCAGGAAACCACAGACTCACCGTCTCTGTTCCCGAATTATTCAAGGATATCCCAGTACCACTTCGATACAAAGCAATATACGCACCAGCTGAAATAGATATTTCATCAATAGTAAATTTCTTACTAGAGTCTCCAATCTTCCAACCAGTAAGATTAATAGCAGTATTCCCTGAATTAAATAATTCAACAAATTCTTTTTCGTCATCAGCTCCAGTTGGATTTGAAAAAATTTCATTAAGTACGATAGTGCCGGTAACAAAATTTCCAATCACAGATGTGGAGGTTGGAGATTTTGCATCAACAGATTGATTCGAGGTAATAATGTTAGGATTATTTTTAGTAATAGTGTCGGTCACCGAAAAATCTTTTCCACCGTCTACTACTCGAGCCGATGATTGTCCTTTCGCTGACACGGAAACAGTATTATCTTCTCCATTCCACTCTCCATACACCACTCGATTAATCTCTTTTCCGCTCGGATCAATAAGTACGATCAAGTCGCCAGAATTATTGAGAGACCCTTTTGGCTTTTCTATAACAAAAAACCCTTTCGGAATAATTGTTCCAGAAAGTAGAGTCTTTGCGAGACTTCCATCCTGAATCACCCAACCCTCAAGAGAAATAATATTCGCAGTGGTATTATAAAGCTCAATAAATTCATCCACTCCCTCAGCAGGCGAAGAAACAAATTCATTTATGACCACACTGTTTTCAGGAAAGCTACTCTTAGTCACTTCATTTGAAGTATTGGAATTAGAAGACCCCCCATTCGATGGTGGTGGAACTATTTCTTTAGGAGTAATATTATTCGGAAAATTCGGAGTAGGTGTAATCGTGTAGGAAAAATCAGTTTTATCATAATCACTATCTTCTCCATCACTAATTCGCGCAACAGCATGCGCTTTACCCGGAGCCTCCGCATTATCGTTTACACCTCCATCATCCCAATCACCATAGCTCACTGTATCAATTACGTCCCCCGTAGAATCATTGAGGGTTATCAGATCTCCCGACTGATTGAGTTTACTAGAAGTTAAATAAATCACTCGAAAATCAAGTGAATTAATCGTTCCTGTAACGGTTGCGATTTTCCCTACCCCATCATAGAGTGTATATCCATCGAGCGACACATCTTCATCTTCAGAATTATATAATTCAACCCACTCTTTTTCAGGTGAATTTGGATCACTCAAAAATTCATTAATTACAATCCGAGCTTGTATATCTAACACTTCTTCATTATCTACTTCAGACAAAACTTCAATATCACGAGAAACCGTACTCGTCGCACCATGAGAATCATATACAGTTAAAATAACTTGCTTAGTTCCCATAGTTGTAAACACATACTCAACGTTCACTCCATCGTATACGGTATTTTCAATCACCCACACATATCGTTCAATAAATCCCTCATTATCATATGAACCTGCAGCATCAAAAACAACAGATTCATTAACAAGGGTCGAAGTTGGAACACTCATCTGCGCCCGAGGTATATGATTAGTTTCGTCTTCTTCTACATTTTCAGTCCACCAGTAATTTTCTATTCCAGGAGTCGAAGCACTCAAATGTTCTTTCCACTCAAAAAAACTCGATGGATCACCTTCAGGGCCAATACGCTCAAGTGAATAATTGTTTACACCAGCGTATACAAATTTTTCTACAAAATCATCACTACCACTACCCTTCTTTATCCCAATCTCTTCTCCAGTTTTAGTAAGTGTCGTCCACGCACTATCAAATACAGTTGAGGTAGTTTCCGAATGATCAGCAAAAAACAATCTGTCATTCTGTGCAATAATCGCATACGCACCAGGGAGAAGAACACTGGAACTAACCGCACTACTCGAACTTATCGTAAGCCCATGATTTATATTCCCTTCCCAAAATTTCCAATTAGCGAGATCAATCGGTTCATTACTTTTATTATAAATCTCAATCCACTGATGATCTGCTGCGGCACACCCGCTCGGACAGATCTCAGTAATGATAATTGTCTCTGACACTGTCTGTGCATTTTTTGTGAATAAAAAAATACTTAATGCAATCACAAATACAATAAGTACTATTTCCCTCCATTGTTCTTTCATACCCCTCCGTATGTTAGAAATAAATTGTTACAAAATTAGTATAGCATATTCAACAAATGAATAAAATTTTACAAATAAAAAAACACCTTGCGGTGATTTTCTTTTCGGATTTCGTCCTATTTTCAGGACTCATCAGTTCACATTTCATGTGAAGATCCTTTGGAGCCAGCTCGTTTTGTGAACGAGCTGGCTCCGGTTGAAAGAACTTTTGAAATTAGGTTACGAACGGCAACCCAACTATTTCAAGTCGAACGAGAGATTACCCTCACCCGAACCCGAACAGGTCCAGGGATGCACCACGAAGGTATTCTCTTTCTCTACACCGTCGATCTCGACGACGAGAGTGGTCTTTGATGGGGTGTTTTCATTACAACCCCACCACGGATATGTTCCAGAGGGAGTACGCGCCGCGACCTCGATGCCCCATTCGTACACCTCGGACTTGGGCAGCACGACCTCAAAGGGCGTGCGTCCGAAGCTGACATAACCCGTGCCGTAGTAGACATGCACCTCTGCAAGAGAAGGTGCATTCACGCGGATCGTCACGTACTCCGACTTCTGTTGCAGACCGTGCAGGTCCTTCAGCGCTTCGCGATTCACCCGGGAACCTTCGGTTCCGAAGTGAACGATCAGCGCGACCGTACCGAGCACGAGGAGACCCGAGAGCAGGAAGAAGAGACTGTTTTTCATCGATGTTCTCCACTCTATTGAGATACTTCACGACTCTGGCAACTTGCCTAGGATCAGACACATCTTAGCTAAGTTTGTATACCCAGCTTTCTTATTCCTTTATCTCCATGAATAAAGAAAAAAGAAAACTGAGAGGTACGGACTGGGCTAATTATATAACAAATGAGTATAACACATCTAAGCAACTTTGTCAAGCATTTTACCTTATATTTTGGCTCAATCTAGCAAAATATACTCAACCTACAATAGCCTCTCGGAATTCAATCATTTAATCTTCTAATCTTCAATCTTTATTCTTCAACTTTTCCCCAACCTATCCCCTATCAAAACCCATTATTTGTATACAATATTCTATACATTGTGGATAAATGTGTGGAGAACATACCCTATTTGTGGATAAGTGCCTATTTGTATACACTGGTATACACAAATAAAAATCACCAAAACAACCATTTTTTAGCTAAAATAAGCCAAATAAACAGGATTTTCCACAAACCCTTGACGCTATGCTCAAAAAATGCTATACTATCTTTGTTGATCTTTGAAAACGTGAGATTCTCCCCTTACGGGAAAGGAATCTCCTACACCGATTAGACTACTCACCGTTCCGGTTCGCCGGAATAAACACAAACACAAAAAACAAACACGGTCTGAATATGGCTTTTGCCGATTCAACACCCTTTGAGTGGTCAAATCAGGTATATTTTCTAGGGAATTGTATGGCTTTTCTCAAGCGATCTAAGTCGTTAACTACGTATAACGATTAAGAGTGCTTGAGAAAGACCCAAACCCCAGAAAACTATCGGCCTCCAGCCATTTAGTTATTCACTATCGGGCCTCGGATGGCCGATTTTTAATTTACAAGAAACTTGCAAAAACTGCATTAATACTGATATACTTTATTTCCGTAACGTTAGTCATCCCCGCAGCCTGAGCGCAGCGTTAACTTACAGAATTATGAATAACAATGATACAATCAAAGTACACCCAGACTCCGGACTTTCCGCTGAATTCATTCTCGAAATGAAAGGACTTTTGCTTGAACAAAAAAAGAAACTCGAAGAAGATTTAAGTGTATTCACCAAAAAAGATCCTCACGTACCAGGGAACACACAAACTATTTTCCCCAAATATGGTACTGAACCAGAAGATAATGCACACGAAGTAGAAGACTTCATCACCAACAAATCACTCGAGGAAGTATTGGAAAAACAATTACGTGATATTGAATCATCTCTCAAGCGTATTATCGAAGGAACATATGGTATCTGTAAATTTACCGGAGAAGCAATTGGTGAAAAACGGCTACGCGCACGGCCTACTTCAAGTACAACTGTAGAAGCAAAGAAATTCCTCACCGATGAAGTATAATTTTTTCCACAGTTCCAAAGAATTTGTAAAACGCCATGGATTGATACTTTCCACTGGCGTTTTTTGTATTGGAGTAGATCAAATTCTAAAACAAATTGCGCGAGGATCAGATCAGTCATACTATCTCATTCCTCAATTACTCGGATGGGAGTATTTTGAAAACCCAGGAATTGCATTTGGAATTCCTCTACCTCATATAATTGTAATCCCCTTAACGATATTAATTATCATTGCAGGGATATATTATCTAAGCAAAACAACATACACAAAACACAAAGCGATTGGCGCCATGTGTATTATCGCAGGAGCACTATCAAATTTAATCGATCGTTTTATCTATGGTTTTACCATCGACTATATTCGCATTATCACGTCAATTCTCAATTGTGCAGATATTCTGATTATCGCAGGAGCACTCTTGCTTATGAAACGCTCAAAAGAATAATGTGTATATCATGTAAATTCGTTGAACTGTTCATCAAGCACAAAAATTTGCTATACTAGTAATACTATTTCTAAGGAGGGAATATGTTTACGTCGGTTCCGTCAGCCGCAGTTTTAGGACTTGATTGCACACCCATCACGATTGAGGTGGATATTTCTGGTACCTGGCCAGGTTTTATGATTGTCGGACTTCCTGATACAGCAATCCAAGAAGCAAAAGAAAGAATTCGCACCGCCTGGAAGAATAGTAATATTAATTTTCCAAACAATAGCAGAATTATTGTAAACTTAGCACCAGCAGATGTACGTAAAGAAGGTTCGGCCTATGATCTACCTATTGCATTAGGTATGTATTTGTCAGCCGAGAAACTAACACTTGATCTAACAAGCAGTCTATTTGTAGGAGAGCTCGCACTCGATGGGACACTTCGCCACACAACGGGCATTCTTCCACTTGCCATATTTGCAAAAGAGAAAGGAATACAGTCATTATTTGTTCCTGCGGTAAACGCTACCGAAGCTTCAATCATCGATACTGTACATATTTATCCAGTACAGTCATTCTCTGCATTACTCAATCACTTGAAAGGTGTAAAGCTCATAGAACCCCAACCGAAAGCAGATATTTCCACCTGGGCCGAAAACCACACGCTTGATATGGATATGTCTCTAGTGAAAGGACAAGAATTTGTAAAACGCGGACTCGAGATTGCCGCAAGTGGAGCGCATAATATTTTATTGAATGGCCCACCAGGTTCAGGAAAAACACTACTAGCGCGAACACTCCCCTCAATCCTCCCAAAAATGACCGTCGACGAAATGATTGAGGTTACGAAAATTTATTCAGTTGCAGGGTTACTTCCAACTGACCACCCTATCATAGCTATACGTCCCTTTCGCTCACCACACCATTCAGCATCAGGTGTTGCTCTTGTTGGTGGAGGAAAATTCCCCAAGCCAGGCGAAATATCTCTCGCACATCGAGGAGTACTCTTCTTGGACGAATTTCCTGAATTTCCACGACTCGTACTCGAAAATCTTCGTCAGCCTCTCGAAGACGGAACCATTACCATTTCCCGGGCTCAAGGCACGATTGCGTTCCCCGCACGATTCACCCTCGTTGCAAGCCAGAATCCATGCCCCTGTGGCTATGCAACTGACCCTGGACGTGTGTGCTCCTGTTCTCCAATACAAGTAGAGCGGTACCGAAAAAAAATCAGCGGACCCCTGCTCGACCGAATTGATTTGCACGTTGAAGTACCTCGTGTAGAATTTGAAAAATTAACCAGTGCTGATACGGGTGAATCATCGACGAGTATTCGAGCACGAGTTGAAGAAGCAAGAAGTAGGCAAACACATCGTTTCAAACATTTACCGATTGAAACAAATGCTGAAATGAAAAACCGAGAGTTAAAAGAATTCTGTACACTTAACGATGCATCAACTGAATTGATGCGACAAGCAGTCACACACATGAATTTGTCAGCTAGAACGTATCACCGAATTCTCAAAGTTGCTCGAACGATTGCGGACCTTAGTGCAAGTGATAACATTCAAACTGAACATATTGCAGAAGCATTACAATACCGGACTAAAACAGAATAACATACAATATACACGTAAAAATATACAAAAATACAAGGGGAAAATGCCCTTGTATTTTTTTCTATGTTTATTGTATGTTTTTGAATTCTATTTCCGAACGTAAGATAATGGATTCTGATACTTGTTATTTACACGAATTTCAAAATGTAAATGAGGTCCGGTTGATCGACCAGTATTCCCCACAAGTGCAATAGTCTGCCCTTGATCCACCGAATCTCCAACTTCGACAAACATCTGTGACGCATGTCCGTACCACGATACCACCCCACCACCATGATCAATTTTTATATAACATCCATAGCCCCCGTTCCATCCACATTGAGAAGTAATAACCGTTCCTGCCTTGGTTGCATAAATCGGAAGCCCTTGCTTTCCTGCAATATCAACACCCGTATGTCTCAGACCAAAGTATTGAGTAATAATAGTTGCGCCTGTAGGCCAAATATACCCAACACCCGCTGGTGCATCAACCGAAGGGGGCGGGGCAGTAATAGTATCAATCGCGTCAGGTTTTCCAATAATTGCAGGTGTATTTATAACAACTACAGGCTTAGGCGCCGGCTTCACACCGCCAGGGATAATAATTTGCTCACCAATTTTAATTGCACTTTCTTCAAGCTCATTATATTCACTAATAGTATCGGTATTTCCAGTATAGGTACGAGCAATCTTTGAAAGTGTATCTCCTCGTGCCACCGTATGCACTACCCCATCAATCGGTAAGATTAACAATTTCTGTCCTGGACGAATATATGATCGAGAAGTGAGATTATTAGCAGAAAGAATAGTTTCTGGTTTTAAACCAAATTTTTCAGCAATAGAACCAATCACATCTCCTGGTTCCACCTCATAGACTAAAACCTCAATTCGAGTATCTCTAATTGGTGCACGATCCGGATCAAGAAGTCCAATATCAACTCCCGGCATAATAATAGGCTTGGTAAGTGCATTACCCCCCGCAACGACACTCGTATAATCAATTGGACGCTCTGCATCTGTGTTTAAGCCCTCTCCACTATACACCGCGACTCGCCTCCAACTATCAGTAGAAGGTGCACTAATAAAATCCGAATTCCCCACAATTTCACCCAATTCATAAGCCTGATCTCCAGGACCTACCAGGGAATACAGAATAGTATGTCTGCCCGCTATTTCACCATACGCACGCGTGTATAATCTACTATGAGGAAACATGATAAAAAGTGCCACAATAAAGAGTATGGTCTGAAGCACTCCTCGTCTACCAAAAAAATCAAGGGCTCCTTGCTGTTTAGTAAACGAGAATTTGTGAAATTTTTTCTTTATTCGATCAATAATACGATAGAGATAAAAACCAATAGTACGTAGATATACTCGATTGAGTGTAAGTGCTGCACCCCACACAAAACCAAGCATCCAAAAAACAAACCGTTTTACATATATAACGGCCCGGAGTATGTGCAATGCAATATTGTACCAATTAATTTTCATATAAAAGCATTACCCATTATACCTTAAAAAGTGAGATTTTTCAACCTTAAAAGCCGTGCTTGAAAAAAGAGCTGGGATATGATATTATTCGCTTCAATTGAAGAGAATAAATGGTACCGTAGCCAAGTGGTAAGGCGGAGGTCTGCAAAACCTTTACTCGTGGGTTCGATTCCCACCGGTACCTCAAAATAAAACTCTCCCCCTATGTGGGGGAGAGTTTTTTGTATATTAATTTATCTCGAATAGATTTCCATCGTAACCTTTCTCACACCGAACTGCACCGCCTCTGTTCTAGTAGGCATCCAGATATCTCCTCTGCCCATTCCATAACGGGCATTCATACGGTCACGCACTACGAATACCTTATCTCCATAGAGATCTGGAAAACGTACTTTGGTACCCATAGGAAGAAAGTTTGCAGCAATCGTATTTTGCTCTCCGTACTTCTCATAATTCTCACAAAGATCATACTTCCAATCAGCAGGAATACAAGGAGTCGCATCAGTTTGAGCCACTTCACTAGAATATGCAGTCATAACTGCAAGAATAGTACGAGTTGGCTTACGATCCTCAACTTCAGGAAAAACATTCGTTTCTACCTGAGCAATCGCTTCTTTATCAGAAAAAAAGTTTACAATACTCTTAAATGCCGAGGTTACAGCGCCAGTCTGCGCATATGCAGCATGAGGCAATGCAATAGAAATAGCGACTACAGCCATAAACACGGCCGCAACAACTACCTTCTGTACTCGACTATATGCTATAGTAGTCATACACGTATATTGATTACCCCTAGAGCATACGCTCAATGAGGGCTATCCAATGCAAGGCAGTAGGAATCAAAAAGATACCCTATTGGTATCTTGCACTTGGTAACGGCATATAGTACCATATATAAGCCATTTTGTCAAGGCTTTGACCCAAAAAGAAGCTTATTTTAGCCAAATTTTATATGCCTATTCCCAGCCTCAAAACCCGATCGTACGGATATCTTACTGGACGTGGCGCTTCACGAAAGTATTTTAATAATGATAACCGAGGAGGCAACAATCGAAGAAAAAACCCTATTTTCAGCAAAAAAAACATCTTTTTAACCTTGTTTGCACTATGTGTTTTTGGGTTTTTAGGCACCACAATTCTCGTAGCTTGGGCAAGCAAAGATTTACCAGACCCAAATCGACTTACTGATCGAGAAATTGCTGAGAGCACCAAAATCTATGATCGTTCAGGCAGTCATCTACTCTATGAAATTTTTGCCGATGAAAAACGAACACTAGTTGAACTTGAAGATATACCAAAAGATTTGATCAACGGACTCATCGCAACCGAAGACAAAACCTTCTACGAGCACAAAGGTATTAGACCTCTTAGTATTCTCAAAGCACAAATTCAAGGTATTTTTAGCAAAGAAAGAACTCGAGGAGCCTCGACAATTACACAGCAATTAGTCAAAAATGCCATTCTCACCAATGAACGCTCATACGTGCGAAAAATAAAAGAAGCGATACTGTCTATCCGACTCGAACAAAAATATAGCAAAGAACAAATTCTGCAAATTTATTTCAATGAAATTCCATACGGTTCAACCAACTACGGTATTCAGTCTGCAGCACAAAGCTATTTTGGGAAAGACGCAAAAGATCTAACTCTTTCCGAGTCTGCAGCACTCGCAGGTATGCCACAGTCACCTTCACGATTTCTAAACAATACCGAAGCATTTAAAGAACGACGAAACCTCGTATTACAAGAAATGTTCAGAGATGGTCATATTACTGAGGAACAAAAAAATAATGCACAAGCTGAAGAATTAAATATCAAAACAACCAAATCTAATTTTGAGGCCCCACATTTTGTCATGTACGTAAAACAATTACTGGTAGACAAATATGGAGAAGCCCTGGTTGATAAGGGTGGATTAAAAGTTATTACCACACTTGATTGGGAAAAACAAAAGATTGCTGAAGAAGTTATCAGTGGTGAAGACGGACGTGAAACACTTGCAAATGCTGATGCAGACAATGCAGCACTCGTTGCAATGGATCCAAAAACCGGTCAAGTTCTCGTCATGATCGGCTCAAAAGATTTTAACGATAAAGAAATTGATGGACAATTCAATGTAGCGACTCTTGGAAAACGCCAACCAGGATCCTCGTTTAAACCAATTATTTATACCGCTGCTTTTGAGAAAGGTTACACTCCAGAAACGATTCTCTACGACGTACTTACCAATTTCAATCCTGGAGGAAGTAAGCCATATATCCCAACCAACTACACACTCAAAGAGTACGGACCACTCACGATGCGCCAAGCACTTGCTGGATCTCTTAATATCCCCGCGGTCAAAGCACTCTACCTAATTGGCGGAGCAAAAAACGGAATTGATTTTGCAAAACGTCTTGGCTATACCACACTTGATTCGACGGAAGATTGTGGGCTTGCACTCGTTCTCGGATGTGGAGGGGTATCAGTATTAGAACATACCAATGCTTACGCAACACTTGCGAATGGAGGAAGTTACTATGCTCCAGTAAGTATTTTGAAAGTAGAAGATAGCACAGGAAAAGTACTTGAAGAATGGAAAAAAGAAAAAGGAGTAGAGGCAGTGAAGCCAGAAATTGCTGCAACGATCAATAGTGTACTAAGTGATGACAGTGCTCGATCATTTATTTTTGGTGCCGGAGGAATACTTACCATTCCAGGGAGACCCGTAGCAGCAAAGACTGGTACAACTAACAACTATATTGATGCATGGACCGTGGGTTACACCCCAAACCTTGCAGTTAGTATCTGGACTGGAAACACAGACAACACTTCGATGAAATCAGGTTCAAGTGGAAGTATGCTAGCAGCACGACTATGGAGCCAATTTATGCGCGCAGCAGTAAAAGGTATGCCCGTTGAACAATTCCCAGCAGCTCCCGCGAATACAGCGGAAAAACCCGTTCTCCGTGGTGGAAATAGCGGTGGTGTCACACTAAAGGTAAATAGAATTACCGGAAAACTAGTCTCAAGCTCAACTCCTGAAAACCTGATTGAAGAGAGAACTTTTATGCAGCCTCATGAAATTCTGCATTATGTAGACAAATTTAATCCTCGCGGACCAGTTCCAGAACACCCCGAAAATGATCCTCAATATTATTCATGGGAAAAAGGAATAGAAGAATGGATTGTACGAAAACAAACAGAAGATCCAACATGGTCACCCAACTTTGGTGAACCTCCAACAGAATACGATGACGCTTACTCACTCGAACTTATTCCTACACTAGAAGTGTTTTACCCAAAACCAGGAACCATTCTCAATTCTCGTTCATTCTCGACTAATATCTCTGTCTCTGCTCCTCGAGGAGTATCTGAAGTAACATATAAAATTAATAATGAAGTCATCGCTGTAGAAAAAACACTTCCTTTTAATATCTCATACACCGCAACCAATCTTGAGTCTGGTAATCATACCCTTACCATTTCAGTAACAGATGATATCGGAAATAGAATTGAAGAAAATATTCCTTTTACCCTAGACGCAGAACCTCTAGCCCCTGGAGTCAACTTTATTGAACGATCAATGTCAGTACCGAAGAATGGATTTCCAGTCGGAATATTACTCTCTCATCGAAAACTTGATGATCTCAAAAAAGTTACCGTGTTCTATCAATCAAACGGAAGTGCTGAAAGAAAAAATATTATTGAAATTACTGATTTTGAAAACACCACATTTTTCAACAATAAAATTTCAATCGTTTGGTATGAGGCGCCTCCACCAGGAAACTATCGCCTGACCGCTGAAATCACGTCTAGAAACGACGTTACAACCATAAGTGATGAGATACGCGTTCAAGTAGAAAATTAATCAAAATAAAACACTCCTGAAGGTTTCAGGAGTGTTTTTTATTATTGCCGTATCGGCATGACGATGTATTGAAATGTTTCGTTGCCCGGTACTTTGATAAGACACGGAGCATCAGGAGAGTTTATTTGCATCTGTGCTTCTTCTTCATTTATTTGTTGCAACCCATCAAGCACGTAACGATGGTTGAGAAGTACAGTCATTTGCTCTCCCACCACCTCAGTATCAATATACGAGGTATGTGCTCCAGTCTGAGCACTGATAGAAGAAACCCCCAAATGTTTCTTGACTGGATCGAGCTCGAATGAAATTGCATTTACTCCAGCTGTAGTAAACAAACTTGCAGCTTTAATTTTATTCATGAGCTCAGAAACAGTAAACGTTGCTTGTGTTTTAAAGGCGGTGGGGATAATTTGTGTGTAATCTGGATATCGCCCTTCAATCAATCGACTGACCATCTCAAACATATCATAGCGAATTGCGATTTGGTTGTCACTTACAGTTACACGTACATTTTCCTCACCCTCATGCTGGCGACCAAATTGTATCAATCGTGCAATCTCATTTGCTACGCGCCCCGGTATGATACAGGTTACTTCTCCATCTTCACCCTGTGCAATCGGTACACGAGCTTCTGATAATCGATATGAATCAGTTGCCGCCATGAGTAATCCTTCGTATCGTTCACTCTTAAATCTACAAAACACTCCAGAAAATTCTGGACGAATTTCATTTTTAGCACAAGAGATTGAAACTTTTGCGATAGTCTCTCTGAGTATGTTCGCATTAATGAGATACGTATGACCTTCCTCAATTCCTGGTATAACTGGATATTCTTCTGCAGGAAACCCTTTAATTTTCGTTTCCGAACCAGACGATCGAATTACTAATTCATTTCCCTCAAGAGTAAGTTCTACTTGATCGTTAGTAAGTAATCGAATATATTCCGTCACCGTTCGAGCAGGTACCGTGAACGAACCTGGAACTTCCACTTTAGCGCGTATATGTGTTTTGATTGAGACTTCTAAATTGGTTGCACTAATCTCTACTCCAGATTCATGTGCTCGAATTAGTATGTTTTGTAATATTGGTAGGTTTGCATGCTTTCCTGCGAATGTACTTGCAATATCCAGACTATACAATAAATTTTCACGTGTGGATGTTAATTTCATATTTGTCTCTCTTTATATAATATATATCTAGTAGATAATAATAGAGGCTGTGAATAGAGGGGATAAGTTATTTTTAGAGCTAAACACAGCGGAGATTTTGATTTTGTGTTGTGGAAACATGGTGGGGAGACAAAGAACAGAAAGTGCATGGAATAAATGAAGTGGATAGTACCTGTGGAAAAGATTTACTTCTCCCCTTTCTGCCCACCGCCTTATATACACTTTTTAGCTTAGTTATGCACAGAAATTAGATTTTGTTTGTGTATAACCTCTGCTTAATAAGCTCCATATCCTGTCTTAATTTAAGATCATTCTCTATCTGTAACACAATTTTAGAATGAGCATGCATTGCAGTTGTATGGTCGCGTCCACCAAGCTCTTCCCCAATACTTGGATAAGACAGTTTGAGCTCTTCTCGCATGAGGTACATGATCACTTGTCTAGGGAAAGCAAAACGCTTCTCTCGACTCTTGCCTAAGGTATCTTCAAGTTTAATGTCATAAAACTTGTTAACCTCCTCGATTAAGTCTTTAGGAGTAAGAGAGCGGCGCATGTTTTGTTCTTGAAAGCTTGAGAGGATGTGTCGAATAGATTCTTCAGTTGGGGGAGTATTTTTGAGCTCATGGAAGGCTATAATTTTATTCAAAGCACCTTCGAGTTCGCGAATATTACTCTGGATGTTCGTTGCAATCAGAGCTTGGATATCAGTAGAAATAGGAAATTGACGTTCTTGTGCTTTCTTTTGGATAATAGCAATACGAGTTTCTAGGTCTGGTTGAGACACATCGGCAATCATACCCCATTCAAATCGACTTCGAAGACGATCTTCGAGGGCTGGGATAGCCTTTGGGGGTCGGTCACTCGTCATGACTACTTGTTTACCCATCTGATGAAGTTCGTTAAAAGTGTGGAAGAATTCTTCTTGAGTCTGTTCCTTGCCTCCAATAAATTGAATATCATCGATCAAAAGTAAGTCCACGTTTCGGTAGCGGTCTTTGAATTCTTTGGCACGACCTTCTTTAATAGATGCTACAAACTCATTGGTAAATTTCTCAGAACTTACGTAGAGAATTTTCACATTAGGGTTGGCAGCGAGCATGGTATGTCCAATAGCCTGGATCAAGTGAGTCTTTCCTAGCCCTACACCACCATAGATAAAGAGTGGGTTATACGCTTCACCTGGGCGAGAAGCTACGGCTTGAGAAGCGGCATGAGCGAGTTCATTGCCTTTACCTACGACAAATGTTTCAAAAACGTATTTAGGGTTAAGACCAAATTGCTGAACTAATAAAGCCTTTTTAGGAAGTGGTGCAATCGAAGAGTGAAACGAAGGGGTTTTTGCAGCCTCGAGAGAGGTAGGTCCGCATTCTTGTTCTTTGATATTTCGTACATTGTCGACTACGTAATCAATCTTTTTTACGGGCTTTCCGGTGACGCGTTCTAAGATTTTAACAATGGTAGTATGATATTTTTTTTCGAGCCAGCTTTTGGTGAATGCATTTGGAACACACACAACAACGCTACCATTCTCATATTGAGAAATACCGGTATTTTTAAACCAGGTAGTGAAGTTTGCTTTAGAGAGTGTGAGTTCGAATTCAGCGAGAACTGACTGCCAAATTTCGTAATTGGTCATAACGTTTTTTTATGTGTGGAATTGTAACACAGTTTGAAAATTCGAAGTATCGTGGGTTATAGGCAAGAAGTGCACAGGATGTGGATTAACTGTGGATGATGTGGATAATGTGAGGAAATCTAGTATGCCTGAAATAAAAATTATTGACAAATAAGCGTTTTTCTTGTTTACTATTGCAGCTCGGGTAGTCTAACTTCAGAGGAGCAAGCACGCATGGACATTGACTGGAGACAGCTGAATGGCAATCTCTCGACTGATAGTCGAGTGCGCCGCAAGGGAGTGGCAGAGGTCAAAATCAAGCGAAAGCGAGAGCGTGGTCGGAAAAGCCTCAACATCGTCGAGATGACGAACTACGAGGACAACCATCTGGCCTTCAAGCTGAATGGTCCGAACATGAGCAGTCAGTACGTGGTCGGACCCAGGGAGACCTACGAGGTCCCCTTGCCGGACGGGCAAAGTGTTGGGAGAGTCTTTTTCGGACGGCCAAAGGTCTGAGCATCGCTCGGACTTAAAAGCCGTATTCGAAAGACGGGCAAGTCGTTGGTCTCGCACCAGTCTCTAAATGTCCATTTCGGACATAGAGTTCTGGTGCGAGGCTTCCAAATTCTCTAAAATTACGGAATTTTTCTTGACAAAACAGGTAAAATAGTGTATAGTGTATTTATTAGTAATTACTTAAGGAGCATTTGTATGCCAAAGCGAAAGTATCAACCAAAAAAACGAAAACGAGCAAAAACCCATGGTTTTTTGAAAAAAATGAGGACAAAAGATGGTCGTGATATACTCAAGCGCCGACGCGCTAAGGGTCGAAAAAAACTCACGGTGAGTAGCGAACGCAAAGGAAAACGCACTCAAAAGACCAGATAAACTTGAACAAATTCAAAGCCTCGCTCAAACGGGGCTTTGTGTTATACTTACCTTTAGTCAAAAGTCGGAAAGTCCATAAAGTCGAAAGAAAATTTGTATCTTTATGAAGGCGTACACAATTTAGCTATGTTATCTCAGGAGTGTAGGCTTAAAAAAATGAAAGACTTTGAAATCCTTTTTAAAGAGGGTAGATTTGTGTCGGGTAATATTGTGGGGGCAAAGATCTGGAAAATTGATCCGGCTAAGTATCCTAAGCGTGGATATGTAGAAAATGATCTAAAAATCGGGTTTGTAGCGAGTGTGAAGCATGAAAAGAAAGCTGTGGGGCGTAATCGAGTGAAGCGGCAGATGCGAGAAGTGGTTCGTCTGCTCCTTAAGGATAAAAGAATTAAAGAAGGCTACTTTATTGCATTTTTATCTACTCCAAAGCTTTTTAGCGCAGAATATGCTGATATTACTCAGGATATTGAATCTATTCTCAAAAAAGCTCGATTACTCATCTAATCGTCTTTTTTCTCTCAACTAAGCTAAAATATGCGATTACTTCGTTTTATTATTACCATTCCCAAAAATATACTCCTATTTGTTATTCGGGTGTATCAGCGAACACTTTCACCTGATCATGGGCCTATGAAGGCAAAATTTCCCTATGGATATTGTAAATTTACTCCGAGTTGTAGTGAGTATGGGTATCAAGTAATCAAAAAATATGGAGTGATCCAGGGTCTACCCAGAGCGGCCTGGCGGATAATTCGATGTAATCCCTGGTCCAAAGGTGGAATAGATAAGCCTTGACAACAAGCGCTTATTTTGGTTAACTAAATCATTCTCCTTTAAGTATAAGTGCGCACAATGGTGGAAATCAAAGTTGGTTTCTAGGTTTGTGTGCATTTCAATCGGTCTGTAATGGCCACCAAGGGGAACTGAATGAACAGTAAAATCAAGCGAGAGCAGTGGGTACTTCAGATTACCGCGATCTCCGACGCCATCAGAGACCGTATCACTGGTCTCGCATGGGTGGTGGAAGTGGAAGTCCAGGTGACCGGAGAAAAGGAGAAAGGGAGTGTTAAATACTCCGAAGCTCGAGGGATCTACTATTCGGACAAGGGGTTGTCCGAAGAAGATGATATCGTGCTTTACTTCATACTCCTGAATCTGAAGGACCTTGTCCTGAAGGTGAACAGAGAATTCCACGAGCAAGAGGCAGTGCGCAAGTCTCTCGAAGAGACGTGGGAGGCGATGAACCAGAAGTCTGATTGATCCTTACGTATAAGTTTTATCTCCATTTCGTAAAACGGAGAGAGGTTACGCCGTACCTCAAAAAAACGGCCGACCTCTTCATGTGAAACATGAACTGATGAGTCCTGAAGATAAGGACGAAAGGTAAAAACAAAACCCGCCATACGGCGGATTTTTATTTATGAATTGTATTTGTATTTTCTTTTAACTTTTTCGTTTACTTTTTTTGCATGTGCATTTTACTTTCGACTTTATGACTTTACTGACTCGTGACTAGGTTAAGCGATATGAAAGTAACATACATCACCATCTTTCACTTCATAATCTTTTCCGACTAACTGCATCTTTCCTTTTTCTTTTACTCCTGGCCAGCCACCAAGTTCTACAAAGTCGGCAACACTTGCAACATCAGCTTTGATATATCCTTTGACAAAATCAGTATGAATGACTCCTGCAGCATCAGGGCCGAGAGTCCCACTTGTAACTGTCCATGCACGTGTTTCTTGTTCTCCAGAAGTAAAGTATGTAATGAGATTAAGTAGTTTGTATCCAGCAACAATTAATCGATCAAGCCCAGTTTCTTTCATTCCTAGATCATCCATAAACATTTTTGCATCTTCAGAATTTAATTCAGCAATTTCTGATTCAATTTTTGCACTGATCTCTATATAGGGAGTTGCACCAAAAATACTTTTGAAATCTACTTTCCCTACCGCAGTTTCTTCTACATTCACCACGTACATCATGGGTTTCATGGTAAGTAAGTGTAGATCTCGTACAATTAGTTTTTCATCATCATTAAATTCAAGATCTCGTGTGGGTAATCCACTTCCCAATTGTGCGTTTAGTTTTTCGAGTACTGCAATCTCCACTTCTTTTCCTTTTGCCGCTGCACCTTTTGCATCGCGTTTTGTTTTATCCAATCGTTTTGAGACGGTTGCAAGGTCGGCAAGTGCGAGTTCAAGATTGATTACATCACTATCGTCTTTTGGATCTACTTTTCCTGATACGTGAATGATATTTCCATCTTCAAACGCACGTACGACCTGTACAATCGCGTCAGCTTCACGGATATGAGTAAGAAATTTGTTTCCCAATCCTTCACCTTCTGATGCGCCTTTTACAATTCCTGCAATATCAACAAATTGAATTGCGGTTGGGATAATTTTTCCCGATTTTGAAGTAGTGGCAAGTGGCGCAAGTCGCTCGTCTGGAACTTCAACTACACCAACATTAGGTTCAATAGTACAAAAAGGATAATTAGCAGCTTCAGCGAGCTTACTTTTGGTAAGCGCGTTAAAAAGTGTTGATTTTCCTACATTGGGGAGTCCGACAATTCCAATCGATAACATAGTAACAAGTTAGTTTTGTATTGCGGAGTGTAACAGAAGAATGATAAAAAATCAAACGTACCTGCCTGGTATAATAAAAAAAAGATGGTGAAATCTTTTGAAGATGGGCGTCCTAAGTCTGTTCGTGTGCCGAACAGACTTAGGACGGGGGATCAGAGGCGTGCGGTGTTAGGTCCGCTGCGTATGCAAGGGGGTCGTCGCATACGTGCACGTCGATGAGGGCGTATTGAGCCCTTCTTCGTTCGTGGTGGATGTAACCTCTGTTTGGTAGGTGGTTCTTCGTCCGACGAGGAGTAGAACCAGTTTATCATGTCGCGGTTAGCGGGAGGAGTGACGCTGATGGCATCCTGAGTGTTGTCCAGCTCTCCGAGAGCTTTCGTCTGCTCGATAATGTATCGAGCGAACTCGGTTGCCAGGTAAATGAGTACTAAGGAGACAAAGAACTGAAGCATGACACACATCCTTGGCTAGGTGTTGGAACAGAAACTGGAAAAAGTATAACAGGTTTTTTCAAAAAAACAAGGTATAAGGGGTTAGTAATATAAAATTTTGGGGCATACGCATGTTTAATATGTAAATAATTATATTGTACGACACTTAATATTATTTACATTAAGCAAATTAAACACAATTTAATTAAATATGTGAGGCTTTGTAGTGTATGTGCTCAACTTTCTTCCTAGGGGTGCTGTCGGTATTTTATATTAAACAAATAAAAAAAATGGATTAGGTTCTATCTTTAATTATGTATAGAGATGAATTATTAAATCTACCTCAAAAATTGATTAGGTGTGTAACAAAAACACGGTTTGTGTATGCCGCGTGTATTGCTAGTTATTAGGGCTATCCCCGACCTTGGTTTCTGCAAGTGTGTGTCGAGAGGATGGTGTACTCAAAGAATTTTCTAATTTGTGCCCCCACCGCGAATCGAACGCGGATCTAGACGTTAGGAGTGTCTTGTTCTATCCATTGAACTATAGGAGCGTGTTAAAATTATTCTGGAATATGTTTCATGTGAAACAAGGTTAAAAGAGGTCTATTTCTGGATTAATGTATACAGTAGTGTGTACATAGAACTTACAGTGGCTTCATGGGTGATACTATCAGCACACAACTCGCCTTCTTTATTGTTAATAGTGTATATGGTGTCTTCTGAAACGATAATTTCAGCCGATTTGTATACAGCTGTATGTACTTTTGAGGGAATAATCCATTGAATAGTGGATACCCCCGAAAGACCTTCAAGAGCTTGTCTATTTTCTGGAGTGTCAAAGATACAGCAGATATTTGAAGGATTCTCAGACTGAGATTTGGCTTCAAAGAAAGCTATGAGTGTGTCACGTCCTAGAATCGTAGGGCAAAGGAGAGAAATAAGTGTGTTTTTATTTGTATACAGTATTCTATACAAATCTAATACAGCTTCTTCTCCTACACGGTTTGAAAGAAATGGGCGCCCGAGCATTGTATAGGACGACTCAAGTTTTGGCAAGAGATTTTCTGCATCATTGATACGATTACTCCACATGGTTTTTTGCCTCTCCGCATACTCGATTAATTTTCGCGGATGTTTCACGTGAAACTCTGCGGGTTGTGAATTCTTTTTTTGTTCAACCAAATCAAATGCGATTAATTGATCAAGTGAATGGTACCCGAGTGTTCGAGTGATACTAGCCCGGTGGGTGATAGAAGTTACAGTTCCAGATCCAAGTTCAAGAAGAGCAAGATATGTCTTTGCTTCAGTTTCCGCCAGTCCAATTTTTACCAACTCTTCAATCTGCATAATTGTAAATACAAATTTACAATAGATAATAATATAACTTAAATATAGTATATATTAGTAAATATAAATTTACAAGATAGTTTTAAATCTAGATAAACATACATCATTTAGTCTTGACAAAGAGGGTGTTCTGTGATATAATTTTTAGTCCTTACAACCAAGGACACTGGAGAGTCGCATGTTTACAATCATTCTATTGTTCCTTCTCATCGCCCTCGTGACGACTGTGTTCCTCGCGAAGGAACTCGTGAAGAAGTTCAAGTTTCTGAAGAACTACACTGACGACAATAAAAATAAGATCCAGTGGCACTATTTAGGAAGTGCTACTGAAGAGTTGGTGCCAGGGATGCAGACGATCGTACTCTCTGTTCCTGGTGGAAAGAAGTTCAGTGCTCTGATCGCATTTGAGCTCGAATTACCATTCGGAAACAAAGGGGTCGATCAGTTCGGGTATTTATACAGTAAAGGTGGAGTTATCGCCTTTTCCACTTACCTCGGTAAGGGAGAGTGCAACTTCATCTTCCTCATTAACGGGGTGAATGCTGTAGAGGTTAAGAACTCGATCGATCTTACGGGTGAACACAAACCGACCCAGACGTATCCACCCCACTGGTGGCAACGACTCGGCTTCTGGGGGTAAAGCTTACCACCGACCTGAGGTGCTATGGAAATGGATAAAAAATTCATTGCGATAATAGCGTCCATATTTATTCTGCCTCTGCTCATTGCAGGTATACTGGCTACGAGCCATGAGCAAATTAGTGCTTCGCAGAGCAGTGCACCTGGGCAGCAGAAGATGCAAGAGAGTGAGGACTGCACTATTTCCAACCCGGTGCATATGTATCTGTTCCTTAGGTGGGTACAGGGAATGTGATAAGCTCACTCCTAGGGTAGTGGTCTGGAAGCGCAATAATATGCGCGCTAGGTCTACTGAGACCCCTTCTATGTTCAGGTTGTGGAAGTAAAACTCACATCAACTGCGGAGCTCTACCTGAGAGCTCCGCCCAAACCAAAAGCACATCACATCCGTGGTGTCTTTTTGTTTTATATACCCTGTAGCATTGACAAAACGTATAAATTGTAGTATTTTGCTTAGTCCTAATTATAGGACCAGCAACAGTGAGGTAATCATGTCGAAAAAAACTAAGCACCAAGTTCGCTCAGCAGTTAAAATGGCTGAGAAACCAGTGAATAAAAACTGGTCGGGTATGCTACTGGCAATCTCGGCCCTGGTGCTCGGGGGTATCGCTATCTTCTTCCTCGCAAAAGAGAGGAATACGAGATCAGTCGTGAACAGACCGGCGGCGGCACACCAGACTGTCAATACCGCAGTTCGGGCTCAAGTTCCTGAACTCGTGGACCTCGATCACGAGTTCGTGAGCGTAAAAAACCTGCCAGCAGTAAGTCCACAGCAACTGCGTGCTTCAGCAGACGTCATTCTCGAGTTTGAAGGTGATCCATTCTTGTCTACACAAGATGACAAAGAGATCTTCGCCCTCCTCAAAGAGTACGTGCAGGGCACGCGTCGGATTCAATGGGTATTCTACTCGGAACCAATAGGTGGGACTGGGCGAATGGCATATGACTGCGTTAATGATAGGTACGCAGTCGCCGCTCCTTCTCAGGGGAGTACGGAGTTCGTGGCGCTCGGCTTCTATCACGAGATGAAGCATGCTTCTGACTGTCTGAAGTACATCCAGAAGAACAATATACAAGATCGCACTCAGATGAAGGGCTTCTACAACTCAGACCTAGAAGGATTCGAAGAAACAGCCTACGCTGCGCAAGCGAGATTGTATGCTGTGTTATACAAGAGAGGAAGACTCCCAAAACAGGTGAGTGCTGAAACGGGGATGAATGATTCGGGAGTGATGCAACAGACAATAGAAGTCTGGGGCGCAATTTACCGAAATAACTTTAGAGAGTGGTACCGGCGCACAATGAAAGCGGGGATAGAAGGTAACGTCGGACCAGATTTTATCAAAGAAGTGGGTCCTGTAGTCAAATAGAGCATTTTCACATACTTGAGTAGGTTATACTCCTTCTGCCTCAGACATGGTGGAAGTAAAACTTAGGACAACCCTGCGGAACTGTGTCTGTCAGTTCCGCCCAAACCAAAAGCACATCACACCTGTGGTGTCTTTTTGTTTTACCGTATATTATTGCAAAACAAGGGATTCCTCGACTCGAGTGCACTCGCTCGGAATGACACAATGACAGAGAGAAAAGTTTGTGTTATTATGGATAATACTATGGATGGATTCTTATCAATTCTCATACTAATCCTCGGATCAATTGCTGCGACACTGATCGCGTTTTTCTTTGGGAAAATAGGGAAGAAATAACTGAAGAATAAAGATTGAAGATTAGAAGATTAAAATACTTTATATATGCAAACGGGATTATTGATTGTATTTGGTGTGTTACTACTCGCCATGCTCGGAGTAATACTTATGATGTATAAGAAGATGTCGACTCCAGTAAAAGAAAATGAAAATCCAGAAGAGCAAAAAGCAATATTTCTCATGTTCCAGCAGCAGCTGCAAGATATGCAGAAAACAATGGACACTAAGATTTCAGAAACGCATAAAATCGTAGGTGAAGGTCAGCAGAATTTGCATCACACACTCCAAACACAATTTGCACAGAGTTCAAAAATCATTACAGACATTACTGAAAAATTAACCACACTCGATAAGACGAATCAGCAAGTAATTGGATTTTCATCACAGCTAAGCGACCTTGAAAAAGTATTGAAGCACCAGAAACAGAGAGGAAATCTGGGTGAAGTAGGACTTAATTTACTTCTTGAAAATATATTGTCACCGAATGATTTCAAAACTCAGCATCATTTTAATAATGGAGATATTGTGGACGTTGCTATATTTACCAAAGAGGGAATTATTCCGGTGGACGCCAAGTTTTCACTCGACAATTATGAACGATTGATTCATGAACCAGAGGGACCACATCGAGAACAACTAGAAAAAGATTTCAAAAATGATTTGAAAAAACGAATTGATGAAACAGCAAAATATATCAAACCAGATGAGGGAACGCTGGAATTTGCATTCATGTATATTCCATCTGAAGCGATTTACTATGATCTTCTCGTGAATGAAGTGGGTGCTGTAAAAGTAAATACCAGAAATTTGATTGATTACGCGTTCAATGAAAAGAAGGTGGTAATAGTCTCGCCGACAACTTTTTCAGCTTATCTCCAGACTGTACTCTTCGGTCTTCGAGCTTTGAAGATTGAAGAAGGGGCAAAGATGATTCGAAAGAATGTGGAAATGCTCGGGAAACATATCAATGCGTATGATGAGTATATGAAGAAATTGGGTCTGAGTATGTCTACCACCGTAAACCATTTCAATACCGCCTATAAAGAGCTTGGTAAAATTGATAAGGATGTGGTACGAATCACGGGGGCGAGTGAGAAGGTAATTGTGCCTGATCTCCTTGATAAGCCTCAGCTTGACAGTTAGCTCTTATTTAGCTATACTGCGCTATACTCTCACATATTTATTATAAATCCGAAGAATTAGATATTTATTATGCCAATTTTAAGAAATGCAAAGAAAGCTCTACGCCAATCAAAGAAGCGTGAAGCTGAAAACCTCGTTTTCAAACGCGCGTACAAAGAAGCTTTGAAAAAAGCTCGAGCCGCAGTTGAAAAAGGTGAAAAAGACATGGGTGACAAAATCAAGCTTGCTCAAAAGAAACTTGATAAAGCAGTAAAGAAAGGTGTGTTGAAGCAGGGAGCTGCATCACGATACCTCTCACGAATGACCTCAAAAGCTGCAAAACTTGTAAAGAAAGCGTAAACGAAATATAATCCCTATACTAAAAGTATAGGGATTTTTTTATATAATTACTTAGTATGAGTAGAGAAGGTGGACCAAAACCTCCAGAACAAGCAGCAGAAAAGAAGCCCCGAAGTGGAAAGCGGGTTGATGGAAAGACAAAAGTTTTTGTAGGAGAAAGTGTGATACCTTCAGCAGAACTTCCCGAGCGAGTGCATGAGATTTTGGAATCTGCAGAAAAAAAATTAGCTCCTGAGGTTGTAGAGAATATCCGAGTCCAGTTTGAACGTTCAGTAGTTCGCGGACTTCGTGCGATTGCAGAACAAAAGGTTCAAGATCCTCTATATGATACGTCCAACGCAAAAGGCTCTCTCTATTCGGCAAAAATGGAAATGCTGAAAAATTTGATTGAGAATGCGATTGAAAATAGTGCGAGTACTGACAAAGAAGACCGTCTCATTCCTGAACTTCGGACGAGGCGGGCAATTAGTCAAGATTTTGGCACAACGATGCAAGTGCTCACAGAAGGAGAAAAGTTGGCGGTTGTAGCGCTTGATCTTGATGGATTCAAAAAAATCAATGATGTTTTGGGGCATGTAACCGGAGACAAGGTGTTGCGATCTTTTGGTATTTCGTTATTTGGAGCACCTCGTCCTGATGATATTGTAGCCCATTACAGTGGTGATGAATTTGGTCTATTGCTTAAAGTAAAAAAAGAAGATAACGTCCAATCAATCCTCAAAAGAATTTTGGATAAAGCTCAGGATGATAAGAATAGACCCGTTGAAGGTAAACAAGAGGTAAGTACAGGGTTTGTTGAAGTTAATTTCGAAGATAAGGATAAGGTCGATTTTGAAACAGCGCGCGAGAGATCCGATGAGGCTGCAAAAATATCGAAAACACTAGATATATTATTGGAAATGCGTGGAACAAAAGGCGCTTCGGTTGAGCGTATTGTAGAATATGCGCAAATAGAAGAAATAAAATCGCAGTTTAGTGAAGAAGAATGGAAAATAGCGAATAAAGTTCGAGGCTTGAAGCGCGAGTTTGGTGAATCATTATCAATTGCAGAGATGGCCGAGGTTACAAAAATGATATTAAGTGGAGAGATGAAAAAAATTTTAACAGAACGAAATGTGTAATAACGAAGAGTGACTATTGTACACAAATCTTCCCAACGAGCATATCGATCATAACTGGCAAGTTCCCCTTGCCGGTTTTTGTTTTGATATCCATTGAGAGTAATTCTGCGTACACGGCTTTCAGTTCGGTGAGAGCGTATGATCGAAGAAGAGGGATTGTTTTTTTGACGACAAATGGATGAAGTCCTATATTTTTTGCAAGTACATCAGGAGGAGTGGATGGGGCCAGGTGTAATGCATCTTTCAGTTCAAGCATAATTCGGAACTGTCTCACTATCATGGCAAAAATGTAGTGTGCATCTTGACCTTGCTCATACTGTTCACGAATCATCGCATATACTTTCTCAGGTTTTTTGGCAACGATTGCATCAATCAGATTGAAAATGTTATCATCAGCTGTCTCATTGAGGAATAATCGAACAGTATCAGTCGTACACACTTTATCTGTACAATATCCAGCCAATTGTTCGATGAGTGAATGGATAAACCAGGTATCTCCTTTGGAATGGAGTACGATAAATTCAAGCGCATTATTTTCAATCGTTAGATTTCTTTCTTTGGCATGCTCGCTAATCCATCTTCGTAAATCGCCACCCTCAAGAATGTCGAAATGTTGGGCATATTTGGAGACTGAAAGTTTTTTGAGCAATTCTTTTTGTGCTTTTGTCTTGTAGCTGTCGACTCGTTCGTATAACACACAGATAGTCGTTGCAGGAATTGCCGCATCATTTTCGAGTACTGCAGCTAACTTTTCATGAAGTTCAGAGTGCTTTGATTCAAGGGCATATTCAATAATAACCATTCGTTTTTCAGCTAAAAAGGGTGAGCCATGGAGTTCGGTGAGGATTACAGTAGGTTTCTCAGTGAGTGCGTCAAAACGAGCTACGTTGTAGCCCGAAGGATCACGATCAGTCTTGAATTTCAGAATCATTTTTCGAAGTGATTCGCGACTTCTGAATGTATCTTTACCGTACAAGAAGATAAACATAGAGGTTGAGTGGAAATAAGGGGTATGTTGTGTGTGTTGTGTCTTCGCTGCTATAGTATGTGTTACGTGAATCATTGTACCTGGTTTTGTAGCATTACTCAATCTCTTGAATAAGAGGTAAAAGTAGTGTACACTAATCTCGTGTTTACACTTATTTTTAATATATCGTGTATGTGTATGAATGGTGAGTCAAAAATGAAACATTGGGGACTGGTGGCACTTCGCCTAGCAGTGGGTATCGTATTTATCTATCACGGCTGGATGAAAATCGGTGGAATTGACGGAGCTGCAGGGATGATGCAGGGAATTGGACTTCCAATGCCATTATTCTTTGCATGGTTTGTAGCGTTGGTAGAATTTATCGGCGGTATTGCAATAATACTAGGACTCTTTAATCGTATTGTGACTGCACTACTTGCTGCTACTATGGTGGTAGCATTGCTCACAGTACACACCAAGATGCCATATGGAGGTGCAACTGAACTTCCAATCGTGCTTTTGGGTGCGCTTTTAGCTCTACATACTATTGGAGCGGGTAAATTCGCACTGATGGGACGAAAGAATGAAGAATGTGGATGTGGAGCTGACGGAAAAGGTCATGGTGATACAGACGATGATGGATGCTGCGGCGGTGGTTGTGACTGTTCTCGTAAAGAAGAAAAGAAAACCAAGGTATAACTTCGATTAAAACAAACAAAATTCGCCTGCACTATGGGCGAATTTTGTTTTTGCCTGTTGGTAGGCTAGGCAATCTATCGGGTGCCCTGCTATAATAAGGAAACGTTTAATTTAGTTATAGTCTATGATGGAAAAAATAAAAACAGATATTGTAATTCTTGGGGCCGGAATTGGAGGATACGAAGCATTTCGTACGTTGAATCGAAGCTTGGAGCGAAAAGGACTAGGGAGTCATATTACGATAGTCGATGAAAATAATTATTTTACTTTTATTCCTTTGTTACACGAGGTTGCTACAGGTTCTGTTGAATCGACACATGCATCAATTCCGCTGCGTGAATTGGTGCATAATACTCCTCATACTTATATCAATGCCAAGGTAGAGAATATTCAGTATGAAAAAAAAGAAGTCCATACCACGAGTGGTATTATTTCGTATGATTATTGCATTGTTGCGATGGGAAGCACAGTGAATTTCTATGGCGTGCCAGGGACTACTGAATTTACCCATCATGTGCGAAGTTTGAAAGATGCGCTTGCACTCAAATACGCCTTGGTGGAGAATCTTGAGAATTGCAAAACTGACGAGTGCGTGATTACGGTTGTTGGGGGAGGATATGTGGGGGTGGAAATTGCAGGACAATATGGAACACTGAAAAATGGTGATTTAAAAAAATTATATCCACACAAAAAAATCACCGTCCGTGTGATTGAACCAAATAGTTCAGTTTTGTCTGCGATGAAACCAAGTATGCAGGCGCATGTAACCAAACGTCTAGAAAAACTAGGAGTAGAATTTGTATATAATAATTCAGTCGCTAAAGTCACTAAAAACTCAGTAATATTGAAAACGGGCGAGGAAATTACCAGTGATATTACGGTGTGGGCAGCCGGATTTATGAATTTAGGTACACAGTTTGTAGAAGAGAGTAAATGTGAGAAAGGTAGAATTAAGGTGGATCAGTATTTGCGAATGGAAGGGGATGAAACATGTTATGCAATCGGGGATATTGCCTACACTCTTGACGGTATTACTGGAAAACCGTGCCCTCAACTTGCCGAAGTAGCTCATAAAGCAGGTAGGTTCGTAGGGATTGATATTGCGCGGAGAATTGCAGGAAAAGAAGTAAAACCATTTGTATTCAAATCAAAAGGCCAACTTATGCCAGTCGGAGATTGGTATGGAATTGCGGTAATTGGTAATATGGAGTTTTATGGTTGGTTTGCATGGTGGATACGACGAACAGTATATGTGTTGTATATGCCAGGAATCCTTCGAAAATTACGAATCGTATTTGATTGGACAATTCACAGTCTTGGGTTTGGACATTTTATACATATTGAGAAAAGGCAAAAGTAAAAGCGCAAAAGGCAAAAAAATACACGAGAGAAAAATTTCGTGTATTTTTTTGTATTTGCACTATCTTTTTACTTTTAACTTTTAATCTTACATGTGTTATAGTCAAATTACAGCCTACTGGCATAAGGAGGAGTGGGCGTAGACTCATGTGTGTCACAGGATAAGGAACAAAGGTTCGGTGGACTATTGTTCCAACGAGCAGGTGCTTTCCTGGCGCAGGCATGAGAAACGAGGGCATAAGTGTTCGAGATGATAGTGACATTCGGGACTGTACCGGAAGTACCGGCAGGGCATAAACAGTACAAACGGCACAACGACACGCTTGTGGTGCATTCGTACGAAAGAAAACCTGGTGAATGGGATGCTCCTGAGCTCATCTACAGGAATTTCAATCGTCACGAACTCATCCGGGCTGATGCGCTGTACGTCTACGTCGGAGACGTCGAGCAGGCATGCGCAACACGAGAGCAGTCATGGCTTCTGGTCCGCCGGATCCTCAAAGACCTCAATGGTCACAAGAAAGAGGTTGTGGTGGTAACCAGCTTCGAAGAACTCAATCCCGAAAGGCGGGAAAAGGAGAGGCACGAAGCCGAGGTACTCGGGGTTCGGATGGTCGAACTGAAAGGGGTGTCGGCGGAGAAGTTCTTTGCCGATATTTTCCGGAAGTATCGACCGACAATCTGAGCCTATCATCGCCAGGGACACTGACGGCGCATTCGCGCTTTCATGTACCCTGGCTATTCTTTTTTAGTCGAAAGTCACAAAGTCTAAAAAGTCGAAAATAAAATACAAATAACCTTTCGACTTTTTACTTTATGGACTTTCGACTCTACTTCATCTCCCCCCACCGATCGCCAATCTCTACTCCTACATCAATCGGTACTTTGAGTTTCGCAACATTTTGCATTTCCGTTTTTACTATCAGAGCAACCGCTTCGGCATATTTTTCTTCAACCTCAAGAACCAATTCATCGTGTATCTGTAGAGTCATTCGAGCGTGTGAATCAAGTAACTTTTCTTTTTTAAGTGCGTGGTACACTGCAATCATCGCCATCTTCATAATATCAGCTGCGGTTCCTTGGATCGGCATGTTGATTGCCATGCGTTCACCTGCTGCCTGGATTTGTCTATTAGGTGATTGTAATTCTGGTACATAACGTTTGCGACCAAATAGTGTTTCTACATATCCGGTTTCTTTTGCACGTTCCAGTGTGTCATCCATATATTTCTTTACCCCTGCAAACGTATCAAAATATTTTTGGATAAATTCTTTTGCTTCTGCGTGAGAAATTCCTGTGCGAGACGAAAGACCAAATGATCCCATGCCATAGAGAACTCCAAAGTTAACTTCTTTTGCAGATCGTCGAATATCCTTGGTAACTTTATCAAGTGGAATATTGTGAATTGCAGCTGCGGTCGCGGTATGAATATCTTCACCTTTTTTAAATATCTCAATCATTTTTAGATCATTCGCAAGTGAGGCAACAATACGCAATTCAATTTGTGAGTAATCAGCTGAAATCAGTTTATTTCCTTTGTCCGCAATAAATGCTTTGCGTACGTCTTTCCCTAATTCAGTTCTAATTGGAATATTTTGCAAATTCGGGTCAATACTTGAGAGTCGTCCTGTAGCTGCAATTGCCTGATTAAATGTTGTGTGAATTCGACCAGTTTTCTGATTAATCAAAGTCGGTAATACATCAATATAGGTATTTCTGAGCTTTTCAACTTCACGGTATTCTTCGATAAAAGGAATAATAGAATGTAGTTCTCTCAGTTTTTCAAGCTCGCTTGCTGCAGTCGAGTAACCCGTTTTGCCTTTTTTGATCATGTCAGTCGGAAGACCTAAATCAACAAATAAAATATCCCGAAGTTGGGTGGAAGACGAGACATTGAATTCTTTCCCTGCTTCTTTCCAGATATTTTTTTCTAGTTCCTTAATAGTCTTAGCGATTTTTACTGATAGGTGTCCCAAGAGTGGGATATCAATTGCAACTCCCGCGAGCTCCATGTGTGCAAGCACAGGGATCAAAGCCATTTCAATGTCTTCAAATAATCCCTTCTCTGATTCACTCACTAATTGTTTTTCGTATTTCTCTGATACTTTGAGCGTGGCTGCAAGCTCTGTTGCAATAATTTTTGGGTCAATGCCGAATAGCGATGATTGATCAGTATTTGGTAATTCAATTCCTAATTCTCGAATCGCGATTGACTCCATGTCGTGTGCACGAGTGCTCGAATTCAGTAAATACGATGCAATCATGACATCAAATAACCGCGCTTTAAATTCGACTCCTACATGCGTGTACAGTTTTACAAATTGTTTTACATCATGCCCGACAATGGTAATGTCTTTTGAATTAAAGGGAAGTTTTTCAAGCATTGAAAGCGGAATCATCCATGATGTGTCGGCAATAACGCATACAATTCCAGTGCATGTTGAGGTGATGATATTTCCATTTTCATTCTGGAAACAAGGTCGACATGCGCAGACTTTGTATTTTTGTATAAGTGTACTAAGCTCTGAAATGTTTTTGGTATCAACAATAATTACTTCGCCAACTTTCATTTTCTTTTCTTTCTTTTTGGGATTCGTAGTTTTTTCCTCGACAGCATCGGCACCGCCAGACACACGTTTTACGAGCGAGTAAAAACCAAATTTTTTGAATAATTCAATTACCTCTTCTCTTTTGTATGAAGTTGTTTGCATTTCGGGAAGCGAGTAATCGATATCAGGTACATCGGTATCAATCGTCGCAAGTTTTTTGCTCATCAATGCTGACTCATATCCTTCGGTTAATTTTTTTTGCACACTTGCAGATATTTTTTTGTCTTCATTTTTCAGAGCATCGTAAATTTTTTCGAGTGTTCCAAAATTGGTAAGCAATTCGGTGGCAGTTTTTTCTCCAATGCCTTTGACCCCAGGAATATTATCAGAGGTGTCACCACGAAGAGATTTGTAATCAATCATCTGTATCGGCGAGAATCCAAATTTTTCCTGCACATGAGCTTCGTTGAATAATTCAAAATCTGACATTCCTTTTCGGAGGAGGTACACCTCGATTTTATTATTGTCTACGAGCTGGAGCAAATCTTTGTCACCAGTCACGATAATACAGGTAATATCAGAATGTTTTTCAGTAATCTTTTTTGCAAGCGTTCCGATCAGGTCATCTGCCTCAAATCCAGTTTTGGTATAAATCGGTACATTAAAACCTTTGACGAGTTCGTGAACCAGTGGAATCTGGTCATAGAGTGCCTGGTCAGTTTTTACCCGAGTGGCTTTGTATTCAGTATAGATTTCATCGCGAAAAGTACCGCCGGCCACATCAAAGGTGGTGACGAGGTAGTCAGGCTTGAGATCTGCCATCACTTTGAGGAGCATAGACGCAAATCCATACACCGCATTTACGAGCGTTCCATCTGGAGCAGTGAGTGGAGGAAGAGCGTGGTAAGCGCGATGGATTATAGCGTTTCCATCAATTATAACGACTGTTTTGTTTTTGGTAGGCATAAAGGAGTTAGTTTGGAATTATTGTAGCACATAAAGAATATACAATATATACGAAAAAAGATATAAAAAGGCTAATTTTAGGCAAAAGGGTTGACAAATTATAATAAATTTGTTAGATTCATCTATCGCTCTTTTCCAAGTACACCCACAAAATCTGGAGTTGCCGATGAAATCCCCGAAATCAGTACCAAAAAAAGACAAAGTGGAAGAAAAAATACCCACACAAGAAGAAATGAGGATGAGGCTTAAAGAACTCGAGGCGAAGTTGAAGAAAGACTTCCCTGGTATGATCGGGGAAGTTTCATATGAGATTCGTAGAGAAAAGCATGAGCGTATACCGGGGGCCTTTCGAGTCGTCGGAATTAGATACGACGACTCGGGTGGTATTCGTTGGTACACTGCCTCCGTCACCAGAGACGATCCTAATATAGTGCATGAGAGTCGTGGTATCGATAAAATGTGGTGTCTCATTTTGCTCGATACGGCGAATCATGTGCATAAGATTGTCGGGCCGGTAAAGACCCGGTTCGCCTACATGAAACAGGCAGCAACTTCGCTGGAAGAGGCACACAGGCTCGTCTCGGTCCCGGCTACTGAGGTAAAAGAGAAGGAGCCACCTGCGGTTGCTCCTAATCTGACGTGTACTGTGCAGACTAGAAATGAGGCGGGTTGCGTAAGCGTAACTGCCCAAGTCACGCTGGAACTTAAGATCTAGGGGTGTTCCCTTGGTCGATTCACGATCCCTGAGCGCTCGACATGTCGTCAGCGCAAAATTGGTCACCCCGCTATACATGCGGGGCTTTTCATTTTTATAGGTATTTTGCTACATTGAGCCAAAATATACCCCAAAAGGCTTGACAAAATTGCTAAATTATGGTATAGTCTATTGTTCCAGATCGTCCTTTATATAACATTCCAGCCTTCATTTTTGTTTATTTAAGCCAAATAACCAGAAACGAAGGCTGGGAATTCCCCTTCCTTCATAGACCCACAACGGTGTATCAGAAGCGCAGTAGGCACGGTGCCGAGACGTTTACTGACTGCCAGTGGGCCATAGGAGATAATGCATGAGCAACCCGACGTTCCCGCAGATGCAGCACTTCTTCGTCCTCGTTGGCGAGGGGAAGATCACGGCTGAGAACTTCCAGAGCTTCCTCGAGAACCCCAACAAGTTCTTCGAGGAGAATCTCATCAAGGATAGGGTCATCCCGACCACGATGACTGTGGGTGCTCGCACCTACGACATCCTCGGCTTCCGCAGGGGAAGACAGAAGTCGACGATGGTCGATCAGGCGAAGAACCTCTCGGCTCATCTCGGACAGGAGGATGGTGAGCATATCCTGAAGTATCAGGATGACATCCCTGCTGTTCTCCGTGGCAAGGTCAACTTCGTCTTCACTGACTGGCGTCATCCTGACGATCAAGGCCGTGTCGCCTATGTCGTCTGGAACGGCGACCGGTGGGTGCAGGACTGGGAGTGGCTCGTGCCCCAACGGAGCGTCCGAAGCCGGATGCTCCGCCGCAAGTAGCACTTGAATTCTCGGGATCTTGGGAAGTTCCCTTGATCCTTCGCTCGATTTCCGAGCAACCCCGCATCACACGATGCGGGTCTTTCATTTTTATAGTGCAAAAGAACGTACAAATTTTGCTACATTGAGCCAAAATATACCCCAAAAGGCTTGACAAAATTGCTAAATTATGGTATAGTCTATTGTTCCAGATCGTCGTTTACATATCGCGATTATACCTACTTAGTCCTCATTTTTGCTTATTTTAGCTAAATAATTAGAAATGAGGGTTGAGAATTTCTCACCCTACTAAAACCAACAAGCTTCGGCTTGGTAGAAAAGGAAGGCACATGGGTACGCCGCGTCGACGGTTTATATATAAAAGGCAGAGTGATCCTCACCTGGCGAAGCTCCATTCCTGGTTTGTAAAAGCCAAGAAAGGGACCTTGACTAAGGAGGAAATCGAAGTTGCTTTTCAGGATGACCCTGAACTTGCAGCATTGATGATGAAGCTCACCAGGCTGATGAAGCTTTTCGAAGCAATGGATGCGGGTGAGATGAGTTCAGGAGACTGCGCCACCAAGGTCTTGAAAGACCCAGAGCTGCTCTCTCTGATGGCCCCGGTGGTGTCTGATTTACGGAAAAGAGGGCTTCTGGGATAAGAAGGTCAGAAAAAAGTCCTGAACTTCGGTTCAGGCAAGTCCAACGGAGGTAGAGTGGATTTTCGTCAGTGGATGACATTCTTGGCCAGAGCCTTGATCGTACTCGCGTCGTTCTCCTCTGCAATCTTGGCGGTTGGAGAGGAGATTCAACTGAACGGGTGGGGCGTGGTATTCCTCACTACGGGCGTGAAGGTCTCGTGCTTCCTCACCTTTTGGGGAGGGGTCGGAGCTCTCGACCTGATAAAGACCAGAGAGCTGAGGAAAAGACTCGGCGCTCACTGGTAACTGTTCATTTTAAAATAAAAGCGATCCAATGTAACGCTTGAATCATTGGAAAATGCTGGTCCCGGCAAGGGCAAACCCGGCGAGCTGAGTTTTACACCTCTTCTCGCCACATCTTTTAACCACTTAATAAGTATTGAGTAGTAAAAAGATGATGTAAGATCCACCGACAGGTGGTTTTTTGTTTACCTTTGACAATTACCGTCCTTTTCGCTATAATCTCGAAACTTCTAGATATAATTTTTTTCTATGGAACACACTCATAAAAAACTCAAAAACTCAGAAATCGAGATGACGATTACGGTAACCCCGGCTGAATACGAAAAACACTTGCGAAAAGCAGCTGAGCGAATCTCAAATAGAACTACGATCAAAGGCTTCCGCAAAGGACATGCTCCTTTTGATATGGTAAAACGTGAAATTGGTGAAATGCACGTGATGAATGAAGCTCTCGAGAGTATTCTCCAGGAAACATTCTATAATGCGGTCATGGAGGCAAAACTTGATACCATCGGAATGCCAAAAATTAATATTGAAAAAATCGCTCCAGGCAATGATTTTGTATACAAAGCAGTAGTGGCACTTCTTCCTGTAGTGACTCTTCCAAAACTCGACAAAATAAAAGTAGAACACAAAGCAAAGCCTGTAACTGAAACTGATATTGATGCAGTGATTGAAAACCTCACCAAAATGCAGGCTGTAGAAGTAGTAAAAGAAGGTCCTGCAACCATAGAAGACAAAGTGGTAATCGATATGGATCTCCTTCTCGATGGAGTACCTATCGAAGGTGGGCAGGCAAAAGATTACCAGGTGTATTTATCAGAAAAGCAGCACATTCCTGGATTCAATGATGCGCTTCTCGGAGTTACCAAGGGTGAGGAAAAAGAATTTGATGTTCCATTTCCAAAAGACTATTACAACAAAATGCTTGCAGGAAACACGGGGCATTTCAAAACAAAAGTAAAAGAAGTGTATACTCGAGTCTTCCCCGAAGTGAATGATGAATTTGCAAAAAAAGTAGGACAAGAAAGTGTCATCAAACTTCGTGAATTATTGCAGAGCAACATGGAGCATGAAGCACTGCATAAAGCTGATGAAGTAGCTGAGATCGAAATGTTTGATGCACTTATCGACAAATCAAAGTTCGAAGAAATTCCTGAAGTATTGATAGAGGCTGAGCGAAAGAAAATGTTTTATGAATTGAAACGTGATCTTGAAAAAAATGGAATCACGATTGATCAATATTTGGCAGACTTGAAGAAAAGCGAAGAGGATATTCAAAAAGATTTTACTGAGCAAGCTACGAAGCGTGCAAAAGCTGCACTCGTTTCTCGCCAGATTGCCAAGGATGAGAATCTTACCGTAGATGATCAGGAGCTCAAAGTAGAAATTGAAAAAATGAAGAAAGAATACAAAGACCACCCTGAATACCTTGAAAATCTCACCAAAGCAGAAGTGCAAGATTCAGTACGGGTATATCTCGTGAATCGAAAAGTAATCAATTTTCTTCATGAGAAAATATTAACCGGAAGACCTGAACATAAGCACGAATAATACATAAAACAGATGGCGAAAGCTGTCTGTTTTTTATATTTTCCTCTCCTATAGGGAAGGGTCTGCCGAAGTCTCGAGGTGTGATATAGTATATACCTTATTACGAAAGGAGGGGAAATACAATATGCGTCTTACTATTACCGTTAAACCCCGTTCATCAAAAACTGGTATAAAAAAAATTTCAGAAACAGAATATCAAGTTCGTCTCACTGCATCTCCAGTTGATGGTGAAGCGAATGAACAGCTAATTAAAATTTTAAGTGAATATTTTGATATTGCAAAATCGTCTATCGTAATTCTTAAAGGTAAAACCGGAAAGAAGAAAATCGTAGAAATTAGTAAATAAAAAAATTCCTTGATAGGGAATTGATATGCTCGCACCCGTCGACCGAAGTCCAGGGGTGCGAGCGCGCAAGCTACGACGCGTTGGCGTCGTTGATGAAGAAGTCCACTCGGACGGGTCTGTGGAGCGGCTGCTCCACGGTCGCCTCGAGCGTGAGTTGGTTGTCCTTGAGAATCTTCTGCCACTTGTCTGATTCAAAGCAGCTCGAGCGTCCATCGTAGTAGAGGACGATCGTCTGAGGGAACTCAGCGATGCGAATCTTGCCAGTGTACACCTTCGGACCCTTCTTGCTGGGTTTGCGATGGAGGTGGACTGTGTGGCCGGTGTACTCGATTGGAGGGGCGAGCTTGATCTCTTCTTCTTGTTCTGCCGGATTCGACATGTGTATGTTTCTCCTGGTGACGGTCGGCACGTAGCTCGACAAGTGCATAGTATAAAGGTTTTGGTGAGGTTGTCAATAATTTTGTGGGAAAACAAAACACCGCCTCGATCTCCTTTACTGTCCCGAAGTTTTTCGGACCAATAAAGGCATGAGGCGGTGAATGGTAGTGTTCACTTGTGGGTTGGTGTAGTCGACCGCGACATGCCAAGGGAATAAGAGTTACTTCTTGGAGATGTCATATTCCGAGGGGGTGAGAGTGCGCCAGTCGTGGCAGCGATTCCGGTGATCGCCGTAGATCGCAACTTCCTCATACCGAGTAAAATCCTTCAGTCGAGGGCAGTCGGTGAACCAATAGACCTCGCCGAGGTGCATGTTCATGATCATGATGGTGTATTCACCCCGATAAACGGGATATCCGATTGCAGGCCGTCTACCGAGTTCGTGTGCTATCGCATTTCTCTCGTGGCCAGTGATCATGATGAGTCCGCCGACCACGAATGTGATCGTCAGTGCCCATATGAGTGCTTCGATGCGAAGCCGTTTTATCTTGGATTTTTCTGCCATCGCAATTCTCCGTTGTCAAAAGAGCGAACACTGGTATCTAGTATTCTCAAAAACAGCACCTACTGTCAAGTTTTTTTGAATTTCCAAATTTCGCGACCAACAAATTGGTTGTCCCGAGAATAGAGGAGAGAAGTATTTTTTTCCGAAAAAGGAACAACTTTGAATCCAAGTTTTTCTATTTCAATATGGGTATTAGTTTTCACCCACTCTTTACCTGATTTGAATACTGGAATGATAAAGATAATAACACCGTCAGGTGAAAGGATTTGTTTAAAAGATTCAAAACTACTGAGGTATAACATTTTCAACTCCACTGCCTGAGTTTCAAGTGCAAATTTGCTTTCATGTCCGTGCAAGGGTTTTCCCATATATGGTTCGGACACGATTGCGTCAACGCTACTTTTCTTAAATACTTTTTCCAATTTTTCCGCAGGTATGAGGTGTACCACAGTCTCGACTTTTTTTTGTGTGTGATCTTTCAAAAACCATCGGGTATTTTCAATAGAATCTTCAACGGCTTTTTCTGAATTGTCTGATCCAGATACGTGAGAATATCCAAGTGAGAGTGCTTCAATAAGTACGGTACCTGATCCGCAAAATGGGTCGAGAATGTGAGAATTGAGTGGAGCTTCGGTAAGATTTACCATCATGCGTGCAAGCTTGGGTGGAATCATACCGCTTCTACTGTCGGTGCGTGGACGCTCGTAATCACGGCGAGTAAAAGATTCGATGTCTTGAATTGCATCAGTCACATACCATTCGGTACCTACTTTGATAATATCTCCCTTTTTTTCAATTAAATTATTGTGGATCACGGTCGCAGCATTCTTTGATTCGATATACCTTACCGAGCGCCCAATACTTTTCAAATATTTTTTTACTTCAAGTGCTAATGATTTTTGGTTTATTCCAGAAATAGAAAATTGAATTTTTCCATCAGTTACTTGTTCCAGATGTTCTGCAATCGTGTGCACATCATCAGTCTTTTTTTCCAAAGCATGTGCGATTCGAATCGTGCCACCAAGAATATGTATGAGCGCTTGTGCATCAAGTGTCTCTTCGACTTCGATAATAAAAAAAGAGTCAGCAGTTTTGATTTCTTCGTAAGAAATCGATAACCGCTTGCAGACAGAGATAATTTCAGCAACAGATACGTGCGGCTGGTGTCCTAGTTCAAACGCGTATTTCATAAGCCAGTAGTAGAGGACGTAGCCTCGGGAATAATAGGTGTTGTAGTTGAGCCAACTGAGGCGCCACTGATCGTTGAAGTGATTGTCTGGTCGTAAAAAGGATCCCGAATAGGAGGAATAAATTCCATTTGTTGTTTTTCACTGTCAATCAACAAGACTTGTTCGAGAAGTGCGAAATTCACTGGACCTACACTTTTTGATACAATTTGTGCTTGAAAATCAGTCTCGTAGGTAGATATTCGATTGGACATAAGGTATACCGTCCAGGTGGCATAGCTCGTGACAGTGAGACAAATGAGCGCAACTCCAATCGTAATCAGTCGAAGTACTGAAACGTTTGCGAATTCAGGGGGGATCGGATTGTCTATGCGTTTGGGAGTATTAGTTAACATAAGATGGTTCACTCGTAGTATTAAGCGTCGCTCTAAAAGTCATGACAACATGATTCTCTCCTAATTTTGAATTTTTTTCAATAGTCAGACCTTTAATGCTCAGATAATACGGAATTGATTCAAGATCGACTAGATAGCTTTCGATACGTTCTAAGGGTCCTTTGGTAGAGAATGAAAAAAGGTAATATCCGATAAACTGTGTCGCGTCTTCGTAAGGTTGGTAAGAAACTGATAGTTCTTGGTCTACACCATTTCGCTCCGCAATAAACTCGATTAATTCAATTAATTTTTCTTCTTCTGACCGGGTAATTGAAATTGCAGTAGTACGTGATAAGTCCTCCTCAACAGTGTCTATTTCGATAAGTGATCTGCGAAGCAGCCGTACGCGTTCCAGTTCTTCATTGTCAGCGCTCACTTGTGCAACCATGGCATCAGTAGTTTGGGTGATCGAGTTCAGTGAAGGGAAAATAAAACCGAATATCACGCCAATTCCTGCAGAGAAGAAGAACGTAGTAGTAAAAATAAGTTTGTGAGTAATTGTGAATCTCATATTATTTGAGCGTTGCAGTGATAGTAAACGGAATATCTTCTTTACGAGTAAGTTCTCCCAATGGTATCTGTACTGATTCAAGTATGGGAAGTGTTTTCATAGCTGTTTCGCACAGACCGAGCACTTCGCGTGAAGCAGCAACTCCTGCAAGGGAAAAGGTGTTTGTTTCTCCGTCTAAAATAATAGAACTCACCTCAATTCCTGGTGGAAGGGCAGCAAGAATAGTGTGTACCCGAGGTGACCAGAGTGTAAACGTGGATTGTGTTTGTTCGATTTTCTTGAGTTGGCTATTGGTCGCTCCAATTCGTTGAGTGTCAATGAGGTATGATCGTCTTCCTGAGAGTACTCCGTAGGTGAGAGCTGCGCGGTAATCAATAAAAAAACTTTCAGTAACTAGAAGTACGGCGGCAAGTACTGCAATCAGTGAGAATACGAGTGCAAAAGAACTTTTGAGATAAGTAAAAAGTGCCAAGCGTTTGAGGTGGGCTTTTTTTGAATCTGATAATACATTGATTCGAACTGGAAACATCATACTGATTAGATAGTGTCGCGTTTGCTAAATGGATTATCAGCTGCTCGAAGGGCGAGTCCAATGGCTGTTGCGTATGACAGAGCTAACGTATTATCCATGGGCGCATGCTTGGGATCAATACCAAGATTTTTCCATACATTTCCCCGTACACACTCAACACCTAAAGCTTCGTTGAGGACGGTGTCGAGATGAACTAAATTACACGATCCTCCGCACAAGACAATACGGGTAATTCTATTAGCACGAGTGTTGTGACCATAGTATGATGAGAATGTGTGTTCGAGAGATTTGGAAAATGCATGTACTAATTTGAGAAGTGCGGGAGTATTTTTTTTGCCCTGTGGAATTTCTAATCCAGTATCAATTTTTATTTTTTCTGCAGTAGCTTCATCTACTTTTTGTGAATCCATGATGGCATGGGTCAACATTTCTCCTGAAAAAGGAAGCACTGTGCTGAATTGAATAACATCACGGTCATATATGATGACCTGGGTGCGGGTTGAACCAATGTCGATAATCGCACGAGCTTCTTCTTTGTACTCTTTGTGCGCGGTCACCATTGAACGGGCAATTGCAACTTCTTCAATTTCAAGCGCCATTACTCCGAGGCCGAGACTTTCGAGTAAATAGGTGTAGCTGTCACCAATACGTTTAGGAATTGCACCTACCAAAATTCGCACTTCAGTATCATTGCCCTCAGGTTGCACCACGTGCCAATCTACTGAGTAAGTGGAAAGATCGTCTACAGGTAAGTATGTTGAAATCAAATTAAGTACATCGGGCGCCTCTGCAATAGCTATGTCGCTGTCCGGTATTGAGATAAGTTTCAGAAAACTATGATTTTCAGGGACTGACGCTACGACCCATGGGCTCTTGATTGGGTGCTCACCTCGGCCAGAACCTTTGAGCAGTTTTTCTATTTTTTTTCGAACCATTTCTGGTTGTTCAATAATTCCATTGACTACGAGTCCTGGCTCGAGAGGACAGGTACGCATTGCAACTGGCTGGAAAGTCGTGCTTCTAATTTTTTCACGATTTCTAAGTTGGACCAGTTTTACTGATCGGTCTCCGATATCGATTCCAAATGCATGTGGAAAAGGATGGGTAAGCATGTGAATAGTTTAGAAAGCTTGGGTGAGTGAATACATCGGCATGATGATGGAAACAGCGATACCTGCAACACCTACGCCGAGTAAAATAATAATCACCGGTTCAATAATGGTTGAAAAATTTTTCATGGTTTTATCAACTTCGTCTGAATAGAATGATGCAAGTTCTTGCAGTAAATGATCTATTTCACCCGTTTTTTCTCCTACCATCACCATTTCAGTTACCATAGGTGGAAACAGTTTTGGACTGGTAGCAAGAGTATCTGATAATTGTTCACCTTTGGAAAGGTTTTCAGTGGCATTGAGAAGTGCTCCTCGGTATCGGACATTTTTGCATGTTTCTCCAGCAATACGTACGGCGTCGACAATCGGAATAGTACTTTTGAGAAGGGATGATAAGGTTATAGAAAATCGTGCGAGATTAACTTTTTTTACAATCGCTCCAAAAATAGGTAAGTGGAGGATAACCCCGTGCATAAAATACCTAAAGGCTACATTCTTTTTTATCATGACAATAAAGAGGGTAACAAAGAGAGCTGTAACACCAAGGACAAGTATCAAATTGAGTGGCTGTGACAAAAAGTCTGTAATACCAATCAACACTTTGGTTGAGAGTGGGAGTTCAGCCTCGAATTCATCAAACATGGCGGTAAGCTTAGGGAGGACCATAGTGACCATGAGGATCCCAATAATGAGAATCGCACCTACAATTACGGAAGGATAAATGAGCGCTCCTTTAACACTCGCAACAAGTGCATGATTTTTTTTCATTTGCACAACCACTTGATCGAGTGCATCTTCAAGTTTTCCTGCAATTTCACCAGACGCAATCATTTTTGTTTGCAAATCAGGAAAAATTTTTGGATAGAGCATGAGACTATCACTTAGTTGGTTTCCTTTTTCTACATGATCGGTAATTTCCTTTACAATACGAGCAAATTTTTTATTCTGCGCTTCTTTTGCGAGCACATGCAATGCTTCGATGAGTGAGAGTCCTGCATGAATCATGGTTTTTAAATGATCGAGAAAAAAAATACGATCAACCATGGGAATTTTCACATGTCGAGAACTAAAAAATTGGCGTGATGGACGCGCTTCCTTTAATTGTGATGCATTTCGTAGTGCAGAACTTGTCATATAATTAGTCTTTGCTTGCGCGGAGTACTTCTTCGATAGTCGTCATACCTTGTTTTGACTTTATGAGTCCATCTTGAAATAGAGTAAGCATGCCATTTTTTATAGCGTGCGCTTTAATATCATTTGCATTAGCTTTGGTATTGATAATTTTTTGAAGTTCTTCGTCAATTACCATTACTTCATAAATTCCGATACGACCTTTGTATCCAGAGCCTTCGCATTTTTTACATCCTTTACCACGATAAAAGGTGAGTGATTCGAGATTTTTTTCTTTTGCAGTGAGTGTTACTCCATGTTCTTTGAAAAGAGTAGTCATTTTTGATTTATCAATGAGAGAGTGTAGTTGTTTTAATTCTTTCGCGGTTAGTTTAAACGACTCTTTGCAATTGGGGCAGATTTTTCTAACCAATCGTTGTGCAATAATGATATTTGCAGTGAATGCAACCAAGAATGGCGGAATATCCATGTCGAGTAAACGGGGGATGGTAGTAGGCGCATCATTGGTGTGTAGGGTTGATAATACTAAGTGTCCGGTCATCGCAGCATGAATGGCGATTTCCGCAGTTTCCTTGTCACGAATTTCTCCCACCATGATAATGTCAGGATCTTGACGAAGGAACGAACGAAGTCCTGATGCAAAGGTAAATCCAGCTTTAGGATTAATCTGACTTTGATTAATACCCGTTACGTGGTATTCGATCGGATCTTCAATCGTGCAGATATTTACATCGGGCTGATTGAGCATTCCCAATATGGAATAAAGCGTCGTCGTTTTTCCTGATCCGGTAGGACCTGTAACTAATACCATGCCGTGCGGTTTTTCAATCGCCTCATCAACAAGCTCTTTGATTCCAGGTAAAAATCCAAGTTCATCGAGTGTTAACGGTTTTTGTCCTTCATGGAGAAGACGCATGACAATCTTTTCTCCGTCATACACTGGAATGATTGAGACACGAAACGATAATGTTTCTCCTTGAACAGAGATTTTAAATCGTCCATCCTGCGGAATCATGTGTTCATCAATTTTTAAGTTTGAAAGAATTTTAATTCGGGCAACAATACCGCTCTGCACCGCTTTCGGTAAGTGCATCATTTCGCGTAGGATTCCATCAATACGAAATCGAACAACCACATCGAGTTCAGTCGGTTCGATATGAATATCACTAGAGTTCTCGAATACCGAATGTTCGAGAATCGAATTAACAATATTAATAATCGGAAGTTCCTCAGCAGCTTTTTTGAGGTCTGTAGGATCTGAGTGTGCAAGCGGTTGGCTCAGTTCTTGTTTGAGGTTTGAGCGGTACCTACGCAAAGCTTCTTTGGTTTCGCGAGGAGTGGTAATAAAGACTTCAAGGTCTTTTCTACTTTTTCTGCGTATAAATTCGATAGTTTGTACATCGGTCGGATCAGTAAGGGCAATTTTGAGGGACGTTGGTGTACTTTCAAATGCTACAATACGGTGCGCTTCAGCAAAAGCTTCAGGTAATTCATGTAATGTTTCAGAAGGAATATCGCGTCCTTTTAAGGAAACTCGAGACAATCCATATTCTTCTGCGACCGCTTCGTACAAAGCATCTTCTTTTACCACGTTCTTTTCAATCAGGTACGTTTCCAAATCGCGACCTCGGTTTTGTGCATCTTCAAGATGGGTAGCAATTTGTGCCGCGGTTAATTTAAATTTTTTAGCAAGAAGTTTTTTGAACTCTTCCAAAGGTAACATAAGAAAGTGAGTTGATGCTCGACTAATCAGTGCATAGTATAGCACATTTTTTGTATCACGTACTATGAGATTAAAAATTAAAGACTGAAGAATGAGGATTAATATAAAGATATCCCATTTTTAATCTTTAATCTTCAATATTTCCGTGCTAACTACTCTATTGACAAATACCTTATACATTGATATAGTCTCCGCGGTCGTAAAAATAAAATTGGTGTCGTTTTAGTATCTAAAAATATTTAATTTAACGTGTATTTTTGAAAGGTCAAAGTTATGAAAAAGTATGAGATATTGTGCGTACTCCCGGGCACGCTCGCTGAAGACGAGGTAGCTCCGATTGCTGCACAGATCGAAAGTCAGCTCAAAGCACATGGGGCTGAAGAAATCAAAAGAGTCGATTTGGGCAAAAGTAGACTTGCATACCCAATGAAGCATATCCGATATGGATATTTTGAGTTTTTTACTATAGAGATTCTCCCTGAGAAGGTTCTGGCTCTCGAGCAGAGTATCAGACTTATTGGGGGTATCCTCCGAGTGGGAGTTCAGGTGCATGATTCCAAACAAAAAAGTACGATTACCTTGGCTCTAGATCCTACAGCCTTGAGCGCTCCTCCAAAAGCTGATTTGCCTACCCGAGGAGGCCGGCCTGAGGTACGAAGAGAGTATAAGGAACGATCTGAAGTGGTACCTGAAGAGAAAAAGGAGAGTGTTCCTGCTGAATCAAGCCTTAATTTGGAAAATATTGGTGAAAAGCTTGATGAGATATTGCAGAAAGATATTGATAAGGTATAATGAGTATAAGTCCTAGTCGTTCCCTAAACCAAGGAGGGTTCGGCACTTATTTATAACTCATTTCTCTATGGACCTGAATCGAGCTATGATCCTCGGGCGTCTTACCCGGGATCCTGAAGTCAGAAGTACCCCTTCTGGTCAAAGTGTCGCAAATATCGGTGTAGCAACAAGCAGAGTGTGGAAAGATGCCTCAGGTACGCGCCAAGAGCGCCCTGAATACCACAATGTGGTGTTATGGGGAAAGCTTGCGGACATCTCGGGTCAATATCTCGGAAAAGGACGTCGTGTGTATATCGAAGGACGTCTGGAAACGAGAGAGTGGACCGGTCAAGATGGTGTGAAACGCTATCGAACCGAGCTTATTGCAGAAAATCTAATTATGCTTGATGCGCCACGAGGTGGTGCAGGTAGCCAAGGAGAGTCATTCGGCGGAGGAAAAGAAGAAGATGAGAGACCAAGTGCTCCAACAACCGCTCCTGATGATGAAATAAAAGTAGAAGATATCCCGTTTTAATCAAAATGAAGTAATGTATGAATCCAGTGAAAAATCAAAAACTGAAAAAGCAAAAGCAATGCTTCTTCTGTATCGACAAGAAAAAACACATTGATTACAAAGACAATGAATCACTTCGCAGGTTTACCTCTTCATATATGAAGATTCAACCTCGCCGAAGAAGCGGACTCTGCGCAAAACATCAGCGTCAGATTGCACGAGCAATCAAACAAGCTCGTATCGCAGGACTTCTCGCCTTTGTGCCGAAATAAATTGTACGATTCGCTAAAAAACATCCCGACAAACGGGGTGTTTTTGTTTTTTTTGAAAGAATAAAAAATAAAAATCGAAGATTAAAGATTGGAATATCTGCATTTAATCTTCGATTTTTAGTCTTCAATTATCTGATGTGATATACTTATCAAAAATCTATAGTGAAAATAAAAAATATGGAGACTGTAGAAAAAAATCATCATCTCGAAAGAGAAAAAAATAAAGAACGTAGAGAAGAAAAAGAAGGAGAAGTGAGTGAAGAATTAAAGGCAGCAGCTACACGTGAACGAGCTGAATATTTAATAAAAGAAGTAAAAAATACCACTAAGCAGGTGCAAAATTTGGTAGTACATATTCAGCACGTAGTCGCAGCGATTGCCGCGTTGAAAACACAATTACAACTAAGTACACAAGAGGATCCAACGTCCGTGGTACAAGATAGAAAAGTAATAACCGCTTTAAAACAAAAAATTACTGAACATAAGCAAGAATTATTAGAAATGAAGGATGATCTGGTGGAAGCGCTTATGAAAGAGGAAAAAAATCCTTCTCATCCGGTAAAAACAAAGGAAGAGGTTGTACGCATTGTCGAAAGAATAATAAGTGAGTCAAGTGTCCTATAATCGTTTTTTGATGAAATCAACATCTATATCGAGAGGATTTACATTGATTGAGGCGGTAGTAGCACTCGGTATTTTTGGTCTATTTATCGTAGGAATTTTTGGGAGTATCCAATTGAGTTTTTCATTGGTGTATCATTCTCGCGTTCGTATTCTTGCAACGGCAGTCCTCAATGAGCAGATGGAAATTATGCATAATGCGCCATTTGAGAGCGTGGGAATTATCAATGGGAGTCCTTCGGGCGTGTTTGAGTATACTACCACTACTATCCGAAATGGGATGCGTTTTGAAATCATTCGAACCATCCGAAATATTGATGATCCGTTTGATGGTTTGATCGGGGGAACTCCTACTGATACTGCACCAAATGATTATAAATTTGTTCAGATTGAGGCACGATGTATTTCATGCGATCAAGCTGAACCTTTCTCAATGTATACCTATATTGCACCTAAATATCTTGAAGGTAATCTCAATCACGGTGCATTGTTTGTTCAAGTAATAGACGCTTATGGAAATCCGGTTACTGGTGCATCGGTGACCGTAATTGCAACAAGCACTAATCCTTCTTACAACTTTGTTGATACTACTGATAATAATGGATTTTTGCGTATTTATGATTTAGTCACCGGTACTGCAAAATATTTTATACAAGCTACAAAGACAGGTTACACAACGGATAAAACCTACGCACCAAGTTCAACCAACCCAAATCCTACAAGTCCGAATGTGACGATTCTTAAGCAAGCAGTGAGTAATCTAACACTTACAATTGATGAATTATCCAGTGTAAGTGTAGAAACGAAAAATGCTCAGTGTAATGTCGTACCAAATGTTCCTTTTCAGATAAAGGGAAGTCGTATGATTGGAGCAAATCCGAGTGTATATCTGATAAATCAAAGCTATACTACTGATGGGAATGGAGTGAAATCGAACTTGAATGTACCATGGGATAGCTATGGCTTATCAGTAACAGGATATGATCTTCTAGGGACTATTCCCGATGTGCCTATGACTGTATTACCTGGTGCAGCAGAGGTGGGAACATTGATTGTGGGACCAAATACAAATAGATCGCTAATCATACTAGCTGAACACCAGTCAGCGCCTATTGCAAATGCTACGGTAACAATTACCGGACCAAACGGATTTTCAGTAGTAAAAAATACTGGAGTTGGAAGTATTTCACAGACTGATTGGTCGGGAGGCTCTAATAATGAAAGCTTTGGTACAGGATTAGGGTATAGTTCAGGAAGTGGTATTGATGCGCTTACTAGTCCAGGGAATCTAACGCTTTCACGAAATGGTAGCGTATATGTTTCAAACGGATATCTCGAATCATCAACAATTGATACCGGAGAAAATGCCCGCTATATCATCTGGTCATGGAACCCAATGGCTCAGTCACCTTCAACCACGGTTCGTTTTCAAATGGCAACAAGTCCTTCAAGTACGGGACAAAATTGGGTATTTGTAGGGCCTGACGGAACAGGTGGTACGTATTTTACACAAAGTAGTGTAAATATTTCTGATACTCATGATGGTGAGCGATACATGAGGTATCGAGTATATTTTGATACGATCGATTCTGCTGTTTCGCCGTTATTGTCCGATCTTACTTTTGTGTACACCAACGCCTGCACTCCTCCTGGGCAGGTGTATGTAGGAAATCTGGCCGCAGGAGAATATACGATCCGTGTTGAGGCTGTTGGATATCAAGATCATGAAGATATTTTTCAAGTCACGACTGATCATTTTATTATTACAGAGTTAACTTCACTATGAAAGTTTTTACAAAAAAAAGTGAGTATACTCGGGGCATGAGCTTGATTGAAGTATCAGTGGTATTAGGAATCACTATGATTGTAATGTTGGGAGCTACATCATTTATCATATTGAGTTTTCGCAATCAGCGCATACTCAATGATCAATTATTTGGTCAAAAAGACGCTCGTCGTGTAATTTCTGAAATCGTCAATACGATTAGAACTGCCGAACAATCGAGTATTGGTTCGTATCCAGTTGCACAGGCTACCACTTCATCTCTCACGGTGTATGCAAATATTGATGGAGATAGTTTACGTGAGCGGGTGCGTTATTGGCTTTCAGGTACTGATTTGAGGAGAGGAATATTGAAACCAAGTGGAAATCCCCTGAGTTATACAGGTCAGGAGCAAATCACTACTATTGCAAGTTATGTGCAAAACGCAAGTAGAGGCACACCAACATTTCAGTATTTTACAGAATCATATACGGGGTCACAAGCTGCGATGACTCTCCCGATTACTCTTACCAATATCCGAATGATAAAAATTATTATTGAAATCGAAAAGGATGTGACTAAAAGTCCAGTGCCCTTGAGGGTCGAATCACTTACTCATATCAGAAATTTGAAAACGAATTAATAGAGTCACGAAGTCAAAAAAGTCTATAAAGTCCTGCCTGTCGGCAGGGTGAAAGTCATGGAAAACGCTTTTCATTCCACCTCTCGACTTTATAACTTTACAGACTTTTCGACTTTCGACTAAACGCTCCTATGATAAAAAAATACGCCGGCAATACACTTCTCATCGTCATGGTTTTTGGTTCGATTGCTTTTGTGATTATGGTGTTGGGTATTTTGAGCTATGCTCTATTTGAACATAGAATTTCACTGGAATATTATCGTCGAGATGTGACGTTTCATATTGCTGAGGCAGGTATCAATTATTATCGTTGGCATCTAGCGCATAATCCAACAGATTTTACTGACGGCACAGGACAACCTGGCCCGTATGTTCATACGGTAAAAGATAAGTTTAATGATGTTGTTGGAAGTTATGCAATTAATATTTCAACCCCACTACCAAACTCTTCAGTCATCGCCGTTGCGTCTACGGGAACGGTGGTTTCTTCTCCAAATGCAAACCGGGCTCTAAAGGTGCGATTAGGCTTCCCTTCGTTTACAGATAGTGCCTTTATACAAAACGTTGATATGTCATTTAGTGCTACGACCGAGGTGCATGGAGAGATTATGTCGAATGGCGGAATCAAATTTGATGGTACAACTGACTCATGGGTCAGGAGTGCAAAGTCTACCTATAATTACCAAGGCACTACAAGGCCTGGAATCTGGGGGACTGGTGGACCTACCTATTATTGGGAATTTCCTGTTCCTGCGGCTGATTTTGGTTCAGTATCTGCTGATCTCTCAGCTATTCGTACTGCTGCTCAGAATGGCGGAAAATATTTGGCTTCTTCTGGGGCAGAAGGATACCAAATTATATTTAATAATACCCAATATACCGTGTACCGGGTAAATACCAGAGATTGTTATTATGGCGAAGGAAGTTGGAGATCAAGTTGGTCGGGGTGGTATTGGAATGGGACCACGTATTGCTATGATATTGGTACCAAAACTACAATAGGTACGTATACGCTTCCGGCAAACGGGGTAATGTTTATTGAAGATAATACATGGTTGCAAGGAACTGTAGACGGGAGAATAACTATCGGTGTAGGTAATTTCCCTGTACCAAGTAATCAGAAAGAAGTGTTTATTTCGAATAATTTATTGCAAAAACAAAAATCAAGCGATGATGTGATCGGTATCATTGCTCAGGGTGATATTATTGTGCCGTATGAAGCACCAACTAATCTGGAGATTAATGCAGCTGCGCTGACACAATATGGAAAAATTTTTACCCCATACTATAATCCGAATGAGCATGCAGGTGCTCTCAAAAATTCGCTTACCTTTTTTGGGTCTCAAATTTCATATGCTGGTGGGGGTTGGAAATATATTAATACAGGGGGGCAAGTAGTATCAGGGTACTATTACACCAACCATGTGTACGATGGTAATTTGAAATATTATCCACCACCTGGCTTTCCAGTGGGTTCTACGTATGAACTTATTAGTTGGGAAGAGGTGAAATAAAAATACAAAATACATGGAACACTATACCAAATAAATTCAAATTCACTTGTATCTGTATTCGTCGTGTATCGTGTTCCATGTATTTTGAATATTGTGGTATACTACTCACCATCTTATTGTAAAAAGAAAGTATGAAAAAAGTTCGTAAAGGTGTAATCACTGTCGCAGGTTTGGGTACGCGGTTTCTTCCAGCTACCAAAGCCATGCCAAAAGAAATGTTACCAGTACTTGATAAACCAGTACTTCAATATATTGTAGAAGAAATGGTAGCAAGTGGAATTACTGAAATCATTTTTGTTACGAGCTCTCAAAAGCGTGCGATAGAAGATCATTTTGATCGTGATCGTGATTTTGAGGCATATTTGGAAAGTCAGGGAAAGCTCGATCGCATACAATCTCTCATAGATTTAAGTGAAAAAGTACGATTTTTTTATACCAGACAAGCTGAGCCGCGAGGGAATGGGCATGCATTATTGTGTGCAAAAGAGTTTGTAGGAGATGAACCATTCGCCTTCTCAGATGGTGATAGTATTATTGATGCTAAAACTCCTGTCATACAGCAACTGCTAGATATTTTTTATAAAAAGAAAGCTTCAGTAATTGGTGTTCAAAAAATGGATAATACTGAAGAGATGAGAAAGTACGGTAATGTATATGGAAAACCATTAGGAAAGGGTGTTTACCGGGTAAATGAATTTCGTGAAAAACCTACGCCTGAAGCAGTTTCTCCATTAGGTTTGATCGTTGGGGGAATGCGTTATATTTTTACCAATGATATTTGGGCAATTCTTGATTCTCAAGTAGAAGGAAAAGATGGAGAAATTTGGCTTTCTGACGCAGCAAATACTCTGGCAAAGAAAAAGAAATTTTTTGCGTATGAATATGAGGGAGAATATTTTGATACTGGAAATAAAATAGCATTACTGAAAACTGCAATACATTTTGCCAAGAAAGAGGGTTTACTATAGTCAGGAATTAAAAAAAGTATGCGTTTATTTCAAAGGAGTTCAAAAATGATTGTGGTGCTGGTAATATTGATGAGTACGTTATTTTTTTCAGATAAAGCATTAGCGTTAGTTCAGGTCTGTAAAATAAGTGGGGTATGTTATGGAGTAGGAGATGCTGTTCCTACTTTAAATGGAATACAAGGAGTAGGAACAATTACTACTGAGTGGTTGGAAACTTTTTGCAATCCTCAAATAGACCGAGTTTTTGAAACAAAAGCAGCCTGCCAAGCAGGTGGTATTACCTATCCGAGTGGGGCCTGTCAGTGCGGGAGCCAATGCATCAAGTATGGAGACAGCGCAGCAGGGGGAAGTATTGTGACACCAGGGAATTGTGCGCCGTGTACGGAAAAACCTAGTATTGAAAAATGTCTTGAAGATGTGGCTCGTGAAACATCTCCATCTGCATCATTTACGCAATATGCAGACGAACTCAATAAACTCAAAGTCGATAATGTGGAGGATCTGATTGGAATTATCATTCGAGGAGTTATGGGAGTAATTGGAACTGTTGCATTAGTAATGATGTTGTATGGAGGAATTACTTGGATGACCGCACGAGGAAATTCAGAACGCACACAGAAAGCTCGTGAGACAATATTATGGGCAGGTCTAGGAGTTGTGTTAATTTTTGCAAGCTACGCACTAGTGGATTTCGTGTTTGAGATATTTAGGTAGTTAAAGAATAAAAATTAAAAATTAAAGATTAAAGACTAATATTCCGTTTATTCAATCTTTAATCTTTAATTTCTCCTCTAAATTTTATGAGAAAAATCACAAAATCCATACTATCTCTTTCTTTGCTCAGCACCATGTTGCTTTTTTCTGGTTTTGGTTGCAAAGGTTTGACTGCCGAAGAACAAACATCGGTGAGAGGTGTTACTTTGAACTATTGGACTGTATTTAATGATGTGGATGAGCTGAAGAAATATGCCGCAGAATACAAAGCGATGCGACCTCAAGTAACGATCAACATTCGTCAGGTTCGTTACGAAGAATTTGATACATTGTTCACCAATGCACTTGCAGATGATGTGGGACCTGACATTGTTTCAATGCACGTTCGCTGGCTACGTAAAAATCAGAATAGGCTATCTGCAGCACCTGCGAGTGTGCAAGTACCTCGTTTGGTAGAGAAAAATAAATATACCAAAGAAATGGCTGTGGTAATCGATACCGTGCCATTGCCTCGTGAACGGGATATTCGAAATGAGTACGTACAGTCGGTTCACAAGGACGTGGTAATCGATGGACAAATTTATGGGCTCCCGATTGCGTTTGACTCTCTTGCATTATTTTACAATCAAACACTCCTTGATCGAGCAGGAATTGCTGAAGCTCCTGCTACTTGGGAAGAATTTGTGGAGGCAATACAAAAAACTACCAAATTCAATTCAACTCTTGATATTACTCAGTCAGGAGTAGCACTTGGTACCTCAAATAATATTGATAATTTTTTTGATATTGTGTCTCTCTTTATGATGCAGAGTGGTGTTATTCCAGTAAGTCAGCAGTCGGTTACTTTTGCTGCGGGTGTTGATCGTGCACAAGATCGATCGCATCCGATGCTTCGTGCACTAGATTTCTATACGGGATTTGCGCGCGCTACCGCTGATCGATATAGCTGGAATGAAAAACAACAAAATGCATTTGATGAATTTGTACGAGGGAAAAGCGCGTTTTTTCTTGGATTTGCCTATGATTATCCTCGGATAAAAGAACGAGCACCGCAACTGGATATCCAGATTACAACTGTGCCACAGCTGAATCCAAGTTCCCCTTCCAATGTTGCAAACTATTGGCTCGAATCAGTAGTAAAGAAATCAAAATACCAGAATGAGGCCTGGGATTTTGTGAGATTTATCACTTCAAAAGAAAAAGTAAAAACGTATACCACTGCAACCTTTAGACCAAGTCCGTACCGAGAACAGATTGCAGAGCAGCAAACAGATGAAACAATGGAACCTTTTGCAACACAAGCGCTATTCGCTGATAATTGGTATCGGGGCCGGGAAAGTGATATTGCAGTTTCAACTATGAAAGATTTAATTACCGAATTTTTGAGACCAGGAAATACTGAACAGGAGACACTCAAGAAAGATAAGACGGTGATTCTCAATGGTGCAGCAAAAATTCAACAAACGTATTAAGTATGCGCTTAGAAAAAATTCACAAAATATTCTGGTTAACTTTGTTGAGCGTAGTGTGTCTTTTTAGCGCGCAACAAGTAAGTGCGTCAGAATTTACAGGGGGAAAGTGTCAATCATTTGCACGAGAAAATCATAAATTACTTATTTTTTCTATTGGGAATAATGACAGTGTGTTGGCAGACCCCAATGTCCCAGGGACTGCATTTGAAATTTTTTGTGTCGAGGTGGCAAATAATACTTCAGTTGTGGAGTGGGTAAATCTCCGTGACAGCAGTCGTTTTATCAAACAGAATGCAGATAAATTGCAACGAGGAGAATATGTAAGGGAAGAAAAATCTGATAATGGAAATTCGACTTTGAGTTGGAATACCACCCAAGACGACAATCAGCCGGCAAGTATAACCTATCATGCTACACCATACGTACCTTCTTCAGGTGTGTTTACTCGTTACTATTTTGAAGGAGAAGATGCGGGGTTAAATATGGATTTTCAGGTGTATTATGTAGCAACGGCTTCTCTCGAGCAGCAGCTAGAAAATCCAGTTGGAATATGTGCTCAAAATAATGGGAAAGACAAGTCAACGTGTGAAGCGAACTCTCAATGTTTTTGGCAAGTAGCTGGGGCTAAATGTCTTGCAAAAGATGACTCAAGTATCGATTGTACTCAATTACCCTCAGACGTTTGTTCGGCTGCACGACATTGTACGACAGGAGAAAATAATACATGTGTAAAGAAAACGACTGAAGTGGAGGTGTCAAAAGCAATTGACCAGTATATTGCTGAACGATATAAGGCACCAGATGGTTATCAAGGTCCACTTCCTTCCTGCGCATTTACTGGGTCATGTCGCAACGTAGAAGATTTGGTGCAATTGGGTGTAAACGTAGCAACTTGGTTATTTGGTATTATAGCTGGTCTTGGATTTGCGTTCTTTGTCTATGGTGGACTCACTATGGTTCTATCATTTGGAAATTCAGAAAAAGTAGGACAAGGAAAACAAATATTGGTCGCAGCAACGGTAGGTATGATTATCGCGTTTTCAGCGTATGTATTAGTAAGTTTTATTGTAAAAGCTATCGGGATTACTTCCTAATTTGGCACCAGTATGGTTGATATGAAAAAAAATAGGACAAAGTTAGTCGGAATTATGGTAATTATACTAAGCACTCTGGTGAGTGTTAGTAATTTTCAATTAGCCTTGGCCTCGAGTACTCCAACGATCGGTTGTCGTGAAGGACAAGATTGTGTCTCACTTACCAATCCACTTGCAACAACAGATATTAAAACGATTATTGGGAATAGCATTGGGGCTATCATGGGAATCATCGGTTCAATCACCTTCGTAGTATTCGTATATGGAGGTGTGCTTTGGCTCACTTCAGCAGGGAATTCTGAAAGGATTCAGAAGGGTTTACAAGCTATGCTCTGGGCTGGGATTGGAATTATTGTGATTTTCAGTAGCTATGCTATAATTACGTTGATTTTGAATACTCTACAAGCTAGTCCAAACTAATAATCTACGTATATACATATCACACTAGTGAATATTATGCATAAAACATGTAAAAAATTGAAGGGGGGTGAGGGAGTATGAAAAACATACAAGCAAAATTACTAAAGCATAGAAATATCATGCTTGGTATTGTAGCTTTGGTAACGGTGTTTACGTTGTCACCAAAGGTAAGTTTGGCAACAGGAAATGGTTCTGATGATCCATTTGGAATTGAGCCAACGACTGGTTTAAACATCAGTACTGAAGAAACTGATGCGCGCGCGGTAGTAGTAAATATTATCAACCTCGCATTGACGTTCCTAGGTTTAATCGCAGTTATATTGATCCTCTGGGGTGGTTTCAAGTGGATGACCGCCGGCGGAAACGACGAAAGTGTAGAAGCTGCAAAGAAAATTATCATTGCTGCAGTGATTGGTCTCGCGATCATTCTATCTGCATACGCAATTGCAAATTTCTTTATCAATTCTATTCAGACAGCTGTCGAAGAAGCGTAAAAATACAGTTGTCAGACTCAGGCACCCATACGGGTGTCAGAGCTTTCACTGGTCATAGGCACGTTACTGGCCAGGAAAGCTTTGACTCTCACCTATTCTGTATGAATAAAAAATTAGTTCTCGCAACTCTTTTCTCAGTTATTTGTTTTGCTCTAATTATAGCCTTTTTTCCAGTGAAATCCTTGGCGCAAGGTTGTGATGGACAGACAGGTGCAGGTGACATTCTAGGGCTTGATTGTGCAGGGACACAGTACTCAGGGTTGAGTGCGGAAGATCCTCGTATTATTACGGTGCGTATTATCAATTTTGCCTTGAGTCTATTAGGGATCATTGCCGTGATTATTGTTCTCTACGCTGGGTTCACCTGGATGACCGCAGGAGGTAATGATGAGAAGGTGGGCAGTGCAAAAAAAATACTAAGCGCTGCGGTCATGGGACTTGTGATTATTATGGCATCGTACTCTATTATGAGTTTTGTATTGCGTTCTCTTTGTGAGACTATTGGCACGTCATGTGGAAATCAATACTCATCAGGAACATCGGGCTACTCTCCATGAAATTAATCAATTTTTTCTTATGAAAAAAGTGTATTTACTTATCGGTCTTATCGCAGCATTCTCAATTTTCGCTTTCGGCACTACCGTTCTTGCTAATGATTTTGGGCTGAAAGATACAGCAAGTGCAGCAAAGCTTGATACCTACGGAGATAGTGTTCCAACTATTGCGGGTAATATCATTGGAACGCTGCTTTCGATGATTTCGGTTCTATTCTTTGTGCTCGTGCTATACGGGGGTATTCTCTGGATGACGGCGAGAGGTAGTTCAGAGACGACAGAAAAAGCCCTAAATACAATTATTGCTGCGACAATCGGAATTATCATTGTTATCGGAGCATACGCCCTTACTAACTTTGTGTTTAAGCTTGGATCAAATAGTGGAGGCACTACTACTCAGACAACACCTACAGGAACGGTATGTGGAAACGGAAAAAGAGAAGGTGCTGAAGAATGTGACGATTTAAATACAAATCCAGGAGATGGGTGTAGTGCAACTTGTACAGTAGAGTCAGGTTGGGAGTGTGACAGTAGTGATCCGAATGAAGCAAGTTTGTGTGTAGATACGTAATCGAGCTCGCGGATGAGCAGTATGGGAGAAGCTATTTACGTTAATAAAATAAAAGATGAGCGTAACGTAGTAACCTCTGTTTAATGTAAAAAACCACGTTATTAAATAAGGTCAATTAAGTGTTTAGTCCTTCTATAGGGGGATTAAGAATAAACTAATGAAAATAAATTATTTAAACATGTGGGTCTATTCAAAAATTAAAACCTTGTTTCTGAGTATTCCTCTTGCTGTGGCAGCTTCATTGTTGTTTTTTAATAAGGTACACGCCAAAAAAACCATCGAAGATGCGGGGGCAGCACTGGAATCAGCGGTAGGGCCTACCGGGTTACCAAAAAACGAAATAGCGACATATATTGGATCAGTCGCGCAGTGGCTATTTGGAATATTAGGTCTTTTATTCTTTGTCCTCACACTCTATGCGGGAATCACCTGGTTCCTCGCTCGAGGAGAAGAAGAAAAAATCGCCAAATCTCGCCAGACATTAATTGCTGCAATCATTGGATTGATAATCACGGTGAGTGCATATGCTATTGCAGCATTTATAACCAATGCAATCAATTTTGGATAGTAATTTGAACTAGTTATGAAAATTATTAATAGCGTAAAAAAATACTGGATACGAGGAGTTCTGATATCTCTCAGTATTATGGCATTACCAAGTCGAGTAATGGGCACAAATCAAAATTTGGGCAATGCAGACGATAATCTGAAGAATTTACAAAAAGGTATTGGGGGAAATGTGCCTACTGACCTAACTGTCGTGGTAGGAAATGTGATAAAAACAGTGTTGAGTCTGGTAGGTATTATATTCCTAGTGCTTACTGTCTACGCAGGGTATCTCTGGATGACTGCAGGAGGAGAGGACGAGCAAGTGAATAAAGCAAAAGAAATTATCAAATCATCAATCATGGGGCTGTTTATTGTGGTATCATCATATGCAATCACCGTGTTTATTACGTCACGATTTAGTGGTCAATAATATGAAAAAACTACAAACTGTTAAAATTTTTTTGTTAGCCGCGTTTCTATTTTCTGGTCTATTAAGTACTACTGTCTATACTCAAAATCTAGGTATTGATGATGTGCATAAAGCAGGAACGCAAGCAGGGTTTGTAAAAGCAACAGAGACAACATTAGCAGAAAATATTGGAAGACTGATCACCGTATTATTTTCAGTATTAGGAGTACTATTCACCGTACTCATCGTATACGCTGGCTACCTTTGGATGATGGCACTAGGAGAAGACGAGCAAGTTACTAAGGCGAAAAATATTATAGGTCGAGCAGTAATAGGACTCATCATTCTCATGGCAGCTTATAGTATTACCAGATTTGTAGTTCCACGAGTATTGGAAGGATCAGTAAGTACTCCAACTACTCCGACTCCTGCCGCCACACCATAAAAATATGCAAAAAATGAAAGCACTAGCTGTGCGTGTACTTTTTACTTCATTCCTAATGTTTGGAGTATTTGTTTTTTCGCCAGCAGGAGCTCTAGCAACAACTACTGGTCCAGACATCATGGGGCAGCTCAATGCTGGATCTCAAGCTGCAGGATATGGTACCGAAGCGCAAGATATTCGTATTACCGTTGCCAAAGGAATCCAGTTGGTATTGTCCTTGTTAGGAATTATGTTTGTGGTGTTGGTGGTCTATGCCGGCTTTCTGATTTTTACAGCTGCGGGTAACGAAGAAAATCTATCAAAAGCAAAAAAAATCATCGGTTATGCAGTTGTTGGGCTTATTATTATTTTATCTGCATATAGCATCACCAGTTTTGTAACAAGCCGAATTCTTGCAGAAACGATAGGTCAACAATAAATTTGAAGCTTGAATATGAAAAAAATAAAAAAATTGATCGTAGGTGCTACATTCTTACTCGGAATACTTTTTTCAAGTATGCCTAGTATAGTGTTTGCTACGAGCCCATCAACTCAAACACCAGGGCAATTTCAAGGTTCAGAAATGGAAGCACAACTCAATGCATTTGGTGGTGATAAGGGGGCCAAATTAACACACAGTGACCCTCGAATAATCGTGGCAAAACTGATCAAAACATTTTTGGGTGTAATGGGCATCATTGCTGTTGCTTTGGCCTTGTATGCAGGATTTGTCATCATGACCTCCAGTGGTAATGAAGAAAAAATCGAGACGGGAAAGAAAATTTTAATGTATTGTGTAACAGGAACCGCGGTAATACTGGGTGCTTATAGTATCACCTACTTTATATATATGGGTTTGTATGGGAGTATCAATAATCCGATAACACCTGGATATAATGATTCATATCCTGATGAATTCTAAGTTTTCAATTGTGAAATAAATTCTAGTAATTGTGTACCAGACTGCACCCGTGTGTAGTCTTTTTTTGTAGTCTTTTGTGAGAGGTAGTGGGTTACAAGCGGTAATACGTCTCTGGTAGTTGGAGCGTGGTCACCGAGATGATTTTTTTTCAAATATTCTACATTAAATTCTTCCTGACCAGGAATCGGATGAATGGCAATAAGAGGAACCTGAGACACAGTGCATTCGGTAGTCGTGAGTCCTCCTGGTTTGCTTACGACAACTGAAGCTAATTTCATAAGCGAAGAAATATCATCAGTCCAGCCGAGTGGGATGTAGGTAATGTGTGCTGGTGGACTGAGCTTCGAAATACGAGTAAGCATTTTTTTATTTTTCCCCGTTACTGCAACTATAGCGGTAGGTAGCTGTAAGTGTGCAAATAATTCTTCGATAGTATCGGCAAGTTCAATCATTCCACTTCCACCAGAAAGTAATAAAACCAAAGGTTTGTCTTCGGGTAGTTTCAGTTTCACTCGTGCTTCTTCGAGTGATGGTGTGTGATAAAAAGCAGGGTCAATCGGAATACCAAATTCATGAATACGGGTAGAGGGGATTTTGTGCGTGTGAATTAATTCCTCTTTCATCTCGGGTGTGCTCACTACATAATTTGTTACTCCATTAATCACGATCATAGGGTGTAGACCGTAGTCGGTAACTATTTGAGTAATAGGAACAGCTTTGCTGCGTTTTTTCATGGCGTGTGCCAAAATTTCCGAAGGTAAAAAATGAGTGGTGATAATGTGGTCGGGTGCAAAATTTTCGACTTCCTGAAGAAATTCAAATGAACTAAGCATTTTTAGGTAATCAGTAAGAGCATGATATGTTTTTATAAATACCTTATTATCAGAGATTCGGAATAATCCAGACCAGACTTTGGGAAGATGGGATACGAGAAAATCATATCCTTCAACCGTAGTTTTTTTGAGCAAGGGGGTAATATAGTCAGCAATGTCGATGTGCCTACACTCAAGTTCGGGAAAATCAAGTTTAGCAGCTTTTTCAAGCGCTTTAGCAGTCTGGATATGACCTGACCCTGCCGAAAGGGAAACAATAAGTATTTTTTTATGTGTGTGGATCATAGTAGATATGCGTCACTAGTATACCCGAGTTTTGTGTACAATAAAACGCCTGTACAGACGTTTTATTTGAGAGATCCTTTTTGGGGTGGCTAACGGGGATCGAACCCGTGATAAAGGTACCACAAACCTCTGTGTTACCACTACACCATAGCCACCCCAAACCTGACCTCTGCATCAATTATTTGTTGTACGTAATGTGAAGCACAGTATACTTGTGCGTGTGTTTTTTGTCAACCCATACTATATCATAAAAGCCCCTGTAATAGGGGCTTTTATGATATAGATATCGAATATTATTGGTTTGAACGTTCAAATGAACGCAATATTTCGAGAGGTACTGCAAAAATGATCGTATTTGATTGGTCACTACTTACATCATTGATAGTACTTAGGGTACGGAGGTGGAGTGCTCCAGGGCTACCTGAAAGCATGTCAGCAGCTTTTGCAATGTTTGTTGCGGCTGCGATTTCTCCTTCTGCTTTGATAATCACTGCTCGCTTTTCACGTTCAGCTTCAGCTTGTTTTGCAATTACTCGCTGCATGTCATCGGGGAGTGTGACGTCTTTCAATTCCACACTTTCAACTTTAATTCCCCAAGGGTCAGAAGCAACGTCAATAATTTCTCGGATTCTTTTTGCAGCTTCTTCACGGCGAGCAAGAAGTTCATCGAGCTCGAGTTGTCCTACCACATTTCGCATGGTAGTTTGTGCAAGTTGGGAAACGGCAAACCAGAAGTTTTCTACTTCGAGTATTGCTTTTGCTGCATCAGAAACTCGATAGTAGATTACCGCATTAATTTTTGCAGATACGTTATCTTTGGTAATTGCTTCCTGATAAGGTACATCAACTGCCTTGGTACGGATATCCACTTTTTGCATACTCTGAATAATCGGGAATACCAATCTCCATCCTGGTTCAACAATCTTTACATATTTACCGAGTTGAAACTTCACACCTCTCTGGTACTGGTTCACCTGTCGGACACTGATAAATATGATGAACAGTACGATTCCTACGAGTACCCACATATTGTGTAGTATAAGAATTATGCTAGTAGTATTGCGTAAAGTCGCTACAAATGCAAGAGTTTGGTATAAAAAACCGCCCTCAGAGTCGGAGGACGGTTTTCATGTGTGGGCCCAGCAGGAATCGAACCTGCATAACCAGCTTAGAAGGCTGGTGTTCTATCCATTGAACTATAGGCCCGTATGAGTCGAAAGTCTATAAAGTCCGTAAAGTCATAAAGAGAATACAAAATTAGACTTTCGACTTTCCACTTTACGACTTTTGACTCTTTTTGTCAATCATCATTTCTTTTCTTCCCATGAAATTTTTTATGAATATTCAATAATTCTTTGTCAGTAATATGGGTATAGATTTGAGTAGTAGTGATTGATGCGTGCCCAAGCATGGACTGTACACTGCGAATATCCGCCCCATTTTGGAGCAAATCAGTGGCATACGAGTGTCGTAAGGTATGTGGAGTCACAATTTTGGTAATACCGGCTTCACGGGCATGTTTTTGGACCAGGCGTTGTACGGAACGAGGGGTTAGGGGTTCATCAGGAGTATCTTTTGAAGCATTTTTTGCTATCTCATGTTTTTTGGTTCGTTTGTCGTGCGAAACAAAGAGGTAGGGGTGAATATCATTTCGTAGATCCAAATATTTTTTGAGAAAGTATTTTGCTTGTTCTGAGAGGAAGACGACCCTGGCTTTTCGTCCTTTACCAACAACCGTAAATTCATCTCGTTTCAAATTCACATCATCTTTTTTGAGTTTGACTAATTCTGACACACGAAGACCAGTAGAAAAAAGCAACTCAAGGATAGATTTGTCTCGGTACGCAATCAAGAGTGTTGGTCCAGCTACAATCTTACTTCCTTCAGCTTCCAATTTTTTTGTATTAATATGTTTGAGCGGAGCTTCAAGAATACGGTTGAGATCACTCCCATCAAGAAATGAAACTTCACGATCAGGCATCTTCATGAGTTCGATTTTTTCGGCCGATAACGTTTTGATATCTCGTTTGGCAAGATACTTGAGAAAAGTGCGGAGCGCAATCAAATGGTAGTTCTGAGTATTCTTCTTCAAGGGCTCTCCATGGACATCAATCAGGCGATTGAGCCAAAGGCGATACTGACGAATGTCTTCGAAAGTAATTGCTTCTGGTGTTTTGTCTTCCCCAAACCATTCGACAAAGCGACGAAGATAAAAATCATAGTTTTTGGTAGTCTTGTCACTTCGATTTTTTTCAATTTCGAGGTGTTCGAGGAAATCAGTTTTGTATTTGGTGAGCGTTTGCATAAATTGAATATTTTTTTGTGTCGCACAACATAGTATAACAGAAAAAAACAATTTTTCTAGTAAAATGTCGAAAAAACGGGGTTGACAAAACGTGTTTTTTGTGGTATAGTATATAACGTTGCAACATACAATATACAAAAACAAATAAACAAAATATGCAACCAAAATATTTGGCCACAGACGCCATTAAGTCTGAGTTTTCTTTGGTATATTATTATTTAGCAGCAGGGATAATGATTGCAAGTGCAGTATTTATCTTTGTTCCTCGTCTTACATTAAGCTGACAAGTGGAAACAGCCCACCCGGGCTGTTTTCGATACCCACATTTTAAAAAATATGTATAAAAAAGTATCTATCGCGCTATTTTTATCACTTGGGCTCATTTTCTCAAGTGTTCCTAGAGTAGTGAATGCTGAAGCAGTACAAACTTCAGCCGAAGTTTCAGTAGATGTAGCTCTTGACCCCACTACCAGTGGGGAAGTGAATACATCTGATGAGTCGAGCGGCTGGAAAATGTTTTTTCTAGGGGTGAGAGAACGATTCGTGCTACTCACCACATTCGACCCAGTAAAGAAAGCAGAAAAAGCATTACAATTCGCTGAAGAGCGAACAGAAATTGCCGAGAGATTGGCAGATAAGACTGATGATCCACAAGTACAAGAGCGTATCAATAAGATACTTGAGCGCGCAGCGAGTCTCGAAGATCAGGCGGATAAAGTAAAAGATACGCTCATAGACAATCCAGATGCTCGAGCGCAACTATTGCTAAAAAATTTGTTAAACTTTAAAGAACGCAAAGAAGAGGTATTTCTAAAATTAGAAGAAAAACTTACTCCCGAACAGCTTGAGCGTTTAGAAAATGTGCGCACACAAGCAAGTGAGAAGAGTCGATCTCTGATGAATGCGCTTGAAAATAGTAATATTCCCGAAGAAGTACGTGCTCATTTAGAAAGTGTAAAAGCTAGAATTGAAGAGCATCAAGAAGAGGTCAAAGAATTCCGTGATGAACAAAAAGAACTTCTTGATCGGATAAAATCCGGCGATGAGTCTGCAAAAGAAGAATTGCAAACCATTCGTGAAGAGCGTGCAGCGGAAATCAAACTTAATGTTGAAGAAAAAGCTAGTACTACCCCGGCTGCCGAGCGTAAGCTTGAGCGTATAAGACAAGAAGAAATATTAGAACGTCAGCGAGAGAAATCGGCAACATCTACAGGTGAGAGACAAAAACAGGTTCGTCCATTACTCCCACTTCAAGAACGTCCTCAAAATTAATAGAAAATAAGACTGGTTGAAATCCAGTCTTATTTTCGCTATGCTTAGGTACTATGAAACCAGAACTCGCTCTCATACTTCCAAATATCCGCTCATGTCACAATGTGGGTGCAATGTTCCGAACAGCGGATGCGTGTGGATTTAATAAAATCTATCTCGTAGGCTACACACCGGTACCTCCACGACCTGAAATAGATAAAGTAGCTCTGGGGGCTGAAAAAACAGTGCCCTGGGAGCAGAAGAAAAGCCTAGCTCGGCTTATTTCAAGTTTAAAAAAAGAAGGATATACAATCGTTGCCTTGGAAAAAGCAAAGGACAGTGTAGAATTAGGTACACTCACCAAAAAAATGCTTGGAACAAAAATAGCCTTAATCGTAGGAAATGAAGTTGAGGGGATTGATAAGAAAAATCTTCTGAAGAGTGATATTGTCACACATATTCCTATGCGTGGGATGAAGGAAAGCCTCAATGTGTCTGTGGCTGCTGGAATTGGAATGTACTACATTGGTCACTTGCTATATAACTAATGTTTGAGATTCTTACATATCTATAAAAGCCTGAGCTAATTTTTCTTTGAGTGTGATAAAGATCGGATGTTCTTTGTTTGGTAATAAGCCGAGCTCTGAATTCATTTCAATAATTTTCGGTCCATCTATGGTATACCCAAAATCAATGCTGTAGAATCGATGTCCACATTCAGAAAACTCTGAGTCAATTTTTTTTGCAATAGCTAAGATTTCTTTTGGTAAGTTGTTCGGGTCAACCATTTCAAATTTACCACCTTTGGAAACATTGGCTAAGAAACTACCTTGAGGGGGTGTGCGGAAATAAGAATACAAAATATCACCATCAAAAATTGCTAATCGAAGATCGTGGAGCCCTTCTACAATATGTGGAACCCCGATAGAAGTATCTATAAACTCTGAAAAAACTCCTGGGTACTGTAATGTATCGAGGTTACTCATAAAAAATTCTTTTTTTTCAATCGTTACACCTGTGCCTTCGCTTCCTGAGAAGGGTTTGAAAACCAGTAAGTCTGTTTTGAGTTTGGGAAGTGCGGAGTGTATCTGCATTTCATTTTCAACAAAAAAAGTGGTAGGGCAATATTCTGAAAAATGCTGGTACATAAGCCATTTATCATCGCAAATCCTTTTTATCTTTGAGTGATTTAAAATAGGAACTGTGTTATCGGGTGCAAATCTTCCCTTGTCATAGATTACTTCAACGGTAATAGGACCTGTTTCTACGAGTGAATTATTTTCAATAATCCATGACTGTGAAAAAGATCCATTACCAAGATACGTGTGTTGTTCACGAGTAAAGTACAGTTGTCCACTATGGTTTGTAACTTCTTGTGAGAGTTCAGAATATGATGTCCAATAGTCAGGTTTGGAAAAAGGATATCCCATCGCACCTGGAGTTTTAAAAAAAACAGCAATTTTTTTCATAGTAATTTTCCACTATAGTTAGGATGGATCAATGAGAGATATTAGTGTATCACAATCATGGATTCTTGATGTATGCTAGCATATTTTTGCCAAAAATCAACTAGTATCGTATAGTGTTGAGTACTTTATTAAGTGGGGTAATAAATACTTGTATGAATACAGTAGTGTTCGATATCGAAACAATACCAGTACCTTTTGACGAATTGGATAGTGATCAGAAAAGCTATTTGCTTAAATTTGCAGAAAATGGAGAAGACGAAGAAAAAGTAAAACAACAAATGGCGCTTTGGGCTCCAACCAATAGGATTGTAGCGATTGGTATGCTCTCGGTTGAGAGTGGGAAGGGGGCGGTGTATTTTCAAACCTCAGGGGAAGTTGTTGAATCATATGAAAAAGATGGAATTAAGTATGAATGTGGTACAGAAAAAGAAATTCTCGAAAAATTCTGGAAAGCAATTTCATTTTCTCACAAATTCGTGACGTTTAATGGACGTGGATTTGATTGTCCCGTACTTATGCTTCGATCAGCAATGCTCGGAGTAAAACCTACCAAAAATTTAGCACCGTATCGGTATAGCACGGATGCACATGTAGATTTGCTCGAGCAATTGACCTTCTATAATGCCTATCGAAAATTCAATCTTGATTTTTATTGCAAAGCATTTGGGATCAAGTCACCTAAATCAAATGGGGTAAGCGGTCACGAGGTATTACCTATGTTCCAGGCAGGAAAATGTAAGGAAATTGCAGAATACTGCGCAGGGGATTTGCATGCGACCAAAGAGTTGTATATACGGTGGAAAGAAAACTTATCCTTCTAAAGTAGAAAACAATACACGACTCATGGAACACGACCAAAAGTATCTTATCGTACTGTGTGTGTCGTGCGTCGTTTTGATATGCTATACTATCTCCACTATGCAACCCATCATCCAACATACCCTCACCATCTACGAAACAATTCTCAAACGTATTCCTCCGTTGGTTCCTCGACAGGTGAAGCAGGATCTTGAGATAGAGCTTGATCGTCTCTATAGGGCTGAAGACGTTACGCTTCATGAGGTGGAACGTTCTATGGCAGAGCACGGAACCAAATTGTGGCCCTATATGCGGGCATTTGAGGAAATGGTTGAACATCATGAAAAAACAATGGGTGATAAATTTTTCATGCAAAAAGCAACTCCCAGTTTACGAAAAAAATATATGTTGGTGTGTGATTTGGGTGGGAGTTTTGGACCTGTGTGTCATGGAACAGTGCTCGATCATTTTGATCATGATGATAGACAAGAATTAAATGAACTTCTCGTAGACTTGAAGCATGACATCCGTCGCTATGCTATGCAGGCTGTATTAACCCATGATCGAAAAACGTATGAGGAAAAAATTGAGTATTATGGCAAAATGATTGAAGAGGTAAATGGAGTGCTCGCATTACTTCGAGGTCTTGCCGAAAACCAACCAGAACACCATAGCGATTTGGCACAGGATATTCAAAGCAACATTAAAGCAATCGAACATAGCATTTCCTTCCTCGGCCCACGAATAGAAATAGAAGAAATACGAGGAATGCCCGAGTATTTTCAAGGAAAAAGAGAAGAGAGAAAAGTGAGATGGGGTATCTAAAATAGAGGTGTATTGCAATGCGCCTCTATTTTATTTCCAGTCAGGAATCATTGGTACCTCACCATGTGTGACAATTTTAGTTTCAAAATAATTGTTTGAAAAAAGTATCGGAAATTTCTTTTGTAACTCCTCTTCAGGTTTTTCTGATACGAGCAAGGCTTTGGTAATAAATTCTTCATGTTTTTCTCCAAGAAAAACGAGCATGTCTTCTTCGAAGATAGGGAGTGTTTCTAGTATCTCGTTTGGCTCATTAGTGGATGTTCGTTTGAGTGGTATAAAAGGGCGTCCACCAATTTGAACTTTGTAACAGGCAAGTCCAATATTGGAATGGAAGCCATATATATTTCGATCTAATCCGTGAGTGATAAATTCAATTTTATTACTTATTGAGTACTCATTAAAATATTTTTCAGCAACAAAGCTTACTCCTATTGATATTTTTTCAGGAATCTCATGAGGAAATACTTTGTAATTCGAGGAGATAAAACTAGAGACTGCGTCTGTAGAGAAAATTAATCCACCGAGGTATTCTGTATTTTTATAGAGTGATAGAGCTTTATACTGCCATCCCCGTTTTTTACCATCATTAATGCGATCTTTAATAGGGAAAATGGTGCCGCGCTCTTTTGAAGAAATAAAAGCTTCGTAACGTGGAATAAATTTGTTTAAATAAAGTTCATCTACATCCTCGATTGTGAATACGTATCCAGCATCTGTAAGAATGGAGAGTGTTTTTTTTATGCGTGAAAACGTCTTTGTTCCAAACGGAGAGTATGGGTCAGAATTTGTAAAAAAAACTTTCCAACTGATATGTCGAGGAAAAATTACTGGTAACATAGGTATATTATTGTACTTCTATTTCTACCATTTGCTCAAGTCGTCGAATGTCTGCGAGTAATTCTGATTTTTCAGGATTAAAGAGAAGAATGTTGAACACACTGGTGCCACCATTTTTGGCGTAGGTACAAGTGTCACCAATTTTTTTATTTACACTAATTTCTTTAAACGATTTCAATTCCTGGGCTCGTTTGACCCCCGTTAGTTTTGAAAGTTTACCTTCTTTTTTTGCAAAAAATTTCATATACGCTGTGTATCCCTTCACTTTGCGCTTAGTATGCACTTCTTCGGGGATACGAATCAGAATATCGTTCATAGTATGGTTGATCCCATACGAATAGTCATACATGTGATGGCGGTATCCGCCTTGACGTGCTGCAATTTCAATTACTTTCCAGCCACCCTCAGTTTTCATAAGTTCAATGTGTACAGCGGTGCTACGTAGCGCAAGGGCGTGGACTGCTTCTCGTGCAACACCTCGAGCAATATCAATACTTTCTTTGTTGAGATTGGTAGGAGTCATCTGGATATATCCAAAGAAATCATCAAAACCAATGGTGCGTCCAGTTTGAATATGAACGAGAGGAACAAACTGTACTTTTCCACGTGCAGACACGTACCCGTCAATCGAGTACATTTCTCCATCCATGAATTGCTCTACGAGTACTTGTGGGGTCCAGTTACCTCCCGTTTCTTGATATAGTGCATTAATTTTTTTAAAAACCTTTTTTAGAGTTGTTTCAAGCTCTTCTTTGTGGAAACATATAGTTACTAGTCGACTTGCAGCAAGACCTGTGGGTTTCACTACTAGAGGAAATCCAACCTTTTGTTCAATTTTTTGTAATGAGGTAGGAGTTGTATCGGTAACTACTATGTATGCAGGGGTGATTTTTTTGTTATAGGTAAATAGACGTCTTCGCATGAGTAGTTTGTCTGATGCCCATCGGAGTGATTCGCTCGTTGGGGTGCGGAGATAGGGTACAAAAGGGATAATTCGAGCAAACATTTCAATATAATCTTCGCCTCTACATGAAATTGCGAGCAACTCATCTTCATAAGGTAGTAGAGTTTCTTGTATAGCGCTCTCAGAAAGAGTATTACATGACAACACAAGATCAATATTTTTGATAATATCGTCAGTTGGGATGTTTCGTTTTTCTTTGATATCAAATAACAATGCAATACGAAATTTTCGTTTGTTTTGCTTTTCGTATGCGCGAATTGCGGTAATCATGTAGGGCAGAATTTTTCCTACATAGAGGATAATGTCCTGCTTCTGCTTTGCAACCATACACTAAAATTAACGATCAAAAATGTACGCTACTTTGTATCATGGAGTAGCATCTTTGTCAAGTCTTAGACCACAAGTTTTGGCTTAATTGAGCTATATTTTTTGAGTATAGTTGCAATTTGTTTTTTGGTAAGTGTGCCGGTGTGTCCGCCAAACTGCTGCACCACACTGGAAGCATTCGCCGTACCCCAAGACATTGCCTGAGGAATAGTGTGTCCGCTGAGGTGTGCACTCATAAATCCACTGGCATAGGCATCGCCTGCGCCAGTTCGGGAAAGTGTTTTTACGGGGAACCGTGGCATATGATAGAGAGACTCTCCATTAGATACATACGATCCTTTCGACCCATCGGTAACAACAACGATCCGAACTCCTTTGGTGTGTAAAAGTTTTGTAAGCTCTTGTACAGTACCCTTGGACTGGGTAATTTTCTCTGCTTCTTCTTTGTTTACAAATAAAATATCAGTGAATGGTAGAATCTGTCGTGTTTTTTGTATCCCAGCACCAAATTGGTATGATCCAGGATTGCACGCCAAAATTACTGTTTTGTGTTTTTTCTTATAGGCGATTACTGCAGCTTGGATTCGCTCAAATGTTTTTCCAAGAGAAGTGTAATAGAGAGCTTTGGCAGGGGGTAGTTTTGGTTTAGGGTATGTTCGGGGAGCGTGGTAGGAAAGAATCGTTCGCTCTCCTTTATAACTTAATACCACTGAATATCTTGTTTCTTTTCCTTTATTTACATGTACAAGATTGGTGTTAACACCTATTTTGGTCAAATCATCATTGATGAGGAGTCCGTTGATATCATCTCCCACTTCAGTGACTATTGCTGTTTTTAGACCCAATTTTGCGCCTCCAGCAGCTACGTTCGCAGCATTCCCACCAATTGCCTGAATAGCACCATTGATCGGAATTTTATCTGCATAGGTAAAGCAGAGTTGGCATTCATTGGTTTTGATATCACAGTTGAGAGTAGCTTCGTCGATAAGAAGGAACATGTCGACGGTGGAGTCTCCGATAGTTACAAGATCGTACATAGCATTAGCGTAATTTTTTAACACGTTCGAGTTGCTCGGGATTATGTTTGTGAAGTCCAGTGAGTATTTCGATAAATTCAATCATCGAGTTCAAGGCGAATGCACCCATTGCAAGAACAAAGACGAGATTTGCGATGTAGATTGCATAGACCAGAAGAAAGCAAGCTCCAAGAAAAAATACTAAATCCTGTCGACTCTCTGCTTCGAGAAATACTCCGTATGAAAGCAACAAAATACCCAAGAAAGCTGAGACGTAGACGAGTATCTCGGTAATTGATGATGGGAGTACAGGAAATACTGATTCGAGGAACATAGATTTCAAACTTAAAGCTCAAAGGTAAAAACTCAAAGCTATAATACGAATGTAAGTATAGCAAAATGGAAGTAAATAAGAAACATTTTTTTTACTCTTCCCATTTATTGATATATGCGATAGCAGAGAGTGCTGCTGTGACTCCCTGGCCTGCGGCAATGACAATTTGTTTGTAGGGAACCGTGGTTACATCTCCTGCTGCGAAAATTCCCGGGATTGAGGTGGCGCAAGTAAGATCCACGATAATTTCGCCCAAGGGGGTTCGGTCGACAATTGGCGCAAAAGTGGAATTAGGAATATTTCCAATATGTACCATGACACCGTTCGTTTCGATAGTTTGTTTTGATCCGGTGTTGTCGGTATAAGAAACGCCGGTTACATTTTCGGTGCCCAGTATTTCAGTAGTGATAGCGCCGTAGATAATCTCCACATTAGGAGCTTTTTTTAATTTATCAATCAAAATATTTTCACCTTTGGGAAATCCACCATTGGTTTCTTTGGTATTAGGGAATTTGGTAATGCAATACACTTTGGTTGCAAGCTCAGCCATCATGAGAGCCGACTCGAGTGCTGCATTTCCGGCTCCGATTGTGGTGGTTATTTTATTGCGATAAAGCGGTCCGTCACATACGGTACAGTAGGTGACTCCCTTGCCGCGCAACTCTTTTTCTCCTGGAATCCCAAGCTCTCGAGGGTGGATACCACTTCCGATAATTACGGTTTTTGTATAGAAGAGCTTTTCTTTTTTTGAGTAATCTTCAGTTTTTACAATGAAATATTTTCCTTCCTTTTCAATCGAAGTTACCGAATAGCCTACATCTGCTTTGATACCATATGATTCCATATGTTTGTAGAACTGTTGTGCCAATTCAAAACCAGTGGTGTGTATGATACCTGGCCAGTTTTCTACTTCTCCTGAAAGAGCAACTTCTCCACCAATATCTTTGGTAACCACAGCGAACTTCAAATTTCTTCGTGCGGCGTATACGGCAGCAGCACACCCTGCAGCAGCAGCTCCGATAATCACGAGGTCGAGGAGGTCATTTTTTTGAGACATATATATTTGTTTACGCTAATTGGTTTTTGATAAATATAATTTGTTCACTCGGTTTCTGTTCTCGTTTGAACACCAAACTTCCCGGACAAATCGCATGAACACCGCTTTTGACGATCGCTTCGAGCGTATCTTCATGGACACCACCATCTAGTTCAGTGTACAAATGAGGATATCTGTTTCTGCACTGAGTGATTTTTTCAAGAACTGCAGGAATTAATTTTTGCCCTTGAAACCCAGGGGTGACACCCATAAAGAGAACTCCATCAATCCGATCGGCAATTCTTTCGAGTGCACTTAGCTGTGTCTCAGGATTGAGTGCAATGAAGACTTCGCGTTTCAGTCCATTAGATGCTTGTATATGAGATATGACTTCTTCAATGTTGTCCTCAGATTCAAAATGGACGATATATTTGGTGACATTTGCTACAGTACTCCATTCAGCAATAACTTCGAGCGGATGCTCGACCATAAGGTGAAGTTCAAATGTGTATCCTTCACTGTGGCGGATAATCTCTGGCTCACTCCACGTAGTATTAGAAACAAAATTTCCATCAGCAATATCAAGCTGGAGATGAGTGACCGAATGCTCTAGTAGAGAAATTTGAGACAAAAATTCATTCTTGGTTTTGACTAGAATCGAAGGGATAATAGCAATCATACATTTTTTTCAAATTCTTCGATTTTTCCGAGTCTTCGCACATGTCGTTCGGCTTCACTAAAAGGAGTTTCGAGCCATCTTTTTACAATTGCCATGGCAAAATCTTCGGAGAGATGATCTGCTGCAAGACAAAGAATGTTTGTATCATCATCTTTCATCATGGATTCTCCAACTGCAATATTGTATCCAATACCTGCACGGATTCCGGCGACTTTATTTGCCGCCATACATACCCCGATTCCATTACGACACACGAGAATACCGCGTGCATGTTCATCTACCACGCGTTTTGCAAGGGGGAATGTATAGTCAGTATAATCATCGTGCTCTACGTGTTCGAGTGGACCCATGTCTTCAATCGATCGGCTAAGCTCGTTTTCTACAAACCGAATTAATCGCTTTTTTAGTGCATATCCACCATGGTCACCTGCAATATAGAGTGGTCCTGTATACATACGTATAGAAGTCAAAAGGCAAGAGTAAAAAGTTAAACGACAATTCAATTACACAGGCTTTAGTATACAAAAAAGTATATCGTTTTTATTCTGTTTGGTAAAGAGACTATACGTATAATTTGACGGTTGCGCAAGTTGTCGCTATGATAGAAATATAGTGAAAATGTGACTATACTCATCCATATTTTTTTCTTTACTTTTAACCCCACCCATATGAAAGTCAAAGAACTGATGGATACTCATAACGTTTTTGTAACGCCAGACACTACGTATGAGGAAGTGGCGCGTCTTCTGTACACAAATCAGGTAACCGGTGTTCCGGTACTTGATGATCAGGAGCGTGTAGTTGGATTTGTCTCAGAAAAAGATATTGTACGGATTTTATATCCCTGGTACAAGAGTTTTTATGATAGTCCTGAAAGTTATACTGATATGGAGGCACGAGAGTCGAAAGCAGGGGACATCAGAAATACCAAGGTGGAAGTATTTATGAAGAGAAATATTTTGACTGTAACACCAGACGATCCAATCATGAAAGCTGGATCACTGATGCTTGCACATGATGTGAATCGTCTGCCCGTAGTTGAAAATGGAAAAGTAGTGGGGATGGTGAGTAGAAATAGTATTTATAGGACAATTCTTAAGAAGAATTTTGGATTGTAATTGAAAAAACTTGAGCTTTGACTTTTTTCTCGCTTGCTTGTATATTTATTGTACAATTGTATTAGCGTATTTTTCTGCAATCAACAGAAAATTCTATATAGAAGCGCTAGAGGAAGAACTCCGACTTAGTCGGAATTAGAACCTCTCGGGTGTGCCCGTAATAGCATATATGAAGTAGCCGCTATGGAAGTGAGGTGGTACCGCCCAAGAACTTGGGTCCTCACACTGGGGGCTTTTTATTTTACAACGAACAATTAACAATGAACAATTAGCAAAAATTACCAATAGGGATTTGTTAGTTGTTCATTGCTAATTGTTAATTAAATCGTATGCCCTATAACGCACAAGAACAAGAATTAGAAATACTCAAACATTGGGATAAAACCGATGCATTTCGAAAATCTGTAGAAAATCGACCAGAAAATAAACAATATACGTTTTATGACGGGCCACCATTTGCGACTGGACTTCCTCATTACGGTCACATTGTGGGAAGTGTAATGAAAGATGTGGTGCCTCGCTACTGGACCATGCAAGGTCGAAGGGTAGAACGTGTGTGGGGATGGGATTGTCATGGACTTCCAATTGAAAATATTATTGAAAAGGAACTGGGTACTAAAAGTAAGAAAGAGATTGAAGAGATGGGTGTGGCAGTTTTCAATGAGAAATGTCGCTCTAAAGTATTGAGCTATGTAGGTGATTGGGAAAAAACAATTCATCGTCTGGGTCGCTGGGTAGATATGAAAAATGCGTATCGTACGATGGATAATGGATACATGGAATCAGTGTGGTCAGTATTCAAACAACTCTGGGATAAAGATCTGATTTATCATGGGTATAAACCCATGCATATCTGTCCCCGCTGTGAGACCACCCTGTCTCAGCAAGAGGTAACTGAAGGGTATAAAGATATCAAAGATATTTCAGTTACGGCGAAATTCAAATTGAAAAACGCTAAAGAAAAATTGGATATTGATGGTAATGTTTTTGTGCTTGCATGGACCACAACACCGTGGACATTGCCAGGAAATGTGTTACTTGCAGTGGGGAGTGATATTGAATATTCTCTGGTAAAAAGTGGGGAAGAACAATATATTCTTTCGGGAGAATTAGTTGGGGTTAATTTTGAAGGAAAAGAATATGAAGTGGTAAAAAAACTTTCAGCCAATGAATTGGTTGGTCTTGAATACGAACCACTATTCCCATATTTTGCTGATAGTAAAAATTCTTTCCGTGTAGTCACTGCTGATTTTGTAACGACTGTTGATGGAACCGGAGTGGTACATCTCGCGCCTGCATTTGGTACTGATGATTATGAAGTATTCAAAAAAGAAAATGTTCCGTTTATTCAGCATGTAAAAATGGATGGAACTTTTATCGATGCCGTCACTGATTTTCGTGGAATGCATGTGAAGCCAGTAGAAGATCATATGGCGACAGACGTGGAAATTGTAAAATGGTTGGCTCACAATGGAAAATTATTTTCAAAGAAAAAATATGAACATAGCTACCCACATTGCTGGCGTTGTGATACTCCATTGATCAATTATGCGACAAGTAGTTGGTTTGTAAACGTTACCAAAATCAAATCAAAAGCATTGAAACAAGCAGAAAAAATCAATTGGTCTCCTGAACATATTAAAGAAGGTCGTTTTGGCAAATGGCTCGAAGGAGCGCGTGACTGGTCTATTTCCAGACAGCGTTTTTGGGCTACCGTAATCCCTGTCTGGCAGAGTGCAGATGGTGATTCGATATGTGTGGGTTCTCTTAAAGAGCTTGAGGAATTATCTGGTCAGAAAGTCGATGATTTACACAAACATATTGTTGATACTATTACATTTGAAAAAGAGGGTAAGACCTATACTCGAGTTCCTGATGTTCTCGATACCTGGTTTGATTCTGGATCGATGCCTTATGCTGAAGTACGTTATCCATTTGAAAATAAAGAAAAATTTGAAGCAAGTTTTCCTGCAGAGTTTATTGCAGAAGGGCAGGATCAGACTCGCGCATGGTTCTATTATCTACACATTCTAGCAGTCGGACTGTTTGGAAAAACTGCATACAAAAATGTGATTGTAAATGGAATCGTGCTTGCGGAAGATGGTAAAAAGATGAGTAAAAAATTACAGAATTATCCAGACCCTAATACTCTCCTTGAAAAATACGGAGCAGATGCGCTTCGATATTATTTGTTGACGTCCCCTGTGATGGCAGCAGAGAATCTGAATTTCTCGGAAGCAGGAGTACGAGAAATGTATAACAAACTCATAAACACTTTGTGGAATGTGTGTGAGTTTTATGAACTGTTTACAGAAAAAGTCGAAAGTCGAAAGTCGAAAGTCGAAAGTAAACACATTTTGGATCGATGGATTCTTTCTAAGCTTAATATTTTAGTTAAGGAAGTTACGGAGGGAATGGAAGCGTACAAACTTGCAGAAGCAAGTCGACCAATCGTAGAATTTGTCACTGAATTATCACAGTGGTATGTGCGACGAAGCCGTGATCGTTTCAAGGGTGAGGATGTTGGTGATAAAGAAGCGGCACTTGCCACACTTCAAACCGTTTTACAAACTCTATCAAAAGTGATGGCACCGTTTACTCCATTTATTGCGGAAACTCTCTACCAAAAAGTGGGTGGAGAAATGGAAAGTGTGCATCTCGAAGATTTTCCCGTGTATAATAAGAAAGAAGTTGATGAGAATGTGTTGGGGGAAATGGAACATGTTCGAAAAGTGGTAGAAATGGGATTAGCACTTCGAGCTCAAGCTGGAATAAAAGTACGTCAGACATTGTCACATTTGTATTTTAGTGGAATCACACTCTCAGATGCTGCAGGGCAGATTGTTGCCGACGAAATGAATGTAAAATCAGTCACAGGAGAGATGAATAAACCAACTGAATTTGTTATCATAAAAGAAGACAATGCTATCCAAGTTGGAATCGATACTGAAATGACTGATGAGCTGAAGATAGAAGGGTTGGTACGTGAAACAGTGCGTGCGATCAATCAAATTAGAAAAGAATCGGGATTAACCGTAGAAGACAGAGTGTCAATATATTGGCACACTGAAGATACACAGTTTCGTGCAGTTTTCGAAGGTCATAAAGGTAGTATTGCTCAATCCGTACTTGCGGTAGAATTAACTGAAAAACAAACTGATACCAAAGTTATTATTGAAGGAGTGGAGATTTCATTAACTATTGAAAAGAAATAAATTAATCCAATATGAAATATACTGTTCACACAAGTCTCGAAGAATTAAAACCGTGCAATGTAATATTGTTTCCTGTATTTGAAGATCAAAAAGTTGAGACAGAGCTAAAGAATTTTGGAATGCTTGATGAGGTAAGAAAAAAAATTACAGGCGCAGTAGAATTGGAAGAATTTAAAGGAAAAAAATTGGAAAAACTTGTATTGCATACTGAAGACAAAAATCATCCCCGCGTTATGCTCGTAGGATTGGGTAAAGATAAAGAATATTCAGTAAAGAAATTGCGCGAGTGTGTAGGCGCAGCTTTTGTACAAGCTCAAAATAAAAAATGGAAAAAAGTGTCACTTGTGTTTACGAGTGTTCTCAAAAAGAAAGAAACAGTTGAACATCTTGCTTCACTTTTTGTTCGGGCAGGTGAAATTTCTACGTATGCGTATGATGAACATAAGACCGATGTAGAAGCACACTCAGTTCCAATTGAAGATGTGCAGTTTGCAGGGCTTGCAAACGCGAGTGAGAAAAAAGCGTGTGAAAAAGGTATTGCATATGGAAGAATAGTTGCTGAGGGAGTGAATTTTGCACGCCATCTTGGAAATACTCCTCCAAGTACCATGACTCCAACGTATCTTGCAGATGCCGCTGTTGAAATGGCAAAAAAAAGTAAAATCAAAGCTACGGTGCTCGGAAAAGCAGAAATTAAAAAATTGAAAATGGGCTGCTTATTGGGTGTAGCGCAAGGTTCTGAGCACGAACCAAAATTTATTATTGTTGAATATTGGGGTGCGGCTAAATCTCAAAAACCAACCGTATTGGTGGGTAAAGGAATCACGTTTGATTCTGGTGGGTTGTCTTTAAAACCAGGACAATGGATGGTAGAGATGAAATACGACATGCTTGGAGGAGCGGCAGTATTGGGAGCAATTAAAGCTGCGGCTGAACTCAAACTCAAGAAAAATATTGTAGGCCTGATTCCTGCGGCAGAAAACATGCCCAGTGGTAGCGCATTTCGACCTGATGATATTCTGGTGGCAATGAATGGAAAAACTGTTGAAATTTTGAATACTGATGCTGAAGGACGTCTCATTCTTGCTGACGCACTAGTATATGCAAAGAAATATGAACCAGCTGAAGTAATTGATCTTGCTACGCTTACAGGTGCATGTATGGGGGCTCTCGGATCAGAACGATCGGGAATATTTACTCCCGATGATAGTATGTGTGAAAAACTGGTTGCGGCAGGGGATGGAGTGGGCGAACTATTGTGGAGATTACCACTCGGTGAAGAATATAGTGAAGCTATGAAGAGTGAGATTGCTGACATCAAAAATCTGGGTGGAGTAGGGAGTCCTGCATTTGGTGGGGCATCGACCGCTGCAGCATTCCTCCAATTCTTCGTCGATTACAAATGGGCACATATTGATCTTGCGAGTGCGATATTTATGGGCAAAGCAAAGCCGTGGCTCAGACCTGGTGCGAATGGATTTGGTGTTGAAACACTTGTGGCATATTTGTCTCGTTAAGTATGATCGCACATATTCAAGGAACAGTAATTGGAAGTACTAAGCAAAGTGTGATTGTGGCAACGCAATCTGGTCTTGGGTATGAGGTCGTACTTCCTGCATACAAACTTCTTGAATTAAATACCGGAGTTCCTGTATCACTCTTTATCTATCATAAAGTGAGTGAGAATAGTCAGGAATTATTTGGATTTTCGCATCTTGAAGATCGAGACTTCTTTATGCTTCTCATGACCGTATCTGGAATTGGGCCGAAAAGTGCCATGAATATTATGTCGCTTGGTTCAGTCGAAGATATACGAGATGCAATTGCGAGAGGAGATGTAGGATATCTCACCTCAATTCAAGGTATGGGAAAGAAAACAGCAGAGCGATTAGTTGTTGAGTTAAAAAGTAAAATTGATCTGGGTACGAGAGTTTCGGTCCGCTCAAAACCCGTGGATGGAGTACTTGACGATGTGGTTGAGGGACTTATCTCCATGGGGTATACTAAGGAGGAGTCGAGGGATATGCTTCAAAATATTGAAGGAGAAGGAAAAAGTGCTGCAGAAATCTTGAAAGAAGTGTTATCGAGAAAGCGTTAATTATTTCGTACATTAAAATAATCCTCCGAACTGGAGGATTATTTTTTTAGTTTAAAAATGAAGAAGACTCTCGTGCCGTACTTAGTGTCGTGCAGAGAGTCTTGTTGCGCCCTAGGACGTGGTGGGTTCGGCCTTCACGAGACCGCAGAACCACACATACCCATTGAACTTCTCGAGGGGTGTAACGGAAAAGTGGCGTGCTTCGATGTTGCCCCCGATGCCGATCATTGTGGGCTTGTTTTTGTCGAGCGAGTTGGGGATTTCCATCGAGATCAGATCCGGGGAGAAGACCCACTCGCGCGCGAGATTCCACCAGATTCTGAAGTGCTGGTTGGCGAAGGCTGCTATGTGCTCGAACCCAGTAGGGTCGAGGTTGAGAGCTTCACGCACAGACCGGGCCCACTCGACCGTGTACCCAGTACCTCTCCCCGCACGGAAGCGGCGGATGGTTCTCACGACCTCAGTACTCGAAGGTTCACGAAGGTATTTGGTGAACCTTTCGTTCGTGAAGTCGTCGTTGCAGTGGGTCATGTAAAGGTTCGCGTACTTGGACCACTCCTCGACGGAGAGATTTGGGTGGATCCTGACCTGGTCATCGCGCAGCTCGATTTTGTGTGGAGTGAGCTGGCTTAGATTAACTTGAACGTGCATGTTACCTCTCTGTTCAGTCATAGCACTATGCGTTGACTGTATTGGAGAGAATACTAACTCATATATATTTTTTGTCAATCATTAAAATAAAAAACCACCCTTATCGAGTGGTTTTAGATTATCTAAAAATGAAGAAGACTCTCGTGCTGTCAGTGCCGAATTGCACCGCCGTAGCGCGAGAGTCCGTATTTTGAGAGTCGATCCGAGGAATCGACTCTACAGGTTCCGCTGCTCAGGCGGTACCCAGCCTTGTACGTCCATATCGAGCTCCAGTCCGAGTTCAGCTAGGACTTGGGTCACGTTTTTGAGAGAGTGATTTCCAAAATTCCACAGACAGGAGAGTTTCACTTTACGCATTTGTACCAACTGTCCGACGTAGGTGATACGATGTTCTTTGTCTCTATTTTCACCGAGAAGTGAATTACGAGCACGGCCAGTGAGTCCAGGGAGGTCGACGATACGTCTATCGAGTTTCTCGAAGAGATGGGGCTTCCACTCCTGATCCTGTTTTCCTGGGGCCAGTGCCTGGCGCATCGCGACGGTTAGGCCGAGCGGGTCTCGGATCCACCCATCGGCGATCTGGCTGTCGAGATCCATTGGGATTGCAGCCATCACCGCGAGCGCGAGTTTCTGGTATTGTTCAGCGTCCATGCTACTACCTCCTTTGTTTGTTTGGGCAGCTAAGGTTTTTACCATAGAAGTCTGCTTTTGTCAATCCCTCAATACTAAAAACACCTCTCCGAATCGGAGAGGTGTTTTTAATTTACTTGTGTAATTTACGCTTCTACATCTTCTTTATCTGCTTCAAGTACTGCAAGACTTGCAACTTTGTCACCCTCTTGTTTGAATCGCATGATGCGTACTCCTTGTGTTGCACGTCCAAGAGTTGAGATAGTTTTGATTGGAGTGCGGATAACCTGTCCTTTCACTGAGATAATCATGAGATCTTGAGTTTCAGTATTATTGACTACTCGTGCACTCATGATGCGTCCAGTCTTATCCGTAATTGCCATAGTTTTAATTCCACTTCCACCACGACCTTGTACTTTATATTCAGTAATACTGGTGCGTTTACCCATTCCTTTTTCAGAAATAACGAGGAGCTCAAGTACTTTTTTCTTTACGAGGTCAGCAGATACTACATCCATTCCGACAACCACATCATTTGATTTGAGTTTGATTGCACGAACTCCACTTGCAGTTCGGCCCATGGCGCGAATTTCTTTTTCTTGGAAACGGATTGCTTGACCTTGGCTCGTCACGGTAATTACATCGTTACTTCCCGTTGATGGGCGTACCCATTCAAGCATGTCGTCTTCTTTGAGTTTCAAAGCGATGAGGCCTGATCGTCGAACATTTTTGAAATCATCAAGTCTAGTTTTCTTAATCGTTCCTTTGTTTGTTAACATGATCAGATATTCATACTTGGTCATGTCGCTCATAGAAAGAATAGTCGACACTTTTTCATTAGGCGCAAGCTGGAGGAAATTTACGAGAGCCTGACCTTTGGCAGTACGAGATCCTTGTGGAATTTCGTATGCGGTCAATTGGAACACGCGTCCACGTGTGGTGAAGAATAGGATGAAATCATGTGTATTTGTTGAAATAATATGATCCACTACGTCTTCTTCTTTGGTAGTGAGTCCCATCACTCCTTTGCCACCACGACCCTGCTGTTTGAATGTGTCAGAAGGAAGACGTTTGATATATCCGTCTACAGTCGAGAGGATAAGAGTTGGTTCGTTTGGTACCAAATCTTCAATAGAAAATTCTTTGATTCCGTGTTGAATAATTTTGGTTCGTCGCTCTTCTGCAAATCGTTCACGGATTTCAGTAACTTCATCTTTGATAATATTCAATATTTTGGTGGCACTCTTCAAAATAGATTCAAGCTCTGCAATAAGTTTCATTTTTTCCTTGAGCTCGTCTTCGATTTTTTGTCTCTCAAGATTCGCCAGCTGCTGCAATCGCATTTCGAGGATCGCCACTGTCTGTCTCTCGGTAAAATCAAACTTTCCCATGAGGTTTACTTTTGCCTCATCTTTATCTTTTGATTTACGGATCGTTGCAATAATCAAATCGATTTTATCAAGCGCTTTTTTCAAACCTTCAAGAATATGTGCGCGATCTTTGGCTTTTTCAAGATCAAATTCAGTTCGTCGTCGAATGATTACTTGACGATGCTTGATAAATTCTTCAAGCACTGTTTTCAAATTAAGTACGCGTGGCTGGATTCCATCAACGAGCGCCAACATGTTTACGTGGAAGGTGGTCTGGAGCTCAGTCATCTTGAACAAACGGTTCAAGACTTTCTTTGGGTATGAATCTTTTTTAAGCTCAATCACAATACGAACTCCATCTTTGTTTGATTCATCACGCAAATCTTTGATTCCTTCAAGTTTTTTCTCTTGAACGAGTGTTGCAATTTTTTCAATCAAAGTTGCTTTGTTTACCTGATAGGGAACTTCAGAGACAATAATATTGAATCGGTCTCCTGCAAGTTCGACAATATCAGTCTTTGCGCGCATCACGATTCCTCCTCGTCCAGTCGCATATGCTGCAAGAATGTCTTGTTTGTTGTAGATGATTCCGCCGGTTGGAAAATCAGGTCCTTTGATATGTTCAACCAATTGTTCGATCGTGATTGCAGGGTCTGCGATGAGCGCAGAAATTCCATCGCAAAGTTCTCCTAGATTATGTGGAGGAATATTTGTCGCCATTCCGACCGCAATACCCATACTACCGTTCAAAAGTAAGTTTGGGAATTTGCTTGGGAGCACTCGAGGTTCTTTGTGACTTCCGTCGTAGGTAGGAGTAAAGTCTACGGTATTTTTATCAATATCAAGAAGCATTTCTTCTGCAAGCGCTCGAAGTTTTACCTCGGTATAACGCATCGCAGCCGCACTATCTCCGTCCATAGAACCAAAGTTTCCTTGTCCATGTACGAGCATGTGGCGCATATTGAATTCCTGGGCCATACGTACCAAAGAATCGTAGATCGCTAAGTCTCCATGAGGATGGTATTTACCCATTACGTCTCCGACCACGTGTGCTGATTTTTTGAACTTAGCACTATGCTTCAATCCGATGCCCCACATGGCGTAGAGAATACGTCGATGTACGGGTTTGAAACCATCGCGCACATCAGGGAGAGCACGAGCAACGATGACACTCATCGCATAATCAAGGTAGGAGGTTCGCATCTCGTCAACCAGATTGATTGTTTCAATTTTTCCATCAGTCAGACTAGGTTGAATTGCGCGTGGGGCCTGTCCTTTTGTATCGTTGGTATCTTTTTTGATCATATGCAATTAGTTTGTATTATGGTGTAGTAGTTACCGTACTTATTGATGAGGTGGTGGTTAATGTACTCGTCGTTGTGTCTGCTGCCGTGCTACTGGTAGCAAGGAGTGGCATCAGCGCCTGCACCACCATCATTTTCAGCTCATTCGGGCTCTTGATATTTCCCTTGAGTTCCGTCTCCATGTTGGCAAATGTGTTGATAATCATGGAGAGATCGTTTTGCCCTGAGTCAGCGAAAGCTTTTGTAGGATTGAGCGTAAGTTTATTTTGTGCAATCGTATCAGTGATATAGATAGACCAGAATCCGAGAATAGTGAGAAGACAGACTCCAACCCCGATAAACATCCAGCGCTTGCTTCGTATCGGTGAGGTGTATACGGGAGACGTCTTTTGTTGTTTCAAAGATGTTCCTAATCCCTGTTTTGAAATACCAAAATTCTTCATTTCCTCCGCAATAAGCGTAGGGATTTCTTTTGCAACCTGTGCAAAATCGTGAGAATTGTGGATATTACTTTTGGACATATACTCAAATTTTCAATAGAGTAATCTTCTTGTTTGAATTTAGTAATTTGAACGTTGGATGTATTTCTGATCACTATTTATTCTTTTCCAAACAAAATTACCTTCGTCTCCTCTTCGGGAAGGTCTTTTTTCTTAATAATCACTTTCTTTTCCTCAGCAGGCATCTGGAGTCCGAGTCCTCGGATAAAGCTATCAGGGGATGAAGCGTCTGGATCGTTATCAGACTGGAATGCTATAGGAATAATAATGCGAGGTTCAAGACTGTTAATTGTTTTTGTTGCGTTTTCAATGCTGAAACCATTGTTGTTACCAACAGGAATAAAAACGATATCAACACCTGATAATACTTCGAGCTGGTCTGAAGTAAGGGGTTCTTTGACGAGTCCTAGGTGTGCCATACTTACTCCTTCGCAGTCAATTCGAAGCATGGTTGTGTTTTCGGTATGTCCTGCGACACCAGTGACAAGTACTCCTTTTGAGTCGATTTCTCCTGGGGTATCAAGGGTAAAGGGCTCTCCAGAGAGGGTGATAAGCTCCTCAGATCCACGGGTGAGGAGAACTACATCAGCAGTTAAACTTCGAGGGGAAGCGCCTTTTTCGTATTTATAAGGATCAATCAACACCGTAACGTCTGAGTCAGCATATTTAGTCTGAATTTTGATCGAAGTACCTCCAAGCCAGGAAATGTGCATAAGAATTATAGTCAAAATATTGTTTAGGTATGCCCACAGTATACGGGATTATATAGGTGAAAGCAAGAGGAGGGTATAGTCAAAAGTCGAAAGTTATGAAGTCTAAAAGTCAAATTTCACCTGTATTTTTGTATTTACTTTCGACTTTATGACTTTATAGACTTTCCGACTGAGAACCTCTTGTCAAAATCAAAACCCTGTGCTAAGATACGCCCACTTTATTCAATCCCGCCCCTGGGGGTGCTTACTCAATATAATGAGTTGGCTAAATCAGACCTTGTGTAACGACAAGGAGTATATATGTCACAAACACAGAATTTTGAAGAATTATTAAAAGAGTATTTTGCCCAGATCCCTCAAGTGAACGATTTGGTCAAAGGACGCGTTATCTCGATTGGTCGAGGTGAAGTCCGAGTTGACATCAATGGCATCATTATTGGTGTCGTGCGTGGAGAAGAATTGTTTAGTGAATCAAAAGAGTTCTCGAATATCAAAATCGGCGACGAAGTAGAGGCAACCGTTGTTGAAGACGAAAATGAAAATGGTGAAATGGAATTATCATTCCGTGTAGCCGGACACAGACTCGTCTGGGAACGCATGGCAAAGTATGTCAAAGAAGGAACGGTTATCAAGGCAAAGATCATCCAAGCAAACAAAGGTGGTCTTATGCTTCAGGCAGACGCTTTGACTGGATTTATGCCTGTGTCTCAATTGAATCCTGATAATTATCCACGTGTACAAGGTGGAGACAAAAATAGAATTTTGGAACACTTAAAGAAATTTGTTGGAACGACAATCAAGGTAAAAGTACTTGATGCAAATGTTGATGATGAAAAGTTGATCTTCTCTGAAAAAGAAGTATGGGAAGAAGAACAGAAAAACATCCTTGATTCTTACAAAGTAGGAGACAAGATCGAGGGTGAAGTATCAGCGCTTACACCATTCGGAGCATTCGTGAAATTTGGCGAAGGACTGGAAGGATTGGTGCACATCTCAGAAATCGTGTGGCAGAGAATTGATCACCCTAAAGACATTTTGAAAGCGGGTGACAAGGTAAAAGCCCAGATTATCGACCTCAATAAATCAAAAATATACCTCTCACTGAAGCGCCTTGTCGACGATCCATGGAAATCAGTAAAAGAGAAATATACGATCGGACAAGTAGTAAAAGGAGAAGTACACAAAGTTGAATCATTTGGTCTCATGGTCAAGCTCGACAATGAAATCCATGGACTTGCTCACATCTCTGATCTTTCAGAGAAGCGTGTGGCAGATCCAAAAGAATTATTGGTCAAGTTTGAAATCGGAAAACCATATAACTTTGAAATCATCTCTATCGAACCTGCTGAACACCGCCTCGGACTCCGACTTGAAGGAGTAAAGAAGCGTGAAGAGAAAAAAGAAGAGAAAAAGGTAGAGGAAAAGACTGAGGAGAAAAAAGAAGAAACCTCAGCTGAAGAAAAAGCATCGTAAAGTAGAAGAGCCCCGTACCACAAGTACGGGGTTTTGATTTTACCATTGACAACCTCGGTATTTTTGCCTATACTCACTCTATTATCAACTTATTGAAAAAACTGCATTATGAAGCAATTATTCAAGAATTTTTTTATTGTTTTTGCCACATTATTTGTAATCGCGGCCGTGGTTTCGATGTTCAATTTTTCAGGTGTACAGCCTGAGTCTGCGAGCATTTCACGCCTCGTAACCGAGATCAAGGCAGATGCAGTGTCTGTAGTAGAAGTTCGTGGTGATACCTTGGTCGTGAAGCTCAAAGATGAAAATGCAAAACCACTTGAAATCAAAAGAGAAACCGGAGTATCATTCGGAGAATTACTTGCTCCATACGGGGTTACGTCTGAAGAATTAAATAAAATTTCAGTAGAAATTAAAGAAGAATCAGGGTGGAGATTTTGGGTTGGAATTATTGCTCCATGGATCATACCACTGGGACTTTTCTTGGTTGTTATTTTCTTTTTCATGAGACAAGCTCAGGGCGCAAATAATCGCGCCATGGGATTTGGAGAAAGTAGAGCCAAGGAAGCAAAACCAGATGATAAAAATCGAAAAACATTTGCAGATGTTGCGGGTGCAAAAGAAGCAAAAGAAGAATTAGAAGAAGTTGTTGATTTCCTGAAAGATCCAAAAAAGTTTACCGACATGGGAGCAAAAATTCCCCGCGGTGTACTCTTGATGGGTTCGCCAGGAACGGGAAAAACCTTGCTTGCAAAAGCAGTTGCCGGTGAAGCTGGTGTACCATTTTTCCATATTTCAGGATCTGAATTTGTGGAAATGTTTGTAGGTGTGGGAGCATCCCGTGTAAGAGATTTATTTAACAAAGCAAAAAAAGCAGCACCTGCAATCGTCTTTATTGATGAAATTGATGCAGTAGGAAGAAAACGTGGAGCAGGTCTAGGTGGTAGTCATGATGAGCGTGAGCAAACGCTTAACCAGATTCTCGTTGAGATGGATGGATTTGATCCAAATCTGGGAGTAATCGTCGTTGCTGCGACCAATCGACCTGATGTACTTGATTCTGCCTTACTTCGCCCCGGTCGTTTTGATCGACGTGTCGTGATTGATTTACCAGACATTTCTGATCGTGAAGAGATTCTCAAGGTGCATGCAAAAAACAAAAAATTGGATGGGTCTGTTTCACTTCGAAAGATTGCTGAACGTACTCCTGGTTTTTCTGGAGCTGATCTTGAAAATTTATTGAACGAAGCAGCTATTCTTACGGTGAGACGAAACAAGATAGTGACGGGTGAAGTAGAAGTACTCGAGAGTATCGAAAAAGTAATTTTGGGTCCAGAAAAGAAATCTCGATTAATCACTCAAAAAGATCGTGAAATGACTGCATATCATGAGGCCGGTCATGCGATTGTCGGACATTTCCTTCCAAACTGTGATCCAGTTCGAAAAGTATCGATCATCGGTCGTGGAATGGCAGGTGGATATACGCTCAGTATGCCAGATAGTGATGTGCGATACCGTACGATGGCAAAGTTCAAAGATGAACTTGCAATGATGCTTGGTGGATACGTTACTGAACGCATGATCTACGGACATGATCAGCTCTCAACTGGTCCATCGAGTGATCTCAAAAAAGCAACCTCAACTGCGCGTTCAATGGTACTTCGCTATGGTATGAGTGATAAGCTCGGACCTCGCCAATATGGTGAAAATGAAGAAATGATTTTCTTGGCGCAAGAAATCCATGACAAGAAAAATTATAGTGAAAAAACAGCAGAATTAATTGATTCAGAGATTAGTCGAATACTCGACGATGCACTCAAAGTTGCGGAGACAGTGATTACGACACACCGAAAACAAATGGATGATTTGGTAAAAGAACTGATGGAAAAAGAAACGGTTGAACAAGAAGAATTTAAACGGATTGTAGGGGAGAGTGTGAAGAGCTAGGTTAAAGTAAGTATATAAAAAACATCCTGGATACACCGGGGTGTTTTTGTTTACTATAAAGATTGGAAGATTATAATTTTTTTAGTCTTTAAATCAGGTATTTTCTTTTGAGTTTTGACTTTTTCCTTTTGACTTTGCAATATGCTATACTACGTACACTATATTTTAATGTCCAATTGTTTATGCAAGAGCCAACACTTCGAGATATATTTAAGGTGAGTTGGAAACTCACCAAAAACTACAAAGGATTGTGGATATTGGGGGCATTTGCGTTGGTCTTGGGGCAGTTGGGTATTCTAGATGTAATTACTGCAGTCGTAAAAGGGGTAAGTCCTGGTACTGCAAGTTTTGGATCACAAATTTGGTACATCTTTTCACCTGATACGTTGCAACAAATCGGCAATACACTTGGCTTCACTTTTGATTCGTGGGCGGGTCTTGCCTGGTTATTGGTTATGATTTTGGCTCTAGGTATTGCGCTTATTGTCGTTGGTTCAATTGCTCAGGGTGGTATGGTGCATGCGACCGCACTCTCAATGGAGCATGGCTTGAAATCAGTGGAAAAATTTGAAGAATCATGGCATGCGGGGGCTCACAGTGTGTCCCATATTCTTGTCCTTAATATTGTAAAAAAGTGCATTATTTTTGCAGTTTCTCTCATAGTTTCCGCGAGTGCATTTGCTGCATTATTTTTTGGAACAGCAGGCTCTATGGCGGTGTTTGTTCTCTCTTTCATTTCGGCTATTATTGTAGGAATGACGGTTTCTGTCCTCACGATTTTTGCAGTGGGATATCTGGTAATTGAGAAAAAAGATTTATTTGGAGCAATAAGGCATGCATGGAAATTACTTATCAAACATTGGGTAGTCTCTTTTGAAGTAGGAATTGTATTGGTTCTCTTAAACTTGGTAGTTTTTGTACTCCTACTCGCAGGGCTCTATGTATTTGTTGCTCCTAGTCTTGCGTTGAGCGCGTATGGAGCACTGACGGGAAATATCGCAGTCTCCCAGTTTGGAGTCTCAATTGCGGTCGTACTTTTTCTCGCGTATGCCCTTATTATTGGGTCAATATTTACGGTATTTGTAAATGCAACATGGACATATTTATTTGTGATCATGCACCGATGGGGACTCCGAAGTCGTGTGCACGCATGGATTACTAGTTTCAAACGCACCTAAAAAATATATGTCAGACAGACCTTCAATCAGTGACCTCATGAATACAGGTGGAGACGTACAACTCCCGTCTGTTGGTAATCAGGGGGGTAAGGGTGCTCTGATTAAAAAAATGGATGAGATTAAGAAAAAAGAACTTGAGGTGAAAGCAATGCGATTTGCTGCGAGTATTGGTGTGCCCCATATTGATTTGGTCAAATTTCCTATTACTCATGAAGCATTAAAACAAATTAGTCGAGAAGAAGTAGAGGCGACAGGGGTGGTATGTTTTTTTGCAACGAATGACGAAATACGTTTGGGAGCTCTTGATCCGAATAATCCAGAAGTCGAGAGTATTCTTACGAGAATTGAGACACAAAAACATGTGACTGGAGCGGTGTATGTAATCTCAGAAGTGAGTCTCGATCGTGTGCTTTCATTGTATGAGAAACTTCCAACCATAAAACCAATTACTAAAGATATAGAAATTAGTGTCGAAGCGTTGAAAAAAGTACAGGCATCAGTTGATGACTTTGATTCAGTTGCTGAACTTTTGGAAACCGCAAGTACCACCGATGTGCTTACAATCAGTCTTGGTGCTGCGCTGAAAGTGCATGCGTCAGACGTACATGTGGAAGCAGAACAAGAAAGTATTGTAGTGCGATTCCGGTTGGATGGAATTCTTCATGATGTAGCAACACTTACGAAAGAAGCATATAAAAAATTATTATCACGCATCAAATTGCTTTCTGCATTGAAAATTAATATTATTTCAAAGCCTCAAGATGGACGTTTTACGATCAAAAGTCCTGATGGGGATATTGATGTACGTGTGTCTACAATCCCGACCGTGTTTGGAGAAAGTATTGTGATGCGTCTCCTGGTACAGGGCGAGGGTGGAATTACACTCGAACAGCTTGGGTTTACCGCAGGTGTACTCGAAAAATTAAAAATGCAGATTGAGCGTCCGACTGGAATGATTATAACTACCGGTCCTACGGGGTCTGGAAAATCGACGACCTTGTATGCAGTTTTACAAATTTTGAATCAGCCGGGGGTAAAAATTATTACTCTCGAAGATCCGGTAGAGTATCGTCTCGAAGGGGTGAATCAAAGTCAAATTGATCATAGTAAAGGTTATACGTTTGCAGCTGGGCTTCGTTCAATTCTTCGTCAAGATCCTGATATTGTGATGGTCGGAGAAATTCGGGATGAAGAGACAAGTGAGATTGCAGTCCAGGCAGCACTCACGGGGCATCTGATGCTTTCAACCTTGCATACCAATTCATCTGCTGGTGCAATTTCTCGTTTTCTTTCAATGGGGGTGGCCCCTTATCTGTTAGCTCCAGCACTCAATTGTGTGATGGGACAACGATTGGTACGACGAGTATGTGAGAAATGTAGAAAGAAAGTGGGATTTGATGCGTTGGATCCACATATCCAAGAGCGAGTACGAGGAGTGATTGATGGAATGAATACTCACGACCGAGAACAGGTGGCTGTGGGAGCAGAAGAGTTTTTTGTGGCCGCGGAAGAGGGGTGTAGTGAATGTAGTGGTATTGGGTATAAGGGACGAATTGGAATCTGCGAGCTTTTTATTGTGAGTGATGAAATAAAAAAACTTATTTTGGGCGGACAAGTTGGGGAGCAAGACATTGAGAGTGTGGCACGTGCCGAGGGTATGCGTACGATGGTTGAAGATGGGGTCTTGAAAGCAATTGAAGGGGTGACAACATTGAGTGAAGTATTCAGAGTAATTGAGTAATAGTGTATTTTTGTGTATACTATCAGTTGAACTATTAATATTGTATTTTCTTTTTACTTGGATAAGTCCTGTCATTATGCCACTTGATGCAACACCTCTACCTTCAGAGCAACCAATACGATTTTATAAATTTATCGCGCTTGGATTTTTGTTTGTTACGCTTATTTTGGTCGGCACGATTATTTTCATGTCTTCAAAGCGTGCAAGTATTACGATTATCACCAAATCAGAACCACTCGAAGTGACCGATACCGTAGTGCTCAGTGCAAAAGATGCAGACGCACTGATTCCTGGATTTGTAACGACGACAGTGATCGTACACGAAAAACTGTTCTCACCTGAGGGAACGAAAACCGAGGATGCGCCTGCTGAAGGTACGGTAACTCTCATCAATGAGACTGATATTCCTCAGGGGCTCATTGCAACAACCCGTGTATTATCAAAAGAAGGAGTGCTATTCCGACTGAAAGAAGGTGTATCGGTGCCTGCAAAGGGGCAAATCAAGGCAAGTGTGTATGCAGACGTGCCAGGTGCAACTGGAAATATTGCAGAAACCACGTTCACTATCCCTGGACTTCAGGAAAATAAGCAAAAAGTGATTTATGCGAAAAGCGAAAGTGCAATGAGTGGGGGAATCCGAACATTTGGAATCGTTGGTCAGGATGATATTGCAAAAGCAGAGAAAGTATTACTTGAAGAAATAAAGATCAAAGGGGCTGATATGCTCAAAACTGAAGCACCTGACAGTATGACTGGGTTATATGAAGTGGTGCAGTATACCTTTGAGCCAGTCAAAGAATTAGGTGAAGAAGTGGATTCATTTGTACTCAAAGGCACGGCAACAGTGGTGGGTGTCTGGTACGATCCGGTGAAAGCTACTGCATTTGCTGTAGATATGCTTAATAAACGCGTGGTAGATAATAGTGAAATTCTTTCATCAGTGGAACCCACTCCAAGTTTTTCTTTGGAAAGTTATGATGTGGCAACGAGTACTGCAGAATTGATGGTGTCACATAGAGGGCTCGTGAATATTGATGAAAATAGTGCCGAATTACAGAAAGATAAATTTTTTGGAAAATCAGAGGATGAAGTAAAGCGATATGTGATGTCTTTGAAACATGTAGAAGGGGTGGAAATGACCTTCAAGCCTCTCTGGAATCGAAGTGTGCCTCATGTGGCGAATAATGTTGAGGTGATTATTCGGGAAGTGCAGTAGGCTTGACCGAAGGGATCATTTTCAGTATAGTTTGTGTAACTAAAGCGTAATTACGAGAACCCGCCCAGTCCCGAATAACTTGGAATATGGTACCACTCTCGGAGCTTTATACAAATTTAGAAAAAGTAAAATAACGGGTGGAACCGTCGTGAAATAAGTAACCTTGCTCATGACCCCGGCACATCTCAGGCACTTGCTTGAGGGTGTCGGGTTTTTTTATTTAAAAAACGAGCAACGACTCACGTATTACGACTCAAAAATAAAGTCGTGTTCCATGTGTCGTGTGTCGTCTAAATAATGTTGAAAAAATATGCAAAACCAAGAATTAGAACACCTCCGCCATTCCGCTGCGCACTTGCTTGCGGCAGCAGTGGAAGAGTTATATCCTACTGCAAAACGAACCATTGGTCCGGCTATTGAGGATGGATTTTATTATGATTTTGATTTTGGAGTAGAAAAAATTAATGATGAAGATTTGAAGAAAATTGAGAAGCGAATGGGTGAAATCGTGAAGCATTGGAAAGAATTTGAGCACAAAGAAGTAAGTGCGAGCGAGGCAATAGAATTTTTCGCGGGTAACGAATACAAGAAAGAACTTATTGAAGAGTTTGCGGGAGAGGGTGCGACACTTACCTTCTACACGGTAGGGAAATTTACTGATCTCTGTCGTGGAGGACATAGCGAGACTCCTTCAAAAGATCTTCGCAATTTCAAATTACTCAGTGTTGCAGGTGCGTACTGGAGAGGGGATGAGAAGAATAAAATGTTGACCAGAATTTATGGTACGGCGTTTCCGACCAAGGATGAATTGCAAAAATATTTGGAAATGCGAGAAGAAGCAAAGAAGCGAGATCATCGAAAAATCGGCAAAGACCAGGAATTATTTTTGATTGATGATCGAGTAGGAAAAGGATTGGTTATGTGGCTTCCAAACGGTACAATCATTCGAAACGAGATCGAAAAATTTGCGACTGAAATGGAAGAAAAATATGACTACCAGAGAGTAGTCACTCCACATATGGCAAAGGAGGATCTCTACCTTACTTCAGGTCATCTACCCTACTACAAAGAAGGAATGTACCCAGCAATGGTCATGGACGATGGTACCTACTATCTCCGAGCCATGAATTGTCCTCATCACCATATTATCTACGGATCAAGTCCTCGAAGCTATCGCGAACTTCCGCTTCGTCTCGCAGAATATGGCACCGTATATCGCAATGAACTCTCGGGCACTCTTGCAGGACTTCTTCGTGTACGCGGACTCACGATGAATGACGCACATATTTATTGTACCAAAGAGCAAATCAAAGATGAGTTCAAGCGAGTGATGGAACTCACCATGAATTATTTCAACGTATTTGGTCTTACGAATTATTGGTTTAGACTCTCAAAATGGAGTAAGGATCATACTGAAAAATATATTGATCAACCAGAGAATTGGGAAATGGCCGAAGCTGTGCTCCGTGAGGTACTCACAGACATGAAAGTAGAATTTACCGAAGTCGAAGATGAAGCTGCATTCTACGGACCAAAGGTGGACGTGCAGTTCAAGTCTGTGATTGGTCGAGAAGAAAGTATGTCGACTATCCAGCTCGACTTCCTCGCACGGGAACGTTTCCAATTGAATTATATTGATGAAGGAGGAAAAGAAAATAACGAAGTATTTGTCATTCATCGTGCGCCATTGTCGACCCATGAGAGGTTCACTGCGTTCCTTATTGAGCATTATGCCGGAATTTGGCCTACATGGCTCTCTCCGGTCGCTGTAGCGCTCGTACCAGTGTCTGAGAAGCACATCGCGGGTACAGAATCGCTTGCGCTAGAACTTCGAGCAGAAGGAATCCGCGTTTCTATTGATAAGGCTGATGAAACAGTGGGAAAGAAAATCAGAAAAGCTGTTCAGAGCAAAGTGCCCTATATGCTTGTCATTGGTGACAAAGAACTCGAAGGCGGAGATTTCATGGTCCGTATGCGAGGGGTTGAGGAGCAGGTAAGTATTTCGAAGAGTGAGTTTGTCGCGAAGGTGAAGAGGGAGATTAGAGAGAGGAAGTAGTAAGGTTTAGTTAATAAAAAAATCGCCCCTCCTGGAGCGATTTTTTTATTAGTACATCATTTAAATCTTAATATTTTTATCATATTCTTCGGCCCTCTCCCATGCCAAATCCCAAGCGGTTTTCAGGGCATCTACAATTTCTTTACTCTCAATAAGAAAACCAAATTTTTCTTTGAAAGACATGACGGTAAATTTATTATCATACAAATAGATTTCAGGCGAAAAATCAAATTTTTCTTTAGGGATTAACCGTACGGTACGCATAAATTTATGAGCATCCCTCTTTAATTGTTTGCCATGTTCCTTGTCAGGAACTATAGTACGAATCGGGATACTTCGAGCAGTACGTTGATCAAAATACCAATCTACATAGTCGTCTAATTCATCGCGCACATCCTGGGGTGATGAGTAGGCACGCAGTCCTTCAATTTTATTGACACATCGTAAACTGTCTTCATATAATTCTTTTATACCTTCGATACCCTCAACATATTTAATAATTGGTTTGGTGTATCTTTGTGTATACCTACGAGTAAGTTCAGGCTGAAGAGCTTTTGCCTTCTCCAGTGTAGCTTCAAGTTGTTTTTTTTCTTCTTCTAGATTGGTGATAATTTGCGTGGGGTTGTCAACGCTGTAAGCTAGTTTACCTCGAAATCGAGCTTTGCTCACCATCTTTTTTTGAACAAGCGATTCTAAAATGTTGTAACAGCTTGTACGGTTAACTTTGGCTAAAGCAGCAATAGGGGAAACAACAGATTGTCCTAGCTCCAAAAGACTCCCATACACTTGCGCTTCTTGCTCGTTAAGACCGAGTTCCTTAAGAATGTTGTGGAAATATTTTTCCATATTAATTTTATTAATTATTCATATTTTAGCAAAAATAAGTAATTGTGTCTAAAATATAACACAAAATATAAAATTTAGGCTAAATTTAGCTAATAAAATTGACTTATTTTGTTGACAGAATAATTCAATTTTAGTAATATTAGAAATGAGGAGGGGTAGATTAGAAGTCGATTTCGACTTTTAATCTGTTTAAAAACAAAAAACCAAGCTTTACTGCCTGGTTTTTTGTTTGAAAAAATAAATTGATTACCCTCGCATCACCAAATACCCCACATATCCGACATACAAAAGCACAAACATCACTCCCTGCCAGCGATTGAGCTTGTGGCGTGCACCAACAAACATGAAGAGGAAAAGTAGTAAGGTGACGCCCACATTTACGAGAATGTCAGTCTGGACTGCGTCAGATATTGGAAGTGGAAGAATGGTAGAGGTAAGTCCAAGAATCCAGAGAATATTGAAAATATTCGATCCTACAATGTTTCCAACTGCCAGATCATCATGTCCATGGCGTACGGCAATAATAGATGTGACAAGCTCGGGAAGCGAGGTACCGACGGCGACGATGGTAAGACCGATGAGTGCCTCAGACATTCCAGCCAATTGCGCGAGTACAATTGCGTTGTCGACCAATAATTTTCCACCAAATACGAGGCCAATAAGTCCACCAATAATGAGAAGGACTGAAATAAGTGTTGAGTATAGTTTCACTTCATCTTTGTCTGCTTCTCCACTTACTTTTGCTATACCAAACGTGTAATACATAAAAATGGCAAAAATACCCATGAGTGCGAGGCCGTCTGTGCGTGTAAGTACATTTGCACTAGCCCCATCAAAAAGTCGATCATTTGCCATGATAAATACCAACAAGACTGCAAGAAGTGCGAGAGGTATTTCTTTCCATGTCGTGTTTTTTTGTACACGAATCGTGCGGATAAGCGCGCAAATTCCAAGGATCAGAAGAATGTTTGCAATGTTACTTCCAATTACATTTCCGACTGCAATATCGACGGAGCCTTCGAACGCGGAGAATAGATTTACTGCAAGCTCAGGCGCGGAAGTTCCAAAGGCAACAATCGTGAGTCCGATGACAATAGGTGCAACTTTCAGACGTTTGGCGATAGACGATGCTCCTCGAACAAGTGATTCACCACCAACGATGAGAATACCAAGGCCGACAAGTACGAGAAAAATAGAGAGAATCATACTGTGTATGTATTAGAATATTGCACTAGTATAGAGATAAAATTGATTTTTTACAAGATAGCGACTAAAACAAAAAACCGTGCTGATGAAGCATGGTTTTTTGTTTTGGATAAGCGATGATTGACAAAAGTGGCACGGTATGGTATTTTAGCCTATTGTCGATTTGGATTTCCTGGCTTTCTTTTTGAATTATTTTCTAATAAGTTAGAAAGAAGGTGAGGAAGTGCCTTACCCGTCGCGATTCTATGGTCAGCCTGCGGTCAAGAAATTGCACCAAAAGGTAGCCAAGGAGAGAATGAATGAGAAAAAGAAAATTCGCGAGCAGAGCTCAGCTTCAGGAGCTTTCGGCCACGCTCGTGAGGAAATTGCCGACTGACCTGTCGGCAACCATCGCACAGAAGTGGATCGAGAATCCAGAAGAGGTGGAAAGTCTGCTGCAGTGCCTGAGGGACGTCGAGGAGCGCACGTTCGAAGTCACTATCTACCCGAAGCGGACTGCTGAGGAATGGCTTGTTGCAAGCAAGTGCGGCTACTGCGATCTGAATCTGCCGGTCAACAAGCTCAATGATTTCCTCGTGCACACCAAAGGGAGGGATTACGAGTCGATCAAGGAGAAGGTGGTGCTGTTCAGGCTCGGTCGTAAAGCTACTCTCGAAGAAGCGTTGTTCATTCGGAATCGGCTCGGTCTGCGGCACGCTGGGTTCAACCATCTGGCTGCGCTCCTCGAGTTCTATACGGATGCTGAGCTTCAGGAATTCCGGTGGATCGATAGCCTGGACGTGACCGTCATGAGTGGAAATATCCGCAACATCTTCGGCTTCATGCATCCAGGATGTCCTCATCCAGGAGATCCACTCACCACTGGAGCTGTTCGAACCTTCCAGGTGGGTGTCTGTGAAGGTGAGCTGCATCAAAACACATGGTTCCTTAGTCTTGGACGGTACGAGTACTGAGATAATTCAACGATCTTGTGCTACGATGGTGCAATTCGGCACTGTTGGCGCAATAGACCACAATCATGCCGACGCTTGGGAGTTCCCTCGCGTCGGCTTCGTCATTTATAGGTACTATTTAATCAAATTCAATACACACAACCCTTCAATATGCGGCGTTCTTGGGAAGAAATTGTAGAGGCGAGAAAATGATATTTTATACGTAGGATGAAGAAGGAAAATATCACGTGCCTGAGTCGAGAGATCGCATGACAAATAAATAATAGTCTTTGGTTTGGTCTCTAGTATTCGCTCAACTACTCGATGATGGAGTCCGATACGTGGTGGATCGAGAATCACAATCGCGTCAGAGGTAATAAGCGAAATAATATCTTCAGTTGGTTTACAGATCGCTGTCGCATTTTTTACTTTGTTCAATTCAATATTCTCTGTCGCATACTGAATTGCCTCAGTATTATTATCGACGAGCGTTAATTCTTTTGCGCGTTTGTGCACGGGTAATCCAATGGATCCGACTCCAGAATAGAGATCAAGAAGATTGGATTTTTTTGGAATATATTCGTAGATGTCATCGAGCGCTTTTTCAAAAACAGGTAAATGTACTTGGAAAAAACTAAGTAGTCCAACTTTGAATTCAATATTTCGAAGTGTGACAATAATATAATCCTGTCCTTTGGTATAGAGTATGTCGGTCGGAACTGAAGCAGGAGATTTGTGTGTAGAATAATACAATTGGAATCCAATCATTTGGTCATTCAACTCTGGGTAATCTGGAAATTCCAATCGGTCTTTGATAAATAATGCGGCAATTGTTTTTCCCTTTCCATCACTCCGTACCATCAGACTCTTGAGACTTCGCATCGGAATCTGATGTTTCCGTACCCACGCGAGAATAGCAGCTGATGTTTCATTGATCGCGTTGTCCGCTAACTCTGATTTTTCTACAGCAAATTTATCTCTTTTTCCTCGTTCAAAAAACCCGAGGCATGTTCGTCCTGTTTTATCGACAGCAAAACTAAATTCCATCTTGTTTCGGTAGCTGTAATATTTTTCTGGATCAAACACAAGCTCTGGGGAGACATCGGCAAACGCCTCTTTTCCAATACGCTTGTATACTTCAATCGCAATCTCTTTTTTCCATTCATTTTCCTTTTCATAACTCATGATTTGCCAAGGACTAGTCGAAAGGAAGTGTTCGTCTTTTGGTTCTACTCGAAATGGTGAGGGGTTAATGATTTTCGTCGCCACTGCTTCGATATATTCCTTTTTCTTTTTTAATATTTCAATTTCAACGGTCTCGCCAGGAAGTGCATTCCAAATAAAATACACAACACCATCTACGCGAGCGAATCCTTGTCCTCCGAATATTAGTTTTTCAATGGTTACTTGTTGCATAGTGTGTTTGTTGTCATTCCGAGCGACTGAGTCTTCGAGGAAGTCGAGGAATCCCTTGTACAGCAGGATTAATTGCTAATCAAGGGATTCCTCCACTTCGCTACGCTACGGTCGGAATGACACGGGGATTAATTAATACAATTTCTTCTTTTTTAATAAATTCACAATCGGACAAGTCTGATGTGTGCATCTCGCAGGACAATATTTACGTCCATATTCAATCATCCGATTCGTCAGCTGAAACCATTCATCGCGTGGAAATAGTTCTTTCAGATCTTTTTCAATTTTCTCAGGCGTGGTATGTTTTGTTAGTTTGAAAACTCGAGATAACCGCTGCACATGTGTGTCTACAGCAATTCCTTCAACTATGTCATATGCATTCCCTAATACGACCAATGCAGTCTTCCTCCCTACTCCTGGAAACAACATCATTTCTTCAACTGTTTTAGGTAACTTTCCTTTGAAATCTACATGAAGCTTTCTGGCGGTTGCAAGTATATGCTTTGCCTTGGTTCGATAATAATTTACTGATGAAACGTCTTTGATAAAATCATCGTCTATTGCTTCCACATAATCCTTAAGTTTCGGATATTTTTTGAATAGTTTCCTCGTTACGACGTTTACTTGTTTGTCAGTCGTCTGGGCAGAAAGCATAACCGCAATCAAGAGTTCAAAATGCGTGCTGAATTCCAGAATGGTTTTCGAGTCAGGAAAAAGCTTTTTGAGTTCTTGCAAAACTATGTTCGCGCGTTTGCGGTATAGAGGCTCCATAGTTGATTTATCGCTAGAGTTCTCCTATACTACAGATAGAAATCTTAAAAAGCAAGTTTATGGCTATCGAATACAACAAAGACTATATTCATCACAGTAATCCAGGAAGTGGGGCTTTAATCCGTGAAATTGTGTTTGGAATGGAAGATGGCATGGTCTCAACTTTGGGGTCAGTCACGGGTATTGCTGCTGCAACTCAGGATCCCTTTACGACTGTACTCGCAGGACTCGTTATTATTTCAGTTGAATCAATTTCAATGGGGGTGGGATCATATTTATCAAACAAGTCAGAGCGTGAAATCGATGAACGGAAGATTTTTGAAGAAGCGGAAGAAATCAAGAATCATCCCGAAGAAGAGCGCGAAGAGCTTCGTGATATGTATGTAGAGGATGGGTGGCCAAAAGACTTGGCAGAAAAAATGGCAGATGTTGCCAGAGACAATCCAGCAATCATGTTGAAAGAAATGTCATATCGAGAGCTCGAAGTGATTCCTGAGGGGTTGGGGAGTCCAATCCGCAACGGATTTGCAATGCTTATCTCATACATTATTGGTGGGGCAATACCATTGACTCCCTATCTTATATTACCGATTGCAACCGCAATACCGGTTTCAATTGTAATCACACTTATTGGTTTGTTCACTTTGGGTGTAGTGACAACTCGGTTTACTAAGCGGAGTTGGTGGAAAGCAGGATTGGAAATGTTGGCTCTCGCGAGTGCTGCAGCTGCAATCGGATATTTTGTAGGGCAAGCGGTAGACAGTTGGTGGTTGAAGAAATAACGAATATAAAAAAGGAAGGCCCGGACATCCAGTCCGGGCTTTTTGTTGTAGAGCATCACTGGTGGTGGCGCTTGGGAGTTGGGGCGATGAGATAGGAAGTGATGAAACATCCGAGTCCCAAGAAGAAAGCACGTTCCATTTCAGTGTCCGTCCCCAGATCGTTCGTGACATCATAGTAAACGGCAGTCACCATGATCGCCAGTCCAACGATGAGGAGGATGACTGCTAACGCAGTGGTAAGAGTCGGGACTTTTGAAGTCGACAACATGCGGGGGTCCTCCACATAAAGGTCTATAGAGGGTTATATCGCATTGATACCTCTGTTGTCAATGATTACGCAATTGAGAAGATGTTTTTGTGTTTGGTTATCAATCCTTCTTTACTGAGTTTGAGTAGCGCTTCCTTTACTTGTGATTCGTCGTATTCTTCAAGATATAGATCAGATAGTGCTTCATGTGTGGTATGGCCTTTCGTAATATCACGGAGAATCATTCCACGTAGTTTTCTGTTCGAACCTTCAAATTTAGGTTGTTTGGCATAATGTTTGCTTCGTCTGCTCGGATTTTTGTTTGTCTCTTTGAGCATAGTGCCATAATCCATGAGCGCGTTGTACCATTCTCGCGGTTTGGTGACATCAAGAGCGGCTTCAATATAGGGCAGTAATTCTGTATCAGTCACTTCGGTTTTATCACCAAAAAATTCGTGTATAAAAACACTTCGGATATTGGTTTCAATAAAAATACTCGGATAATTATAGGCGTAGGCTGCGATTGATCCTGCAGTGTGTGGTCCAATCCAGGGGAGTCCCACTAGTTCTTCTGGAGTTTTGGGTAATTTTCTTTTATATTCGGTAACAATAATCTCCGCAAGCTTCTTTAGACCTAAAGCTCTACGATTGTACCCCAGTCCCTGCCAGACCGTAAGAATATCTTTAAAAGGAGCTGTGGCTAATGATTCAAAATTAGGAAAAGTTTTGATAAACAATTTAAATTTCTCTACCACTCTTGGAGCTTGGGTCTGCTGAAGCATGATTTCTGATACCACAATTTTGTATGGCGTAATTCCTTTCCTCCACGGAAAATCACGTTTGTTTGTGTGGTAGTGATCGTAAACTTTTTTTTGAAATTGACTGATTTGTTTTGTTGAAAGTATTTGCTTCATAACATTTTGTATTTTTCTTTTGCCTTTTTCGTTTTTACTTTTATTTTTTATAAATCAATCTCAATTCCCACCGGACAATGATCCGATCCATACACCTGATCCAGAATAAAAGCACTTTTCACTTTCTTCTGAAGAACTTTACTTACCAATACATAATCAATCCGCCAGCCTACGTTTCTCGTGCGTGCTCCAGCCATTGGACTCCACCAGCTGTATTGTACTTTTTCTGGATGAAGGGTGCGGAAGGTGTCGACGAGCTCATTCTTGAGAAATGTGGTCATGTCCGCTCGTTCTTCTGCAGTAAATCCATGAGTTTTGTGATTGCTATCTGGACGAGCGAGATCAATTTCATTATGTGCTACATTGTAATCTCCGACGACGATAACAGGTTTTTTCTTTTCGAGTTTTTTTACTTTTGCGAGAACCATTGCATTGAATTCCTGCTTGAACGGAATACGTGACAAGTCAGGTTTCGAATTAGGAAAATAAATATTGATAAAATAAAACTTGGGAAATTCCAGTGTGTGGACTCGACCTTCAAAATCAAATTCTTTTTTACCAATTCCAGTTTCATGGGAAAGTACCGCAAGATTTTTATCTTTTTTTTCAGCCACCAACGCCATAGTTCCTGAGTATCCCGGGCGTTCAGCTGAATTCCAATGTTCACTATAACCTTCAAAATCAAACACTTCTTTTTCTCGTGCATCATTTGAAATTTTCACTTCCTGAATTCCCAAAATATCAGGCTTTTGTTTGGTAAGAAATGTGGTAAAGCCTTTTTTTACTGCAGCACGGATTCCGTTGACGTTCCAGGAGATGATTGAAATAGACATACGATAGACATATTAAAAGCAGTTTGGAGTATAGCAATCTTCAGGGAGCTTATCAACTTCTCTAACATACGATATATATATGGAAAAACATACAAGTCCTGCCAAGTAATATTGTATATTTATCCATATATTTTGTATGTTGTTTTTTTTGGCAACAAAAAAACAGGCTGTGCGTACCTGTCTTTCGTCTCGCTTTCTAGCGATCGTCTCGGCGGGGTGGGCGATCTTCGAGTGGTCGAGCCTCGTTAACTTTAAGGCGTCGTCCTTCGAATTCCTTGTCGTCCCACATTTCGATTGCGGCAGCGGCACCGGCTTCGTCAGCCATTTCCACAAATCCGAATCCTCGTGATCGACCGGTAAACTTATCGGTCATGATCTTGACTGAACTTACTGCACCAGCCTGCTCGAAAGCAGCGCGTACAGAATCTTCAGTACTTGAGTATGGCAGTCCGCCAACGTAGAGCTGTTTTGACATAATTTACAATTTCTTTGCTTCCTCTGAATGAGGAAATGATTAATACATTGTAAGGTTCATGTTCTCGTCGATTGATCCCCAAGCTCTAAGTCGAGCGGCGCCGCACAAGCGCATTAGTCGGTACCTTTATTAGACGAAAGTTCTATAAAACCTACACAAGAGCAGTATAGCATAAATTGGCAAAGAAATCAAGGGTCAATTTTCATGTTCATATAGCGAATTCGGTCCTTTTTGGGGAAATGTTCGAGCGCGTATCGAAGGGCAGTTCGGGGCATTTCATGTGCATGTGTATCAAGGAAATGAGCGAGTACGCTGCGGTCACGCTTACCCACTTCTCGAAGCATCCAGCCGACCGCCTTGTGTATGAGATCCTCCGTGTCCATGAGTAAGACTTTTGAAATTTTGAGGGTATCTTGAAATTGATTATTTCGAATAAAAGCCCAGGTAGCTACAATTGCAATCCGACGTTCCCATAGGTTTTCTGACTGTGCAAGTTTGTGTAATATGGTTTTTTCTATGGGATGATCGAGGAGATATCCACCAACAATGTCCCGGGCAGAAGCATCGACCAAATCCCAATTATTAATTCGTTTAGTTTTTGAAAGATAATAGGAATAAATTTTTTTACGGATGAGAGGATTTCCGCGGTTGAATTGGTATACGAGAATAATAAGCGCAGTCAGGCGGTATTCGTGAATTTTGCTTGCGAGTAGAAACGTAAGTGCGTTTTCTGGAGTATCAATATACATCCGAGCAATTGAGCGCTGTGCAGGAACGGTTACTCCAATAAATTCATCACCATACCCATATTGGCCTTTGTCAGTTTTAAAAAACCGTTTGAGGAATACGGCTTTTTCTTTGTTACCTGCTTTTTGAAGAGCTTTTTCAATTCGCTTATACGCTGTGTGTTCGGTCGTAGACATAGGTTGGCATTGCAATTTTTTTGGTAACAAATCCACTATTTCTTATCTGGTCATAGAGGGCCTCGTCGTGACCGAGCTCTATCCCAGGTAATTGTTGTATCGTATCAAATACCTGTTCACGAATAAAAAATGTACCGTGCACAGGCTTGTGGTGGATATGAGTGTTTTCAATATAAGGACTCCCTATAATGGTGGGTTTCCCGAGCAGCATGTCCAGACGAGGGTTGGAAGTAAAGAAGTCATGATGCGTCTGCAGATGTGTGGGTGAAAAATAATCATTACCTTCAATAAAAGTGATGATATCGCCGCGTGCAGCACTGATTCCCCATGCCCGTGCTTCACTCAAGTTTCGATAGGGCTTTTTGATATAACGGATGCGCTTGTCTTCACTTTGTAGTGAATGAACATGAGAGGTATATTTTTCTTCCAATTCATTATCCACAATTATTGCTTCCCAGTGTGGATGGGTCTGGAGCATAAGCGAAGAAAGCGCATGAGTAATTCCACGCGTACGATGGTCGGTAGGGATAATAACTGAAAATAACATGTGAGGAAGATTTATAATTCCTTGATTTCATCAAGATCATGATCGGGGAGGTAGAGTAGGGTGAATCCAAACATAATCCCGAGTACTGCAGTCACAATATGCTGTCCATCAAAAATCAGATTGTCGATGTAATCGAGGGCATACCAAATACCTCGCCAGATAAATACCATGCCAAGAACAATGGCAAAATTTTTTGCAAAATACTGCAAGATGTGCGAACGTCGTCTAACTTTTTTCTTTTTTGGCATACAATAAGATTGAGCATAGTATATCAAATATGTGTTTTTTCGCGAAGAGGTAACTTGAAAAAAATTGTGTGTAATTTTGGAAATAAAAAAAATATCCTCCGAAGAGGATATTTTTTTTGCTTGGGTAAGCTATTACGCTCGAGATACGTTTGTTGCAGCTGGGCCTTTTTCGCCATCAACTACTTCGAAAGTAAGAACGTCTCCAACTTTCAACTCGTCGTAAGTTACACCAACCAATGACTTTGAATGAAAGAAAAGATCTTTCGCTTCGCCATCGCGAGCGATAAATCCAAATCCTTTATCAGTAAGGGTCTTGATAGTACCTGTCATAAATTTGTTTTTTATGAAATTGCTAATCCGAGAAACTCGACTCTGTTTTTCGTATGTGGTTACACATTGGGCTAACTATACACTATATTGACTGTTTTGTCAATAGGATAGCTCCAAATGGGGGTTATTTCGAGGTAATAAAAAATACCCTGATTTGATCAGGATATTTTTAGAAAATAAGAAACTATTTCTTCTTCTTATTTTTCTTTGGCTTCTTTACATCTTTTTTTCTGTGAGATTCTTGTGCCATAGATGGATATATTAATTATTAATGGGGAAAGTATAGCATAAAGTGTGCATGGCTTCCACTATCGACTATTTTTTGGCTCTATCAACTTGAATATTTTTCCCCCAATAACTTATACGATTTTGACCTCCGAGCTATTGTTGTGACGATAAGTCCGATGACCCCTGCAGCCATAAATACGAGCGCAATCCCTCGTCCAGGACCTACACCAAACCATGAACCGATCAATTCAACTCCTTTTCCTGTGGTCATAAATGGGATAAAAATGAATTGGGCGATAGGACCAATCATAAATGCGGTCACGGGGGATGCTGCCATTTCAATACTCTGTGCAAAGCCAAATACTCGGCCTTGACGTTCAACAGGTACTACTTTTTGTATAATAGTCTGTTCAGTTGCTTCAACAAAGGGTACGAGACAGATATACACAATCATTCCGATGGAGAGGAGAACAATCGAAGGTTGGATAGTGAAGAGAATACAATCAATCCAGAGAATCGTGTTAATGGTAAATAATTGTTTGAGGGGTGTAGGTCCTAGGCCTTTTTTTGCAATATATAATCCTCCAAAGATAAATCCGAGACTCAGGAATCCCCAGAGAGTTCCCCATACTTGGATTGAAACAAGCGACAGTCCGTAGGGATCCATAAGCGACATGAATACGCCACCGAGGAAATTATTGAAAGTGGTAAAGAAGATGAGGGGGAAAAGCCCAGGGATAGATTTGATGACTTTGATTGTTCCTTTGATATCCACTTCTTTTGGTTTCTCTGCCGTGTGTATTATTTCTTTTTCAGGGATAGAAAGTATGGAGAGGTGAATAAGTCCAATTACTGAGAGTGAAAGCCCAATAAGTAATATCCAGAATAATCCAAGAAAACCAAGTCCAAGTCCTGCAGCAACTGATGAGACGGCGAACGAAAGCCCCATCACCATTCCAAGAAGTCCGTTTACTCTATCTCTTTTTTCAGCAGGAACGAGAATTGTGGTCACGGTTGGCATTGCAATGTTTCTGATGTTTCCTGCAATGACGCCAAATAGGATGAGTATGACAAAAATCCAGAAGGCGGGATTGGTAATTGAGGCAAAAGATCCTCCGCGCATAATGGTGTAGAAAACGAACGCTGCTCCAAAAAAAATCAATGTACCAATATTTGAAATGATCATTGCGGTTTTTTTCTTGTGGTGATCAACAATCGAGCCGAGCCAAAAGCCCGAGACAGCAACGCTGACCAAAAATATTCCTGACATGATTGACGTTGCAATCACCGCACCAGTTTCGAGATATGCCCAGAAACTGACTGAAAACCACACAAAGGTATTGGTGATAGAAATAATGAGCGAGTTTCCGAGTAATTGAAAATAGGTTTTCATATAATGGTTAATTTATCGGTCAGACCAGACAGCAAGTTCATTTCCTGCAGGATCTCTAAAATGGAACCGTCTTCCTCCAGGGAACGAGTAAATAGATTTTGTAATTTCACCGCCACAGTCGGTGATAGTGGTAAGTGAAGCTTCGAGATTTTCTGAATACACAATAACTAGTGGACCATTACTTCCTGATGGTGTACCGGCAGTAAACCCGCCATCAAGATGGCCATCCGTAAACGAGGTATAGGTAGGGCCATAGTCAGTAAATTTCCAGTCGAACACTGCAGTGTAAAATTTCTTAACCAATGCAAGATTATCTGCAGGAAATTCAATGTAATTAATCGCGTGATGTGTGTGCATGCAAGCAAAAGATTAAGAAACGTCGCTCGAGTATAGCTGCTGTGTGTAAAAATTTCAAGACCTCGGTAATAAAAAAAGCCTCTAGACAGAGGCAATTTTATTAGGTTTTGATAAATAATAAGTAGCTTAAAATCGTCGTATGTTTAGAGTTTGTATGAAGCCTCTGTGATTCGTTTGATCACATTAGTGAGTTGGCTGTAATCATGTCCTTCGGTCATGATGCAGATAATATAAGGTCTATCTGGTCTGTATATGATACCGCAATCATGAAGTATGTGTCGTCCGCCACCGTATCCGTCTTCGAGGGTTGCTTGTCCAAATTTATGAGAGACGGGGGTGTGTTTTGGAACACCAGCTACAATACCTTCTGAAAAAGTGGTTTGAGATAAATAGTCGAGGAGTGTGTTCGAATGTTCAAGATTGAGGTATGAAGAATTATACAATTGTCGTAGGATATTTGCATAAATTTTGACGTCAATTTCTGGTATGGGTTCGTTGAAATTATTTTCTCTAAATTGTATGCCTAAATCTTTTAATATTTCTCCTCGAATTGATGTGTTGATAAATGTATTAAGACTGACTAGAGGTGTGTTATCGGAATATATGAGCATCCCTCGGATAAGTTCGTGTATGGAGTATTCTGTATCGTTTTTAAAAACATGTGTAGGTTTGAAAAATTGACCTAAGTTCACATCCGCTTCTTCTTTGGGTATGGTTATTTTTTGGTTTAACAATTGTTCATCAATGTCTGCTAGTTTGAAATAAACCATTGAAATGGGTAATTTGAGGAGACTGGCCGCATAGAAGTTTACATTCTCATTAATTCCAAACCATTGGCGAGTATTCAAATCACGGTAAAAAACCGACGCTTGGGTAATATGGCCAGCATCTTGCTCTTCATCAATTATTTTTTGTATTTTAGAATCAAGATATTTGGTATGGGAGTATTGGGTGTCAATAAGTGTACAGTCAATGGTTTTGTTGATAAAAGGGTATTTTGAACAATCAAGAGGGTTGTTGTCATCTGTGTGTTTGTGAAATAAAGCAAAGTATATAATCAGTCCTACCATTACAAAAAAAAGCAATATAACCACAGAAAGGGATTTTTTGTTGATGGAAAGTGTACTCATACGAATAGGTTATGTAGGGTACAAAAAGTATACCCCAAAAAGAACCGTCTGTGTATACTGTTGGTGTGTAGACTTACTACCCTCTTAGTTTACTAGACTATTAAGTGCTGTGCGTGTAAGAGGTCCTACATAGCCGGAAATAGGAGAAATACCTTGTGCTGCTTGGAATTTTTTTACCGCAGCTTCAGTTGCTGTGCCAAAATAGAGTGTTTCATTTCCTGGTGAACCAGCTCCACTGGCTGCAACAATAAATCCTTGTGCATTTAATATTTGCTGGAGGGTGCGTACGTCAACGTCACTCATGTTTCGTGCCAAGTTACGAGTAAATTGAGTACCAGAAATTACAGAAGTAGGGGTTGGAGTGGTGATTGTTGGCTGGGGAGTTGGTGTGGATGGGTTTGAAATAGAAATTCTCATTGCAGAATCATAGACTCCGGTGACTGGAATACCAATACTGCCTTGGTATTCGGCTACTGCTGCACGGGTGAGCGGTCCAAAATTACCTGTGGCCCCAGCGGCTGCAAGCTGCCTTGCTGACGCTCCAGCATTTGCCTGTATGAGAAATTTTTGGAGCGTCACTACAAGTCCACCAGTTGATCCTTGTGCAAGATCACTTTGGGGAAGTGCGTTTGTGGTAGCTGCCCCTAATGCTTGGGTAATTGCAGGGGGGATAGTGTTGCCTGCAGTTTGTGCGCTCGTGAAAGTACTTTTAAAATTCGATACCAAAAATTCGGCAAGTGCTGCACTATCTGTAGTTTTCAGAAGAATTGCCTCAAGAGCAATCATTTTCTCAGTAACGGTAAATTCGGTGGTAATTCGAGGATATGGGTCAGTTGGGTCGCCTCCATTATCGTGTATTTCAAAATGTAGATGAGCTGCTCCACCTGAGGCATTTCCGGTATTTCCTACATAACCGATAAGAGAACCGCGGGTGAGGGCGGTACCTGGCTCTACTCCCTCGCCAATACGATCCAGATGCATATAGACAAAAGTTTCTCCGCCAGGATTTGCAGTATATACATACAATCCTTCAGTGGGACCTTCACCGGTTCGGAGAACTACCGCATCAGTAGGAGAGATGATAGGAGTTCCTTTGACTGCCATAATATCTTCTCCTTCATGGCTGCGTCCGCCCGAGCGTGGGTCACCAAAATTAGGTGAGATATTTTTCAATCCCACGCCAAACAGGATAGGTACGGGAACCGAAGCCACGACAGTGCCTGAGAGTGCTTCAATCTTTTCCTGTATGCCGTTCGAGCGACCCCAGTAATTCCGTGCCCAATTTGAATTTGCTGCTTGTACTGTTGGAGTGAGTACGAGGGAACATACAAGTAAAAATATAGTTTTCGCTAATATAGAATATTTCATATAGTATGTTTAGGTATGTGATAAGCGAAAGACTACTATATCAGAAAATCAGCTTTTGGACAAAGAGAGAAGGTTTTATTAACAATAATAATATATTGACAAACGATAAATAGTAAGGTATAGTTTTAAATATTAATTTCATACTATGATCAAACGAGGTTCAACACACTTCCTCCGACTGGTAATTCTCTTGATCGGGTTAGGAGTGCTCGCATTATGTATTTTTGCCCTACCGAGTATGTGGAAGGGTGGGTCTGCGGAGTTTCCTTATGCCGCTCAGTCTGTATTTCTAATCATAATTGGCCTCTACATTGCTGCAATACCGTTCTATGTTGCACTCTGGCAATCACTCAAACTACTACACTACATTGATCGGAATAAAGCTTTTTCAGAGTTGTCGGTAAAGGCTCTAAAGAATATAAAACATTGCGCGATTGGTATCACGGTTATATTTATTGCATTTGTCCCACTATTATTTCCAATCGCAGAACTAGATGATGCGCCGGGCCTGATAATCTTTGGAATGGGTATAGCAGGTATTCCAATGACCATTGCGGTATTTGCTGCGATTCTAGAGAGACTCCTCAAAAGTGCTATAGATATCAAATCGGAAAATGATTTAACCGTTTAAAATATGGCAATTATCATAAACATTGATGTGATGCTCGCAAAAAGAAAAATGAGCGTCACTGAACTCGCGGAAAAAGTTGGAATAACTATGGCTAATATTTCTATATTGAAAAATGGAAAAGCCAAAGCTATTCGACTATCGACTCTGGAAGCGATTTGCAAAGCACTCGAATGCCAGCCTGGAGATATTTTGGAATATAAAAAATAAGACCAGTATGAAACGAAGCTTAACAATATTTCTTCAGGTAGTAATTATAGCGATCGGCATCGGCACTTTTGTTCTTATGCTGTGGGTACCCCACATCGAGGGCAGGAATGTGCATGCCACGGTCTTTCAGATTTACTTCAACGATCCATTTTTGGCGTATGCGTATATCGCATCCATTGCATTTTTCACAGCGCTCTATCAGGCGTTTAAGTTGTTGGGGTATATAGGACGAGATGAAGTGTTTGGAGAACGTTCGGTGAAAGCATTGCGGACCATAAAATACTGCGCAATAACCCTTATTATTTTTATTGTAGGGGCAGAAGGTTATTTTTTTACAGTTCAGCGTGGTAAGGATGATGTTGCTGGTGGTGTCGCGATGGGTCTTCTTATAATTTTTATTTCCGCCGTAGTTGCTACTACCGCAGCTGTATTTGAAAGATTGTTACAAAATGCCGTTGAGATAAAATCTGAAAACGATTTAACTGTTTGAAAAAACTTTTTTCTTATTTTTAAGATCGCTTAGCAAGTATCCCTTTGATTGATGGGCTTACTGCTTTATCCGTGCGATGAATACAGCCTATCCAGCAACATGGTCTGCGTTTTCCCTCTTTGAGCTCCTCGGTCAGTCTTTTGATGTGTTCCTTTCTTGTCTCGTCTTTTTTGACGAAGGTAACCCAACAAATCCACTCATTTCGTGCAAGCGGAGTAAGATTATTCCAAATCTCTAGAGCTTGTGGATTTTTCACTAAAGCACTTTTGAGATCTGCGGGTACGGTATGTACGACGCCTCCTGCTATGGCCGACATAATTATTTTTTAGAGAAAAATCCTACACTGTTTCCCTCGGTGTCAGAAAACATACAGAAGAATCCATAGTCACCAGCGGGTGTTTTGGGGAAAATAATTTTACCTCCTGCTTCTTTCACACGAGCAAGTTCTATATTGCAATCTTCAGAATCAAAATAGACAATAGTACCTTCTGCGTGTGGTTTGCGCATGCTACCTTTTACTAGTGCCCCAGCCGCTCCCATTCCTTCTTCTGTCCAAGGGAAAGCTATCATGGTGATACCCATTTCTTCGGGCATGGGCATAGGGGTCAGCTCTTTCCCTGTTACTGTCTCGTAAAACTTTTTTGCTCGGTCCATGTCTGCTACATAAATTTCAAACCATGAAACCATATTTTTGTTAGGCATAACGTGTAATGGTTAAATATATTAGTAACTAAGTATTTATAGTATAACAAATTTTGGGTGTACGATGAGAGCTCACGCCTTTTTCGAAATGTGCAATTAGTTCTGTTTCAGTTTGGCGGAGAGGGAGGGATTCGAACCCTCGGTTACCTTTCGGCAACACCGCTTTTCGAGAGCGGCACCTTCAACCGCTCAGACACCTCTCCATGTTTATATTTTAAACTTTCGTTTTAACTCTTCTCTTCTGTAACCTTTTTTCCATTCACGTTCTGCACTCACGCTTTCAGATTCTGTTGCATATGTCTCATATCCGAGCAATACAAGCGGACGGCGTGATTTTGTTGCAGAAACTTGTCCGCTATTGTGTTCTGACAGACGTCTCATAATATCATTCGTTCTACCTATATACATTTTACCGTCCTTCTCGCTTTTAAGAAAGTAAACGTAGTACATATACCATTTTATAGACTTCAACCCCTGCCTGCCGGCAGGCAGGGCTCAGACACCTCTCCATTGAAAATATTGTTGAGGTATACTAGCCTGTTCATGACCCTTTCGTCAATCATGGGTTTTTGGGTAAATCCATGCTATGATGTAAAAAATCAAAAAACTATGCTTTATCTTATCGGTATTTATTTTCTTCTTTTCACCTATCTTGCGATAAAGAAATTTCCACTCGCAGTGTACTTGTTTTTGTTAACCATCCCTACATACATCATACGTTTTAATATCGGGCCTTTACCTTCCACATTACTTGAGGTAAGTTTTTTTGCGCTAGTGATTGGTTGGGTTGTCACTTCTCAAAAGAACGATAGTGAAAAGTTCAAGATTTTTATTGCAAGTCATAAAAGGCTGTTTGTTTTGTTAGTCTTCCTTCTATTGTTTTCGTTTATCGGAGCATGTACGAGTATGATTGGCGCCGAAAACCCAGTTCAAAAACTGATCTATGGTATTGGTGAGTGGAGAGCTTTATTTTTCGAGCCAATACTATTATTTGCAATACTTATAACAAGGCGAGAGTTGTTAGAGCAGAAAAAAATGATCCTCTCACTAGTTGGTGCAGCGGTATTAGTGAGTACTATAGCTATTATACAAAAGTTCACCGGACTTCTTTTTCCACCAAGCCTCTGGGATGATCAATTATTTGGCAGAGTAACTTCAATATTTACCAGTGCAAATGCTATCGGATTATTTACCGTACCAATTTTATTCCTATCATTGTTAGTTCTAAAAAGAGCATATTATATCTGGGCGGGTGTAGTAATTATTCTTCTGGCGAATGTGTTTTCAATTTCGCAGGGAGCATGGATTGCGATCGGAGCAGGGGTATTAGTATACCTCTTTATGTTGGGATATAAAAAAATATCTATCGCGATTGCAATTATTGGAGTGGTAGGATCACTCGTATTACCAGGCATGAAAGAAGCGGTATTGTTTCAGGATCAAGCAGGGAAAAATAGACTCACTGTTTGGTCGCATACGGCAGAGTATCTTATTGAAACTCCCAAGAATTTTATAGTAGGAAGTGGTATTAGAAATTTCTATGATGCGATTCAGAAACCATGGCACAATCCAAAGACTCTTGAACCTCTCAAATACCCGCACAATATTATCCTCAATTTCTGGACTGAAATCGGACTACTGGGAATGTTATCGTTTGTTGGAATATTAGTATCTCTTTTTGTTTTTACTTTTAAAATAAAAGATACGCAAAAAAAGGCAGCATATATTGCTGCTCTTACTGCCTTAGTCGTACACGGTCTCGTGGATGTGCCGTATTTCAAAAATGACTTGGCGATGTTGTTCTGGATACTGGTATTTTTGGTAGTTGGAAGTCAGTCACTAGATAAAACTAAGTAGTTTTTTTAAAACTCATCATTTCTCGAATAGTGTGAATTGAAATTGTCTTGAGAGCAAGAAGTACTATTGCGTATACGGCACTACCTGCCAGTATTGCAAGGATAAGGTGAGTTTGAAGTATAAAGAGTACGACGGTCATACATGCTCCTGCGAGAAGTATTTTTCCGAGCACAACCAGGGACAGAGAAATCTGTGTGTATTTTTTGATAATAAGATAGAGGCAGGTACCTGCAAATAATTCTGAGAAAACGCTCGCTCCTGCAGCACCGATCATGCCATATCGAGGGATAAAAATAAAATATAAGACCAGAGTAATTGCAGCGGTGGCAATATAGATAGGTAGGGTTTCTTTTTGTCGATTTATGGCAACTGCAACATGTCCAAAAATTCCACCGAAAAATATGCCAAATACCGCAATAGAGAGAAGGGAAAGGGGAAGTGCTGCACTTATAAATTCAGTACCTGCCACCACCACCATAATCTGCTTTGACAACATAATCAACCCTACAGCCATAGGAATCGCAAACATCATCATGATATTAAATGCGAGCTGGAAATGCTCCTTGAATTTTTGGTCTTCACCTTTTGACCATGCATACGCCAGGAGAGGAAGCATGAGTCCCATAATCATCATCGCAGTCTGTGCAACAATATCAATTACCCGATAAGCAGCTCCATATAAACCTATCTCTACCTGATCGCGGTAGAGTGAGAGAATAACCGTATCTCCTCGCAAATAAATTACATTGAACATGACTGCTACAGCGATGGGCCACATTTTGATGATTATCTTTTTCCAGAGTGAAAAATCAAATCCAAAGGTTACGGAAGTATTCTTGCGAGCAAGTATCCACATTACGAGGGTGTATATGACACTTGAGAGGGTGATTGCACCCATGACTGGGATAAAACCAAGATTAAAATAAATACACAAGATCAGGCCGAGGATAAGTGTAATTCGTCCAACCACTTCACCAAACGCTTGAAAGTAGGTTGTAAGTTTTGATTGGTAATAGCCAGTAAAAATCTGGTTCATTGCAACCGAGAGCATGTTGATCGTGGTAAGCGCGATCGCAATTTTTACTTCCTGTGGATAGGGAAATAGTAATGCGATGAATGGGGCAATTCCGAGACCGATGACTGCGGTTGTAAATCTAAATCCAAGCAAATTTTTCATGAGCTTGTTTCGATAACTGGCGAGTTTGTTTTCCGGAGCATTATCAAATTCAGGAGGAACTTCACTCATCATCTGAGCAGTTACCGGAATCAATCCAAAATCAATCATGATTGCAATGAATTGGAGGAATGCTAAGGTCGTTGCATACCATCCGAATTGTTCAACTCCGAGATATCGAGTGAGCATCCCGATTGCAACGAGTCCAAGTATGGTCGAGATGATCTTTCCTCCGAGCTGAGCTGCGGTATTGTGTGCGAGTTGTTTGGTAAGTGTCATAGATGAGTAAAGACTATCATTTTTTTTCCACAAATTCAATGAAGACATGATGAATCAAACATGCTATACTCACACATACTAAAACATTCACCTACTCTATGCTTTTTTCTTCTATAAAACGTCTAAGTGTAGTAATTCTTACACTTTCCACCGTATTATTACTAGCCCCGCCAGCTTATGCAGCAGACCCAAAACTTACGATCAAAGATGGTGCGTATGCGGCAAAATTGGTAAGTCAATCCATTCCTGATCCGGTACAGATGGAAGCGGGCGAAGTAAAAACAGTAATATTCAAATTCAAAAATGTAGGGACTGCGACATGGACCGGAAGTCGTTTCATTTCTGCCTACACAATGGAACCTAGATATCGCGATTCAATATTTAAAGGGGGTAATTGGATAGCCTCAAGTCAAAGCGGAAAAATTGAAGGAGTGGTAAAACCAGGGGAAGTAGGAGAATTAAAACTTGAATTAAAAGCGCCAGAGACTGCCGGGGAATATAAAGAAGAATTTTATCTCGCTTCGGAAAATCATACCTGGGTAAAAGGTGGATATTTCTATATTGATATTAGTGTTGCTCCAAAAAAACAAGTAGCAGAGGTGGCTGAAGCGACAACTGCCGCGCCAGCGAGTGTGGTTTCTCTAAACACCTATCAGGCAACGCGCGTGATACTTAGTAAAAAACAAGTTGAAGCCCGCGGGGGAGAGGTGGTACCGATTATTATCGGATTCCAAAATACAGGCTCAAATCCATGGACATCGTATACGCTCAAATCAACTGCAGTGAATGTAGAAAATAGAGCAGGAAATTCAAAAGTATTAGTAGAGAAACAAATAGACGTAGCACCATTTGGAATCGCGCGAGAAACAGTGTCCCTCCCTATTCCCGAAAGAAAGGGTGTGTATACGATAAGACTTGCATTGATTCCGAATGGCACTGAGAAAGTAAGTGATCTTGGGGTAATAACAGTCACCGTGACCGAAGATGCTTCAGTAATTACTGAAGAAGAATATACAGAACCTGTACAACCATTGGTACGGTTATCAGAGGAGCCACGAATTCGAGTAGGTGTGTGGAAAAATCCAACAAAAGGTGTTGAGTTTGTTTCAACTGATGAAACCTACAATGTTTTTGATGGAGAGACTCTGGTGGGAGTAGTCGCGCCTGGAATTCGAGTATCCATGTGGGAGAGTAAAGGTGTATTTTATTTTAAAGGTGCAGATATTGAGTTTTCTACCGGAAACTTTATTCGTCTCGCTCCTGCGAACAACCCACATGCCGTATTTCGTCTGCCGAATTATGAAAGATTATTATCCTATCGTGGGAAACTAAGTTTCAATGCATATCGTGGAGCAATGGAGTATCGTGCGACCAAAAATAGTGATGCGACCTATGTGATCAATGACCTCTTGTTTGAGGATTATGTCGCGGGAATTGCCGAAACTTCGAACGAAGCACATATGGAATATATGAAAGCAATTCTGACAGCCGCACGTACCTACGCCTACTATATTCAGAATCATAAGAGTACACAAACAGCAGTATTTGACGTAGTTGCAACTACTGCAGATCAGCTCTATCTCGGATACGAAAGCGAAGTCCTCATGCCACGTGTCGTCGAAGCTGCGCAGGCAACGAGGGGGATGATGATAACTTACGATACAGACAATAATATAGAAACCCCTGCAGAAATCATCATCACTCCGTATTTTGCAAATGCTGATACGAGAACGAGAAGCTGGAGTGAGGTGTGGAGTGGGGCAGGGAAGCCATGGCTCGTGTCAGTTCCAACTGAATATGATAAACGAGACAAGAAGAAATTGTTTGGTCATGGGGTGGGAATGAGTGCGAGAGATGCATCAGTCAGAGCAGCTGAGAAAGGTGAGGATTTCGATACTATTTTGAAATATTATTATACGGGAGTTGGGGTGGAAAAGATGTATCAGTAGGAAGTTGGAGAAAGATATAAAAAAACCGATCTCACGACCGGTTTTTTTATATAGCTTACTTTGAAAATTATACTTCTCCCATCTCATTCATATCTTCAGGCGCTCCTGGCATTGGAGGATTTTCTTCTGGTGCTTCGCCGCGCTCTACTGCTTCCCAGATTCTTTCTCTGATTTGCTTCATGAGCTTCGGATTTTCTCGCAAAAATTGTTTTGCTTTTTCACGGCCTACGCCTAATTTTTCTTCACCAAATGAATAACTATTTCCAGATTTGTGGATTACCTGGTGAAGTACGCCCGTGTCGATGAGATCTCCCGATACTGAAATTCCTTCATTGTACATAATATCAAATTCAGTGGTGCGGAAAGGTGCGGCTACTTTGTTTTTGACGATTTTTACCTTTACTCGGTTTCCAATTACTTTGTCACCTTGCTTGATCTGTGCTGCGCGGCGGACTTCCACACGTACTGATGAATAGAATTTTAATGCATTTCCACCAGTCGTTGTTTCAGGGTTACCAAAGAATACCCCGATCTTCATACGAGTCTGGTTGATGAAGATGATAATAGTGTTGGTCTTGCTTACAATACCAGTAAGCTTGCGGAGTGCCTGGCTCATGAGGCGAGCTTGGAGACCCATATGTGAGTCACCCATCTCTCCTTCGATTTCAGCTTTTGGAACGAGCGCTGCTACTGAGTCGACAACGACAATGTCGACCGCGTTTGATCGGACCAGTGTTTCAAGGATTTCAAGTGCTTGTTCACCGGTGTCTGGTTGAGAAATAAACAAATTGTTTACATCTACTCCGATTTTTTTTGCATAATCAGGATCAAGTGCGTGTTCCGCGTCAATGAACGCGGCGATTCCTCCCAGTTTTTGAACTTCTGCAATTACATGTTGAGCAAGAGTTGTTTTTCCACTGGCTTCAGGACCAAATACCTCGATAATACGTCCACGAGGCATTCCTTTGACCCCAAGTGCGATATCAAGTGAGATTGACCCGGTAGAAACAGCATCGACAGCTGATGCTCGCGCTTCACCAAAACGCATAATAGAATTGTCTCCGTACTTTTGTTTGATCTGGTCGATTGCGCTTGATGCTGCCTCAAGCTTAGGGTTGGTCTCCATCTTTTTTGCCATATGCTTTGTGTTAGTTTAGTTACAGGCGAGTCACAAATAATGTATTGGTAATTCGCATGTAATCTCCTTAATTTAAAAAGAGAGTTATCCTCTCTATTTAAGTGTAGCTTTTTCCTCTATACCCTGTCAAACCAGGTGGTACGTAGACTAATTTCGGCTGACTGAGTTGGTATGTTTGTATATCACATGTCTGGTATCCTGTGCTATTCGTCCATGCTTATTCTCTGCCTTGATCGTGAGAGTATTGATACCAGGAGTGAGGGTGATGGTTTCCGAGAAATTTCCTTGTTCATCGTTCGCAATAGGTACATCATTCACCATAATTTTGGTCTCAGGATCAGTCGAGCCGGTAATAATAATATTATTTTCTTTTGAAATAAATCCATCAGTTGGATTGGCAACGAGCAAGTGTGGGGGTTTCAAAATATTATGCACATGAAGTCCGAGGTATGAGAAAAGTCCAACAACAATGAGTCCGAGTACTGCAAATCGAATAGCAGTTGGAATATCACTCAATTGGAATGCGTGGCGATGATGACTCGGTGCTGATACTTTAAGTTTCTCTTTTCGAGGAGATACTTCTTCGTCAGCAAATTGGTCTAGATAGGGTCTTGGATCACTACCAAGCGTCTGAACATATTTCTTGATAAAGTTTCGTAAGTACAATGAAGAAAAATTTAGTTTGGAAAAATCACATCCTTCGAGCGCTTCGAGATATGCTCGATTGATTTTGGTCTTATCCGCGAGTTCCTCAAGAGACACTCCCGTGCTTTCGCGCAGAGTTTTGAGTCGCGCGCATACACGCGGAGCAGGAATGACATCTTTTTTTTGAAAAGCCATAATGAGAGAGAAAAATTGAAGATTGAAAATTTAAAAAATGTGAAAGGTATCCAATCTCCAATCTTTATTAAAACGGTGTCCGCTCATCCTTCTCTTCGTTTTCTTCTTCATCTTCTTCAGGTTTTACTGAATCATTATAATCACTCAACTCTTCTTCAACAGGTTCATCAACTTCTTCAGGTTCTAGGTCATCAATAGTTTCGTCAGCTTCTTCTTCAATAGTGGTGACGGTATGTGGTGGAGCTTTGAATACGTTGAGTTTTGCGCCAGCGTCAATTGTACCATGAAGCTGGTCTTTTGTCATAAGTATTTCTCGTGCTTTGGCGCCTGATCCTGGACCAATGACACCTGCTTCTTCAAGTTCATCCATCAGGCGCGCTGCACGTGCATACCCAACCTTCAGTCTGCGCTGTAGTAGTGAGGAACTAGCTTTGCCCGTAGTTACAATTTCACGTTTTGCTTCTTCAAAGAGTGGATCCTTATCATCAGTAGGCCCACCAAATAGGCTCATGGTGCCTGTTTTTTGTACTGAGACAATGCTTTCATCATACTCAGGTTCTTCATCTCCGCGGAGATAGTCGACCACGTCTTTCATTTCTTCTTCAGAAATAAAGGCACCTTGGATACGAACTGGTTTTCCGAGTTCTGCAGTGAGGTACAACATGTCTCCACGACCAATAAGTTTTTCAGCACCTGGGCAATCAAGGATGGTGCGGGAATCAATGAGGGATGCAACTGAGAAAGCGATGCGGCCTGGAATATTTGCTTTCATGAGACCTGTGATTACGTCAACACTCGGTCGTTGGGTTGCTACTACGAGGTGGATTCCGACTGCGCGCGCCATTTGTGCCAATCGAATAATACCTGCTTCGATTTCATTTGCGGCCGTTGCCATGAGGTCGGCTAATTCATCAATAATAAATACAATATGCGGAATTTTGTTATCAGGATGTTTTGCATTGTATGAAGTAATGTCGCGTGATCCAGCGCTTGCAAGAAGTTCAAATCGTCTTTCCATTTCTCCGATCGACCACTTGAGTGCGTTGATCGTCTGTTGAGTATTGGTAATGACAGGGGTCAATAAATGTGGAATTCCATTATAGAGAGTCAATTCAACACGTTTCGGATCCACCATAATCATACGCAGAGTTTCTGCAGTATTTTCAAAAAGTAAACTCATGATAATGGTATTCACACACACTGTTTTTCCAGATCCGGTGGCTCCTGCAATCAGAAGATGAGGCATGCGTGGTAAATCAGCAAACCATACTTTTCCTGCGACATCTTTACCAAGAGCGATTGAAAGATTATGTGGGCGGTTTTTAAATTCTTTTGATTCAAGTAGTTCGCGGAAAGAAACCATTGCGGTTTTTTGATTGGGAACTTCAATTCCAACCAGAGCTTGTCCTGGGATTGGAGCCTCGATACGAATAGGGTGCGCAGCGAGAGCGAGTGCCAAATCATTTGAGAGCGCGGTGATGCGGGAAAGCTTTACGCCTTTTGAAGGTTTGAGAGAGTATTGAGTAACGGTAGGTCCGACGCGTATTTCACCCATATCTACATCAATTCCAAATTCTGAGAGTGTACTTCTGATCGTTTCTGCATTTCCTTTGATGTCTCCACTAGTCGGCTTACTTTTTTTATCAACGAGAATATCAAGGGGGGGTAAATTTTTGATAATTACTCGCTTACTCCATACATCTCCCGATGATTTTTCTTCTTCTTGTTCTTCATCATCATCGTCAGAAGTATCTTCTTCATCCACTGTGTCGACTTCTTCTTCACTTTCGTGATCAGGTTTTTTCAAAGAGCGTGCAGCAAAAGAACTTTTTGATTCTTCCACTTCGTCCTCTTCTTCAGTAGCATCTTCATCCTCAAATTCATCGTAGGCACCTTTAATTTTCACTGCTTGGCCATTGCGTGCACGTGAGAAAGCACCAGTCGCAGCACTTCCTGTTGAACTAAAGATTTTGCGAAGCAATGAAATAAATAATTGGAGCGCTCGTTCAAAAATGAAAAATACAGAAATGAGAGAAAGTCCTGCAAGAATAATGTAGCTGGCTACACCTCCCAGGTATGTGGACAGTGGGTAGGCGAGCATTCCTGCGACCCCACCGCCAGCACCCGTAAGTGCTTCCCGCCACATGTCTGGGGCTGAAAATCGCATATGGAACAAGCTTGCGGTAGACACAAAAAACAATATATAGCCGAGGACATGTAATCCACGCTGAGGCTCATCTTCTTTTTTCTCACGAATTAGGTACCAAGCACAGACAACCAGAATAACGGGGGTGATATAGCGCAAATCTCCGAATAGGAAGCTCAAAACATATTCATTGAGAATAGTTCCGACAATTCCAGCTCCGCCAAAAAAGCTAAGAGTGACAATGGCAGTGAGTATGAGGAATAGTACTGCAATGACCCCGTCAGATAGGGTAGGATCAAAACTGTGCTCCTTGCGTCTGCCTCGAGGCATAAAGAAGTTGGTTAGGGTAATCGGGTAATAAGTAACGTAAAAACTCTATGTGCAGGTACAATCTAAGATAGTATTGTATCATATTTTGCAGTCTATACAGAGTTTACGTAGGTGGATGGCAGAAGATCTGTGCATAATTTGGCTAAATTAAGAGATTTGTGGATAACTTTGGGGACAAAGGTGGTCATATGGGGGATAAATAGGACTCATATTGCTCTTTTTTTAGCCAAAATATGCGATTTCTTGACAATAATTTACACAAGTGTTCTCATTTGACACTTTGATTCTTTTCGGGTATCCTAACGACATTACGTTTACAGGAAAAAAGAGACTATTTTCTGGTCTTCTCGCTCTGCGGCACCAAGCTGCAGAGGGAATTATCCGGATCTATCCCATGCCTCGATTCCATTTTTACAATTAAAAGCAAGTAAAGATCCTTTGTGAAAAGGAATTTTTTTGTTGTCTTACTTACCAGCCCCGACCGGTCAGAACCCCCTAGATCGGACGTCTAACATGCTTACAACGTATGGTACCACTCTTTCGAAGACAGCCGCTAAAAACAAATGAGCGGAAATTTTTTACCAAATTGCGAGATGCGATCACTGCTCCTGATTTGATCGAAGTACAGAAAAATTCGTATGACTGGTTTTTCAAGGAAGGACTCCGAGAATTATTTGACGAGCTTTCTCCAATTACTGATTTTACGGGACGTGATCTCGAGCTTTATTTTGAAGAATATTATCTTGATGAACCAAAATTTGATGAGGTGACTTGCCGAAACAAGAATATCACCTACGAAGCACCGCTTCGTATTAATGTGCGAATGCACAATAAGCGCACGGGTAAATCAGACAAACAAGAAATTTATTTGGGGGACGTTCCACTCATGACTGCACGGGGAACATTCATGGTCAATGGAATTGAGCGTGTGATCGTGTCACAGCTTATTCGTAGTGCGGGGGCATTTTTTACTGCAGAAGTGGTTCGTGGTAGACGATTTTACGGGGCAAAAATTATTCCAAACCGTGGAGCATGGATAGAAATTGAAACTGATCAGAACAATGTATTGTGGATCAAAGTTGATCGCAAACGAAAAGTTGCAGCAACGTCACTCCTCCGTGCATTTGGATATTCAGATGATGAGAAAATCAAAGAATTATTCGCTGACGTCAATACACATCCAAACATTGATTACGTTGATGCTACTTTGAAAAAAGATACGGCAAAAAGCGAAGAAGATGGATTGATTGAAGTATACCGCCGTATTCGCCCAGGAGATTTGGCAACTGCTGAGAACGCTCGAAGTCTGATTCATGCGATGTTCTTCAATTTTGATCGCTATGACCTCGGTAAAGTAGGTGTATACAAATTTGATACTAAATTTGATTTGGGTCTTAAAGAAAGTGCGTATGACTCCAAAGAAGAGCGTGTGCTTTCACCTGAAAAATTACTTCGTGTATTAAAAGAAGTTATTCGTCTTAATGTAACACAGGAAGAAGCTGATGATATCGATCACTTGGGAAATCGTCGTGTGCGTGGAGTAGGTGAACTGGTGCAGAATCGATTCCGCATCGGTCTTGCTCGTATGGAACGTATTGCAAAAGACCGTATGAGTACTATGGAAGTCGAAACGATCGCTCCAAACAAACTGATCAATGCACGACCAGTAATTTCAGTTATCCGTGAATTCTTCATGAGTTCACAGTTGTCACAGTTCATGGACCAGGTAAACCCATTAGCAGAACTTGAACACAAACGCCGCGTGTCCGCTCTTGGTCCTGGTGGACTTTCTCGTGACCGAGCAGGATTCGAAGTTCGTGACGTACACCGTACGCACTATGGACGTATTTGTCCGATTGCAACTCCTGAAGGACCAAACATTGGTTTGGTAGGACATTTATCAACCTATGCCAAAGTGAATCCATTTGGATTTCTTGAAACTCCATACCGAAAAGTATTGCATGAAGTAGAAAACAATGCGAAATTCACGGAAGGTGAATTTGTATTAGAAGCAATTGGAGGAATCATAAAAGCAGGTGAAGAAATTACTGCTGCAATTGCAAAGAAATTGGAAGGAAGTAAAGAGTATAAAACAATCAAAATTAAGCCACGTGTCACTGATGAAATTGTATATTTGAACTCGTTCCAAGAAGAACGCTCAGTAACCGCAAGTGCAACTACTCGAATGGACGATCGAGGATATCTCCTTGATGAAAAAACTCCAGCTCGTGTACATGGTGAAGCACAAGTAACTGAAGTAAGTACTATTCAGTATATTGATGTTGCATCAAATCAGATCTTATCACTTGCAACCAGTATCATTCCGTTCCTTGAACATGATGATGCTACTCGTGCGTTGATGGGAACAAACATGCAGCGCCAAGCAGTACCTTGTATCAAACCAGAACCTCCATTGGTTGGAACTGGAGTTGAAAAAGCTGCTGCAGAAAATAGTGGATATGTGATCAAAGCTCCAGCAGAGGGAGAAATTACCTATGTAGATGGAGGAAGAATTGAATTAACTGATAAAAAAGGAAAAGTATACCGATGGGATTTGGGTAAATTTTTACGCTCAAACGCCTCAAGTTGTATTAATCAAAAACCAACCGTAACATTGGGACAAAAAGTGAAGAAGGGTCATCCAATGTCTGATGGACCAAGTATCAAAGATGGAGAATTGGGTCTTGGACAAAACGTGCTTGTAGCCTACATGGTATGGGATGGATTCAACTACGAAGATGCGGTTATTATTTCTGATCGTTTGGTAAAAGATGATCGATACACGTCGATTCATATTGAAGACTACACCATTGATGTTCGTGAAACCAAACTCGGTGAAGAAGTAATCACGAATGATATTCCAAATGTAAGTGAAGAAAAACTCCGAAATCTTGATTCAGAAGGTATTGTCCGAATTGGAGCCGAAGTTCATTCGGGAGACATTTTGGTCGGAAAAATTACACCAAAAGGAGAAACTGAATTAACCCCTGAAGAGAGATTGCTTCGTGCAATTTTTGGAGAAAAAGCTCGTGACGTACGAGATTCATCACTCTATCTCGAACATGGTGAACAAGGAAAAGTAATTGATGTAAAAATCTTCTCAGCAGAAGCTGGAGACAAATTACAGCCAGGTGTTATCAAACAAGTACAGGTGACAGTCGCTGACATGCGAAAAATCCAGGTCGGAGACAAGATGGCAGGAAGACACGGAAACAAAGGTGTTATTTCACGTGTGGTCCCAGCTGAAGACATGCCATTTTTGGAAGACGGAACTCCCGTAGACATTATCCTCTCTCCATTGGGTGTTATTTCACGTATGAACTTGGGACAATTGCTTGAAACACATTTGGGTCTTGCAGCAAATGCACTTGGATACAAAGCAGCTACTCCGGTATTAAATGGTATTACTGAAGTTCAAATCGAAGAAGAGCTCGTGAAAGCTGGATTCCCAGTGGACGGAAAATTACAGCTCTATGATGGACGTAATGGTGAACCATATGAACACAAAACTACCGTTGGTTACAACTACATGTTGAAGCTTAATCACATGGTCGAAGATAAAATTCACCAGCGTTCAATCGGTCCGTACAGTCTTATCACCCAGCAGCCGCTTGGAGGTAAAGCTCAATTCGGAGGACAGCGTTTTGGAGAAATGGAAGTATGGGCCTTGGAAGCATATGGCGCAGCACATACACTCCAGGAAATTTTGACCATCAAATCAGATGATGTCCCAGGACGTGCGAAAGCATATGAAGCAATTATCAAAGGTGAGGCAATTACCAAAATCAATCTTCCAGAATCATTCAATGTATTGGTACGTGAAATGAAAGGGCTTGCCCTTGATGTGGAGCTTTTGAAGAAGGAAGAAGATGGAAGTTATTCGCCCGCAGAAGAAGTAGTGAGAGAACATCGCGATATGAGAGCGAGAGAGTATGGAGCAGGACAAGAGCAAGAAGAAACAAAACGAGGAAAAGCTACTGAATAATAACCTACGTCTAAATCCTAAACTCTTAAACCCATACACTTCTATATGTCACGCGATATACTACATACAATGAACTTTGACGCTTTGCGTCTGAAGGTCGCTTCACCCGAAGTAATCCGCAAATGGTCATTCGGAGAAGTCTATAAACCAGAAACAATCAATTACCGTACACAAAAGCCAGAAAAAGGTGGGCTTTTTGCAGAAGAAATTTTTGGACCTACCAAAGATTGGGAATGTTATTGTGGAAAATACAAAAAAATCAGATATAAAGGAATCGTGTGTGACAAATGTGGCGTAGAAGTTACGCATTCATTAGTACGCCGCGAACGCATGGGACATATCGAGCTTGCGGCACCTGTTTCTCATATCTGGTTCCTCCGAACAATTCCATCACGTATTGGTCTCGTTCTTGACCTCTCAATCCAATCACTTGAAAAAGTAATCTACTTTGCGTCATTTATTATTACTCAGGTAGAAGAAGAGGAAAAAGCACTTACGGTAGAAGCTTTGAAAAAAGAATACAAATCAAAGAAAAAACAGATTGAAGTCGAAGCTGAAAAGTTGCTCGAAGGTAAAGAGAAAAAAGAAAAGAAAGAAATCGAGGAAGAACGCGATCGAAAACTCGAATCTCTGGAAGAAGATTTCAAATCAGCTGAGTCTGAGTTGAAAGATATCTCAGTCATGAATATTATTTCAGAAGCATATTACCAGGAACTCTCAATCCGCTACGGTCACTTGTTTGAAGCAAGCATCGGAGCTGGAGCAGTTCGTGGGCTTCTTGAAAGATTGGATCTTCCTGAAACAATTGTTCGTCTTGAAGGAGAGATTATCAAGAGTAAAGGTGCAAAACGTGAAAGACTGATTCGACGGGTAAAATTGTTGAAGAGTCTAAATAAAAATGATATCCGACCAGAATGGATGATCATGACCGCAATCCCCGTTATTCCACCAGATTTGCGCCCAATGGTAGCACTTGACGGAGGACGATTTGCAACTTCTGATTTAAATGATTTATATCGCCGTGTAATCAACCGCAACAATCGTTTGAGACGTTTGGTTGAGCTTAATGCACCTGAAGTAATCTGCAGAAACGAAAAACGCATGTTACAAGAAGCAGTTGATGCTTTGATCGATAACAGTGCAAGAGCTTCAAAGACTGTTCGTGCTTCAACTGGACAGAAACGCCAACTCCGATCTCTTGCTGATATTTTGAAAGGAAAACAAGGTCGTTTCCGTCAGAACTTGCTTGGAAAACGTGTCGACTATTCAGGTCGTTCAGTAATTGTGGTTGGACCAACCCTCAAAATTGATGAGTGTGGTTTGCCAAAAATTATCGCCCTTGAACTGTTCAAGCCGTTTATCATGTCTGAAATTATCAAGCGTGAACTTGCACACAATGTACGAAGTGCTTCTCGCTTTATCGAAAGTAATGCACCAGAAGTGTGGGATATTCTTGAAGAATTGACCAAAAAAACTCGTGTACTTTTGAACCGCGCACCAACACTGCACCGTCTCGGTATTCAGGCATTCAAACCTCGTCTGGTAGAAGGTAAAGCAATCAAACTTCATCCATTGGTATGTCCCGCGTTCAATGCAGACTTTGATGGAGATCAGATGGCGGTTCATTTGCCATTGTCTGAACAGGCAAAATGGGAAGCTGAGAATTTGATGGCAAGTGAAAAGAACTTGTTGAAGCCAGCTACCGGAAGCCCGGTAATTACTCCACAGCAGGATATTGCGCTTGGATGTTATTATCTGACCAAATACGATGAAACTGATACTGCTCCAGTAAAGAGAAACTTTGCTAATGTTACTGAAGCAAAATATGCGTATAAGATTCGCTTGATTACCTTGAAAGAACGTATCAATGTGCGATTGGGTGAAGCTGAAATGGCAAAATTCCCTGCAGGTACCAAGAGCTTCATGGAAACTTCAATGGGACGAATTTTCTTTAATGAAATTTTGCCTGAAAAACTTCCATACTACAACGAAACCATTACCAAAAAACATTTGAGTAACATTATTCAGCTCTTGCTTGAATTGTACGGACAGGAAACTACCGCGCATCATTTGGATAAGATCAAAGAGCTTGGATTCAAATACGTTACCAAATCAGGATACTCACTTGGAAAAGATGACTTCCCATTACTTGATAACAAACGCGCACTGTTGGCAGAAGCTGATAAGAAAGTGGAATTAGTGTATGAACAATTTAATGAAGGTTTGCTTACTGATTCAGAACGTCATGCAAAAATTCTTGAAATCTGGACTGAAGCAAAAGAAGCATTACTTGCACATTTAAAAGGTGTATTGAACAAAGACCGATCAGTATTTGCGATGATTGACTCAGGTGCTCGTGGTTCATGGGCTCAGCTGGGGCAGGTTATTGCGATGAAAGGTCTCGTGGCAAGTCCAAGTGGAGACATTATCGAGCTCCCAGTAAAAGGAAACTTCAAAGAAGGATTCGATGTACTTGAATTCTTTATCTCAAGTCACGGTGTGCGAAAAGGACTTTCTGATACTGCTCTCCGAACTGCAAACGCAGGATATCTAACCCGTCGTTTGGTTGATGTTGCACAAGATGTCGTAGTCCGCTCAGAAGATTGTGGAGATACGGTAGGAGAAGTGTTCAATAAAGCTGACTCAGAACAAATGGGAGAAACAGTTTCAGAGCGCGTACTTGGACGATTTGTACTCGAAGCGGTGAAAGTAGGTAAAGAAGTGCTGGTCGAAAAAGGTGAAGTGGTAACCGAACATGCTGCCAGAGAAATTGAAAAACATGGAATTGAGGTGGTGCATGTACGATCAGTATTACAATGTCGTCTTGCAAAAGGAATCTGCTCAAAATGTTATGGATATGATTTGGGTAGTAGAACCGTAGTTCAGAAAGGAACTGCTGTTGGAGTTATCGCTGCTCAATCTATCGGAGAACCAGGAACCCAGCTGACCATGCGTACCTTCCATCTTGGAGGAGTTGCTGGAGGAGATATCACACAGGGTCTACCTCGAGTAGAAGAATTGTTTGAAGCACGTATGCCAAAGAGAAAAGCAATTCTCTCAGAAGTTGCAGGAACCGTGGAAATTGAAGATGCTGATGGAAAAGTAGTCATGGGTCCGACTGGACGAAAGATTTTTGAAGGTCGCCGTGGACAAAAGATTGTGAAAATCCATCATGATGGAATTGACGAGATTGTCTACGATATCCATGGTGAAGATGATGTAAAAGTTGCTGAAGGACAAAAAATCCAAGCAGGTGATACCCTCATCATTCGTGGAGCATCTGGCGAAGAAATCAAAGCTGAGTATGATGGAAAAGTTACCGTTGATGGCATGAAACTTCATTATATTTACGATGGTAAGACGACCAAGGAATATATTGTCCCACTGGGATACAAACTCTGGGTCAAAGCTGGAGACATGGCTCAAAAAGGTGACCAATTGACTGAAGGATCACTTGATTTGAAAGAACTGTTTGATCTCAAAGGTCAGGATGCGGTGAAGCGTTATATCTTGAAAGAAATTCAGGAAATCTATGCGTCACAAGGTCAGCGCTTGAACGACAAACATATTGAAATTATCGTGAAGCAAATGTTCTCTCGTGTATTTATCGAAGATACGGGAGATACTGATCTTATTCCTGGAGAAATCGTTGAACGTTCACAACTCATGCTTGCAAATGAAGAGGCTGAAAAGCATAAACAAAAAATTGCCCGAGGACGGGATATGCTTATGGGTATCAGTAAGATCTCTCTTACCACCCAGAGTTTCCTTTCAAGTGCGTCGTTCCAAGAAACATCTCGTGTATTGGTAAACGCAGCAATTACCGGAAAGATGGATCATCTGGAAGGATTGAAAGAAAACGTTATTATCGGTCGCTTGATTCCTGCGGGAACAGGTACCAAAGAGCGTGCAATCGAAGTAATGAAAGAAGAACTTGCGGCTCAATAGAGAGTGTAAGTAGAACAAATAAAAAACATCCCGACTCAATCGGGATGTTTTTTTGTATTACTTATTTTTTGAATGTTTCCTGGTAGAGCGCGATACTTTCTTCTACCACCTCAAGTGCTCGTTTCTTTCCTTCGAATCCGGTTACTTCTACGGTTTTCTTTTCAAGCTTCTTGTATTCTTCGAAGAATTGTCTGATCTCATCGAGTGTATGTTGTGGGAGGTCTTCTAATTCATTGATATGTTTCATGTTCGGGTCTCCTTTTGCTACTGCAATGATTTTGTCATCTCCCTCACCACCATCAATCATTCTCATGACTCCTACCACGCGAGCTTCTACAAGACAGAGTGGAGGGAGGTCAACGGTTGAAAGTACGAGGATATCCAATGGATCTTTATCGTCACAGTATGTCTGTGGGATAAATCCGTAGTTCGTTGGATAGTGGACAGCTGAGAAAAGAACACGATCAAGCTTGATCAATCCTGAATCTTTGTCGAGTTCAAATTTTCCCTTACTACCCTTTGAAATTTCAATGATTGCTTGTACTACTTCTGGGCGGCCTTCCCCAATTGAGACTGAATGCCATGCATTTTGACTTTCCATAAAATTAATTATTTTGAATATTCATAGATACTATCCTAGCTCACTGAACCTGTTTTGTAAAGGTGTATAAAAGGATTGATTTTTCCTTACTTTCTGATAAAATCCAAGTATCTTAAAGAATAAAATTAGTCGTATGTCAGGTCATTCCAAGTGGCACAATATACAAGGTAAGAAGGGAAAAGCAGATAAAGCTCGAGCAAACGCATTTACCAAAGTTTCCAAGGCAATTACCATCGCAGCACAGAATGGCGGGGGAGATCCTGCTATGAATTTTTCACTTCGACTCGCAATTGATAAGGCAAAAGAAGTAAATATGCCGAAAGACAATATTGACCGTGCAGTGAAGAAAGGAACGGGGGAATTGAAAGACGGGGTAGTGCTTCAAGAAGTGGTATACGAAGGATATGGACCAGGTGGAATTGCGGTAATCGTTGAGTCTGTGACCGATAATACCAATCGCGCACTTACGGAGATTAAAAATGCGTTTACCAAAAGTGGTGGATCGCTCGGGAGCAAAGGTGCGGTTGCATGGCAGTTTGAATACAAAGCTGTGCTTCGTATTAGTGCTGAAAAGCGGGTTGAAATAAAAAATTGGGAAGAGCTTGAGCTTTCACTCATGGATGCAGGAGTCGATGATATTCGGGAAAGTGAAAATGGTATAGAACTTGTTGGTCCTAAAGAAAAATTTCAAGCAATGAATGAGGTGCTTAATAAAGTGGGGATTAGTCCTGATAGTGCAGGGCTCGAATGGATGGCAAAGGAAACCACAGAGCTTTCGTTTGAGCAGTCAGAAACATTAGGAATTCTAGTCGAAGCACTCTATGATCTCGATGATGTAAAAGAGGTCTATACGACGGCAAAGTAACAATATGATATAGTATACAACTGCAGAAATGCAGTTGTTTTGTATAAAACAAAAACAGCCTAATCATAAGCTGCTTTTGAATGGGACCGCGAGATGTAGGGTCTTGTAGCCCATCCGTGCGCGGTCAGTGTAGGAGATACTCACTCCAGTTTTGCATAGATGCCCCAGCACACCACGAATATGGCGTATCCGAGAATGAACATGCAATCGGACTTGTCGGCGTTGAAGAACTGGCGGGCAAAGAGCGCTCCCACTCCCGTAATCAAGCCCGACCAAAAAAAGTACTTGGCGTATTGTTTCATGAACCCCTCTTAAATCATGCGACGACGTTGTTTGATGTAGCGCCTCTGGTCTGCTAAGCCTTTCAAACCAGGACAAATTAATCTAGCATTTAAAGATCATAAAGTCAAGAGTCTGTATGCCAACTTCCAAACCACAAAAACCCATCCGAATTCTTGGTATCGACCCTGGTTTTGGTCGTGTTGGGTTTGGGATTATTGATTGTCTGGGAGATCGTCACACACTTGTCGAATATGGGTGTATTGAGACTGATACCAAGCGTACATTCGTTGAGCGACTAGTAGATATTTCAGATGAATTGATCAAAATCATACGGACCCATAAACCCAATTGTGCGGCAGTGGAAGAATTGTTTTTTTATAAAAATGTGACAACTGCGATTAAGGTAGGGCAAGCACGAGGAGTAATTCTTCTGACACTCACCAAAGCCCATCTCGCAGTTCATGAATACACGCCACTCGAGGTAAAGCAGAGTATTACGGGGTATGGGAGAGCTGACAAAACCCAGCTTGAGTCTATGGTAAAAGTAATTCTAGGGGTTAAGAAAAAAATTACTCCAGACGATGCGGCAGATGCGCTTGCAATCGCACTTACCTGTGCTGCGTCGAGGAAGATGGAGTATGTTAGAAATAATAGTAATCTAACTTTATAACGATATGCCAGGTGTAGAACAAAGAGGGTTTAATATGGAGGGGGTAGAAGTGCACCCTAGACCAACCGAAGAAGAAATAGAAGATAAATTGAAAATGTACGTAATGCTTTTGGAGAATGCACAGGAGGATGAAGAGTTTCGAAAAGAGTATCCTAATGCTCCAGTCCAAAAAGGTCAGAGTTTTCGAGAATTATATGGAGAGGTAAAAGTTGAATTAAAAAATTTTGCAAATAATGAGGGGGATCAGAAAAAACGAAAAATAGATTTTAAAGGATGGATTAGGGAGGATTTTGAAGAGGTAATACAGAGGTTAGAAAAAGAAGAAGAGAAATTAGTGTCTTAGATTCTAAAAAGACCAGTACGTCATACTGGTCTTTTTTGTATACTCAAATTGTAAACGTGATGTGGGAGTGCTATACTTACATACGAATTTAGAATTCAGTTTATAAATTAGTTATTCTATGAAAATTGCCATCAACGGATTCGGCAGAATCGGACGTCATGCATTCAAAATCGCATTTCAAAAAAAACTAGATATTGTCGGCATCAATGATCTTACTGATACCAAAACATTGGCGCATTTATTGAAGCACGACACAGCGTACAATGATTTTCCTTTTCCTGTTTCCTACGACGAGAAACATATTATCATAAAAGGTAAGAAAATTCCGGTATTTGCTGAGAAAGATCCAGTGGTACTGCCATGGAAACAATTGAAGGTAGATGTGGTAATCGAATCTACGGGTAGATTTACTGATGCTGAGGCAGCAAAAGCACATATTACTGCGGGAGCAAAAAAAGTAGTCATCTCAGCACCAGGAAAAGGTGATTTGAAAACCTATGTACGAGGAGTGAATGATAAAGAATACAAAGGCGAACCGATTCTCGATAATGCTTCATGTACGACGAATTGTGCAGCTCCGGTAATGTTGGTGTTGGAAAAAGAATTTGGTGTCGAAAAAGCTATGCTTACCACAGTTCACTCCTATACTGCATCCCAAGTACTTCAAGACGGACCTTCGAAAGATCTCCGTGAAGCACGAGCAGCGGCACAAAATATGGTTCCTGCTAAAACTGGGGCGGCAGTGGCTGTTACTCGTACTATTCCATCGCTCGAAGGAAAATTCGATGGACTCTCGATCCGTGTTCCAACCATTACCGTGTCTCTGACTGATGTGACTGTGTTACTTAAAAAAGATACCACACCTGAAGAGATAAATAATGCGTTTATAAAAGCCGCAAAAACATATCTGAAGGGTATTCTTGCAGTCTCATTTGAACCACTCGTTTCAAGTGACTATATTGGAAATGAATATTCAGCAACAGTCGATGCTGATCTTACTCGAGTGGTAGATGGTAATCTCGTAAAAGTTGTTGCGTGGTATGATAATGAGTGGGGATATGCGACAAGATTGGTGGAGATGGTCGAGATTGCAGGCAAAGTAAAAACGAGAAAGTAAAGAAAATCGACCCGTCCCAATTCGTGTTATCCGTGTTCTATTAGTCCACATTATGCAGCTTCGAAGTATTAGAGAAGTAACAGATCTCGAGGGTAAGTCTGTTTTAGTTCGCGTTGATTATAATGTTGCAATTATAAAAGGAAAAGTAGAAGAAGCATTTCGAATTGCTGCATCGCTTGATACGATTAATTTTTTACTCGAGAAAAAAGCCCGAGTTCTTTTGGTTACGCATATTGGTAGACCAGGGGGGAAAGTAGTGAAAGATCTTAGGGTAGATCCAGTTGCAAAAGAATTGGGTAAAATGTTACAAAAGAAGATAAAAATTATTGCATCAGCTGATTGGTCAAAGTTGAAAAAAATAGAGAAAGAAGTTTCAAAAATAAAACCAGGAGACGTCGCCATTTTTGATAATATCCGTTTTGCCGAAGGCGAAGAGGGTGGTAAAGAATATTTTGCAAAAGAACTGGCGTCTCTGGCAGATATATTTGTAATCGACGGGTTCGGTGTGGTACATCGATCAAGTCCTTCTGTTACGGGTGTTGCTCACTATATTCCTTCATACGCTGGACTCTTGCTTGAAAAAGAAGTGCAAGGACTCACACGTACACTTGAGCAAGGAAAAAAGAATAGTGTACTTATTATTGGCGGTGCAAAAACAGAAACCAAGCTTCCTATAATCGCTAATCTCAAAAATAAGGTTGAAGTGATACTGGTCGGAGGGGGAATCGTGAATACCTATCTCAAATCCCAGGGTTTTGGGGTAGGAGCCTCTCTCGTAGATGAGAGTATGCTCGGGGAAGCAAAAAAACTAAAGACTATACATTCAATCCAATGGCCACTTGATCTGGTAGTCGGAAAAAAAGATGGTTCTTCTGCGCGCGTAGTTACACTTTCAAAAAAACCATTTGAAATTTGTGCGAGTGATGAAGCAATTTTTGATATAGGACCTGCAACGATTCATGTTTATTCAGAAGATATCAAATTAGCAACATCTATTATCTGGAACGGTGCTATGGGGTATTTTGAGCAGAAACCCTATGATGTGGGAACGCTCGCAATCGCCCGCCTTGTCGCGTCACGATCAAAAGGGGAAGCATTTGGAATAATCGGTGGCGGAGAGACTATTCAAGCAATGAATCAAGTGGGAATGGAAGAATTTGTTGATTTAGTTTCAACAGGTGGTGGTGCCATGCTCGAATTTTTATCAGGTAATAAACTACCGGGGGTAGAAATAGTTAGTAAGGAGGAGAAAAGATTGAAGAATAAAGATTAAAATGCAAAATTAGGAAATAAAAAATTGTAATTTTAATTTTCAATCTTTATTTTTTAATAAATCCCGACCTATCCACAGAGTATTACAGAATAAAAAGTTATTTTGTGCTATACTTCACGCATCAAGTTTTTTTATACTTTTATTTATTCGCGTAGTTTGTTTACACAAACGTTACGTGATTACCTTTGTAAAATATGCCTGTCAAAAAATCATTTGCTCGCCCTATGATGGACGAGCCAATGGCGCCGGTCGTGTCGTCTCCTCCAGTAGTCGAAGCAGAACATCCGATGAGTTGCTGTAAATATGGAAAATGTGACCAGCATAGTTGGTGTGGTTGGGTAGGAAAAAAGATTTTAGCAACATTTGTTGGAATTTTGATCGTATATCTAATCGTATTCTTTGGGGTTCTTATTAGAAACGAAGTACGAAAATACGACTTTATTGGTCAAGCAGACAAGTCGGAGAGAACTATTAGAGTCGAGGCTGAAGGAAAAGTAAGCGTGAAGCCTGATATTGCCATGACTACGATGGGTATGACAACTGAAGCTGCTACTGTAGCTGAGGCTCAACAGAAAAATACTGAAGTAGTAAACAAATTGGTAAGTAGAATCAAAGAGTTGGAAATTGATGCGGCTGATATCCAAACGAGAGATTATAGTGTGTATCCTGCATACAACTATCCAGTTGATGGAGGTACACCTGAACTTCGTGGATACACGATTAGTCAAAATGTCACCATCAAGATTAGAGATTTGAATAAGGCAAATCAAGTGCTTGGACTTGCAGGTGAAGTAGGTGCAACCAATGTAAGTGGACTTGAATTCACGATTGACGATAAAGATGCGTATCTCGAGGCTGCTCGAGCAGAGGCTTTGAAAAAAGTAAGTCAAAAGGCTGCGGCACTTTCAAGTAATCTAGGTCTCAGACTTTCAGGCATCGTGTCATACGATGAATATGAAGGTTCAAATGAGTCATATTACGGAGCAAAAATGTATGATATGGAACTTCAGGCAGGTAGTAGTGTTCCACAGATTGAAGCAGGTACTAATGACATAGTCCTTCATGTGGGAGTCACCTTTGAACTCAAATAACTTTTCAGTACAATATACGCACGAAAACGACCTTTCCAAGGTCGTTTTCGTTTGATATACTGAAAGGTACTAATAAATTTTTAGTATGAAAAAAGCACTAATTGCGCGTATTCTAGCACGAGAAATTCTTGATTCTCGAGGTAATCCGACCGTAGAAGCAAAAGTTATACTGACCGATGGAAGTATTGGGAGTGCTGCGGTTCCGAGCGGGGCGTCAACAGGGACTCATGAAGCACTGGAGCTTCGTGATGGTGGAACGCGATATCATGGTAAAGGAGTATTGAAAGCGGTGAAAAATATTAATTCCATTATCGCGGCAAAATTAAAAGGTCTTGATTCGTGTGATCAACGTGGAATTGATGAGACCATGCTCGCGCTTGATGGCACTCCAAATAAGAAAAAATTAGGCGCAAATGCGATTCTTGCGGTGTCTCTTGCTAATGCTCGTGCAGCAGCTGTGAGTAGAGGTCGTCCTCTCTATCTACATGTGAGAGAAGTGTATAAGCTCAAAGAAAAAAAATTCAGAATGCCTATTGCCACCATGAATATTTTGAATGGAGGTAGACATGCGAATAATAATTTGTCATGCCAAGAGTTCATGATTATTCCGGTTAATAAGAAATTTCGTGAACGTGTTCGGATGGGCTCTGAGATTTTTCATAGCTTGGCACAATTGCTCAATCAAAAAGGTCTTGCAACTGGAGTAGGAGACGAAGGAGGATTTGCTCCCAATTTACCGAATAATGAACGGGCAATTCAGCTTGTTATTAAGGCTATACAGAGTGCTGGGTACACACCAGGAAAACAGGTCTTTATTGGAATGGACGTTGCGTCATCTGAATTTTTCAGAGGAGGAAAATATTATCTGGATGGCCCAAAAAATCCCGTAGGTCCTGAAGTTGTAATACAAACGCTCGAATCATGGGTGCGTCATTACCCCATATTATTCCTCGAAGATGGACTCGCTGAAGATGATTGGAAAAACTGGAAAATTCTTACCAAGAAACTTGGGTCAAAAGTATCATTAGTCGGGGATGATTTATTTGTAACCAATACGATTCGGATTAAGCAGGGGATTGAAGAAGGTGTTGCAAATGCAGTATTAATCAAGGTGAATCAAATCGGATCACTCTCAGAGACAATAGATGCAATCGAACTCGCCCGTGCGCATAAGTATAAAATCGCGGTCTCACATCGGTCTGGCGAAACAGTCGATACTTTTATCGCAGATCTCGCAGTTGCCGTAAATGCCGAGTTTATAAAAACTGGCTCACTCTCGCGTTCAGAACGAGTAGAAAAGTATAATCGCCTGATGGAGATTGAAGAAGAGCTTGGACTATAAAATTATTGTAATTGCTCTAATTTAGAGCGTCTGGTCCAATTAGAATAATTTGTCAGACATCAAAAACGTATGCCAATTAAAAAACAAAAAAAATCTTTGATCACAACACCATCTCCCACCGTACTCATTATTCTTGATGGTTTTGGTGTTGCGCCTGAAAAAAATGAAGGGAATGCAATTACGTCAAAAACTGCACCCAATATTTTTGGGTATATGAAAAAATATCCTACTTCAAAGTTGAAAACTTTTGGCGAGCATGTAGGGCTTTTTCCGGGACAGATTGGAAATTCTGAGGCAGGGCATTTGAATATTGGAGCGGGAAGAATTGTGAAGCAGGATTTAGTGTGTATTTCAGATTCGATTCATGATGGAACTTTCTTCAAAAATGAAGCATTCAAGCAAGCATTATTCCATGTTAAAAAATACAAATCAGCAGTGCACCTCATGGGACTCCTGACTGATGGTAATAGTGCGCATTCGTATCCCGAGCATGTCTATGCACTTCTTGAGCTCTGCCGTAGAGAAGGAATTGAACGAGTATATTTGCATCTGTTTACTGATGGTCGAGACTCAGGACCACATGCTGCTGCCAACTATCTCCATGAATTGCGGGGGCATATGCTGCATACTGAAAAGATTGCAACCATCATGGGAAGATTGTATGGTATGGATCGAAATAAAATATGGGACCGGACCGAAGCCGCGTATGAAGCAATGGTCATGGGCATGGGGCACAAAGTGAGGAGTGCCGAAGAAGCGCTCGAGCAGGCATATAATCGGGGAGAGACTGATGAATTTATTACTCCCTCGATCGTGGTGGATGAAAAAGGAAAACCCGTAGCTTCGATTGCTGATCATGACGTGGTTATATTTTTTAATGCGAGGTCAGACCGGGCTCGTCAGATTACCAAAGCATTTGTTCAAGATGATTTTAATAAACGAAATCCGGGGTCTTTCAAAAGAGTAAAAGTTCCTAAAAATATCAGATTTGTAGCGCTTACCGATTTTGGACCTGATCTGGAGCGTATCCTCACCGTGTTTCCCTCACCTGAAGTCTATAATACGCTTCCCTTGGCTCTTTCAGATTTTACACAAGTATATATCGCAGAATCTGAGAAATATGCTCATGTGACCTATTTTATTAATGGGGGCTATTCGGAGCCGGTCAATGGTGAAGATTGGATTAAAATAGAATCAAAAACAGTTGCACATCATGATACTAAGCCTGAAATGTCAGCAAAAGAAATCACCAAAAAAGTATTAGCATTAATGAAGAGTGATAAGTATCAGTTTTATTGTATCAATTATGCTAATGCTGACATGATAGGACATACCGGAAATCTGAAGGCAGCAAAAAAAGGTGTTAGTGTGATGGATGCTCATGTAGGAGAAGTGGTCGCAGCAGCGCTCGCGAAAGGTGGGCAAGCGTTAATTGTCGCAGACCATGGAAACGCCGAAGAAATGAAAAATTTGAAAACAGGAGAGATAGATACTGAGCACAACTTGAATCCAGTGCCTTGTATAGTGATTCGTAACGGATTAAAAGGAAAAAAGTTACAAGATGGGATACTAGCTGATGTGGCACCAACGATTATTAAAATGGTCGGGGGTAAGCAGCCAAAAGAAATGACTGGTAAACCTTTATTCTAAATGTATGGCTCGACCAAAACCAGTAGTACTTGCCGTTCTCGATGGGTGGGGAGTAGCACCTGCAAGTGAGGGTAATGCGATTGAACGCGCAGAGACTCCCAATATGGATCGTTTTATACGAGAATATCCTGCAATGTCACTCTATGCTTCTGGAAATGAAGTGGGACTTTCCTATGGAGAAATGGGAAATTCAGAAGTAGGACATTTGAATATCGGAGCGGGACGCGTGTATTATCAGACATTTCCTCGCATTAATAAGACTATTGTGGACGGTAGTTTTTTTCAAAATAAAGCATTCTTATCGGCAAAAGAGCACGTGGCGACTCATAAATCATCACTGCATTTGATTGGGTTGGTGAGTCCGGGAAACGTGCATGCAAGTCAGGATCACCTGTACTCCCTCCTTGAATTTGCAAAGAAAAATAAAATTAAGAATGTGTTTGTACATGTGATTCTCGACGGGAGAGATACTATTTATAATAGTGCAAAAGATTTTGTTGCTAAACTCGAAGAAAAAATGAAAAAAATTGGAGTGGGAGAAATTGCGTCGTTGTCTGGTCGCTATTATGCAATGGACCGTGACAACCGATGGGATCGTATTGAGCGTGCATATCGTGCCATGGTCGAAGGAATTTCAGAGACCTACAGCAAACATCCGCTTGATGCAATCGAGGCTTCGTATGAGAAGCAAGTATTTGATGAAGAATTTATACCAACGGTGATTGGAAAAGAAGGAAAGCCTACGGCACGAGTTGCAAAAGGTGATGCGGTAATTTTTTTCAATTTTCGACCTGATCGAGCACGACAATTAACGAAAGCTTTTGTCTTGCCTGGATTTGATAAATTCAAACGTGAATATCTCACCGATTTATTGTTTGTCACTCTGACTGAATATGAAAAAGAAATTCCAGTCGTAGTAGCATATCCACCAATTGTGGTGCACAATTGTCTTGCTGAAGTGATAAGCAAGCAGGGGCTTACTCAATTTCATGTTGCAGAAACCGAAAAATACGCGCATATCACTTTTTTCTTGAATGGTACGGTGGAAGAGCCGTTTGTTGGTGAGGATCGGGCGATTGTCCCTTCTCCTAATGTTTCTTCATATGATAAAGCACCAGAAATGTCTGCGGCAGAAGTAACCAAAAAAATAATTCAAGCGATTGAGTCTGATAAATATGATGTGATTTTGGCGAACTTTGCAAATGCTGATATGGTGGGGCATACGGGGAATGTAGATGCTACTATCAAAGGATGCGAAACCATTGATAAAAATTTAGGAAAAATCGCCGAATATGTCGAAGCAAAAGGTGGGGTGCTTTTGATTACTGCAGATCATGGAAATGCCGAAGAAGTTATTAATTTGAAAACAGGCGAACAGGACAAAGAGCATAGTAATAATCCAGTGCCATTTCTGATTATTGGTAATGAATTCCAGGGTAGGGCGGGGCCTACCGGAGACCCTCCAGAAGGAGATTTGAGTCTCATGCACCCCGTTGGAATCTTGGCTGATGTTGCTCCCACCGTACTCTCAATTCTTGGTATTGAACAGCCAAAAGAAATGACGGGAAGAAGTTTGGTATAAGTGTAAGTTCTAATATGGCACTTGCCGCAACTCACATAAAATTCGCTCTCGATATAAAAGATGTATACGATATTAAAAATATTGCTGCGTATGTGGCGGGTACATCGTATCCTGATAGTCGCTATATTTCAGGGATTGATAGAGAAAAAACTCATTTTGAAGAACTTCTCTCACAAGAGTTTCTTACAACCGATTTCAAAAAAGGCTGGTCAGTGCATGCGTTATGCGACAAAGTGCAGAATACATTATTTCACCAGATTTTCCCTGATTGTTTAGAAGGTGTCGAGCATGGAGGTGGGAAGAGTGAGTGGTGGATACGAGTATCAGCATTGAAGGGGTTGCAGGAAATTCTAGTGATGAAGGAATTTGATATACAGCCATATCTACCTCTTCTGGAATATGTGGAAAACCCAAATAGTGAACGACTCGAAGATGTAACAAAGTTTAACCAAATAATTCAACGACTCTACAAAGATAAAAAGAGCCTTACTCCAAAAGAGGTTGCGAGTCTGTGGACAGAGCTAGGTGTAGAAAATAATCTTGTGTCTTTAATTGAAGAAAAAATAAATACCTATTTGGAAAACCCAGGCGTGGTGAAAAGAATGGAAAAAGTGTATCAAGAAATGATTACTGCATATAAGACCATATAACAAAAAACATCCTCGATAGATCGAGGATGTTTTATTGGGTGGTGACTTCTTTTAAGTGTCTGATAATTTGCTCTTCTACTTCTTTGAGTGGAGTGCCTGATACACTAAACGTTGTGTCATCTTCATCACCTACTGCTTCATACTTTTTCATGATTTCAGTGGCATGGAAATTGGGAATAATTTTGAGCATTCCATGAACCGCGCCATTTGTTTCTTTTGGATTTTCATAGAGCACTATAATAATTCGTGCGTCAGGTGAAAATGCGATAAGCTCATTGATAATCATTGAGAGGTCTTCAACTTCGGCATTCGCACGGACAAAATCATCACGTGTAATCGTGGTCGACACAATACCATGTGCTGCGTCATAGGTAATATGTGAGAGTGCAGCGCCCCAGAGTTTAAACGTTCCTATTGATTTGGTCTGGAACAATTGCTCAATAATATATCCTCGATTGGCACCTAACTCTACGAGTTTGCCTGCAACCGTGAGGGTATAGGGGCGAACTTTTTTATCTTTAAAGCTATTAGTGCCTGCGATAATTCCGGTAAGAAGGGCCTGGGCAATGTCTGCATTGATAAGCTCAGGTTTATATACATTCAATAGTTCATATACTATTTCAGATATGGTGCTTGCGGGCAGCTCTATTAGATTGATATGTCCAAAAAGTTCATTTGAATTCTTGTGGTCAATATTAATAATCGGAGTTTTGAAGAAAAATTCTTCATTGTGTGTATACATACTGCCCAATGCTGGAAGGGTAGGGGTATCGAGAACAATGATCGCATCATATTTGAATTCAGTTTGTGAGGTGCGGATCAAGTCTTTTCCATAGAATCCATTTTTTGGAGTGATGAAGAGTTTTAATTTCTCATCCTTCACTTCATACTTAAGATTGGAGAGTCCATTTTTTGAAATATCCATCGTGATTACAAATTGGTGGAGACTACCGAGAGAAGAAGATATGGAGGTGGAACCAGAAACAAAAGTGAATCGGTCGGGCAACACAAAACCGTCACATGCAATGTGGACTTTTTTGCCGAGTTGCTCGAGGAAAAGTTTCAATGCAAGAGACGATGCAATCGCGTCTCCGTGAGAATCTTTTTTAAAAGTAATGAGGACATTCTTTTTATCTTCAAGCGTTCGGATTACCTGTTGTATAACATATAATCCCATACTATGTTCTGTGTAGGTAAGTTAGCTCTATACCTACAGTATAGCACCGACATCCTGACAATATAACTAATAATAGCCCCTTTTATCCAAGCTTCTATTATGGGTAAAAAGGGGATAAGAGAGTATATCAAAGACTGAAATTATTGTCAACCATGGGCTTTTTCGCATTTCTTGATGTATGAAAATGGGTTATTTTGGCGAAAATTAGCCTAATTCTTGCTAAATTGTGAGGTTTAGGATAGAATTTTAGGTATATTGTTGAATTTGTCTACCTATGTCAGCACGAGAACTGCCCAAAGCTTACGAACCACATACATATGAAGATGCGATCTATACACGCTGGGAAAAAGGCGGTTTTTTTGCGCCTGAGAGCATTCCAGAGTGGGTGAAGGATGATGCTAAGAGGGAGTCTTTTAGCATGGTCTTGCCCCCTCCAAACGTGACTGGAACCCTCCATATGGGTCATGCTGTCATGTTGGCAGTACAAGATGTGATGGCACGTTACCATCGCATGAAGGGTGATCGGACGGTCTGGATCCCAGGTACGGATCATGCAGCTGTTGCAACTGAATCAAAGGTGGAAAAAATGTTGATTGAAGGCGGAATGAAAAAACCAAAAACTGAGCTTGGTCGTGAAAAGTTTTTGGAGCATGTTGAAAAATTTGCAAGCGAGTCACATGATACGATTGTAAATCAGGCAAAAAAGATGGGAGCATCACTTGATTGGTCACGTGAAGCCTTTACACTCGATAAATCACGTAATACAGCTGTGAATACATTATTCAAAATGATGTATGACGACGGACTTATTTATCGGGGCTATCGTGTAATCAATTGGTCGGTCAAAGGACAGTCGACCTGCAGCGATGATGAGCTCGTTCATGTTGAACGACCAGGAAAATTGTATTACTTCACATACGGACCCGAATGTCCGATTACGATTGCAACCACTCGACCTGAAACCAAACTGGGGGATACGGCAATCGCCGTACATCCAAAAGGAAAATGGAAAAAATATATTGGTAAAGAATTTACGATTACAAACTTCGGGCAAACGGGGCATATTTTGAAATTAAAAGTAATTGGAGACGAGGGAGTCGATGATACTTTTGGTACGGGAGCTCTCGGAGTCACGCCAGCGCATAGTCAGACTGATTTTGAAATCTATCAGAAAAACAAAGATATTGGTTTGATTCAGGTTATTGGTGAGGATGGAAATATGACCGATAATGCTGGAAAAGAATATACAGGTTTGACTATTGAAGAAGCTCGAAAAAAAGTGGTCGTTTGGCTTGAAAAGTCAGGACTTCTTGAAAAAGCTGAAGATACAATGCAGAACGTGGGAACAAGTGATCGCTTTGGTGATGTAGTAGAACCATTACCAAAAACTCAATGGTTCATTGAGGTGAATAAAAAATTTAAGATTAAAGATTCAAATTTAAAGACAATTAAAAAAGGACAGTTAGTTACTTTGAAACAGTTGATGCAAACGGTAGTTAAGACTGGAGATATAAAAATCATTCCTGAGCGATTTGATAAAACCTACTTCCATTGGATTGATAATTTGCGTGACTGGAACATCAGTCGCCAGATTTGGTACGGACATCAGATTCCGGTGTGGTACAAGGGTGATGAAATAACAGTTGGTACGAAACCAGAGGGTAGTGAGTGGACTCAAGATCCAGACACTCTCGACACCTGGTTTTCTTCAGGTTCGTGGACATTTTCTACTCTTGGTTGGCCCAAAGAAACAGATGATCTTAAGAAATTTCACCCCACCTCAGTCCTTGAAACGGGGTATGACATTCTATTCTTTTGGGTCGCGCGTATGATTCTCATGAGTACCTATGCGTTAGGAGAAGTGCCATTCAAAACAGTCTATCTACATGGGCTTGTTCGTGATGAAGAGGGTAGAAAAATGAGTAAGTCTCTCGGTAATATTATTGATCCCTTGGACATGATTCAGAAATATGGGACTGATGCGACACGTCTTTCACTTCTCATTGGTGGTACACCGGGAAATGATATGCGATTATCGGAAGAAAAAATTGCAGGCTTCAGAAATTTTACGAATAAATTGTGGAATATTAGTCGCTTCATGCTATTGAATATCGAGAGTCCTCGTAAAGATGTTAAAAAACCAAAAGCACAAACTGCGGCAGATGAATGGATTTTGTGGAAATTAAATGCTGTTGTTCTGCAAATGAATGAATCGTTTACTTCATATCAGTTTTCACTTGCGGGTGAAACATTGCGAGACTTTACGTGGGGAGAGCTTGCTGACTGGTATCTCGAAATTGCAAAAGTAGAAGGCGAGAAGAGTGAAATTTTGAATTACATTTTGAATACTATTCTCAAACTCTGGCACCCCTTCATGCCATTTGTCACAGAACAAGTATGGCAAGAAATATACGATGGACCTTCCCTCATGATGGAAGAATATCCAAAAGCTGAAAAAGGTAAGAAAGAGACGGGTAATGTTGTATTCATTGATATTACTCTTCGAAATGTTATTACCAAGATTCGTTCAATTCGTACGGAATACAAAATAGAGCCAGCAAAGAAAATTGTGGTAAGCATGAGAACAAAAGATGTAACAAATATGCTTACAGAATATATTCCAGTATTCACTCGATTAGCAGGGCTTGAAACAATTACACATGAAAAAATTGAAAAAGCGGTTTCATTTACGGAATCGGGAATAGAGGTGGATATAGATTTGAGTAGTGCAATTGATACGACAAAAGAAAAAGCACGAATTGAAAAAGAGATTGCGAGTGTGGAGCCCTATGTGATCCAGATGGAAAAGAAATTGTCGAATAAAGAGTTTGTTCAGAATGCGCCACAGGCAGTGGTAGAGAAAGAGCAGCAAAAACTGGAAGAAGGTAAACAAAAGTTACAAACATTACAGAGTCAATTAAAATCATTCAATCTTTAATCTTGATTTTCAAATTCTATGGACAAGAAAAAACAGAATCTCATGTGGTGGGCTGCGGCAATTCTTATTCTTGCAGGTATTATTGGACTTTCAATACACAAAAAGAATCAACCTGGTGAATTTGATACATTCGCCTCATGTATCAAAGATAGCGGAGCAATATTTTACGGCGCTTTTTGGTGCCCTCATTGCCAGTCACAGAAAGCAATGTTTGGAAAATCAGCAAGACTTCTTCCGTATACCGAATGTTCGACTCCAAGCAAATCACAAATGAAAGTGTGTAATGATGCGGGTATACAATCATATCCGACCTGGAAATTTTCTGATGGAACGATGGTGACTGGACAGCAATCATTTGTACAACTTGCTGAGAAGACCAAATGTGAAGCTCCATCATAATGGAGTATAGCGTAGCTTGATTTTAACTATTGCGACTGTTATAGTTTCTGCATTATGAAAGTTTCAACCGACAAGAAAAAAATTGAAGAATTACTCTCGCGAGGAGTGGAGAGTGTGATTGATAAAAATCATTTGAAAAAACGTCTTGAATCTGGTGAAAAACTCCGGGTGAAATTAGGTATTGATCCGACGAGTCCTAGTCTTCATTTAGGTCGATCGATTCCCTTACTCAAAATGCGGGATTTTCAGGAACTCGGACATCAACTTGTATTTATTGTAGGTGATTTTACGGGAATTATTGGGGACACTTCAGATAAAGATAGTGAACGACCGATGCTTGAGAGAGAACAGGTAAAAAAGAACATGAGAAGTTATGTAGAACAAGCAGGAAAAATTATTGATATCAAAAAAGCGGAGGTCCACTATAACAGTAAGTGGTTATCAAAAGTAGATTATAATGAACTGGGAGAACAGGCTAGTGCGTTTTCAGTCGCAGAATTTATTGCGCGCGACAATATTCGTCGTCGACTTGATGCAGGAACTCGTGTTTCACTTCACGAAATGCTCTACCCACTTATGCAGGGGTATGATTCAGTGGCAGTAAAATCTGATGTAGAACTAGGCGGTACTGATCAGCGGTTTAATTTGCTTGCAGGGCGAACACTTCAGGAGAAGTACAAACAACAGCCTCAAGATATTATGATGAATCCGTTGGTGGCGGGTACTGATGGGAGAAAAATGAGTTCAAGCTGGGGTAATACGGTGAATCTGACTGACACTCCAAATGACATGTTTGGTAAAATCATGAGTATTCCTGATGATCTCATTATTCCTTATTTTACCTACATGACTCGGGTGCCATTGGAAATAGTTACCAGCTATTCCAAGGAAATGAAAAAAGGCGGGAATCCACGAGATTTCAAAGTGAAGTTAGGAGTGGAATTGGTTCGTTTCTATCATGGAGAGTTGGAGGCTACTAAAGCTGAAGAATACTTCGTTGCGACATTTGCCAAAAAAGAAATCCCGACAGACATTCCCGAATTAAAACCCACTGCGTATGATATTATCACCGTTCTCAAAGACGCAAAATTTGCAACGAGCACGAGTGATGCCAGAAGAACGATTGAGGGCGGGGGAGTAAAAATTAATGATAAAAAAGTAACGTCATACGAAGAAGTGTGTAGTCCAGGTGATGTAATTCAAAAAGGCAAAAGATTTTTTGTGAAAATTGTATGATTCAGTACGTACGAGACCACATTGCAGGTCTTCTTGAAGCTATTCAAATAGATGAAGCGGGTATTATCCTCACTACTCCGCCAAAAAAAGAAATGGGTGACGTTGCTTTCCCTGTTTTTCAGTATGCAAAAGAACATAAACTAAATCCTGCCGAAGCTGCAAAGCTGCTCGCAGAGAAGTTTAATGCAGAAACCGAAGATACCCTCGTAGAACGAGCAGAGGCATTTGGTCCATACGTTAATTTTTTCTTGAATGACAAAGAATTAGCACGGATCGTGCTTAATTTGGTAAGTCATATCAAACCAAAAGTTTCTGATTCCAAAGGAACTATTATTATTGAGTTTATTTGCGCAAATACTCACAAAGCTTTTCATATTGGACATCTGCGCAATGCAATTCTCGGAGAATCATTGGTTCGCCTCCATGAATATGCAGGATATCGAGTAATACGTACCACCTATGGTGGAGACGTTGGAATGCATATTGCAAAATGTCTCTGGGGAATTGAAAAAATGAAGGATGAATACGAGGTAATTACAAGCGCTCCATTATCAGAGCGTATGAAATTCATTGGCAAAGTGTATGCATATGGCGCGACTGAGTTTGAAAAAAGTGAGAGCGTTCAAGAAGAGGTAAAAAAATATAATGAGATGGTATATGAAAAGAGTAGTGCAATCAAAGATGTGTACGACACTACTCGTGCATGGAGTCTGGAATATTTAGAAAGTATCTATAACGAGCTTGGTATCACCTTTGATCGATATTATTTTGAATCAGAAATGTTTGAACGCGCTACCGAAATCGTAGGAGAAGGTTTGGAAAAAAGTATATTTGAAAAAAGTCAGGGAGCAATTATATTTAAAGGTAGTGATCATGATTTGCATGATCGAGTATTTTTGAATAGCAAGGGTTATCCGGTATATGAAGCCAAAGATTTGGCACTTGCCGAAAAGCATTTTTCTGAATTCCATCCAGATGCGATTTATCATGTGATTGGACCGGAACAGGCAGATTATCTGAAAGTAGTGTTCAAAGCACTTGAGTCTACTCTTCCAGAAAGTACAGGAAAAGAATTTCATCTACCTTATGGTTGGGTCACTCTGAAAGGCGGTAAAATGAGTTCCCGAACGGGAAATGTGGTGACTGCCGAGGATCTGATTGGGGAAGTAAAAGAGAGTATTCGAGAGCACATGGAGACAAGTGAAATCAAAGCAAAGCTTTCCAAAGAAGAAAAAGCGAGTACGGTTGAAAAAGTCTCGATGGGTGCGGTGAAATATGCATTTTTGAAAACAGGTAGAGTAAATGATATTGTCTTTGATATGCAGGAATCAGTATCGACCTCGGGAGACAGTGGCCCATACCTTCTCTATATTGTAGCTCGATTCAAGAGTATTTTGGGTAAAACTGCGCTGACAGGTCATGGAGAAGAGCTATATATTCCTGAAGTCATGCAGTCTGCTGAGCGGGAACTGATTGTAAGCTTGGGTGAGTTTGATGCTGCATTGCTTTTGGCAATAGAAAAAAGAGACCCATCGCATATTGCACAGTATTTGTTCGAGTTATCTCAAGCTGCAAATCATTTTTATCATGAGTGCCCAGTGCTTAATGCGCCCGAACCAACTCAAGAATTCAGGCTTGCACTAATTGAAAAAGTAGTCCATACTATGGAACGTGGGTTTGATCTTCTAGGCATTGAGACTGTTGAACACATGTAATAGAATTATGTTTTTATATATTAAAAAAATACTTAGTAATATTCAGGGGATTCATATACCAACATGGCTATTTCGCCTGATTCTGGTATGTGCATCAATTGGATTTATTGATGCGAGCTATTTATCAGTGGAGCATGTGCTTGCAGCATTCGGGGGTGGATCAGTGGATTGTATTGTAGGGGCAGCGGGAAGCTGTAATATCGTTCTCGAGAGTATGTACTCGAAAGTATGGGGAATTCCCTTGGCCTATCTAGGGCTTCTCTACTACACGACTATTTTCTTTCTCCTATTGTGGCTCCATAAGCTCCGCGATGCTCGTCTGTGGTACGCGTTGCAGGGAATTATTTCTTTTGGATTTTTGACTAGCCTCTACCTCGTCTACCTACAACTATTCGTCCTATACACTATTTGTCCATATTGCATGCTCTCTGCAGCAATGTCGACAATCATGTTTGGAAGTGTGGTCGTGTATCGTTTCAAAAAATAACCAGTACAATGGTTATTTTTTTGTGATACTTCAAATTTTTGTTAAAAAAAGGTATACTCACCATTGAAAAAAATCTATGCAGCAAAATCAACCTTTAGAAAAAACAAATCGAAGTGTTATCCCGTATCTTTTTCTTTTCTTAACGGTGATAATAGGGTTGACGTATTACCGTATTTATATTCGTCATGATTATTATGTTGTTCCTCTTGAGGAAACAATGAGCGATGAAATGACGGAAGATTTATAAAATTAAGTATAGAAAAAGTATGGGCTTTGAACAAATAATAGGAATTGTCGCAGGGGTAATGTCTTTTGTTGCATACCTCTCATATACGGTGAGTATGGTGCGTGGCACCTGTCGTCCAAACCGGATGACCTGGATGACTCTTACTGTAATTGGGTTAGGCTTAGCTATTAGTTACTATCTATCTGGGGCTAGAGAGACCATGTGGGTCGCGCTTTCATATTTTGTAGGGCCGTTAATTATCTCTTTGTTCTCTATAAAATATGGAGAAGGTGGGTGGGATCCTCTCGATCGATGGTGTATTGCTGGAGTAGTGGTAAGTTTGTTGTTGTGGTGGATATTCAATTCGGCACTTGTGGGACTAATCGCCAATCTAATTGTAGATTTTTTTGCGTTGATACCGACAATAATGAAATCGATCAAGGATCCTTCAGGAGAGGACCGTAAGGCTTGGACATTGGAAAGTTCTGCGAATATTGTGAACCTATTTGCAGTAAAGCCTTGGACATTTGCAATAGCAAGTTACCCAGTGTACTTAGTGGTGATTAATTTGATTATCACTATCGCATTATGGTGGCCTCGAAAGAATAATATTAAAAATAAAAATTAAGTTTTAAAAACATAGCATATGAACGAAACACGAAATAGTATTATTAGACACAATAAAACAAATATTTCTTGTGGAGATAGTCCAAAAGGGTACGGTAAAGCTTATTTTGCTCTGAGAAATTTTAAACCAGGTGAAGTAATCGTAAAAGGAATCGGAAGAATAATCGATCATCAGACATCACATTTTTCTGCACAGCTAGGCTTGGAACATCATTTTGTTCCTGAGAAATGGACTGGAAAATACATGAACCATTCTTGTGCTCCTAATTGTAAGGTGGTGACCCGCGCTGATGGTTTTCCTGATTGGGTGGCAATGAAGCCTATTAAAAAGGGACAAGAGATAACATTCGGTTATTATATGACTGAATTTCAATGGTCTGATGTGGCAGTTGAAAAGACTATTTGGTGTGGTTGTAAAGAAAAAAAGAAAAATCACAAAATTCCTTCATTTTCCATGTTGACGCATCAGCAAAAACGTAGTTTAAAACCAAAATTATCAAAATACTTACAAGATCTTTGTCGTGATCTATGATTCCTCCTGTCTTTTGCGACTACCCTACCCCGTATCTTCTACTATTCTCAAGTAACGTACCGCCGTTGATTTATTACGCTCATTTTATAGCAATGGGTGCAGCATTACTGGTAGGTCTTTTTGTAATTATTTCTAATAGAAAAGCATTGCAGAATAGAATATTGTTTTTAACATTGTTTTTCTTTTTTCTGTGGGTATTTGCAAGTGTTATATTCTGGGCTGCGAACAGTAGTGACGTAATAATGTTTACGTGGTCGCTTACCATCCTCTTTGAACCATTGGTGTATCTTGGGGGGTTGTATCTTTTTTATGTAACTATTAAAAAACAAAATGTAAAACTTAGAAATAAAATTTTCTTTCTCGTACCCTACTTACCGATAGCGCTTGCAGTACCGACTGCCTATTCATTGCCAGGCTTTGATTTGGCGACATGCTTAAGTGTGGAGGGTTTTATTTCTGTCTACTACACGTATCCGCTTGAAATTTTCTATACTGTAGTACTGTTAGTGCTTGCAATAAAGTGGATACACAAAGAAAAAGATAGAGTAAAAAAACGTGAGATCGGTTTATTGGCAACAAGTATTGTATTCTTTTTAGTTGCTTTTGCATGGGGAAATATTGTAAGCAGCTTTACTGAAAATTGGAATTTTGCTCAAATAGGACTATTTTCTGTCCCAATTTTTACCGCACTATTAGGTTATGGAATTGTTCGTTATCAAACATTTAATATTAAGCTTGCAGGTTCGGTACTTTTGGTAGGGGGATTATTGCTTGCTCAAATTGCGCTTATCTTTTTTCAGACAAGTCATGTTCCAAGGCTTATTACAGCGATTACTTTTGTATTCACTGCAGTTGCAGGAACGGCACTTATACGGGGAATTTATAGAGAGTTTAAGCGTAAAGAAGAAATTCTATCGCTTGCAAATTCACTTGAAAAAGCAAATATTAGATTGAAAGAACTTGATAAACAGAAAACCGAATTCCTCTCAATCGCGTCACATCAGCTTCGCACCCCACTTTCAATTATCAAAGGGTATATTGAGCTTATCGAAGATGGGGCATATGGAAAACCTAGTAAAAAGTTGGGAAGCGTATTACATGATATGGACGTGAGCAACGAGCGTTTGGTGAAGTTGGTTGATGAATTTTTGGACATCACTCGCATTGAGCAAGGGAGAACAAAGTTTGCGTTTGAGAAAGTAGATATGGGAGCGCTTGTGGAAGATGTGGTGAAAGAATTACAACCTCGAGCCGCCGAAGCTGGATTATCGATTGTATTCAAAAATCTGAATGCAGTAGGGAATGTGAGTATGGATTCAGAAAAAATTAGAAATGTAGTGTTTAATTATATTGATAATGCGATCAAGTACGGTACTGCTGGCAAAGAAATCCTAGTATCATTGGAGATTGAAAACGATGGTGTTACGGTACGGGTAAAAGACAATGGGTTAGGATTCGGTCAAAGTGATGAAGCTAATTTTTTTCAGAAGTTTTATCGGGGAGTAAATGTAAAAGGAACCAATGTGAATGGTACTGGATTAGGTATCTACGTGTGCCGTATGTTTATTGAAGCTCATCGAGGGCACGTGTGGGCACACAGTCAAGGAATCGGTAAGGGAAGTGAATTCGGCTTCTGGATTCCAGAAAAGCAGGAGAATTCATAATTCTTGCGAAACACGTGAAATTTGTATATACTACCTCAATCGTCTTTAACTTTAATGTGTACCTATGTTTAAAAATTCTTCAGATACGCCTATGCCACAACCAGTGAATACTACTCGTGTTCAAGCAGATGAGATCGAGACCGTTGTCGGTCCGTCGGTCGTCGTGGAAGGTGACTTTTCATCAGAAGGAAATATTCTCGTAAAAGGTACCGTATCAGGAAATGTACAGACCGGTAGACTTCTGACCGTTGAAGAAGGGGCCAAAATTCTTGCCAATGTAAAAGCAAGTGATGCACTCGTTGCGGGAGAAGTAAAAGGAAACATGCGAGTAGAAGAAAAACTCCAGCTTACGGAGAGCGCGCGTGTGCTCGGTGATATTTATTGCAGAGTTTTGGAAGTAGAATCTGGAGCAATTATACATGGGAAAGTAACCATGACTGATATTGAAATTGAAGATATTCGTCCAGAGCGAAAGCGAGCAGGTGGTCGAACCAAATCCAAAATAGACTTGATGCCTGAAGACACTACTGAGGACGAGGTGTAGGATAGAGAAGTTACTCTTGTTGACTTGGTG